>NZ_BOQN01000022.1 GCF_018332695.1 Paractinoplanes toevensis
GTTGTAGACGCCCTGCGTCTTCGCGTACGTCCAGTTCTCGATGTTGTAGTCGTTGTAGCAGAGCTTGACCGACGGGTCGGCGGCCCGCGCGGTGCGGAACGCCACCTCGATCCAGTCGTTGCCGGTGGACTGCAGGTTCGACGACCGGCGGCCGCCGTTCTCGGCGAACGCCTCGTTGACCACGTCCCAGTAGGCCAGCTTGCCCCGGTAGTGGGCCATCACGCCGTTGATGTGATCGATCATCGCCTGGCGCAGGGCGCTGCCGCTGAGGGTGCCCCAGAACCGGGGCTGCTGGGCGTGCCAGGCCAGGGTATGACCCCGGACCCGCATGCCGTGCTGGACGGCCCAGTTGTAGATCGCGTCACCGGCGGCGAAGGTGAACTGGCCCCGGTTGGGCTCGGTCGCGTCGGGCTTCATCTCGTTGACGGCGGTCATCATGTCGAACTCGCGGTTCGCGATCGTGAGGAACCCCGAGTCGTTGAGGCGGTCGCCGCCCATCGCGGCGCCGAAGTACCGGCCACTGCGTTCGGCGGCGGCCTTCAACGTGGTTCCGGGCGGGCCGCTCAGATCGGCATGGGCCAGGGTGGCCACGGCCACCGAGGCGGTGGCGGCCACCACGGCGACGGCGCCGGCAGCCAACAACCTGAGCCGACCAGGGGTTCGGGATCTCGGCTGGGCAGGAGCTTCGTTCATCTGTGCGCTTCCTTCTTGATGTCGTGCCTGATTGCGTGCGGTGCTTCGCCGGCCTCAGCTCGCGGCGACGATCTTCCAGCGCTGGTTGGCGCTGGTGGAATCGCCGTACTGGCCGGCGCTCGCCCCGTTCGCCGTCCGGCCCATGCCGTCGAGATAGAGGCCGGTGGCCCGGTTCCGCAGCCGTACGTTGTTCGCGTCGGTGACCACCGTCCACTGCTGATTGGCCGAGGTTCCGCCGGTGTACTGGCCGGCGGCGCTGCCGTTGGCGGTCCGGCCCATGCCGTCGAAGTACAGCCCGGTGCCCACATTCCTGATCCGCACGTAGGTGCCCGCATTCTCGACCACCCACTGCTGATTGGGCCCGGTGGCGGCGGACCCCTGGCCGACGTCGGAGCCGGCCGTGGTGCGGCCCAGGCCGTCGGCGTACCGGCCGGTGGCGGCGTTGACGATCCGGACCGTCGTGCTGCCGCCGGTGCCGATTCCCCAGGCGTACTGCAGGCGGTTCAGGCCGGAGGGATTGGTGAGCGTCAGGTTCAGGTTCGATCCGCTGCCGCTGCGCTTGGTCAGGCTGTACCAGTCGCCGTCGCGCAGGCCGGGCCAGTAGACGCTGCCGACGCCGAGTTCACGTAGCTTGCCGCTGACACCCCGGAGGTAGTCGGCGAAGAACGATCCGCTCGGGATGTTGTAGTCGATGGTGTCGTAGGAGACCCCGTTCTTGCTGCCCGGGCCCATCGGGCCGCCCCACTCGGTGGCCACGGTGCGCGAGGCGTAGCCGCCGATCGAGCTCGCGATGTGGTTCGCCCATGAGGTCTCGTCCTCAAAACCGGCGAAGAACGAATAATCGTGTACGGCGAGCAGGGTGTCGTTCAGCCGGCTGTCCTGGCCGACCGCGGGGACGTTCTGGGCGAGCCCGGCGCCGTCCAGGATGATCCGGCCCCGCGGCACGTCGGAGTGCCGCGCGAGCCAGGTGCTGTACATGTTGTTCAGGTCGGTCGTGGAGTAGCCGTACGGTTCGTTGATGATTTCGAAGTAGGCGTTGCTGTTGCCGGCGTACTTGGCGACGACGGTGTCCCACATCCGGTCGTAGGCCGCGGTGTTACCGGGGCGGCCGCCGCTGTAGGCCCAGTACGCCAGGATGACCTTGCCCTTCGTCAGTGCCTGGTCGATCGCGCCGGTGTAGGTGTTCCAGTAGCCGGTGACGGTCGGCTCGTTGATCGGCATCCGGACGGTGTTGGCGCCGGTGATCGAGTAGAGCTGCCCGACCACCCGATCGGCGACGACGGAGGCCGAGGAGTACGTGTCGGCCGAGCCGAGGCCGGACACGTAGAGCACCCCGTTGACGAAGTTGTCCCGCTGGTCGGCCCAGTTCACCCCACGGAACGCCGTGGTGTCGGCCTGCGCCGGCTGCTGGGCCACGACGGCGCCGGTGAGAGCGAGCGCGGCGGCGAGCAGGACCCGCCCCGTACGTCCGAAGATCGACATCTTTCCGTCCCTCATGATCGGATCCACTGCTGGTTGCTGCCGCCGGTGCAGGTCCACAGCTCGACCGCGGAGCCGTTGGCGGTGGCGGCGCTGACCACGTCGAGGCAGAGGTTGGACTGGACCCCGGTGATGGTGCCGTCCGCGTTGATCCGCCATTGCTGGTTGGCCCCGCCGGTGCAGGACCAGATCCGCACCCGGGCGCCGGCCGAGGCGTTCGGGGCGTCGAGGCACTTGTTGCCGTACACGGTCAGCTGGTTGCCGGAGGTTGCCGTCCAGGTCTGGTTGGCGCCGTTGTTGCAGTCCCAGATCTGCACGGTGGCCCCGTCGGCCTGGCTCTGCCCGTTGACGTCCAGGCAGCGGTTCGAGCCGGCGCCGCGGATCGCGCCGGTGGGGCTCGTGCCGCCGCCGAGCGGGGTGATGGTCAGGTTGTCGAACTGGGCGGTCACGCCCTGAGCGGTGGCGTAGCCGATCTGGCCGGCGACCCACGTCGTGTCGCTCACGCTGCCGACGGTGGCGCCGTCGATGGCCGCGGTCAGGGTGCTGCCGTTGAGCGTCAGCGACAGCTTGTGCCAGCGGCCGGTGCCCAGTGCCGACACGGTGCCACTGGCCAGGGTCCGCTGGTTGCCGCTGGTGTTGTTGCTGCGGATCGACCACGAGCCGTTGTCGGCAACGCGCAGGTAATAGGCGTTGAGGTTCTGCGGATTCTCGTGGTTGTAGTTGGTGGCTCGGCCGATCAGCTGGGCGTAGCCCGACTTCTCCAGCATCACGTCGGAGGACACCGTGTAGTTGCGCCAGCTCACATCGCCGAGCAGCGTGAACGGCTCGGCGTGACCGGAGGTCCAGAAGATCGGCGTCTGCTCCGACATCTGGCGTACGCACTGACCGGTACGGCCACCGCCGCAGGTGACCACCTCGAACGAGCCCTGGTGGTCCGACAGGTACTTGGCTTCCCGGCCGGTCGCGTAGCTGTCGAAGTCGTCGGCGTACGGCAGGGCGAGGTTGCCCTGTGCGGGGCTGACCGCGGTGCCCTTGCCCTGGCCGGTGGTGGTGGTGATGCTGTAGACGTAGCCGGGCTGGACGGTCAGCGAGAACGACCCGTTCGACGGGGTGATGTCGGCGCGCTTGACGAAGTGCTCGGCGGTGTTGCTCGACCGGACGTTGGTCGACCACACGTGCACCGTCCCGGTCGACAACCCGCCGGTCACGGAGAACGTGAGGTCCTGCGCCGAACCGGCGTCCATCGTCTCGATGACGGTGCTGTAGTCGCTGTTGTTCGGCGACTTCAGCGAGACGTAGCTGCCGTTGTTGCGGTTACCGCCCAGGTAGCCGGTGGAGCTGTCCAGATAACGCCATCCCGGCGCGGTGAACTGGGTGGTGTGTCCCATGACCCAGGTGTTCTTGCCGATCGAGTAGTAGCCGGACCAGGGTTGCGGCGCCACCGCCACGCCGGTCGTCGACCAGGGGACGTTCGGGGTGATCGCCGCGATGACCGGCCAGTTCAGATAGGCGGTCATCTTGCCGTCGATGTAGTCGCGGTTGATGCCGCGGGCCAGCGCCTGCGCGCCGGCGTTGTAGTCGTCCGAGCCGTTCTCGCTGGCCCACAGCGCCTTGCCGGAGTTCACCGCGTTGGTCGAGCTCGGGCAGGTGGTCTGCGCGCTGCGGTACCCGCAGACGTAGTGGCTGCCGAAGACCGAAACGGCGGCGGCGAACGCGGAGTCGCGCTGCGCGTCGTCCGCGGAGGCCCAGCCGAACTCGTCCGACGCCACGATCTTGACGTTCGGGTAGCCGCGTGAGTTCAGCGCCGAACGCAGGTTCTTGTACCAGTTCAGGTCCCGGCCGCGCTCGTTCCAGCCGCCCAGGTAGTCGATCGTCAGCCCGTGCGACGCGGCGCAGCCGAGCCAGGCGACCAGGTAGTCGATCGAGTCGGTGGACCAGAAGTTGCCGTTGCCGATCCAGCCGGGCGCTCCCCAGGACAACCCGACGAACTTGATGTTGGGATTGCGGGCCTTCGCCTGGCCCATCAGCCACCACTCGTATCCCCGGTCGCAGTTCACCGCGCCCCGGGTGTGCTCGTGACTCGGTTCCGCTCCGGAGGTCGAGTTGGTGTCCCCGCCGATCTCCACCTTCATGATCTGCATCGCCGCGCCGTAGCCCGGCTTGAACAGATAGTCGAGGATGTCGCCGCGCTGCGGTTCCGGGTAGTCGACCAGCAGGCGGCTGTTGCCACCGCCACCACTGATCGCACCGACGCCGTCGAACACCCGGCCGCCGGACGAGCCGTTGATGGTGATCGCCGTCGCGGCCCGAGCGGCGGCCGGGAAGACGACCAGCACGCCGGCGATTGCCAGCAGCAGAGCCGCGGCCCCGGCCCAGCCCCGGGATTGCCACGGCCGGCGGAGCAGGCGGCGGCCCGCAGATGTTGTCATGAATCGGGTTCCTTTCCGTCATGGCCACTGCCATTACCGATACGCAGCGCATATTTCGGCAGTTACGTGGTCGTGAAGTTAGCGTTAACTAAAGCGTCAGTCAAATGACGTATGTCGATGGAAGAGATCCCGTGACCGGCGAATTTTCCGGACATAATTCACCGCCAGAACCGGATAATCTCCGCACATACCACCGAACCGCGAAGCCATCGACAACGGCAAGCGGCTCGACGTATCACTTTTTCGGTGACCAAATAACGGTCATTTTCGCCGAAGATGAAAAGACCTATTGCGCAGCCCGCATCGCCTGTTGTCCGGCGCGGGCCGGAGCGGACGGCAACTCGGTGATGAGGGATTCGTCGGCACCGAACATCCGCAGCAGATCGCCGGCCCGGGCGTCGGCCATCCGGGCCCGCTCCGCGGCGCCCCGCATTCCGCACGCCGCGGAACGCGTAGGTGTCCTCCGGCTGGGCACTCGCTCACCACGCCGGGACACGGTTCGCGACAGTGGCCTCGCCAGGCCCCGGACGGTAAACAAAGTCCGTCCGGCGCCGCCACGTCTGATCGGCCGGCGGATCAGGCACCCGGAGCGCATGGCAGACCATCCTGGGGGTACGACGGTGTCATGCGCATCGGGAACACAGAAGTCCGCTTTCTCGGCGGTCCGGCCGGCTGCCTCACGATGATCGTGCTTTCGGTGCTGGCGTCGGTGGTACTGACCGTGCTGCTCAATTTCGTGCTGTAGGGGAACCACTCGGGGAAGGCCGCACGCATGACGGCGGGAAGGCGGGGTAGACGGCGACAACTACTACGGCTCCTGGAGGAACGGGTGGCAACTCCATCGACGTCACCGCCGCTGCCGGGCCGGCCCCGCAGCGGCCTGACCGACGCCCTCATCGTCCTGGCGGGGACACCGGATGACGGGTCCGACGTGCCGGCTCTGCTGCGGTCGATCACCCAGTTCGCGGCCGATCTGCTGCCACCGGTGAGCTATGCGTCGATGACCACCCACCGGACGGACGGCTATGTCACTGTCGCCATGAGCAGCGAAATGGCGCTTGCCGTCGACGAAGCCCAGTACGCCGAAGACTCAGGTCCCTGCCTCGACGCGCTGCGGACGGCCGAGCCCACCGCCGTGCCGCGGATCGACGCGACCGTGAACTGGCCGGGTTTCCGGGCCGAGGCCTACCGGCTCGGCCTGCGCGCGTCGCTGTCCATCCCGCTGTTCGCCGGCCGTGGGACACCGATCGCGGCCCTCAACCTCTACGGCCACGACACGCACACCATGGGGCCCTTGAGCGCGGCGGTGCTGAGAGCGTTCGAGAGCTCCGGCGAAGGCGAGGACGATCCCGGGCCGGGACCTGACGACCTCGATCCTGGAACACTCGATCTGGTGGACGGGCTGACCGGTGCGCTCGCCGTGCGCTCGAGGATCCAGCTGGCCCTTGGCGTGATCATGGGCACCGAACACACGAGTGGCGACCACGCCTACGCGGTTCTACGCTCGCGGGCCTCGACGACCTCGTTGTCGCTGACCGCCGCCGCCGAGTCGGTCCTGACCCGGGCCGGTGACCGGCCGCACTCCTGACCTCCGCTAGGAGCACCACATGACCGACTCGCAGCCCATGGACCCCATCGACGCCTTCGGGCGGCTCAGCCGGATCAAGCTCGCGGAAACCGATCTCAAAGGCGTCCTGAACGAGGTGGCCGAGCTGGCCAGACGCACCATCCCCGGCGCCGAAGAAGTCTCCGTCACCCTGATCGACAAAAAGGAGGCCCGTACGGCCGCCTACACCGGGCAACTCGCGCTGGACCTCGACGAACTGCAGTACGGCGAGGGGCGCGGACCCTGCATCGACGCCTCGGCCCAGGCCACCACCCTGTCCCTGCCGGACATGAGCACCGAGGGACGCTGGCCGGAATGGGCCGCCCGGGCAACTCGGACCGGCGTCCACAGTTCCCTGTCCATCGGCCTGCCCATGCACGAGCAGATCAGCGGCGCGCTGAATGTCTACGCCACCGAAGCCAAGGCCTTCGACGACGACGCGGTCAGCCTCGGCCAGACGTTCGCCGGTTACGCCGCCGTCGCACTCACCAACGCCCACCTGTACGACGCCCAGACGAACCTCGCCCAGCAGATGCAGACCGCGATGCAGAGCCGCGCCGTCATCGAACAGGCCAAGGGCATCATCATCGGCAGCCGGCACTGCACCGCCGAGGAGGCGTTCGCCATCCTCACCCGGATCTCGCAGGACACCAATCGGAAGCTTCGTGACGTCGCGATCGCCCTGGTCGCGAGCGCCTCGCCGAACATCAAGCCCTGAGCCGCACCGACGCCGTTGATCGGCTACCCCGGCGCCGATCCACGGTCCGAGGGCGGCGGCCCGGCCGCGCGCCGTCTACCCAGTCTCGGTGAGCTGCCGGCGCAGCTTGACCAGGGCGCCGGCGAGGATCCGCGAGATGTGCATCTGCGAGACACCGATCTGCTCGGCGATGGCCGTCTGCGTCAGGTTGCCGTAGAAACGCATCGCGATGATGCGCCGCTCCCGGTCGGTCAGGCAGGCCATGGCCGGAGGCAGGGCGACGTTGAGCTCCACCAGGTCGTAGCCGTCCTCCTGGGCCCCGAGGGTGTCACCCAGCTCGAAGCCCGACTCGTCGCCGATCGGCATGGAAAACGACACCGCACGGTAGGCGTACCCGCTCTCGAGTCCTTCCAGGATCTCTTCCTCGGACGCGTTCAAATGGGCGGCGAGGTCGGCGACCGTCGGTGACCTGCCCAAGGTCTGGCCGAGTTCCAGCTGCGCATGCCCGATCGCCAGGCGCATCTCCTGCAGCCGGCGGGGCGCCCGCACGAACCAGGTCCGGTCTCGGAAGTAACGCTTGATCTCGCCGGTGATGGTCGGAATGGCGAAGCCCACGAACTCGATGCCACGGTCGGCGTCGAACCGGTCGACCGCCTTGATCAGGCCGATGGTCGCCGTCTGGCGCAGATCATCGACCATGTCACCCTGCCGGGCGTAACGACGGGCGAGCCGGTAGGCCATCGGCAGCCAGGCCTCGATGACCTGCTCACGCAGGGACGGCCGGTCCGGGTGGGACGGCGGAAGCGCGGAGAGGGCCAGCGTGAGCCGGCCGGCCCGCTCATCCTCTTCGGTACGGTCGGTCGAGCGCTGTTGCGCAGCGGCTTCCGGCCGGAAGGCGCTGGTGGGAGCGAAGGTCGTGGTCCGCATGGTGTCTCCTCGCGGCGCGGAACGTCACAGGCTGTGACATGCGAGACGACGATGGCGCCCAGAGACCCGGCGGAAGGGGCCGGCGCACCGAGACGTCGTGATCACACGTCGGGGGCTCGGCACCTTCTTGACCGATACCGGGAGGCTAGCCGAAAAGGTGAGCCTTGCCTAGCCGAAAGTATGAGATCACCCGGTCGGAGACTGTCCCAGGAGACCGGGTGCCGTCCTGGGCGGTCGGGTCGGCACCGGCCTTCTGATCGGCGAGGTTTCCGTCCGCGACGGCGGTGGGCTCGCCGCCTTCATCAAGGGGGTTGTTCGCGTCGACACCCCATGGCTGATCGCTCATGCCCGGCGGGTGTCCCGTGGTCACCGTCAATTGTTGGCTAGGCTGATGGGCATGGCTTCCTTCAACGACCAGATCATCGATGCGTTCCGCGCCAACGACGGTGTGGTGGGTCAGCATTGGGAGGGCAAGACGCTCGTCCTGCTGCATCACGTCGGGCGGCGGTCCGGCAAGGAGTACGTCACCCCGCTCGTCGCCGCCCCGGACGGTGCCGCCTACATCGTCTGCGCCAGCCTCGGTGGTGCTCCGGACGACCCGCAGTGGGTCGCCAATCTGGAATCCGCCGACGGCCCGGCCACGATCGAACTCGGTCCGGCCACCTTCGCCGTCGAGTACGAAGTGGTCCGGCCGGACGATCCGCGATGGGCGGATCTGTACAGCATCTGGCGCGACTACTGGCCGGACGCCCGTGAGTACGAGAAGAAGACCGACCGGAAGTTCCCGGTGGTCCGGCTGCAGGTTCCGCCCTCCGCCTGAGGTCACGCCTGGCCGGAAGGCAACGCATGCTCGGAAACGGCCATGGCCCTCGGCGCACTTGTACGTGGGTACGCGTACGGTAAGAGTTGTCGCCCGGGACCCCGGTGGCTGTCTGCCCGCCGCCGTGAACCTCGTTCTGCAGCCGGGGCGAAGTCCTGATCCGCAGGCCACCGATACCTGCTGGTCGGCGTCTGCTTCGCACTCTGCGGGAAGGCTCGCCGAAATGCTCCGAACGGGCCCGGCGGCAAGCAGCAAACCGATCATGGCGAAATTGTCGGAAGGCGTCCTCAATGGAACGCACGTCGTTGACAGGTCTGCTCCTGGAACACCTCTCGCCGGCCCGCGACGCATCCTCACCCACCCATCGACGATGCTCTCCGGCCACCCTCGAGTTCTATTGCCCGGGTGGCATGTCGCATGACCGTTGAGGCGGCAGGCGCCCCGCGCCACCCCGGGCGGCGTCTGCGGCGGCTCGGTTCCGCCATTCGCCGGCACAAGTGGCGCGCGGGTGTCGCCGTCGTCGTGGTGGCGATGATTCGGTCCCGGGCTATGCGCCGAAGGGGACCTTCGCCGATGTGCTGCGAACCGATTACGACAACGCGATGGTTTCGCATCCGTACGCCGAGGATTATGCGAATGCGATGAAGGATCCGGCGTCTCCGACGGGCCGGCACCACGCCGAGCACTACGGCACCAAGCCGTACGAACAGTTCGGGAAACAATTCGAGGCCGGCCTCGAAAGTTGGGACGCCGCCGCGTGGGCGAAGACGTTTCACGACGCCGGAGCGCGCTACGTCGTGATGGTGGCCAAGTATGCCGACGGCTATTCACTGTGGCCGACGGAGGTCGTCAATCCGCACCGATCAAACTGGCACAGTCGGCGCGACCTGGTCGGTGAGCTCGCTGCCGCGGTCCGGAAACAGGGTATGAAATTCGGCGTGTACTACTCCGGCGGTGTGGACTGGACGTTCCAGCGGAAGATCGTCAGGACCCTCGGCGACTACGCCTACCTGCCCTATGGTGACGATTACGCCAACTATGCGCCAGCACAGGTTCGCGAACTCATTCAGCGATACCAGCCGGACCTGCTGTGGAACGACATCATGTGGCCCACCGGACAGAAACGCCTGTCCGCCCTCATGGCCGACTACTACAACACTGTTCCCGACGGGGTTCTCAACGACCGCTGGACCACCACCAGCTTCTGGCATCGCGCGATGGGCCTCAAGCCGATGCGCTGGACCTTCGACACATTCATGAAGCAAGCCATCAAATCAAGACCGGAGCTGACCACCTCCAACATCACGCAACCGTCGGTGCCGCACAGTGACTTCACCACGCCGGAGTACACGCAGTATCCGACCATCCAGAGGAAGAAATGGGAGATGGTACGCGGGATCGGAAACTCGTTCGGCTACAACCGCGAGGAGACCGACGCCGACTACGCCTCCCTGGAACAGCAACTCCTGCCGGACTTCATCACGGCGGTGGCGAAGAACGGCAACCTGCTGCTGAACGTCGGCCCCAGCGGCGGCGAGGGCGTTCTCGTCCCCGAACAACTGAATCGCCTGCGCGGCATCGGCGAATGGCTCCGCACCAGTCACGACGCCATTTACGACACCCGGCCCTGGCGTCAGGCGGCGGCGACCACAACGACCGGCCTGCCGGCGGCCTTCACCCACAAGGACGACACGTTGTACATGACGTTCATCGGCCGGCCCACCGGATCGAGACTCGTCGTCGAAGACCTCACCCTGCGGGGCACCGCCACGACGTTGGCCGACGGCTCCACCGTACGGATGGCGCCGGAGGGCAGGGATACCGCCTTCATCTTCGCCAGCGCGCTCGATGGAGCTTTCTCGCCCGTTGTCCGGGTGCCCGGAGTCGGGCCATAGCGGATGACCGAGGTGGCCCACGGTCTACCGTAGAGCTTCGCCTGGTATGCCGGGTCACCCCGGAAGATGTCGCACGGTGTTGGCGGGCAGCGTTGCGCCGGCCGGCCACTGCCAGGCCCGCCTGCCATCCGGGTGCGCGGCCGTGGGCGGGTGGGCCGATATTCTTCATCCGGTGGTCGCTGCCGGCGAGAAGCCAGGCGGTCAGTGAGTTGGAGTTCCACATCTCGCCGGTACGGCGTTCGTCGCGGCCCCAGACGAGCGCGGGAACGAGCGGTACCAGGCGCAATACCTTCCGTGCCCGAGATGACGAACCGGTGCCCGCCCAGACGCACCTGGAGAGCGGAGTGGTAGAGGTCGCGCACGGGTCGATGCTGGTGACGTGCTTGCAGGGCTTCGAAGATGCGCCCGTTGAGGCGGATGCAACGGCCGCCGGCGCCGAGCGGCAGCCAGTACAGCGTCACGTCGGCGGGCGGCGATGCCTCTTCGCTCATGCGGTGCTCGTCTTCCGGTGGGTGGGAGCGGATGCACCGGAGCGTGCCGGGTGGCGCCGGAACAGCGGCCGGTAGAGGTAAGAGCCGATCGCGGCCAGCAGGGCCGCCATCAGCGCTGATCCGGCGATGACGGTGGCGGAGGCTTCCGGGTCGTTGCGGGCGGTCATGGTGATGGCCATGCCGGTCACCGACGCCCCGATCAGGGTGTAGGCACCGACCAGCGTGTACATCGGTTTGCGGGCCCACTGCCGGTGGCGCAGGGCGCCGATGCCGACGGCGATCGCGGCGGGGACGACGATGCCCAGGTCCATGAATTTGACCAGCCAGAACGCGGTGGGGCTGGACAGGTACTGCACGCCGCTCGGCCGGTCGCGCATCGCGTCGACGAAGTTCGGCAGGTGCAGGCCTACGACGACGAACGCGGCGATGGTCAGCAGCACGACCCCGGCCGTGCGGTCCGCCCGTGCCGAGGTGGCGGGCAGCTCTGCCGCTGGGATGTCGTGCCAAGCCCGGATGGCTAGTGCCGCGGCCAGGACGAACACCGCGAGCATCAGCGGGAAGAACCGCTCGACGTTGCCCGGCCACCGGAGGAATTCGTTGCCGAGGATCAGCTGGGTGTAGGTGTAGACCACCAAGATCGACGGAGCCAGGGCGAGCACCGGTGCGGCCGGATGCCCCCGCCACGCCAGGACGCCGACAGCGACGGTGACCGGTGCGACGACGACGAGCACGGCCGCATCGCCTCCGATGATCTGATTCAGGCTGGTCGGTGAGGTGCGATAGCGCAGCACACCCGACACCAGCGGCCCCAGCACCGCTACGGTCGCCACCGGCCGAAACCGTGCTCGGCGCCGGACTGTGGCAGCGCATCCTGCGCGTCGGCGCGGTTATCTCCGCCGTCACCATCGGCGTCGGCGTATGGGCACACGCCACCGACCGGCCCTGGCAGACCCTGACCTTCCTGGCCCTGGGTCTCACCCTGCTCGCGGTCGCCGTGGGATCGCGTGCCCGGCCCGGCAGCCGGGCCAACCCGATGCTGTTCGCCGCCGTCGGCGCCGCGCTGCTGCTGCAACTCGCCGCGATCTACGCGTCACCGCTGCGTGAGCTGCTCGGCACCGCACCGGTCACCGGCACCGACCTGCTGATCGTCGCCGCCGTCGCCACCCTCGGCTACGTTGCCATCCGCCTCGACCGCCGGATCCATCCGGCGCCGAACAGAGCCCACACCAGCGCGAAGGGGCCCCGCCGATGACCGCGCGAGCCCCGCTCGTACTGGGTTCAGGCCCGGATCCATGGGGACCTGGCGCCCTCCAGCCAGGCATCGCCTTCCCGGTACAGGTGCTCGACGGCGGCTCCGGTGAGTCCGGGCAGCCCGTCCGTCACCGTGAAGCCGGCCTCCTCCTGCAGGTATGCGAGGTGCGCGTAGCCCTCCGGCCACCGCCGAAGCCGAGCCTGGTCGAGGCCGAGCACCGCGTCCGGAGCGACCGGGTCGAGGCGGTCCTTCTCGTAGATCGGCTGAGGGCCCGGGAACCACGTCGCCGTCATGTGGCCGTCGCTGTGCCACAGCGTCGCGTACCGGTCCCACCGGCCGGCGTCGCGCCACACCGCCCAATCCTGAACCGCCTGCCGGATGGCCACGATGTCCTGCGCTTCGGTCATTGCTGAACTCCTCCGGTCGGGAGCCGGGCGACGAGGTGCCGCCAGACGGTGTCGTCGTTCAGACCCCCGCCCAGGTCCGGCAACTCCTGATAGTCCTCCTCCGCGATCGGGACGAGCGGCGCACCGGTGGCGGCGATCTGCAGCGTGAGCTTCGCCAGGTTGTCGACCGCGATCGCTCGGGCGACCGCCTGCGGAACGGAGTCGCCGACCGCGATCAGGCCGTGGCCGGCCAACAGGCAGACCGGCCGGTCCCGCATGGCGTCCAGCATCTGCTGGGCGATTTCCGGCGTACGGACGAGGACCGACCGCCGGTAGGTCGGAATCCCGTCGTGGGCCATCCGGGCGGCCGGGATGTCGAACGCGCCGGCGATGGGCAGCAGCGGCAGCCCGGCGATGGTGCAGGCCACGACCGCGGGTGGGTGGGCGTGGACGACCGCGTTGACGTCCGGGCGCAGGCGGAGGGTCTCGCCGTGCAGCGGATGCTCGACGGGCAACCGATACGGGCTCTCCTCGAGCGGATCACCGGCGAGCGTGGCCGGCACGACCTCCTCGGCCCGGCTGAACTGCAGGCCGAGATCCGCCGGTCCCCGGGCTCGCAGCAGCATGCCCGATCCGTGCCGGGCGCTGATGTGGCCCAGCGTGCCGAACACCAGCCCCTCGTTGGCCAGCACCCGGCATCCGTCGGCGATCAGCCGCCGGGCGGCCTCCGTGCCGGTCATCCGGAGACCCGTTCGCCGAGAAAGGCGATCGTCTCGCTCCATGCGGCGGCCGCCGCCGCCGGCACGAACGACGGCCGTTCGTCGCAGTTGAACCCGTGGCCGCCGTCCGGATAGGTGACCAGGCGCGTGTCGGCCCGCGACCGCTGGAGTGCCTGGCGGAGAGCTTCGATGTCGTCGAGCGGGATGGTCGGGTCCTGCTCGCCGTAGAGGCCCAGCCACGGGCATCCGATCGAGGGCGCGAGCTCTTCGAGGGGCGGCATCCCGAAGCGTCCGGCACTGATACCACCGCCGTAGAAGGTGATGACCGCCCCCAGATCGAAGCGGGTGGCTCCGTGAAGCGCGACGCTGCCGCCCATGCAGAAGCCGAGAACGGCCGTACGGGCGGCGTCGAATCCTTCGTCCCGCAGTGCCGCGAGGGCGGCGGCGATGTCCGACTCCATCTCCCGGATGTCGAGCTTCGCCATGAACGTCATGGCCTCCTCGACGCGGCTGTAGTCGATCACCGGTGCGCCGTCGCGGTGGTAGAGGGCCGGCGCGATCACGGTGTAGCCCTCGGCGGCGAGCCGCCCGCAGATCGACCGGATGTGACCGGTCAGTCCGAAGGCTTCCTGCAGGACGACGACGCCCGCACGGGGTGGGGTGGCGGGGCGGGCGATGACGCCGGGCACGCCGTCCATGACGATGTTCTCGATCTCCATGGCGATCAGGCCAGGTCGAGTTCGACGTCGTGCGGGTGGGCGGACCCGACCTCGCAGCAGTCGACCGAGAGCAGGACCCCGCAGTGCGGGCAGCAGTAGCCGCGCATCTCCAGCAGGGGGTTCATCCGGAGTCCGGGGTCGGCGGAGGTGCCGACGCCGGCGTGGTCGCGCCAGTTCTGCTCCGCCCGGCTGAGCACGTTGCCGCACCGGCATTGCACGAAGTGGGCGCCGTCGCGGTCGCGGACGATCTCGAGGACGTCGCCGAGCGGCGCCACCCGGCTCAGCCGGTAGTCCACCGGCGCGACCCGGTCGGGGCTCGTCACCGGCCAGCTCGTCCGCGCGGCCCGGATGTCGTCACGCCGCCGCTGGGTCGCCGTGGGATCGATGTGTCCCGCGACGAGCACGACGCCGTAGACCGTGGCGGCCTCGCCCGGATCGATCACGCCCTGGTCCAGGTCGTGCCGCAGCGCGTCGACCGGACGATCCAGCGGGTCGCCCCAGCCGGCCCCGGCGGTGCCGCGCCAGACCAGCACGTCGTCGTCCAGCAACGTACGGACCCGCGGTGCCCCGGCACCCTCCAGCCGGTCGCCGGTGAGCGACTCGAGGGCGGGCACGCTGCCCGCGCTCAGCAGGTCGCGCACGTTCGATCCACTCACCACGTACGTCGTGTTCTCCGCACCGGGGTTACCGCCGAACATCCCCATCGAGTCGGGGACATCCCAGGCACCGGCCACCGGCCCGGCCTGCGGCGTTCCCTTGTGCCGGATCAGCAGGGCGCCGAGGCTCTGCCCACCACGCTGGCGGCCGGTCCCACTGGCGCTCGGAGCCAGTTGACGGCTGAGGTAGAGGACCGGGAAGTCCAGTTCGAGGGCTTCGACGTTCGACACCCGTACCCGCTCGATGTTGTGGTGGCCCTGGGTGCTGACGCCGTCATGGTCGGCGTAGGAGCCGCCGCCGGACGCCAGTACGTCGTAGGTCCGGCCGGTGAACCGCTCGCCGTGCTGGTTGACGCCGAACAGGCTCAGCGCGCTGGGCCGCCCGGCCGGTGCCGCCTGCGCCTCGCTCAGGTAGGTGTCGGAGCAGGCCAGCAACTTGGACAGGGCGGTCAGGGTGGCGATCTCGACCTCCCAGACGGCTCCGGCGATGTTGCCGCTGACGGCGGCGGGCGGCCGGGCGTTGCACACCTTGCCCTCCGGGCAGACGACGGTGATCGCCCGGTAGAGCCCCTCGTTCCAGGGGATGTCGTAGGCGATCGTCGGCAGCAGCGCGGCGGAGAGCCCGGCCATGAGCCCGGCCCAGGTGCAGTTGGTGGCGTCCGGCATCTGCTCGGAGGAGCCGGAGTAGTCGAAGGTCAGGTGCTCGCCCTGCTTCCGGACCTCCACGGCGACGACCGGGATCTGATCGGTGCCGGTCCGGTGGTCGAGCCGGCCGACCGCCCGGACGGTGGCGTCCGGCAGTTCGAGCAGGCGGCGGCGCATCCGGTCGGCGGAGCGTTCGATGAGCCGCCGCATGACTCCCATCAGGGTGCCGGTGCCGTACTGGGCGACGAGTTTGTCGAGGCCGTCGGTGGCGGCGTGGTTGGCCGCCATCAGGCCCTTGAGGTCGAGCGCCATCGCGGCCGCGGACCGGGTCTGGGCGAGGATCATGTTCCAGATGTCGGTGCGGACGACACCGCCCTCGACGAGCTTGACCGGGGGCAGCAGCAGCCCTTCCTGGTAGGACTCGGTCGCGTCGAGCCCCATGCTGCCGGCTCGCATGCCACCGATGTCGGCCATGTGCATCATCGCGCCCGACCAGAAGAGGAGTTCGCCGTCGGCGAAGTACGGCGCGACCAGCCCCATGTCGGGTCCGTGCACGGCGCCCTTCCACGGGTTGTTGACGACGAACATGTCACCCGGCCGGATCCCAGGGTTGCCGGAGCAGTCGGCGACCACGTGCCGCACCATCGCCGCCATCGACGAGGAGTGGAACAGGATGGTCCGGCCCATCGTCGCCACCGAGCCGTCGGCCAGGTAGAGGCCGACGTTGTAGTCGGACATCTCGGTGACGTGCTTGGAGCCGGAGATGCTGCTGAGCCGGGCGGCCTGTTCCTCGGTGATGCCGAGCAGGCGGTGCCGGACGACCTCGAAAGCGACGGGGTCGAGTGCTACGGGGTGGTCGTTCACGGCAGGTCCTCCAGGGTGTTGCGCGGGGTGGTCAGCGCCGTACGGGCGAAGCTGAGGTCCCACATGGTCAAGGGGTTGAAGCCGGCCAGATCGGGGCTTTGACGCAGGCGCAGGCGGTGCGCGGTCGCGATGCCGGCGGCGGTGGGGATCGGCTGCGGGGACAGCTCGCGGCGCAGGACCTCCAGGATGCGCGGCAGATCGGCCGCCGGGAAGTGCTCGCCGAGCTGGTCGGCACAGTCCTCCTGCATGATCCGCAGGACGGTCCGCGGCGCCCGGTCGAACAGTGCGGAGGCGTCGAACGCGGCGTCGACGAGCGCCTGCATCGCCGTACGCTTCGACCCGGCCAGGTTTTCGGTGGTCGTCAGGGTCACGTGGCCACCGTCGAAGGCGTACGGCTCGTACGGCAGCTCCACCAGCCCGGCGGCGCGCGCGGGTTCGGCGTACAGCGGGGTCATGAAGCAGGCCTGGCAGGTGCCGTCGGCGACTCGCTGCCAATGACCCCAACGGCCCGTTTCGGCCTCTGCATAGAGGATGACCTCGACCTCGGCGTCCAGCCCGGTGTCGGACAGCCAGAGGCCGGGGAACAGGGTCTGCGGGCCGACCCCCCGCGCGGCCATCCGGGTGCCGGCGAGCTGGCTGATGCCGGTGATCGACGGATCGACGAGGAGCTGTTCGGTCCAGACGCTCGCGGCCGACAGCAGCGTCACGAACGGCACCCCGCGAGCCCGGTAGGTCTGCAGACCCCAGTAGTTCTCGGCGATGACGTCGATCTCCTCGCGTTCCAGGAGATCACCCCATTCCTCGCCGGTGCGGGTGACCTTCGGTCCGAAGGCCCAGCGCCGCAGGTCGAGGGTGAGGTCGCGGCGCCGGGCGCAGCGGGCCAGCACGGCCAGGTAGGGGTATCGGTCGGGGTCGCGGTAGAGAACGGTGAGAGTGTTGGTCATGGCCGGGTCTCATTCCGCCAGGGCGATCACGTCGAGGACGAAATGCGCGTTGCCGCCGGGGGCCGCGTTGGCGTCGGCGACCTGCACGGCCGTACGGGCCGGCGGGTCCTGGTCGAAGTACTCCATCCAGACCTGGTGGAAGGCGGTCCGGTAGTCCAGCCGGGACAGGTAGAGCGTGACCTTGACGACGTGCCGGAGCGTGAGCCCCTCGCCGCGCAGGATCGCCGTGAGGTTCTCGAAGACCTGCCGGGCCTGCTCGGCGGTGTCGTCGGAGATCCGGCCGGTGTCGGGGTCGCGGCCACGCAGCGCGGACAGGAAGATCAGCCCGCCCGCGCGGACTCCGGTGACCATGCCCGGCATCCGGGCCGGGGCGCCGGGATGGTCGGGCACGGTGCGGCGGTTCATCGTTTCTCCGTGAGGAAGTCGGTCACCAGGGCGGCGAACTCCTCGGGGTGTTCGTAGACGACGAAGTGCCCGGTGTCTGCGCCCCAGACGTGGGCGCGGGCGTCGGGAATCAACCGCAGACCATCGAGTACGCCGTGGACCGGGATCATGCGGTCGGCGGCACCCCAGACGATCAGTACGGGAGCGCGCAGGCCGGGCAGCTCGGGCCGCAGGTCGCTGTTGGCCGACATGGCGAACTCCCGCCGGCTCTCCAGGTGACCGGGTGCGGTCGCCGCCCGGAAGCGCGCCGCGACGAACTCGTCCGTCCGCAGTTCCTCGCGGGGCACGAACATCTCGCACATCCGCTGCATGTTCGCGGCCGACGGGTCCTGGGCGAAGGCGATGAGGCTGGCGACGCCGGGCGTCGGCGGGCCGGTCTCCGGAACCGGGCTGTAGGCCTGGATGATCACCCGGTCGGTGCGGTCGGGGTAGGCCAGCCCGAACCGCAGCGCGGCCGCGCTGAACGCCGATGACCCGTACACACTGGCTTTCTCGATGCCCAGCGTGTCGAGGAAGTCCCGCTTGAGCCGGGCCAGGAACACATCCATCGGTACGCCGTCGCGGCTGACGTGTTTCTCCGACTGTCCGAAGCCGGGCAGGTCGAGCAGGATCACCCGGAACCGCTCGGCCAGCGCGTCGACGGCGTACTTCGTGTTGTCCCACGCGTTCGCCCCGGGCCCGCCGCCGTGCGTGCAGAGCAGGACCGGCCCGGAGCCGGCCTCGTGGTAGTGCAGGGTGATGCCGGCGACCTCGGCGAACCGGCCGGTGGCGGTCACTCGCCGACCTTCCAGTAGCCGACGCCCATGTTCATGATGCCCCGGTAGAAGGTCTCGTCGACCAGCCACTCGGGCCGCACCTCTCCGATCAGGCCGAGCAGGGTGATCCACTGCCGCAGCTCGACCTCGCCGTTGTCGAGCAGCTCCTGCGAGGTCAGCTCCGCGAACCGGTCGATGGTGCCGTCGCGCATCCAGCCCAGGACCCTCCGGTCGAAGTCCTCGCTGATGAAACCCATGTCGGCGGCGCCCTGGTACTCCTCGTACGGATAGCCGGAGCTGAAGTGCGACAACCCGCCGGAACCGTAGGCGATGACCCGCCGGCCGGCGGTGTCGCGGTCGAGGCTGGCGCGAAGCGCCCGGCCGAAGGCCAGGCAACGGCCCGGCGGCGGCGCGGGGGTGTGCACGGCGTTGAGGAAGATCAGGACGACCGGAACGGTGGGCTGCAGCTGCGACAGGATCTGCGCGTGGGCGTGCGAGACGAGCCGGTCGCCGTCGAGCTTCGTGGTCTCCACGACGTCGAAGCCGGCGTCGATGGCGTCGACGAGCAACTGCCGGGCCAGGGCCCGGTCGACGGTGTACTCGCCGACGCCGCCGCGTTCGGTGTCCTCGGAGATGAACCGCTCGCCGGTGTAGATGGCGAACTGCGGCACGTTGTCGACGAAGTGCTCGTGCTGGTCGTCGCCGATCAGGATGAGCGCGTCCGGATGGGCGGCGTCCAGGACCTTCTGAAGTTCGGCGAAGCCGTCCAGCAGGCGCTGGTAGCGCTCCTGGTCGTCGGCCAGGGTGGCCTGGCCGAGCTCGTCCGGGATGCGGGGAAGGCGGCCGTGGCGCCGGGAGTAGCGCTGGTAGCTCACCTCGCGCCGCTGGTCCCACTCCTCCGGCGGATAGAAGGTGTACGCGTGCGACGAGGCCATGGCGGCGATCAGCTGGGACATCAGTGCGCTCCGTTCACGGTGCGGGTGGTGATCACGACGTTGCCTTCGTGGTCGGCGACCGCGGACTGGCCGGGGGCGACCACGGCGGTGGTGCCGAAGTATTCGAGGACGGCCGGGCCGGTGATCCTGATCTGCGACGGCAGGGCCTCGCCCCGGTAGACCGCGGTGTCCAGGGCCACGCCGTCGAAGGTGACGGCCCGGCGTCCGAGCAGCGCTCCTTCGAGCGTGTCGGCCTGCTGCGCCGAACTGGACGATCCGTGCGCGGTCGGCGAGGGGATGCGGCCCTCGACCCGGAAGGTGTTGATCTCGATGCCGCCCTCGGGCAGGCTCGTCCCTTCGCCGTAGAGGCGTTCGTAGCGGCGGTGGAAGTCCGCGGCGAGCTCGTCGAACCGCTCGGCCGTGAGCGGGCCGGGCGGGACTCCGATCGGCAGCTCGTGGACCTGGCGCCGGTAGCGGAAGTACAGCAGCCGGTTCGTGGTGATCGCCGGGTCGTCGCGCAGCTCGGTGCGGCAGCGGCGTTCCAGCTCGGCGAAGCGGTCGTTGATCCGGTCGAGGTCGATGTGCTCGGACGGCACCCGGATCATCGGCGGGGTCCGCTGCGGATCGCTGAGCTGCACCGAGCGGTACTGGTCGGAGGACACCGCACCGTACGCGGAGTGCACCGTCGCGGTGTATGGGATGACCACCGTGGAGATGTCGGCCTCCGGCGCGTACGCGTAGGCGTGCGTGGGCCCGGCGCCGCCGTAGGCGAACAACGCGAAGTCCCGCGGGTCGTGCCCCTCCTGGACGGTGGCGCTGCGCACCAGGTCGGCCATCTGGTTGTCGGCGACCTTCCGGATGCCGGCCGCGGCCTCCGGCACGGTCATGTTCAGCGGTTCGGCGACGTGCTTGGCGATGGCCTCCTCGGCGAGATTCCGATAGAGCGGGAACGCGCCGCCGAGGAAGTTGGCCGGGTCGATCACCCCCAGCACCACGTCGGCGTCGGTGACCGTGGGACGGGTGCCGCCCTTGCCGTAACAGGCCGGTCCGGGCACCGCGCCCGCGCTCTCCGGCCCGACGGTGAGGATGCCGTCGCTGTCGACGCCGGCGATGCTGCCGCCGCCGGCACCGATCGCGGTGACCCGGATCTTGGGCACCGCGAGGTGGTAACGGCCCTCGATGCTGCTGGTCGCGGTGAGCGGTTCGCCGTCGACGATCAGCCCGACGTCGAAGCTGGTGCCGCCCATGTCGCCGGTGATGACGTTGCGGTAACCCAGCCGGGCGGCCAGCGCCGCCGAGGCCAGGACTCCCCCGGCCGGACCGGAGGTCAGCATCTCGACGGCGCGCCGGCCGGCCTGACGGGCGTCCATCACGCCGCCGGCCGAGTCCATGACGGTGAAGTCACCGGTGAAGCCGGCGTCGCGCAGCCGCGACTCCAGCAGCTCCACATACCGGCTGATCACCGGGCCGAGGTAGGAGTTGACGATCGTCGTGGCGGTGCGTTCGTACTCGCCGATGACCGGGGCGACGTCGCTCGACGTCGTCACGAACACGTCGGGCCACTCCTGGCGGATGATCTCGGCCGCGGCCAGTTCGTGTTCCGGGTTGACGAACGACCACAGGAAACAGATCGCCATCGAGCGGACGCCGGCGTCCCGCAGTTGCCGGACGGCCGCGCGGACGCCGTCCCGGTCGAGGGCGACGATGGCCTCGCCGGCGAAGTCGTGCCGCTGGTCGATCTCCCGGATATGGGTGCGCTGCACCAGCGGCACCGGGTTGCGGCGGCGGCTGTAGTGACCCGACAGGTCACCGGCCCCGGTCCACGAGCCCATGGACCGCTGAATGAGCAGGGTGTCGCCGGCGCCCCGGGTGGTCAGCAGACCGGTCACCTCACCTTTGCGCTCGATCAGCGCGTTGGTGGCGGCGGTCGTCCCGTGTGCGAAATAGCGCACCGCGGCGGTGAATTCGGCGACGGTCATGTCGTTGGCCCGCGCCGCCGCCTCGAATCCGTGCAGAACACCGAGACTTCGGTCTTCCGGAGTGGTCGGCAATTTGAAAAGCGCGACGTTGGACTGGTCGTCGACGACGACCATATCGGTGAAGGTGCCACCGATGTCGGTCCCGACCGAGAAAGTACGGGCCACTGTCGTTACCTCCAAAAGGGGGGCGGGAATTCAGCGTAAGGAGCCCGTAATCCGCTCTGCAATACGCCGATCCGCCTGGCGGAACGCAAATTTATGGTGCGCGGCTACTCGCCGGAATCGACACCGTATTTGGCCATCACATCGCGCATCTGTCCGCTGATGTGCGTCATCTGCCGCGAATTGCACCGCACCGACGGCGCGACCACCGCGATGACACCGATCGGCCAGCCGGCCTCGAGCACCGGAACACCGATCCCGACGACCCCGAGGTTGAACTCGTCCTGCTCGGTGGCGTAGCCCCGCTCCCGCGACAGCTGCACCTCCTCGGCCAGCCTGGCCCGGTCGGTGATGCTGCGCGGGGTCCGGGCCACCAGGTTCAGCTGGTTGATGATGCGGTTGGCCGTCTCGGCCGGCCAGGCCGACAGCGCGGCCTTGGCGATGCAGCCGCAGGACAGGTGCGAACGCCGGCCGATCGGGGACAGCACGGTGAGCGAGTGCTCGGCGTCGATCCGATCGACGACCAGGACGGTCCGGTCGCGCCAGTCGACCTCCGCGGTCAGGACGGTCTCGCCGGTCAGCCGCGCGATCTCGGTCGCCACCGGTTTGCCGATCTGGAGCAGCGTGGAGGAGTTGCTGGCGAACCGGGCCAGTTCCACCACCCGCATGCCCAGCATGTAGGAGCCGTCCTCGGCCTGCCGCAGGAAGCCGTAGTCGATCATCGAGGTCGCGATCCGGTGCACGCTGGCCTTGGGCAGGCAGGTCGCGTCGGCCAACTCGTGCAGGGCCAGCCGCGGGTGCGCGTCGCTGAACGCGGTCAGGATGTCGAAAGCCCGCTCCACCGCGCGCACGCCGGCCCGGCGTTCCCGGCCCGCACCGCCGAGGTTGGTCATCGCGCCCTCCCCGACGAGATCATGCACCGGACCACAGCTTGGTGTACACGTCCTTGTAGGTTGTCGGCCCGAACCATTCGCCCGACTGCTCGCCGGCGGCGTCGAGGTTCTTGACCTGGTCAATGTTGGTGCGGTCGAAGACCCGCAGCGGGATGGCCGTGTCGGCCGGAACGTCGAGCCCGAGCGCCATCCGCATGATCGAGTCCGCGTTGGCCCAGGCCTGGAAATTGTAGTGCGCGGCCACATCGGCGTAGAGGTAGTTCTTCGCGCGAAGGAGCTGGAGGCCGCCGAGCAGGCCGTTGGTGCTCACTCCCTTGACCTTGCTGAGAAAGCCCGCCTGCTGGACGCCGGCCATCGTCGGCTGAAGAATCGTGTCGAATTCGGTCCACAGGTAGTTGGTATCGGGATTGCGGAGCAACGCGCTGCTGGTGGATGACGGAATGAGCGAGAAGTTCGCGCTCGAAACCTTGTTCACCGTGTTCTGGCAACCGCCGCACGCGGACTGCAGGGTCTTGAACGCGTGGTCCTCGAGGTACGCGATCGTATTCGGCGAATCGGTGAATTCCTGAGTGAGGATCTTGGCGGAACCACCCGAGTCCGCGGCGATCCATTTGGCGGCCATGTTCTGCATCTGAATCGCGTTGCCGGGCTCGTAGGCGAGCAGTTTGTCGTCGGTCTGCCCGGCCGGCCGCAGCTGGTTCACGATCAGGACCGGGATCTTCGCGGTGCGCAGGGCGGCGAACGCGTTGGCGGCCAGGCCGACCGGGAGAGCGTCGGCGATCACGCCCGCCGCGTGGGCGGCCAGCGCCTGGTTCAGGCAGGCCGCCGCGGTCGACGGGTTCGCTCCACCGTCGCACGCCTGCACGGTGACGCCGACCCCCTGGAAGGCCTCGCTCAGCGACTTGCTGACGATCTGGAAGGACTCGGCCTTCAGCGTGATCGGGATGTAGTACACGGTCTTGCCGCGCATCGTGGAGGCGTCGAAGCCCGCCGTGGGTGTCGCGAAGGTGGTGACCTCCGCGCGGGCTGCCTCGACCTCCGCGGACAGCGCGGAGTTCTGGCTCTTGCCGCTCTCCGCCGGCGTGGTCGTGGAGCTGTCCGCGCCGCCGCAGGCGCCGAGCATGGCCAGGGCGGTCACTGCCGCAGCCGCACCGAGGAATCGAGATATCGACATGGGAAGCCTTTCTGAGAGGGGAGCGCTAGACGCGGCGCGAGCCCGCGCGGCGTCCGAGGAAGGTGGAGATGGCGACGGCGACGATGAGCACGCCGCCGTAGAAGACGTTCGCGACCCAGCCCGAGCCGGTGAGCAGCTGCAGGCCGAGAATTCCGGTGGAGAGGAAGTAGACGGCGATCCAGGAGCCGACCGGGTTGAACAGGCCGGGCTGCACGACCGCGGTGCCGAGGAACGCCGCCGCGAACGCCGGGAGCAGATATGTCGCCGATACGGTCGGGTCGAAGCCGCCCAGCGCGGCCGCGGTGAGAACACCGCCGACCCCGCAGAAGGCGCCGGCGGCGAGGAAGCCACCGAACCGGATCCGGTTGACCGGGATCCCGGCCAGGCGGCTGACCTCGTGGCTCGCGCCGACGAACCGCAGATGAGTGCCGAGCGGGGTGAAGGCCAGGACGTAGCTGAAGACCCCGATGGCCACCACTCCGTACCAGAACGAGGCGGGCAGGCCGCCGACGGAGTAGAGGGCGATCTTGGCGAAGTCCGGGTCGAGGCCGGTGACCAGCGTCAGATCCGAGATCCACAGCGCGATGCCGGTCAGGAACGTACTCATGCCGAGCGTGACGACGATGGTGTTGATCTGGCCGAAGACGATCAGGGCGCCGTTGACCGCACCGACGGCCACGGACACGGCCACCGCGGCGAGGCTCGCGGCCCACACGTTCCAGTGCTGATTGACCGCGAGGACGGAGACCAGCATGGCCGACAGGCCGAGGTTCGCGGCGATGGACAGGTCGACGAACTCCCCGATGGTCAGCGTGCACAGCAGCGCCAGCACCAGGAACAGCAGAGTGCCCTGGGAGTTGAGGATGGTCTGGAAGGTGCTGGCCCGCAGGAAGGTCTGCGGCTCGGCCACGCCGTAGACGACGATCAGCAACGCCCAGACACCGATGAGGGCGAACCGGGGCGCCCCGATCCGCAGGCGCCGGGTGAGCGCCGGGGACGACATGGTGTCGGTCATGAGCTTCTCCTGGAGGCACTGGGGTCGAATTCACGGGCGAAGGTGGCGTCGACGATGTCGTCCTGATCGATCTCGCCGGTGAGCTCGACGGCGATCCGGCCGTCCCGGATGACCAGCACCCGGTCGCAGAGGATGGCGAGTTCCTGCGGATCGGACGCGGCGACCAGGAGCGCACTGCCGGTCGCTGCCAGCCGGCGCAGCGCGGCGACGATGTCCTGCCGGGCGCCGACGTCGACGGCCTGGGTCGGCTCGTGCAGCAGCAGGAGTTCCGGCCGGCCGGCCAGCCATTTGGCCAGCAGGACCTTCTGCTGGTTGCCGCCGCTGAGGCTGCCGACCGGCACCTCGGGGTCAGGTGGCCGGATATCGAGCGCACCGACGAATTCGTCGACCTCGGCCGTCTGCCACGCTGTCCCGGTCCACCACGCTCGCCCGACGGCGGTCAGGCGGGGCACCGTGATGTTCTGCCGGACGGACAATCCGAGCGCTAGGCCCTGCTGGACACGGTCCTCGGGGATCAGCGCCACGCCCGCTTTCATCAGGGCAACCGGGCTCGTCTCGGGCAGGGCAAAGGTGCGCGCGCCGATCGTGAGCGTCCCCGATCGGACCGCGGCGGTCCCGGCCAGCAGATACGGAATCCGCTCGTAGCCGGATCCCACCAGGCCGGTGACGCCGACGATCTCGCCACGGCGGATTTCAAGATCAACACCTTCCAGATCCCGTACGCGAACAGCCGTCGCGGAATCGGGCGGATTGCCCGCGTCGCCCTGCTGCCTGGCGACCGAGATCGAACGGCCGAGCATCGCCCGGGTCAGTTCCGCCTCGCTCGTGTCCCCCGTACCGGCACCGGCCAGGACCAGTTCGCCGTCGCGCAGGACGCTCACCCGGTCGGCGTGGTCCAGCACCTCCTCGAGCCGGTGGGAGATCATCAGAACCGAGGCGCCGTCGGCCATGACGCGGCGCAATTGTGCGTAGAAGCGGGTCAACGCGTCGCGGGTGAGCGCCCGCGTCGACTCGTCGAAGACGATCAGCCCGCGCCCGGGCCGGTGATCCTGCAACGCCCGGCCGATCGCGACGGTGGCGCGGTCCTCGGCGCTGAGGTCGCCGACCAGTGCGGTGGGGCGCACCGCGCTGCCCAGCCGGGCCAGGACGGCGGCCGCGGCCTGCCGTTCCGCGCTCCACCGGACCCGGCGGCCGAAGCGCGTCGCCTCGAGCCGGCCCAGCCGCAGGTTCTCGGTGACCGTGCGGCTCTCCACCAGCCCCAGGCTCTGATGCACGACCGACAACCCGTGCCGGCGCCGCTCGGCCGCCGAGATCGGCAGGGCCACCTCGGCCTCGTCGATGAGCATCCGGCTGCCGGCGTCCGGCGCGTGATAACCGGTCAGGATTTTAATCAGCGTCGACTTTCCCGACCCGTTCTGGCCGACCAGGGCATGCAATTCCCCGGGTGCCACTTGTAGATCGACACCACGTAAAGCGCGGAACGGCCCGTAACTCTTCGACACATTCAGCGCGCGCAGCCTCGGCTCAGGTACCAAGGAGACCCCTCACAGGCGTTATTCGGCATGGCGAATTACTCGCCGCGGTCCCGTTGTGCGTCGCGTTCGCCGGAGCGACGACGACGTTTCGGGAACGTTTCGAAGTGTGAACACGGTCACTCCTGCGGTGGGCCGCCCGCAAGGAGTGAACGGGACGGGCGTTCCGCGGTGCGGAACGGAACGGCTAGACGACCGCTCCGCCCGAGACGTGGATGACCTGGCCGGTGATGTGCCGGCTCGCCGGGCGGCACAGATGCGCGACCAGCGAGGCCACCTCGCCGGGTTCGGCGGCCCGGTGGAAGAGGTTGCGTTCGGCGCCGTGCGTCAACAGGTCATCCAGGACTCGCGGATCATCCGGGACCGAATCGGTCATCGTGAGACCCGGCGCGACCGCGTTGACGCTGATGCCGTATCGCGCCAATTCGGCGGCGGTATTACGCGTCAGTCCGCCGATGGCGGCTTTCGTGCACGCGTAAACCGGGCTCCCGCCGCCGGCCGTATAACCGGACGCCGAACTGATGTTGACGATCCGTCCGCCACCGCGTGCGCGCATCGACTCGGCGGCGAATTTGGTGAGAAAAAGCGCGGACCGGAGATTTACGGCGACCAGCTCGTCCCACAACTGATCGGTCACGTCGAACAATCCCGTACGGGAGAACAGACCGACGTTGTTGACCAGAATGTCGATACCGCCGAAGTGGGCCACCACGGTATCGACCGCGGCGGCCGGCGCCTCCCGCTCCGCCAGATCGGCGGTGACGGCGAGGCCGTGACCGCCGGCCCGGCCGATCTCCGCCACGACGGCGGCGGCCCGGTCCGGTGCCCGGTCGACGACCGCGACCGGGCATCCGAACTCCGCCAGGGCCAGGCAGATGGCCTTACCGATCCCGCTGCCGGCCCCGGTCACCAGGGCGACCTTCCCCTCGAGCGATGACACTGACATGCGCCGAACCTCCCGCGTTTCGCGTGCGTTTCCCCGCACTCTGCGGCCCGTCACGGCGCGTTCACCGGCTCCGCGTTCCGCCCCGCGGAACGCCGTCTGTTGCGGGTCCCCGCCCCGCGAGTGCGACAGTCCAGGCATGATCCTTGACGGCGCTCCACCGTCCGCCGCTCTCCGGCAAGCCGCTGATCAGCTGCGGCGAAGTCAGTCGACGCGGATTCCCGGTCCCCCCGTGCGACACCTGCTCCCCGACGCCGCACTGTCCACCGGCTACGCCGTGCAACGGCTGCTGACCGGCGCACGGCTGGCCGACGGGCACCGCGTCGTCGGCCGCAAGATCGGACTGACCTCTCCGGCGGTGCAGGCCCAGCTCGGCGTGGACCAGCCGGACTTCGGTGTGCTGCTCGACGACATGGCCCGCGGGCCGGACGAGCTGATCGACATCACCCAACTGCTGCAGCCGCGGATCGAGGCCGAGATCGCCTTCGTTCTCGACGCGGATCTCGACGCCGACGACGTGGACGCGGCGAGCGCACGAGCCGCCGTCGGCGACGTCGTTCCGGCGCTGGAGATCGTGGACAGCCGGATCGCCGGCTGGGACATCACCCTGGTCGACACCGTCGCCGACAACGCGTCGAGCGGTCTCTACGTGCTGGGTGCCGCCACCGGCCGCCTCGGCCACCGCGACCTGCGCGGGGTGACGATGACGATGGCCGACGGCAACGGCACGACGGTCAGCGCCGGGGACGGTGCCGCGTGTCTCGGCGACCCGGTCGACGCGCTGGTCTGGCTCGCCCGCACGGCGAAGGCGTACGGCGAGCCGTTGCGGGCCGGTGAGGTGATCCTCTCCGGCGCCCTGGGGCCGATGGTGCCGGTCGCACCCGGCTCGTCCTTCACCGCCGACCTGACCGGCCTCGGCACCGTGCGGGCCCGCTTCAGCGAGAGGACGGCCGGATGAGCAAGGTCGCCGTGATCGGCTCGGGCAACATCGGCTCCGACCTCATGCTGAAGATCATCCGTCTTTCCGGCACGCTCCGGATGGGGGCGATGGTCGGCATCGACCCCGACTCGGACGGGCTGGCCCGCGCCCGCCGCATGGGCGTGCCGGCCACCGCCGAGGGCGTCGACGGGCTGATCGCCCTGCCCGGCTTCGAGGAGATCGAGGTGGTCTTCGACGCCACGTCCGCCAAGGCGCATCGGGCCAACGCGGCGAAGCTCGAGCCGTACGGGAAGATCCTGATCGACCTGACGCCGGCCGCCATCGGCCCGTTCGTCGTGCCCGCCGTCAACCTCCGTGACCACCTGGGCGCCCGCAACGTCAACATGGTGACCTGCGGCGGACAGGCGACGATCCCGATCGTGGCCGCCATCTCGCGGGTCGCCCCGGTGCACTACGCGGAGATCGTCGCGTCGATCGCGTCGCGATCGGCCGGACCGGGCACCCGGGCGAACATCGACGAGTTCACCGAGACCACATCCCGGGCCATCGAACGCGTCGGTGGCGCCACCCGCGGCAAGGCGATCATCATCCTGAACCCGGCCGAGCCACCGATGATCATGCGGGACACCGTGCTCTGCCTGACCGGCGACGCGGACCCGGACGCGATCCGTGCCGCGATCGGTGCGATGGTCGCCGAGGTCGCCCGGTACGTGCCGGGCTATCGACTGAAACAGGCCGTCCAGATCGCCGCGGTCCAGGACGACGAACCGCTGCACACCCTGGTCGGTGACGTCCGGCCGGCCTGGAAGGTGTCGACGTTCCTGGAGGTCGAGGGCGCGGCCCACTATCTGCCCGCCTACGCCGGCAACCTCGACATCATGACGTCCGCCGCCCTGCGAACGGGCGAGCTGCTCACGGAGACGGGCCGATGACCGACCAGTACCTCTACCTCCAGGACGTCACCCTCCGGGACGGCATGCACGCCGTACGCCATCGGCTGTCGCCCCGACGCGTCCGCGAGATCGCCGCCGCCCTCGACGCCGCCGGGGTGGACGCGATCGAGGTCGCGCACGGCGACGGCCTGGCCGGCGCCAGCCTCACCTACGGGCCGGGCAGCAGCACCGACTGGGAGTGGCTCACCGCGGCCGCCGAGGTCGTCCGCAGCGCCGTGCTCACCACCCTGCTGCTGCCCGGGATCGGCACGATCGGCGACCTGCGCAGGGCGTACGACCTCGGGGTGCGCTCGGTCCGCATCGCGACCCACGCCACCGAGGCCGACATCGCCGTCCAGCACATCGAGACCGCCCGCGAACTCGGCATGGACGTCGCCGGCTTCCTGATGATGAGCCACCTGGCGCCGCCGGCCGAGCTGGCCGGACAGGCGCTGCTGATGGAGAAGGCCGGCGCCCACTGCGTCTACGTCACCGATTCCGGCGGACGGCTGACCATGAACGACGTCCGCGACCGGGTCCGCGCCTACCGCGCCGTGCTGCGCCCGGAGACCCAGATCGGTATCCACGCGCACGAGAACCTGTCCCTCGCGGTGGCCAACTCGGTGGTCGCCGTCGAGGAAGGCGTGACCCGGGTCGACGCGTCCCTGGCCGGGCAGGGGGCCGGCGCCGGCAACTGCCAGATCGAGGCGTTCGTCGCGGTCGCCGACCTGCACGGGTGGAAGCACGGGTGCGACCTGCTCGCGCTGCAGGACGCGGCCGACGACATCGTGCGCCCGCTGCAGGACCGGCCGATCCGGGTCGACCGCGAAACGCTGACGCTGGGGTACGCCGGCGTCTACTCGAGTTTCCTGCGGCACGCCGAGCGGGCCGCCCGCGACCACGGCCTCGACACCCGGCAGATCCTCATCGAAGCCGGCCGCCGCCGGCTCGTCGGCGGCCAGGAGGACATGCTCGTCGACATCGCGCTGGACCTCCGTTCATCAGCCGGGTAGCCACAGCTCGCCGACCGGCGCGTGGTGCTGCCGACCTCATGGTCGGGCTCATGCGAGTCTGTGACACTGCGGAGGACGGCCCGCCAAGATCCGACGGGCCGGCGGGGAGTGGGGTAACAGTGGCTGACGACGTTCCGATCGCTACGGCCGAAGACGCCGCCAACCATGAGCTGATCTTGGCCTTCGGCCGGTTGCAGGGCGCGGCCAATCGGCTGGAGTACCTGCTGGGCCGGGCGATCGAGCAGGAGTGCGGCATCAGTCATCTGATGTTCGAGGTGCTGTTGATCCTCGGGCGGGCGGGCGACCCCGGCCTGTCGATGGGTGCGATCGCGCAGGAGCAGGTGCTCACCACCGGCGGCGTGACCCGGCTGATCGACCGGATGGCCGCGGCGGACCTGGTGCAGCGGACGGATGACCCCGGTGACCGGCGCGCCCGCCTGGTGCGGCTGACCGACCACGGCGAGAAGGTAGCGGTGCGGGCGGCGCGGATGCACGCCGACAACATCGCTCGGTTCTTCCTCGATCCCATCCCGGCCGGCCATCGCGCCCAGTTCATGGAAGATCTGCGAGTGCTGAGCCGCAGCGCGCGCGACGCCCTCCCCCGGCTGCGCTGAGAAGTCACCGCACCGTCGGCGGCGGGGCCGTGGTGATGGAGCCCCGCCCGTCGTACCGCTGGATCAGGCGTTCGGCCCTGATCAGGGAAGCATGGCGTCGCGGACTTTCGCGGTGTCGACGAATTGTTCGAAGCGCACGATCTGCCCACCACGGACGATGAAGTGGTGGGCGACGCGGACGTCGAGGAGATGACCGGTGGCCTTGTTGACCGCGGTGTAGCGGGCCAGGACGACGACGTTCTCACCGTCGGCGATGTAGGTGTCGTCGTGGGCGACCCAGTCGTCCCATCCGGTGCCCAGCCTCTCCATCACACCGCTGGTGACGCCCTCGGGTGTGCGGTAGGTGCCGGCCAGCGGGAAACCCGCCATCTCGGTCCATTCGACGTCGGGGGCCAGGGTGGCGCGCAGCGCGTCGAGGTCACCGGCGGCCGACGCCAGGTACTGGCGGCGGACCACGTCGGCGGGTGCGGCGCAGCCGGTGAAGTCGGTCATGGTTCAGCCCCAGACCATCTCGCCCTTGGCGACCTTGGCACCGATCTGCGCGGCGATCAGCATGCCGTGTCCGGGGTAACGGCGGATCAGTGCATCGGTCAGGGCAGCCCCGTCGGCGGCCTTGGCCAACTCCTCCTCGAAGGCGACCAGGTAGTCGCGGGTGCCGGTCACGGCACTCAGGTCGGCGGGGGTGCCGGGCAGGCGGTGCCCGGGCACGACCAGCCGGGGTTCCAGCGCGGTGATCTCGTCGAGCTGGGCGATCCAGGCGGCGCGCTGCTCGGGGCGGGCCGTATCGGCGGTCCAGACGTGCTCCTGCTGGAACAGCAGCACACCGCCGAGGACAGCGCGGTGCTCGGCCTGCCACAGGTAGTGGCGGTCGGGCAGCTGCGGCGAGCCGCCCTTGAGCTCGAACCGGTTTCCTTCGAGGGTGAGGTCACCGGCGAGCGGGGCGATCTCCACCAACCGGGTCGGCAGGTTGGCGCCGGCGGCGGCCCACGCGGTGAGCTTCTTGTCGTACGAGTGGGCGATGTGCTCGATGACCGGTGGTGTCGCGACGATCGCGGCGTCCGGGAAGGCGTCGGCGACGACCTCGGCACCGAAGTAGAAGTCCGGGTCGCCGTGGCTGATGACGATCGTGGTGAGTCGTTTGCCGGAGTCGAGCACGGCGGCAGCGAGCCGGTGGCCGTCGGCGCGGGTGAAGCCGGCGTCGACGAGCAGAGCGTCGGTCTCGCCGGTGACCAGGGTGGCCGTCTTGTTCTTGCTGCCGACCGGGAAGTCGAGATCGAAGATGTGGAAGTCGAGCGTGGCCATGGAAATGTCTCCTGGACTCGGGGGTGAGGTTGCCATTTACCTGACAAGACAATAACTGAGGTGTCAGGAGAATGGGAGCGGCTGTGCCCCGCGACACCCGCCGTGCTGCTCGCGGTCGGCCTCCCCGGGCAGATACCAGCTGTGCGTCCCCGCTCGTTTGGCTTCGTACATCGCGGCGTCGGCCAGGCGCAGCGCCTCCTCGGCGTTCTGCCGGTCGAGCTCGCAGACCGCGATGCCAACACTCGTCCGGACGCTCATCGGATGCCCGGCCACGGACTCCGGCTCGCCCAGCCGGTCGATGATGCGCTGGGCCACCGTCACCGCATCGCCGGGATGGCGCACCTCCGGCAGCACGACGACGAACTCGTCGCCGCCGAGCCGGGCGACCGTGTCACCGCCGAGCACGCAGTCGCGCAGCACCCGGGCAGCGTGGAGGAGCAGCTCGTCGCCGACGGCGTGCCCCAGTTCGTCATTGACCCGTTTGAAGCCGTCCAGGTCCAGGTACAGGATCGCGCCGAGGCCGGAGCCCGCTCCCCAGCCGGCCAGGACCTCACGCAAGGCGGCCCGGTTGGCCAGCCCGGTCAGCGGGTCGTGCGCGGCCTCGTACACCAGTTGATCCTGATGTTGTTTGCGCAGCGTGACGTCGCGGTGATTGAAGACGATGCCGGCCACTGCCGGATTGTCGAGCAGGTTACGGGCGGAGACCTCGTGCCAATGCCACGCCCCGTCGCCGTGGCGCAGCCGCAACTCCACGACCTCCCCGGCCGACCCGGACTTGAGTGCGTCCGCCATCGCCTGCGCGATCGGCCGGTCCTCCGGGTGCACGAGGTGGTCGCGGCTGTCCCGGTACTCCTGCTCGGACCAGCCCATCACGTGTTCCACCGCTGAGCTGACGAAGAACGCGGTGCCGGCGGCGTCGGTGATGACGGTGACGTCCTGGGAGTCCTGCAGCACGGTCCGGTAGCGTTCCTCGCTGCGGCGAGCGGCCTGTTCGCTGAGGGCCAAGGCATTCTCCGCGGCGTCCCGTGCCGCGTCGGCCGTACCGAGCGCCCGGATCGCCAGCACGGCGCACAACGCCCCCACGGCGCCGACTGCCTGTGCGGTTCCCGGAGCGAGGTAGGTCTCCAGCAGCCCGGCCGCAAGAGCCGCCTGTCCGGCCGCGATCGCCAGCACCGACAGAGCCGCGATCAGGCGCCACGACCGGGCCAGGGAGCCGGTGACCGTGGCGAACTGCACGAAGCCGATGGCCAGCACCGGTCCCCACCCGGTCAGATACGTGACCCCGCCGCAGTACGCCACCTGCAGGGCAGTGCCGAGGAGACCGGATCGGCCGATCCGGTCGGGCTGACCCTCCCCGGAGGGACGCAACGCCCACTGCAGGAAGAGTGCGCCACCGAGCAGGAACGCGATGAAGAACCAGAGAGCGCCGGGAATTGCCCAGCCCAGCTCATGCAGCGCGGTGAGGCACACCAGACCACAGATGACCTCCAGGCCGCCCAGCAGAGCGGGCCACCGACGACCGGGCCACTTCCGACTCACCGTCACCCCTAGCCTGCCGTCATCCACCTCGTATCCCTATCGGCGGTACTCGCGCCGCATTGAGAAACTTCGCAGTCGGCGAAACGGTCCAGGGCAATATCGCCGGGCACTCACGCCGTCCGGGCCGGCGGCACATAATGATCCCTGGCACGCCACCTCGCGTTGCGGCACCGCGGTGGTGCTGCCGGCACGGACGCGGTTCGACACGGTGAGGAACAGGTGCCAGACCCAGAGCGACCAAGCGGTGCACACGAAGGCGCTGTCGAGCAGGCCTATCTGCTCATCGAGTCGGCGCAGGGTCACCACGACGCCGTACGGGTCGACAGTGCCGGCCGCGAGGCCGTTGCGCACGGGTGGGACGACGTTTGCCTGCTGCTCCATTTCGCACGTTCGCTCGCGTGCCAGGAGGCGGGCGAGGACGATTCCGGCCACGTCGACGCGATGTTCGATGCCGCCGTGCAGCTGGCGGAACCCTCGCTGCTGGCGTTGGCCATGGCGGTGAAAGCCGCCCGCAACGCCCACCGCAGGCGAACGACAACCTCCGGCGAGTCGGCGGCGGCCCTGCTCGTCAATGCCGTGGTGCTGCTCGACGACCACAATCCCGCCACGCCGGTGGTGCATCGGGTGGCGGCACTGATCGAGGTCGGCAACGTTGCACACGAACTCGGGTTCTGGGAGTTGGCGGCGGAGTACTTCACCCACGCCGAGCAGGCGCTGACCGAAGCGCTCGCCGGCAACTGGGCCGCTACGGCACGCCGGCAGTCGCTCGTCGTCACGATCAACCGGTGCGAGCTCAGGCTGGACTGGGCCTGCGCGCTCGCCGGCATCGGCCGGTGGGACCAGGCCGCCGCCCTCGCCCGGCCGGCCCTGGCCGACAGCGACCCGACCGACTCCCGCTGGCCGCCCAGCTGGGTGGCCCAGTATCACGGCCAGATGCACCTGCTCGCGGCTCTGTCCGGAAGCCCGGCGCCCAGGACAGGCCCGGCGAACGTGACGGCGTTGGCAGCAGCGATCCAGGCGGCGCTGGCCGGCGACGCCGTCCGCGCGGCCGAGCTGGCCGAGGGCCCGGCCGAACATGTCGAGGTGCATCTACCGACCTTCACGCACCTCCTCGCGCTGGGCCTCGCCGCGAAACGGCCCGGCACGGCACCGGCCGCGATCCGCTACGGCGAGCAACTGGCCGCCTTGAGATGGAACGACCGGCTGGATCGGATGGCCGGCATGCGCGACGCCATCACCGTCGAACGCCGACGCCGCGACCACGAACAACTGCGCCGCGACCTCGTGGTCGACGAACTGACCGGCCTGGCCAACCGACGCGGCTATCACGCCTATCTCGCGGCCGCCGACGACCACTCCACCGGACCGAACGATGACGTCAGCTACACCGTGATGATGATCGACGTCGACCACTTCAAAGCGGTCAACGACGGCTTCGGCCACGATGTCGGAGACCTCGTCCTCGCTCGCCTCGGCCAGGTCTTCGCCGCACATGTCCGGCAGACCGATCTGGCCGCCCGCCTCGGCGGCGACGAGTTCGTGATCATCCTCGCCGACGTACTCCCCGGCGTGCCCGAGACCCGCGCCCGGCACATCCTCCAGGCGGTCGAAAGCCATCCGTGGAACGACCTGGCGGCCGGCCTGACCGTGTCGGTCAGCATCGGCGTCCACCACGGCAGTCGTAGTGAGCTGCCGGTCCTGCTGTCCGACGCCGACCGGCACCTGTACCAGGCAAAGAACGGTGGTCGCGGTCGGGTCGCCGCCACCACCTGAGCAATCTTGCGGGGGATCACCACGCAGACGCCGGACTCCGATCGAGCCGCCGGGTAGCCGGTCCGGGCGTTGGGCCCCGGCCGTCTCGGTTCGCTTGTCGTCGAAGGACAACCGGCTGCCGAGGCGTTGGCGACCGCTCTCTATCGACATCGGACCATCTGCTGGTCAGATGGTGTTACCGCGCGGTAAGCGCGGGTCCGCAGCGAATCTTCTCCCGTCCCGGAGGTGGCTGATGACCGCACGATCGGCGTCGAGTTCGCGTCGTCCTCGGACAGGCAAGGCAGTCGCCGGTGTGCTCGGCGCCATGCTGCTGCTGTTGCCGCTCGGCGCGGCGTCGCCGGCCGCTGCGGCCGTCCCCCTGCAGCAGGTCATGTTCGTGGGGAACAACTGGGACGGTACCGTCGACGTGATCCACTCAACCGGGGACTTCGCCGGCATCGGGCGACTCGACGTGGTGCCGGACAAGCAACAGCGGCTCTGGGAGATCTATCTGAACCCGGTCGCGCTCGGCTTCTATCTCGGTATCCAGCAGGGACCGGGCGAAGGGCACGACCAGCTGGTCGACGACATGTACGCCACGCCCGAGGGGGACGCGCTCGTCGTCTCCCGGCCCAGCTTCGCCGACGTGGTCTCGATCGATCTGGCGACCGGCGCGATCAAGTGGAGGTTCGCGGTCTCCGGCTACCGCGCCGACCACATGGCGGTCTCGCCGGACGGCACCATGGTGGCGGTCTCCGCCTCCACCTCGAACAAAGTGCATGTGCTGAACATTCGTACCGGTGCGCAGATCGCCGCCCTCGACACCGGGGACAAACCGCACGAGAACATCTTCACCAAAGACGGCCGGTACCTGTGGAACATGTCGATCGGCGAGGTGAACACGGCGCTCGACGACCCGGGGTGGGACTGGACCAAGGGCGACCGGCACATCACGATCGTCGACACCCGCACCTGGAAGGTCGTGAAGACCATCGACATGCGGTCGCGACTGGACGCGTTCGGCCGCTCCGACCTCTCCAACGCCGTCCGGCCGGCGGTCTTCTCGCCGGACGAGTCCAAGCTTTACTTCCAGGTCTCGTTCTTCGCCGGGGTGGTCGAGTACGACGTGGCCACCGACAAGATCACCCGGGTGGCCACCATGCCGACCAGCCCGGGAACCGACCCCGACCGCACCACCTGGGTCAACGACTCCCGGCACCACGGCCTGTCGATGAACCCGGACGGAACGAAGCTCTGTGTCGCCGGGACGATGGACAACCTCGCGATGGTCGTGGATCGGGCCACCCTCACGCCCCGCACGCCGGTTGCGGCGAGCAAGCCGTACTGGGCCACGGTCAGTGGCGACGGCAAGTCCTGTGTGATCTCCGAGTCCGGCGCTGACCAGGTGACGGCGATCGACTTCGCCACCGGCCGGAAGGTCACCTCGGTCGCGGTCGGTCACCACCCCCAGCGCGTCCGGATCGGGCGCATCGCCACCGGATGGACCGCACCCTGAGCAGGCGGGTCAGCCCGCGATCGTCTTCCACGGCGCGGCCTGGGTGCCGGATCAGAGGAAGCCGTCGAGGGCTGCGGTCGGGCGCCGGGAGGCTTCGTCCCACGCGGAACTGTTGTAGGCGGTGAGCGACGGATAGCCTTCCGGCTCCCAGAAGAAGGTGCCCAGGCCGCCGAAGGCCTTGATCCCCGTCACGAACGCCTTCAGCGAGTCACGCACCTGGGTCGGTTTGCCCACCGGTCCGCCGTACTCGACCTGCATGACCGGCTTGCCGTACGTGGTCTGGATGGTCTGCATGTTCGCCAGGATGCCGGGCACGTTGCCGCCCTGGCCGTAGGAGGACAGACCGGTGATGTCCCACCTGCCGCCGTTGGACCGGTAGGCGTTGAGGAAGTTCTGAACGCCGGCCAGGTTCTGCGGTTGAGCCAGGTGCACCAATACCGGCGTGCTCGGGAACACCAGCTTCGACATGTCGTAGGCGGCGTTCAGCAGGCCCGTCATCTGGGCCGGCTTGCTGAGGCTGCCGGTCGGCTGGCAGATGCCCGAGTTCTGCTCGTTACCGATCTTCACCCAGCCCGGCGTCACCCCGTAGTACTTGATGACGTTCAGCGAGTGGTAGACGTAGTCGTTCATCGCCTTCAACATCTGGGCGTACGTCATGCCCGCCCACGCCGCCGGCGGGTTCTGCACACCGGCCGAATTCCACGTATCGCCGAAATGGAACCCGATGAGCACCTGCAAACCCGCGGCCTTGGCCCGCTGGGCCATCTGCGCCGTCTCCTCGATGCTGCAGTGCCCGTTGGTGGGATGGCTGGACGGATTGACCCACGTGCGCAGGCTCACCGCGGTGATGCCATAGTCCTTCAGGATCGACAGCAGGTCCCGCTGAACGCCGTTCTTGTCTTTCCAGACATAGCCATTGGCCTCCAGTTGGGGCAGCCAGCTGACGTCGGCCCCCTTCACAAAAGTCGCCGCCGCGTCGGCCTGGCCGCCCAGCACGGTGGCGCCCGCCGCCAGCGCTCCAGCGCCGGCTGCGGCACCGGCCAGCACGGAGCGACGCCGCAGGCCACCGCTGCTCGTCTGCCTCTTTTCCGACATTTCAGCACCTCATGCTCAGTAGGCGGTTCCCGCCGCAGGACTATCTTTAATGCCGCTTCCGTCCATTACTGCCAAGAAGGCGAAATTGCCGTTCAGAACTGCTCCTGGCGACCCCGGTACGCTACTCGTCAGATCGATGTCAGTCAATGGATCGAAGCGATCCTTCGGTAAGGTCCGGCCGATCTGCCACGTCGACATCATCGTGTACAACGACAACCCGACCTCCCGTCCGGGAGACCCGCGTCGGGCCCTGCCGGCGGTGGGGATTCAGCCATCCCGACCGACGTGTTGCCTGGACCACTATGGGCAGGCGCCAGAGGGCCGTCAGCCGTTCGGACACTATTCATTGGGTTCTGTCATATTCTGAACCTTATTGCTCTATGTCGAGGCGCGCCTGTCGGCGGGGACAGAGGTTTCTCATGGCGCTGATCCTGGTCACTTCCCTGTTTGCGTTGATCTTGCTGTGGGTGTCGTGGCGGTACCTGCAGCGCCGTGATCCGTTGCTGCGGGACGTGATGTGGATGTTCGCGTCGGTGGCGATGCTGTTCGTGATCGGCTTGGTCCGATTGTTCGTCGGTGCGCCACCACGACCACTGATGATCTTCGCGATCGGGTTGTTGCTGGCGAAACCGCTGTTCACGTTGCGGCTGGTGAGCCGGCTGCGTCCACTGCGCTCGTGGTGGTGGCCGACGAGCTTGGTGGCATGGACGTTGAGTGCTGTGCCGGTGTTGGCGTCGGCGACCCGGCCCATTCCACGGCCGGTGGTGTGGCCGGCGGTGGCGGTGTTCTTCGGCGCGGAGGTCCTCGCGGCGTGGCTGCTGGGTACCGCGGCTCGGCGGCGCGGTGGCGCGGCGCGGGTGCGGTTGTGGTGTGCGGCCGCCGGCACCGGTGTGTTCGGTACCGCTTTGCTGATCTCCGCTACCGGTGCCGCGGTGCAGGCCCGACTGCTGGCCGTGGTCTCCGGCCTGCTCTATCTCGCGGCCTTCGTACCGCCCCGCGGGCTGCGGCGGATGTGGGCCGCAGGAGCAACGAATGCGGCCGTGCGCCGGTTGCTGGCCCTACCGGCCAGCGAGGCGGACCAGACGTGGGACAGCTATTGCCACGACGCTACGGCGGTGCTTGGCGCGGACAACGTGGTGGTCCTGATGCCGGCCGCGGATCACCGTGTGCGGGTGGTTGGTGGCGCCGCCCGGCCGGTGGACATGCTCGAATGCACAGCGGCGGGCCTGGACGAACTACTGGCGGCCGATGATCCGATCGACGCGCTGGCCGGCTGGACCCATCCGCCGGTGGTGGCGGTGATGTTCGCTCAGGCCAGCGATACCCGGTTCGTGACCGCGACCGCGGTGGACGCGCCCGGTGAGCGGGGTGCGCTGCTACTGCTCAACCGCTATCGCAGCATTTTCGCCGAGGACGACGTCGAGGCATTCACCGCACTCGCGAGTCATGCCGCAGCCTTGGCCCGGCGGGCGCAGACCTCGGCCGAACGCGAAAGCCTCGCGGCGATCGTCGAATCCTCGCACGATGCCATCATCGGCAAGACCCTCGACGGGGTGATCACCAGCTGGAACGCCGGTGCCGAACAACTCTACGGTTACCAGCGCGACGAGGTACTCGGCCGGCACGCCTCCCTGCTGTTCCCGAACGCGCAGCAGGACGCCGAGGCGCAACTGATCCAGCGCATCACCCGCGGCGAGAACATCGACCAGTATCGCGTGGCGCGCCGCCACAAGGACGGCACCACGATCACCGTGTCGCTGACCTTGTCACCGATCACCGACGCCACCGGCCGGGTCACCGGGGTGGCATCGATCTCCCGGGACATCACCGAACGCCAGCGCGCTGAGGCGATGTTCGAAGGACTACTGGAAGCCGCACCGGACGCGATCATCGGCGTCACCCGCGACGGCGCCATCACACTGATCAACGAGCAGGCGGAACGACTGTTCGGCTACCGGCGGGAGGAACTCATCGGCCAACCGGTCGACGTCCTCGTGCCGCAGCGGCTACGCACCCACCACGTGCAGCACCGCGACGGCTACTCCGCCCATCCGCGTAACCGGCCGATGGGCGCCGGAGCAGCGCTGACCGCCGTGCGTAAGGACGGCACCGAGTTCCCCGCCGAGATCAGCTTGTCCTCGGTCAGCACGGATCGGGGCATGATCGTGACGACCGCTATCCGCGACGTCACGGGCCGACTGATCGCCCAGGCGGAACGCGAGCGGTTGATCGCCCAAGCCGAACGCGACGCCGGCGAACGCCGCCTTCAGCACGCCCGCCGGCTGGAAAGCCTCGGCGAACTCGCCGGCGGGGTAGCCCACGACTTCAACAACATCCTGGCCGTGATCAGCAACTACACCGACATGGTCCTGGACACCCTGAACAGCCCGGTCCTCGAATCGGCCGAACTGGCCGAGGTCCGCAACGACCTGGGCCAGGTCAGCCGGGCCGCCGAACGGGCCGCGCGACTGACGAAACAACTGCTGGCCTTCGGGCGGCGCGACATCACCCAAGCCACCGTCCTCAGCCTCAACTACGTCATCGGTGACGTCGAACAGATGCTGCGCCGCTCCCTGGGTGAACACATCCACCTGATCACCAGCCTCGACCGGCAGCTGTGGCACGTCCACGCCGACGCCAGCCAGATCGAACAGATCCTGCTCAACCTGGCCGTCAACGCCCGCGACGCCATGCCTGGCGGCGGCACCCTGTCCATCGACACCAGCAACGCCGAACTCACCGCCGACGACAGCAGCGGCGGTACCCTCCCGCCCGGTCGCTACGTACGCATGCGGGTCAGCGACACCGGCTCCGGCATGCCACCCGACGTCATCGAACGCGCCTTCGAACCCTTCTACACCACCAAACCCAAAGGCTCCGGCACCGGACTCGGACTGGCCACCGTCTACGGCATCGCCACCGCCGGCGGCGGTGACGTGCGCCTGTACTCCGAAGCGGGCATCGGCACCACCGTCACCGTCGTCCTACCCGCCGTCGACACCCCCGCCCACACCAACCCGGCCAACACCGACACCCCCGCCGGCCCACCCGCCGACCAGCAGCCACCCCACGAAACCATCCTCATGGTCGAGGACGAGGACGACCTGCGCCAGATCACCGGCCGCGTACTGACCCGCGCCGGCTACGACGTACTCACCGCCGCGGGCGGCGCCGAAGCCATCCACCTCGCCCAAACCCACCCAAGCCCCATCGACCTGCTCCTCACCGACGTGATCATGCCCAAAATGCTCGGCAACGAAGTCGCAGCCCGGATCGCCCAGTGCCGCCCGGGCATCCCCGTGCTCTACATGTCCGGCTACGCGGAACCCGTCCTCACCGAGAACGGCACCCTGCCCGACGGCGTCACCATCGTCGAGAAACCCTTCACCAGCCACGAATTGCTCGACCGCATCAGAACCGTCCTGCACCAGACCGCAAAGACCACCGAACGGACATAAGTGGTGCCGACCGGGGAAGAAATGGATGCCAATCGAAGCTTCGAAGTTCTGGTCGGCGGCAACCTTCGCGGATCACCAGGCGACCACGCCCGTACGGATGGGCTGCAGTGTGCCGATCTGCAGAGAAGTCATGGTGATGGCGTTCTTCTCCCCCGCGGGAAACCCTTCCAGCTCGGCGGTCTTCCCGTTGCCCGAGCTCTGCAAGTTGTACCGCAGGCTGTTGCCGACGTGGCAGGCGCTGTCGCCCTTGTCGCAGACGGTCCACTTGATGCCGGCGAACGCGCTCGTGCGGGGCTTGAGCTTGACGGTGATCGCCTCGCCCGGTTGATCGACCATCTCCAGGGGCACGCCGGTGTCCTCGTCGGCCGGATTGATCAGCGCAATCGCGAAGTGTCCCCGGACCTTGCAGGTGTGATCCGAGGAGTTGGTCACCGTGACCAGTCCCAGCCGGTGGTGTCCCACTACGGCCTGAGGCTGGAAGGTCACGTCGAGCGTGACGTCGTTGTTGAGGCAGCCGGGCACCGTGCTCGTCTTGCCGGTCGATCCACCGGAGCCATCGGCTTGGTCCGAGCCACCGGAATCCCCTGAGTCAGCGGTCGCTTCCGGTGTGACCGACGCACCGGCGGCCTGCCCGGGCGACGTCTGACTCGGTGCGGCTGCCGCCGGCGCAGCGGCATCGTTAGCGCACGCCTGCTGGCTCAGCGCCAGACCGACGCCGATCGCGCCGAGAACCACCACGCGCAGATGGCGAGAATTCATCGAAGGCTCCTGATCGAGATATGACGTACCGAAGCGCTTGTTCTCCCCGGCACCGACCACAATGCCCGCCACTGCGCGGCGGCGCGGCGGGTCGATGGTCGACTGGCACAAACGCAGGAGGAGACCGCGCGGGACGGGCGTCGTGGAAATGCTCGACGACTTACCTCTGAACGACCGCGGAGCGCCGGCACGCCGTCGTAAGCGCCTGCGCGGTTGGCGGCTCAGTAGCGGAAACGAGCGAGGTTGGTCTGCAGCGCGCCGGCGACCCGGGCGAGGTCGGCGGAGGTTTGTTCGGTGTTGGCGGCGGCGCTGGTGGTTTCGGCGGCTGACTGGGCCACGCCGCTGACATTGGCGCTGATCTCGGCGGAGCCGGTGGCGACCTCGGCGACGTTGCGGCTCATCTCCGTGGTGGTGGCGGTTTGCTGTTCGACGGCCGCGGCGATAGCGGTCTGGGTGTCGTTGATCTTCTGGATGACCTCGCTGATCGCGATGATCGCGGTTACCGCCGCCTGGGAGTCACCTTGGATGGCCGATACCCGGGTGGAGATGTCCTCGGTGGCGCGGGCGGTTTCCTGGGCGAGGTCTTTGACTTCGGAGGCTACGACGGCGAAGCCTTTGCCCATCTCGCCGGCCCGGGCGGCTTCGATGGTGGCGTTCAGGGCCAGCAGGTTGGTCTGCTCGGCGATGCTGGTGATCAGTTTGACGACGTCGTCGATCTCGGCCGAGGAGGCGCCGAGTTTGTCGAGGATCTGCCGCGCCTCGGCGGTGCTGGTCACCGCGCCGGCAGCGACCTCGGCGGCGTTGGACGTCGAGCGGGCGATCTCGGAGATCGAGGCGCCGATCTGCTCGGAGCCGGCGGCGATCGTGGCGATGTTGACGCTGATCTCCTCGGCCGCGGATGAGGCTCCTTGCGCCTGACCGGCGGAACGTTCGGCGGACTGGTTGACCGACTTCGCTACCGCGGAAAGCTCCTCGGAGGAGGACGCGAGGGTCTCGACGTTGACGCCGATCTCGCGCATCGCCGTGGTGAGCCGTTCGAGGGCGGTGTTGAGCGATCGGCCCATCTGCCCCATCTCGTCCGTGCTGCCCACGTGCAGGCGCTGGTCCATGATGCCTTCGGCGAGCCCGGCCAGCACGGCAACCGTGCGCCCCAGCGGACCGGCGATGGAACGGCTGACCAGCCAAACGATCAATCCGGAAAGTACCACCGCGAGGGCGACGAGCCCGATGATCAGCAACCTTGCCCGGCTCGCTGCCGTTTTTGACTCGGTCAGTGACTGAGCTGCGGCAGCGGATTCGATGTCACCGATCTCGTTGAGCCCGGCCGTCATCCTGGTGATCAGGGCGTCGGCGTTGGCGGTGCGCACTTTCACGAACTGGGTGGTGTTGCCGGCCATCGCCAGTGGAACGAGTTGATCGTCGCGGACCTTCCGGTACGCCTCGAGGCTGTCGGTGACAGCTTTGACCTGTGTTTCCCGGCCGACGATGCCGGTGGCCTGATAGGCCGCCCACTGCTTGTCGAGGTCGGTGTCGAGCTGGTCGATCTGTTGTTGCGCCTTCTGCTTGTTCGTCGCGGAGTCGGCGATGAGCATGTTCAGCAGCTGGAATCTGATGAATGCCATGTCCGTTCGGACGTCGCCTACGTAGTCGATGGCCAGCAGGTTGCTCTGGTACATGTCCTCGGTGCGGTTGTTCGTCTCCTCCAGCCGCAGCACACCGACGACCCCGACGATCACGGTGAAAACACAGACCAGGCTGAAACCGGCGACAAGCTTCCCGGCTACCCGCAGGTTCCGGAACCACGACAACGGCGTCGACCGACCATCAGTTGAACCGTCAGACACGAATTCACCCCTTCGTCGGCGACGCGGCCAAAGCGACGCGTTAAGGCGTTACACCTTCTTGTCGGCCATTACGACGTCCGGCTGAGATCGACGCCAATGGTCGGACAATGACCATTTGTCGTACAACAAGTGAATCGACGGATGCTTGGGGGTAGGCGTTCGCATTGAGGTCAGTCGGGCTCGCGGGCAGCGGCTGCCGACGCCGCGGCGCGGACGAGGGCTGCGACCGATGGGGACGTGCTGTGCGCCGGCCAGGCGAGTAGAAGGTTGATCGAGGGGAGGTCCGTCATCGGTACCGCGGTGAGATCGTCGCGGAGCGGCGTGGTCAGTACCCGGGGTAGGACGGCGACCTTACGTCCGAGAGCGATCAGGTGCATCAGAGTGCTGAGGCTCGGCATCTCGCCGGGTTCGCTGGGCTTGCGGTGCAGGTCTTCCCCGGCGAGGTCGGCCATCTGCAGGCTCGATCGTTGCGCGAGTGGGTGAGACGTGGGCAGGACAGCGACCGGCGCCTCGGTCAACAGGGTTTCGGTGTCGAGCTGGTCCAGATCGTCGGGCGGCGCGTACAGCAGCGCCGCATCCGCCCGTCCTTCGCGCAGTGCACGAGCGCTGTCGGCCTCGAAGATCACCTCGGCCGGCAATACGCCGGGTTCGCGTTCGTACGCGGTGAGGATGGCCGGAAGCAGGCCCCCGTCACCGCCCGGCTTCATGGCCAGCAACAGTCGCGGCTCACGGTTGCCGGCCCGCCGGGTCCGCGCCGCTGCGGCGGAAACCGCCTCCAACACGACGTAGGCCTCGCGGGTCAATATTCGGCCGGCCTCGGTCAGCGCGACCGCGCGGCTGGTCCGCTCGAACAAGGTGACGCCCAGCTTGCGCTCCAGTTGCCGGATCGCCTTGGAAAGTGCGGGCTGGGCGATACCCAGCCGGGTCGCGGCCCGGCCGAAGTGCAGTTCGTCGGCAACTGCCGAGAAGTACGCCAGTTCCCGCGTTTCCAGCCGATCCATTCACACAGGTTATCGATCGCGTCCCGGTCGGTCTTGGACACGTCACCGGAACCGGTGATGAGGTCAATGCCGGCCTGTCGACATGTCCGGCAGCCGACCTCTGTCGAAGGAGACCCACTATGCCCACGATCGCGCTCGTCGCTGCCGGGGCGCGCCTCGGCTTGTCCCTTGGAAGAATCTTCGGCCGTCAAGGCTTTGACGTAGCCCTCATCGCACGCTCGAAGGATCGACTTGGCGAGCTCACCGAGCAACTGACGGCCGAAGGCGTCAAGACGGCGGGCTTCGCCGCAGACGTCACCGATCGGGCCGCCTTGACCGCAGCCCTGCACAACGCTGCGGAACGGCTCGGCGCAATCGGTGTACTGCACTACTCCGCCCCGCCCGCGGGAAACAGCGAAGCCGTCCGCAACACCGGAGCGCTGGACGTCACCGTGGACGACCTCGAGTCTCAGATGGAGAGTGTCTGCTATGGGGCGATCACCGCGACACGCACGGTGCTGCCGGCAATGCTGACGGCCGGCGCCGGGACTCTGCTCTACACCACCGGCGCATCCTCGGTCATACCCGTACCGATGTTCGTCGGCACCGGAATGGCGGGCGCAGCTCTCCGCAAGTGGGTTCTCACCCTCAACGGCGCGCTGGCCGACAAGGGAATCTACGCCGGCCACGTCGCGATCGGCGCATGGATAGCCGGAACCCCGGGCATCCCGGACGACGCCAAGCCCCAACACCCCGATGACCTCGCCCACCTCTACTGGGAACTGCACGCCACCCGGGAACCCGCTGATCGCCTCATCTCCGCCTGATCGATCCCGCCCTTCGTCGCGATGATCAAGGCGTCCCGTCGCCCCTTCAGGGCTGAACCGGCCCAGCTCGTCCCGCTCGGCGTCGTCCGCGGCCGGGTAGTCCCTGAGCGCGCCACCTCCAGGTGGCTCATCGGGCCGCCACCGCGACCAGATCGGCGGTCGCATCCCACAGCCGGGCGGCCATGGCCTGGTCGAGGCCGGCCTTGCCCGGCCGGCGGAGGGCCGGGTGGCCGCGCAGCCCACCGAGACCGTCCGCCCCGATGTACGAGTTGCCGGGCACGTCCTGGGTGGCGGCGTAGAGCACCGACAACGCCCCGATCTCCGCAGCGTTGGTGAGGAACGTGAACCGGTTGATGACGTTCGACCGGGAGTGGGCGGCCAGCGCGGTGCGGGCGATGCCCGGACTGGCGAGCACCGAACGCACCGGGCGGCCGGCGGCGGTCAGACGGCGCTGCAACTCCAGGGAGAACAGCACAACGGCGAGCTTCGAAGCCTCGTACGCGCTCATCCCGTTGTAGCCGCGGGAGCGCCAGTCGAGGTCCGTCAGGTCGATCTTGCCCTGCCGGTGCAGTTGGCTGGTGACGTGGACGACGCGGTCGGTGATGCGGTCGAGCAGCAGGTTCGTCAGCAGGAACGGCCCGGTGTAGTTGGTGGCGGTCTGCAGGTCCAGGCCGTCCCGGGTACGCGCGGCCGGGATGTCCATCACGCCGGCGTTGTTGATCACGATGTCGAGATCACCGGACCAGGAGTCGGCGAACGCCCGCACCGAGCCCAGGTCGGCCACGTCGAGCGCCCGGACTTCGAAGGCGCCGGGCAGACCGGCAAAGGCCCGACGGGCCTTGGTGGTGTCGCGTACGCCCAGCACGACCCGCGCGCCGACCCGGGCGAGTTCGCCCGCCGTGATCAGGCCGAGCCCGCGCCCGGCACCGGTGATCAGCACCGTGCGGCCGGTCAGATCCGGGAGGTCGTTCGCTGTCCATCTGGTCATCGGTTCAGGCTCCTTGTGCTCGACGTCCGAGGCGACCGGTGATCGCCGGGTCAGTCAACCCGCCCGCCACCGGGGCAGGAAGGACACGCAGAACCGCTGAATGGCAGGTCGTGGCTGAGCGTCGCCGGATGGCAGACGATGGCAGCCATGGATCGGACATTCGACCGCTCGTCACTGGGGGCCTTCCTGCGCACCCGGCGTACCGCGCTGCAACCCGAGGACGTCGGGCTGCGCCGCGGGCAACGCCGTCGCGCTGCGGGCTTGCGCCGCGAGGAGGTGGCGGAGCTGTGCACCATGTCCGCCGACTACTTCGCCCGGCTGGAACGCGGCGACGGCCCGCAACCGTCCGAGCAGATGGTCGCCGCCATCGCCCGCGGCCTGCGCCTGACCCCGGACGAACGCGACCACCTGTTCCTGCTCGCCGGCTACCGCAGCACCCGCCGCGACCTGCGATCCCAGCACGTCAGCCCGGGGCTGATGCGGGTGATGGACGGCCTGACCGGCACCACCGCACAGATCATGGGCCCGCTGGGCGAAACGCTGCTGCAGACACCGTCGGCGGTGTCCCTGCTCGGCGACCAGACCAACTACACCGGCAACGCCCGCAGCGCGACCTACCGCTGGTTCACCGATCCGGCCGACCGGGAGCGATACCTGGCCGAGGACCACGACACCCACAGCCGGACCAACGTCGCGTTGCTGAGGTCGGCCGTCACCCGAGACGGCCCGGACTCCGACGCGGCGGACCTGGCCGACGAGCTGCGGCGCACCAACGAGGAATTCGCGGTTCTCTGGGAGCGCCACGAGGTGGGCCTGCGGTTCAGCGACACCAAACGCTTCGTCCACCCTCAGGTCGGCCGGCTCGACATCTACTGCCAGCTCCTGCTCGAACCGGACCAGGGGCAGTCGCTGCTCATCTTCACGGCCACCCCGGGCACCGACAGCCACGAGAAACTCGCGCTACTCACCGTGCTGGGCACGGACCAATTCGCCGCCGACATCGACTGACACCACCGGTCGGCGCGCTGCCCTCGGCATGCCCGGACCCTGCGATGCGACCCGAAGGTCACTCAGGATCGGTCAAGGGTCGGTGGACGAACGGTGCTCGCTGCCGAGACCTGGGCGGCCGCCGGCAGACCGAGCAGGAAGGTGGCCCCGCACGGCTGGTGCGGCCGGTAGGCGACGGTCAAACCACTGGCGGTGGCGAGCTGGTGCACGAGGTACAGGCCGAGGCCGGTACCGCTCTTGGTGGTCGCCACTCCCGAGTCCGCGCGGGCGAAGCGGTCGAACAGGTGGGCGACGAAATCTTCGGGTACGCCTTCGCCGTGGTCGCTGATCTCGATGCTGACGAGGCGGTCGCCGGCGGTGACCGCGATCTCGATCGGTGGCCGGCCGTACTTGGCGGCGTTCCCGATCAGGTTGCCGAGGATCAGCTGGAGGAATGCGGGGTCCGCGACCGCGGTGGTCGGCCCGGTGACCGTGACGTCGGGGGCAGGATCGAGGTCGGCGCCGACGGCCTTCTGCACGGCGACGCCTACGTCGACGAGTTCCGGGTACGCCTTGAGCGCGCCGCAGTCGAGCTGCGCGAGGGTGAGTATCTCGGTGACGAGCGCGTCGGCGCGGTGGCCGGCGGCGGTGATCCGGTACACGTACTCCCGCTGGGTCTTCTCGTCGATCTCCGGCCATTCCTCGAGCAGCGCTTCGGCGTGCAGGACTATCGAGGCCAGCGGCTGGCGCACGTCGTGCCCGAGCATGGCCACGAAGTCGCCCATCTGCCGGTTCGCCTCCTGCAGTTGGCGCCGGCCCCGACGGGTCCGCCCGACCGCGACGACCACGATCAACCCGGCAACGGCCGCGGTGAACACGGCCAACCGACTGGCGGTCTCGGCCGCGGCCACCGGGGAGAACACCGATTGCTCGCTGATCGCCCCGGCCAGCCGCCATTGCGTATGCGTGACCGGGCCGGTGGAGTAGTGCCACCACTGACCGTCCTCCCGGAACCGGCCTTCGCGATGCTCGCGCACGGCCGCGTACATCTCGCCGACATCGGCCTGGTTGGCCGCGATGGTCGTATCGGACTGGTCGATCAACCTCAGCCGTACCTCCTGCGGCGGCAGGGTCCCGGTCAGGTAGCCGGTCAGCGGGCTCCGGGCGGCCTCCACCGAGCCGGCGAAGACCCGCCGACCGGCCGGGGTGTCGAACGGCGCCGCAAAGTTGATCACCGAGATGCCGGCCACCGACGGAGTCACCGACGAGACCGCAGGTTCTCCCAGCCGTACGGCCTGGGCCAGGTGCGGGTACCGGCCGGTGAGGTCCGTGCCGACGGGCAGGCCGCCCGCCGGGAACACCCGCAGCACCCGTCCCCGGTCGTCGAGCAGAACGGCGGCCGGGAAGCCGAAACCCCGGACCACCCGGTCGAAGACGTCCTGCCGGACGGCCGGATCGCTCAGGAAAGCCGAAGCCTGTCGTTGCTGCAGTCCGATCAGCTCGTCGATATAGGCGGACACCATGTTCGCCACCAGCTGGACGCGGAAATCGAACCGCCGCGCCAGCCCGTCGTGGTTCGCCCGCTCGAGCCAGCCGAGCCCGGCCGCGGCGGTTGTCGTCAAGACGAGCCATACGACCAGTGGCAACGCGACCAGCTGCCACGCAGAACGGTTCAAATGGCGCGGAAGCCGCATATCTAGGAGCCTAGCGATGCCCGCCCTGCGACGGCTCAGATTCCCGCGCGGCCGGGATGATCAACCCGATTCCCTGATCGCCTTGATCGCCGCACCAGTGCTCACCAGGTGACCTCACCGGCCTGTCACCGATGCCACGAGCGCAAGCCGCAGGTACGGCATCAAGGTGTGGACGCACGTTCCGGTGAGGTGCGAGTCGTCCTGCCGCACCCGAACACCGCCGACGACCGCGTCGCATGTATCAGGGCCGCAAATGTGGTCATTGAGATCGACCGAGGTGACCTTCGGGGAGGCGATTCTCTTTACCGAGTCGACGGCCGGGTCGCGGTATTCCCAATCCGATCTCGGTGCTGAGCACGCCGCATAGTCGGTCGGGTGGGCTTCGAGGCAGCGGATCGGGTCGGCGTTCGGATACTTGGCAGGATCAGATTTGTCGCCGCCCGCGGGCGCCGGCGCATCATTTATCACCAGAGTCTTGATGCCGGCGTCCCGGAGAGTGGCGTAGGCGGCAGCATAAGCATCTACCGGTTGAAAACCGCCGATGTCAGTCGTGAACCAGCCCTTGAATCGGGACCGGTAGCCGAGGTTCGAGGTGACCACCAGGGTCGGCTTCATCCGGACGATCCTGCTCAGGACCTCTTGCTCCCAGTCGGCGCAACGGGCGAACTGGGACGTGAACATTCGCCGTGGCCACGCCGCGAACGGGCAGCCGGTGGCGTAGTAGGTGATGAGGTGCCAGTGTTCGGCCTCCGCGACTGCCGACAAGGCCTCGAGCATTGCAGGGCATGGGAGTTGCCCGTCAACACCACCGACACCGGTGACGACACATCTCCGGCATCGCACCGCGCTGCCAGGTCGACGATTTCGGAACATACTCCCCTTGCCGGGAACGACCACAGGTCGAACCAGGATCGAGTGCGGCGGCGCCGAAGCAGCCTTCCGCGCTCGCCACCTGCGCCACCAGTTGACGCTGGTAGCGGTCCTGACGGTGGTTCTCCACACCACTCCAAGTCGCGGCAACAGCAAGCACGACCGCCATCCCGGCCGCACCCATCGCGTACGTCGGCACGAGGCGACGCCACCACGCCACGGTGCGTACCGGATCCTCCAGATACCGCTTCGTCAGCGCCGCCAGCACCAGCGTGGCGACGATGATCGCCGCGTCGTCCTTCCAGCCCCGCGCCGAGTGCAGCGCCGCCGGCTCGATCACCAGCAGCGGCCAGTGCCGCATATGCCAGAGGCGCCCGGGCCCGCCCGCCCGGCCGCGTCGCCAGCATTCCCGCGATCACCGGAGCGGCGACGGCCAGCAGACCGCCGGCACCCAGCTCCCACACCCGGGTCGTGGACACGAAATACGCCGACGCCGGAGTAGTACGCGTGTAGGTGACCGACCACCACAGCGACACGCCGACCACGACCAGCAGACCCGGGAAATAGAGCCACCGCCGGTCCCGAAGCCGCCACCCCACCCAGGTCAACACCAGAATGAGTACCGGCCACAGGAGATAGAACTGCTCCTCGACCGCGAGTGACCAATAATGCTGCACCGGGGGGCCAGCTTCCCGGCTCCGAAATAGTCGACGGAATCACCGGCAAGCTGCCAGTTGATCCAATAGGTGGCGGCCGCCCGAATCTGACGAGCGGTATCCGACCATTGCGTTTCCGGCAGCCACCACCACGCCGCTACCGCGGTCGCCGTCAGGACGGCCAACGACGCCGGCAACAGCCGCCGCACCCGCCGCTACTCCCAAGATCAGCTTGCGAACTAAACAGTCAAGATCGATGCACCCTGCCAACCGGGTCGACTGCCGCCCGCTCGTCGCCATAATGCCATTTCGTCCCATTCCAAAAAGGACTACTCAAGCTTTTGCTGGGACTGGGAGCATGCGCCCGAATGGGGGATGCGGCCGGTCACTCCGAACGGCACTATGCCCTTCGATGATCTTGGCGAACGGGGAACGATAATGCGGTGGACTCGGCCACGGCGGTGGGCGGCAGGAGTCGGTGCGATCCTGCTGGCCGCGGGAGCGGTGGCGGTCGTGCAGCCCGCCGCGCAGGCGGCGACCACGATCCGGGTGGACAGCCTCACCCCGTACCAGCTGATCAAACCGGGACCGATCACGGTGAGCGGGACCACCACGGGGTCTCCCGCCGGGGAGACCGTGCGGATCACGCTGGACAACGACCCCACGATCACCGTTCCGGTGGTCAACGGACGCTTCTCCGGCATCCTGGACACCGGACCGCTGGCCGACGGTGTGTACACGATCTACGCCGACGTGCCGGACGGCAACGGCTACCAGTTCAGTGCGGGCACGATCGTCTACGTCGACGAGGTCCGCGACGACATCGTCGTGACCTCCCCCGCGCCCGGCTCGACCGTCACCTCCTTCACCGACGAAGGGCTGGTTATCACCGGGCGGGTGGCGCACCCGGACGTCGTGCCCGAGGTCACCCCGATCGTCGGCGACAAGAGCCTGTACTGGGACAACGCACGGGTCGCCGAGGACGGCACGTTCCGCTTCGTCGTGGACGGCCGGGACGTGGCGCAGGGTCCGCTGCGGATCGCCGTGCTCTCCTCGAACTGCAGCGACCGCACCACCTGCGGCGCGCTCGGCACCTCCGCGGTGACCGTCAAGGCCACCCCCACCGCCGTGGTCACCGCCCCCAAGGCCGGGCAGCTCTTCGGCTGGCCCACCTCTCAGGTGTCGCTCGGCCTGCAGGTGACCAATCCCGGCCCGGCCGACCAGGTCAGCGCGGTCATCGACGGCAAACTACAGGTCACCATGCAGTCGCCGCTCCAGCAGAGCCCCAACCGGAACCTGTACTGGACCCAGGTCTCCGTCAGCACTCCGCTCGGCCAGGGGCGGCACACCCTGCACCTGAACGCCAAGATCCGCGGCGCGACCGTGCCGGTCCCCGACACCACCTTCACCATCGACTTCGCACCGCCCACCATCCCGGTCGTCACGGCGCCGGGCACCGTCCTGGCCACCACCGCCACGGTGACCTGGTCGGCCACCGACGAAGCCGGACCGGTCACCTACGACGTACGGTGGCGCACCACCTCGGCCGTCCAGGCCACCAGCGGGTACGTCTACCCGGCGAACCTGAAGGCGACGACCGCCACCCGCTCGGCGGTGAGCCTGGCCGCCGGCAAGTCGTACTGCTTCTCGGCGCGCGCCCGCGACATCACCGCCAAGACCAACGACTGGTCCACCGAACACTGCACGCTCAGCCCCTTCGACGACCGCTGGCTCACCGTGTCGAAGGCCGGCAAACGCATCACATGGACCGGCTTCTACGCGAACACCGCCACCACCATCCCGGCCAAGGGCAACGCCGCACACACCGGCGTGACCGCCACCCGGGTCGGCATCGTCGCCCGCGCCTGCCCCACCTGCGGAAGCATCACCGTCACGCACGCCGGGGTGAAGCTCGGCACCGTCTCGCTCAAGGCGTCCAAGCCGGTCCGGACGGTGGTCTGGCTGCCCACCGGCAAGCAGCGCACCGGCACCCTGACCCTGACCGCACCGTCCGGCGCCACCCTCGACGCCGTGTACCTACGACGCTGAACAGTCAAGGGGACGCCGATGGTAACGGATCGGTAACGAAGCCCGTGGTGGTGTGCCGTGGCGGTGGACGGGGGCGTGGAAGTCTCGACAATGCCCCCGGCAAGAAGGACCCCAACATGCGAAAGCCCTTGCTCACGGCCATCGCCATCGGCGCCGTAGCCACCGGCCTGTGCGGAGCCCTGGCCACCGCCGCGATCGCCGCCACCGGTAACGAAACCGAGCCGGTGGCCGCTGCCGCACCCGTACAGGCTCAGCAGCGCGTGTCCCACAATGCCGTCACCCAGGCCAAGGCCGGGACGTCGGCGAACAAGGAACTGCTCCGGCTCGAGGCGAAGATCAAGACTGACGGGGTGTGGACCTCGGTACAGGTCGCCGAGATGAACCGACTCGTGAAGCAGTTGAAAGCGGACGGCAAGGCCACGCAGGAACAGCTCACCTGGCTCGCCCTGACGCCCGCCGAGAAGCTCGAAAACGCCGCCCCGGTGGGTCGTAACTGAGTGGAGCACCAGCACACCGGTGACCGGGAACAGCCGGACTTCGACGAGTTCTACCGGTCCGCGTACCCGCGGCTGGTCGGTCAGCTGTTCTCGGTCACCGGCAGTGTCGAGCAGGCCGAGGACGTCGTGCAGGAGGCGTTCATCCGGTCCCTGAGCCGCTGGGCCCGGCCGGGCCGGACCGTGTCGCTCGGCCTCCGCTGGGACGGCGGCGCCCCGCTGAGCCCGACGATGGCGCAACGAAAAGTGCAGCTGAACCCACCGGCCACAGCCCCCACCGCCGGCAGTCGCGACCTGACCACGACGACCGCCCTCGCCACCGGAACCTTCACCGCGAAGGCCACGATCCCCGCCGACGTCACGATCCGCACACCGACCCTGTGGGCACGCTGCCCGGCACCGGACACCACAAACCCGAAGACCCAGTCCGTCCCGATCCAGATCAACAACCCCTGAACAACCTCCTCGTACGCGAGACGAGAAGGTCCGCCATCGACGCCGGCGGACCGGGATACGTCGACGCCGGATCGGCCTCGACTTCGCGGAGATCGAGAAGGTCAAGGCGGGCAAGCGCGCCTTCGATGTGCTCGCCACCGGCAAGATCGCACTCTACGACCACGACGTGCAGGCGAAGGTGAGTCAGCCCGCCAATACGTCTCGTACGTCCAGGCCGGCGAAAAGGTCGTTCTCGGGAAGCGGCGCACCGGTCGTGTCGTGCACCCGGACGAAGGTCTCGGTTCCCATGAGCTGTGCGAAGCGGTCCTTGCCCAGGCTGAGGAAGAGCGCGCCGTCGCTCTGGCTGGCGTGTGCCGCCAGGGCGTCGTATTTCTGGTCGCTCGCGACGCTGGTGTCGACCCAGGTGGTGATCTGGTCGTCCGGAAGCCCGATCGGGGGAAGCTCGGAAACATCGGTCTCGTCCCACCCCACGCCCGCCTCCCGCATCAGCGCCGCGACGTCGCGCATCCACGAATCGGGAACCGTGCTCCAATACACCTTGGCCGGTCGGCCGGACAGCTCGACCGCGGCCATCGTGACGCGGTGGGTCTGGATGTGGTCGGGGTGACCGTAGCCGCCGTTCTCGTCGTAGGTGACGATGACGTCCGGGCGGTATCGGCGGATCAACTCCGCCAGCCGCTGCGCGGCCTCGGCCACCGGGGTGGACCAGAACGATCCCGGTGCCGTGTTGGCGGGCCAGCCCATCATCCCGGAGTCGTGATAGCCCAGCGTCTCGAGGTGGGTGACCTTCAGGACAGCGCAGCTGGCGGCCAATTCCTGCCGGCGCGTGGCCACGACCGCCTCGGGGTTGTGGCCGGCCTCCCCCGGTTTGACGCCGGCCGGGCCGTCTCCGCAGCGGCCGTCGGTGCAGGTCACGACAACGGTGGTCACGCCCTCGGCCGCATAGCGGGCCAGCACGCCGCCGGTGCTGGTGGCCTCGTCATCCGGGTGCGCGTGTACTGCCATCAGGGTCAAGCCACCGTTGTTCACCTCGCCACCCTAGATCGCGGCAGTGGTCCTCGGCGGCGACTACCGGGGTGGCTGTGCCTCAGTACCTGGTGTATTTGGCCCAGTCGTAGGTGGCGGTCAGTTTCGTACCCGGGTAGGTGAAGGGCTTCAGCCAGCCGTCCACGCCGATGCCGGGCCAGAGGTTCATCATGATGCGTTGCGGGTGAGTGGGAAGCGGCCCGCGCGAGCCGTTCTCCTGGTGGACGAGCACTCCGTCGACGAACCAGTTGATGGTGCCGCGGTTCCACCACTCGAAGGCGTAGTTGTGATAGCCGGCCGAGGCGTCGAATCCCAGGTTGATGACGGTCTCGTGGCCGCCGACGCCGTTGGTGAAGTAGTTGAGTTGCACCTGGGTGGTGTTCTTGCCGAGGATCTCCACGTCGATCTCGTCCCAGGGCTGGCCGTCGCTGGGGCCGGTGTAGGTGAAGAAGGACGTCACGGTGCCGGGGTTCTTGACGGCCTTCAGTCGCGCCTCGAAGCGGCCGTACGAGTACAGGTCGGTGGTGCGATATTCGCCGGCGGCGTACGGCTTGCCGGAGCAGCCGCCCGGGCACGACTGGGTGTCCAGGTTGAGGCCCGCGACGCCGCCGTTGATCCAGACGTGGTCAGCGCGCCAGCCGGCGTTGAACATGCTGCCGTTGCTGTAACCGTCGGCCTTGTACCAACGGCTGGTGTCGAAGGCGTTGAAGTTGTCGACGAAGCTGGGGCCGATGGCAGCCTCGGCCGGCACGACACCGGTCGCTGTCACGGCCACGACCGCGCCGAGGATGGCGGCACCCAACGCTTCGAGGGCGCGAGCTCGCGTGATGAGCATTGAGGTCTCCAGTTCCCTCGGGATTAGACCATAAATTGGAAGCGCTTCCGGCCTATATCCATCGATAGATGTGACGAGTCTGTGACGCACAAGTTGCCGCTGTCAAGGTTCTCTGTCCCGTTCATGACGGCTTTCGAAACCTGGTCTTTACATCGACGAGCGTCGGAAGTACCTTTTGGCCGGAAGCGCTTCCAAACGTGCGAGAGCGCTCTCACTCCCCTATTTGGAGGGTCTATGCGGAGGCGAACACTGCTGGGCGCGGCTGCGGCAGCGGCGACGGTAGCGATGTCCGATGCCGGCGCCGCGAGCGCACACGGTCGATCGGATCCGACTCGCTATCTGGGTGTGTTCCGGGAAGGATCTCCCACCACCATCGCCACCGATGTCGAGAACCTCTACGACGTCACCCCCGCGAGCGTGATGTGGTTCGACAGTTGGGCGAGTGGCTTGGCCTTCCCGGTGCACGAGGCCAAGGAGCTGTGGCGGCACGGCGTCATGCCGCACTACACCTGGGAGCCGTGGAACACCGCCCTCGGCCCGAACGACCCCGGTCAGATCCACCTGCGGGACATCATCGACGGCACGTGGGACGCCTACATCAGGGCCCGAGCCGGAGAGTTCGCCGCCGTGCGGCTGCCGATCCTGGTCCGCTGGGGACACGAGTTCAACGGCAACTGGTATCCGTGGGGGATCGCGAACAACAACGCCGACCCTTCGCTGTACGTGCGGGCGTACCGGCACGTCCACGACCTCACCGTGGCCGCCGGCGCGCGAAACGTGCAATGGGTGTGGGCGTACAACAACGGGTCCTCACCGGACGAGGCCTACAACGACCCGGCCGTCGCCTATCCCGGCGACAAATACGTCGACTGGGTCGGTATCGACGGCTACAACTGGGGCTTCGGCCCGTCGTGGGACCCGGCCGGCGACCATTGGGCGAGCTTCGACGCGACCTTCGCCACCGCGTACGCCAAGGCGCGCGCCGTCGCGCCGCGCCGGCCCGTGATGCTCGGCGAGTTCGCGTCCAGCGAGGACGGCGGCGACAAGGCCCAGTGGTTCAGGGACATGACCGCGACGCTGCGCTCGGGCGCGTACCCCGACCTCAAGCTGCTCACCTACTTCGACCTGACCAAGGAAGAGGCGTGGTCGCCGAACTCGTCGCCGGCCGCGCTGGCCGCCTTCACCTCGTGGGTGCGGACGAGGTCCATGAGAGGGTGCGGCGCGGACCTCGCCCGCGTCGCCGCGAACTACGCCCGTTCCCGGCCGGCGGCGTCGCTCTGAGCGGGCGGGTCCGGCCGGTGTCGTCAGGCCGAGTCCCGCACGACCACGTTGGTGGGCAGGATGAACGGTTCGGGCCGCTCGCCGTTGAGCAGTTCGATCAGCATGCGCGTGGCCTCGCGACCCAGCGCCTGCACCGGCTGACGAATCGTGGTGAGCTTCGGATCGGTGTGCATCGCGATGGGCAGGTCGTCGAAACCCATCACCGCCACGTCACCGGGCACCGACCGGCCCGCATCGCGTAACACTCGCAGGGCCCCGGCCGCCATGTTGTCGTTCGCGGCGATCACGGCGTCCAGGTCCGGGTGCGAGCTCAGCAACGCGCGCATCGCGGCGGCGCCGCCGATCTCCATGAAGTCGCCGGGCTCGGTGGCGTACGGCGCGAGCCCGGCCAGCGTCAGCGCCTCGGCATAGCCGCGCCGGCGCTCCCGGCCCACCGCGGTGTCGTCCGGTCCGGTAATCATGGCGATGCGGCGGCGACCACCGCGCAGCAGATGTTCGGTGGCCGCACGCGCCCCGCCCGCGTTGTCCACCTCGACGTAGAAGGGCGGCGTTTCCCGCATCGGCAGCCCGATGAAAACGGTGGGCAGTCCCGACCGCGTCGCGATGTCGATCAGCGGATCGTCGCCGCGCAGTGCTACCAGCATCACCCCGTCGGCACCCCGCGTCTGCAGGAAGGTCTCCAGCCGCTGCTGGCCGTGACCGGTAGTGGCCAGACTCAGCACCAGGTGCAGGTCGGTCTTCTCCAACGCGGTGCAGGCACCGACGATGATCTGCCCGAAGAACGGATCGGCGAACACGCCCGGTCCATCGCCGGAGACCGCCAGCACCACCACACCCGTCTGACGGGTCGCCAGCGTCCGCGCAGCCCGATTCGGCGTATACCCGAGCTCACGGATCGCCTTCTGGACCGCGTCCCGCTTGGCGCGGCTGACGTGCGGGCCGTTGTTGATCACCCGGGATGCCACCGTACGGGACACCTTCGCGCGCGCGGCGACCTCGTCGAGCGTCGGCGGCCGGGACGAGGCCGTTGACGACATGTGCAGCCCTTCCGCTCGAACCGATCGCCGGGCAAGGCGGGTGCCCGGTCGACCTAGCCCAGCGATACTAGGCTAGCCGCGTGCGCGCCGCCCCAGGCGTGCAGACCGAACTCTGGAACGAGACCCAGCGCCTGCTCGAACCCGAGGTCGGGTGACCGAACTCCCGGCCGCTGGTCAGCGGAGCATCAGGGTGCCGCCATCGACGGCGAACACACCTGGCCGGTCAGGAAACGGGCGCCGTCGGAGGCCACCGCCCGTACCGGATCCGGAGCTGGCCCAGGCGGGGCCGGTCCACCCGCCGTAGTCGTCGAAGATCAGCGCGCGCATGGGCTCACGCATACCTCAACCCGCCGTCGATCGCCGACGTCGCGGGCGCGCAGATGTTCGCGACAGCTGCGGTGGGACGCGAGGTGATCTTCATGGACTCGTCGGCGTCCGGCTTCGGTCTGGCGTACGCCACGGGAGCCAAGTTCTGCCGGTGAGATCACCAACCGCCCTCCCCCTTTCGAGGTAGGGAGGACCCCACCTCGGCGTGAGGGGTTGGCCACCTGGCCTTCGGGGGTTTGCTCTGTCGTTGGCGTAGGCGACGGACCGGCAGCATCGTCCCAGTCAGAACGCCCCCGATATTTAGGACAATGACATGAGCATGTGGCACAGCGCCCACCGCGGCGGCAACGACTGCTTCGATCCCGGCCGCGAGCGGTTCGTCGGCTGGGGGCGCGGACACGAGCCGCACCACAACGGCGGCTGGGGCAATCAAGGTTGCGACGAGGGCGGTCGCTGGGGCGGCGTCCAGGACTGCGACGACGGCGGCCGCTGGGGCGGCATCCAGGGCGGCCTCCAGGACTGCCACGACGGCGGTCGCGGTTTGATCAGTTTCGACCACAACTCGTTCCTGGTCTGCCACTGACGACGGGCACGGGTAGCCGCCGGCTTCGGCCGGCGGCTACCGAGCCGCCGACCCGTATCTGATGGAGGTCACGATGACCGTGACGAAGGACCTGGTGGTCCGGGACGACCTGCGGGAAGTTGTCGACCTGGTGTTGCGCGGGGCCGAGGCCAACGCCCGGCACGATCTCGTACGCCGGATGCGCGTGGCCGCGGACGAGGTGGCTGCCGCGCGCCCGGCCGAGCCCATCGCCGAAGCGGTGGTAGGCGCCCTGCAGTCGTTGGAGGTCGACCTTCGTATCCGCCGGGCCGCCTTGGCCGACCCCGGCCGCGCGGCCCGGCTGGCCGCCGAGGCACGGCACGCCGAGGTACGCCTGCGAGAGTTTCAGGAGCGCACCGTCCGGTGGCCGCGAGTGCTCGGCGATGCCTTGGCGGCGACCGATTCGGACATCGAGTTCGCCGTTCACAACTGGCTGCGCGCCCTGCTCGATGAGGGCACCGTGGCGATCGAAACGCAGGGGCTGACGGGCGACGATCTCGATCGCTGGCTGCGAAAGCGCCTGGTGGCCGAGACCGAGGCGGTGCATCGCGCGTTGCGCCTGGCGGCGCGCGGGATCGGTGAGCGGGTTGCCTCCTCGATCGGGCTGAGCGAGCCGGTGCCGCCGGTTTCCCTTGACCTGGAGCCGCCGGCCGAACTGGTGGCCTACATCCACCGCGGTCCGCGGGCCCTGTCCGATCAACAGGCCCTGGCTACCCGGCTGGTCGGTGTTGTCATGCCGACCTACAGCGGCGTCATGCTCGCCCTCTTCCTCCCTCGGCTTCTCGGTATCGAGATGTCGCTGTGGCCGACCGTGATCGGAGCAGCGGCCGGCGCGGTGGGTATGGGCGGGGCCGCCGTGGCCGGGGAGAGGCAACGGCAACGCAGCCGGCGCAATGTGGAGAGCGCCAGTGAGCTGCGGTCGCTGATCGACGCATTCCGGATGGCCGTCAGCAAGCGGGTGCGCGACGGTGTTCGCGCCATCGAGCAGCAAATGCATGCCGGCCTGAACGAGGTGGTGACGAACGAGTCCCGCCGGCTGTCCGGGATGGCCGATGCGGCACGGCGCGCGGCCGGCGAGAGCGAACGGCTGCAGGAGGCCTTGGCCGAGATCGAGTTGGACCTCGCCTCCGTGCATGAGCTGCGGCAGCGTGCTCAGCGGTTCAGTTGGGCCGGCTGACTACCGCGCGCACCGGGTGACCGGCACCCAGCCGTCGACTCGCGTGCCGGCGGCTGGATCCGAGCGCACCTCGACCATGCCGCCCAGGGCCCTGACCCGAGCCGTCATGTTCTGCAGACCTCGGCCCGGGACGTCGGTGTTCGCGGCCATGTCCCAGCCCGGGCCGTCGTCGTGCACACCGAACTCCAGGCGGTCGTCGCCGCGGTTGAGGATGAGTCGGATCGGCGCGCCGGGCGCGTACCTGCGGGCATTGTTCACCGCTTCGAGGCAGCAGAACCAGACGGCCGTCTCGATCGCGGCCGGGAATCGCCGGCCGGCCGGCATACCGACGGGAGTGACGCTCAGGCCCAGTTCGGCCTCCAGCGCCTCGACCAGCCCGAACTGTGCGAGCCGGGGTGGGGTCACGCCCGTCGCCGTACGCATCAGGATGGACTCCGCCTCGTCGAGGCGGGCCGTGAGCCGGTCGAGGTGGGCCTCGGCCGCCTCGGTGCCGGTGCTGACCCGGTGCTCAGCCAGGCCGATCGCCAGTCGCAGCGAGACCAGGTGGTGCTGGGCGCCGTCGTGCAGGTCCCGTTCGATGCGGCGACGTTCGGCATCCATCTCGGCCACCAGCCGCTGGCGCGAGCGAGCAATTTCCGCCGAGTGCGCCCGGACGGCCCGCAGTTGGCGTTCCAGTTCGACCCGCAGGCGGTACGCCTCGAGCACCGTGCCGAGGCTGTCGGCCACGTCAGCCACCAGCCGGGAACGGTAGGTATCCGGCCCCATCGTGGCCGAGCGGTCCACCGTGATCGAGCCAAGCCGTTCGCCACCGCGGGTGATGGGCAGGGTGACCAGGGCTTCGTCCTCGCTCGCACCGGGGCGGGTCCAGGCGTACGTGCGTTCGGACAGCCCGGGTCGCACCACGCTCAGCCGGCACACGTGCGCTCCCAGGCCGCGCCCGACCGCCTCGGTCACGCGGGTCAGATCGGTGGCGTCCAGGGGGCTCGTCCGCGTCATCGCGCCGATGCGCGCCAGCACGCTGTAGGGCGTCGGCCGACGCCCGTAGAGCAGGCGGTTCAGACGACGCTCGACGCGAACATGGACAGGACGCAGGAGTACGGCCACCGGCACCGCCGCGACCGGGGCGGACACCACCGTGTGCAGGACCACGAACAGGCCACCCATCAGAACGGTGACCAGAGCAACGACCAGGACCGTGCCGAGCCGGCGTTGGACGGCCTGCAATGACGCGCGCCGGCTCGCGGTGATCGCGACCGTGACCGGTACGAGATGGCTGAACCAGACCAGCGGCGCCGGATCCCGTACGGCCGGGAAGGGGACGAAGACCAGCAGCAGCACCGCCATGATCACGGCCGCGCTGACCAGGATGCCGAAGAGCAGGCGGATCCGTGCACGCTCGATCGCCGTCAGGTCGTCACGTCCCCGGTGCCGCAGGAACACCAGGGCCAGGGCCGGCAGCACCGCACCGAAGAGCGCGACCTGGCTCAGCGTCGGCGGGAACGCCGCTGCGACGGCCGCACCGAGCGCGGCGATCGCCCCGACCGTCACCACGATCTCGTCGCGGCCGGGGCCGCGTGGTCCACCGGTCGGTGGGTAGGACAACAGCGCGCAGGCGAAGGCGCCCAGGGAAACCGCCGGGAGAATGAAGTCACCGGTGATCACCGGGCCGAGGTCTGATCCGGCGCCGGCCAGCAGGGCGAGAGCGAACGGCCGCATCGAGCGATCCCGGTGCCCGGAGATCAGGATCGCGGCGCCGAGGACGAGTGTGAGCAGCCCGCAGCCGAGCTTCGTCATGGTCCCGGCGCCGGGATGGTCGTGACCCGAGGCGAGCAGGAAAATCTCGATCAGGAGACGGCCGAACGCCAGCAACCCACAGATCAAGCCCATGCTTCCGTACGCGACACGGAGAACACGCGAAGTCACGGCAGCGACTCCCTCGCCGTGTCCGGCCGATCGGGCAGCCAGGCATACAGGCGCAGCCCGCCTCGTTTCCCGTCGGCACACTCGACCGCACCGCCCAAAGCCGTAAGCCTTTCGACGTCGTCGACCAGGGCGGCGCGCATCTGTTCCGCGGTCACCGGCGGCGACGGGTCCTCGATGAGGATCCGCACCCGGGTGTTGCCGTGGGTCACCCGCACCCGGATCTCCCCGGCGGCCGGCTGCGCGGCGAGCACCTCCAGAGCGGCCGCTGTCACCTGGTACGCGGCCGACTCGACCGCCCACCCCGCCCGCGCGTGGAGATCGCCGGTGAGCCGGACCGGCCGGTCCAGGTCGGCCACCAGTTCCTCGAGTGCCGCGGCCGGTCCCTGACCGCGCAGCACGGTGGGATAGACGCCGCGGGCGATGACCCGGAACCGATCGATCAACTGGTCCAACTCCGCGCGGGCCAGCCTGAGGGCGGGCCCGGCGCCGTGACCGCCGAGGGTGGCCCGGGCCGCGGTCAGGTGCGTGCGCAGGGCGTCCAGACGTCCGGAGGTGGCGCGAGACAACTGGGTCAGCAGCCGGCGCCGCTCCACCTCGCGCGCCCGGCCGAGCCGGCGCCGGAAATCATGCAACTCCCGCACCAGCCGGTCGGCCCGGCGTACGTGTTCGGTCAGTTCATTGTTGAGAGTGGCCCTCCGCAGCAGCAGTGCGGTGCCGTGGGCGATGTCGTTCAGCAGCATTCGGTCCTGCGCCGTGACCGGTGACTCGGGCTTCTCGATCGCCAGCACAGCACGCAGTTCGCCCGCGTCCAGCAGCGGTACGGCGTGTGCGATCCCCGGGCGGGACAGCAGCGCCGGCAGACTCGCCGTGCTCTCCGGGCGGCCGGACCGACCGATGGGATACGAAGCGATGACGGCCGGCCGATCGCCGTCGGCCAGCCAGATGGTAGACCGCTGGGCCCCGGTGCCGTCGGCAAGAGCCTTGGCCAACCCGGGCAGGGCCTCGCGCAGCGACGGTGACCGCAGATGACGAACCGCCTCCGCCAACGCCGAATACGGGGTGACCACGCGGCGCCGGGTGATCCGCTCCGCAGCCGTGACGACGGCTTTACGCAGCCGGGTGAGCAGAACGGTCGCGCCGGCGATCACCGCGAACGGCAACACGAGAGCGACCGGGCGGCTCGCCCCGGCCCAGCCGGCCACCGCGGCGGTGGCCACCAGCAGAAGAAACGTCACGCCGGCCGGCAGAATCGTCCGCACGAGCCTGGTGACCGGATCAGCCAATTTCCTGTGCTGACCTCAGGAAAGTCAATACGGCCAGCACGCGTCGGTGTTGCTCGGCGGCGTCCGACGGCAGCCCGAGCTTCAGGAAGATGCTGGAGATGTGTTTCTCGATGCTCTTGGCCGCCACGAACAGCAGATTGGCGATGCCCGCGTTGGAGCGGCCCTCGGACATCAGTCGCAGCACGTCCATCTCGCGTTCCGACAGGGTAGCCAGCATGTCGCGCCGGCTGCTGCTCGGCCGTTCGACCAGCCGCTGAGCCAGCACCGGCTCGATGACGATCTCGCCGTCGCGAATGCGGGTGAGGGTGTCGCTGAGAACTTCGACGCTGCCCACCTTCTCCTTCAAGCGGTACCCGATCGCCTCGGTGCCGATGTGCAGCACGCGCAGCAGATAGTGGGTCTCGGCATAGTGTGAGAGAAACAGCAGGCCCAGTTCCGGGTGATCGGCCCGCAGCCGCTCGGCTGTGGACAGGCCACCGTCGGGTTCGGGCGGCATCTTGATGTCGAGAATGGCCACGTCGGCCGGCTCGGTCGTCAGCAGCTCGACCAGGGTGTCTCCGTCCGCGGTGCAGCCGACGACCTCATGCCCGGCCGCCTCGAGCAGCAACACCAGGCCATTGCGGAACAACGCCCCGTCGTCCGCCAGCGCTACTCGCACGGAATCCTCACTTTGATTGTTCCGATCAGGCCGCCGCGGACCTCGGCCACACCGCCTACCCATTGGACTCGGTCGCGGACGGCGCCGATCTGGCCAGTATCGACATTGCCGACGTCCAGCGCCAACCCGTCGGCGTCCCGGCGGATGACGACGTCCACCGTTCGAGTGGCGGGCTGCAGCGCGGCGAGAACCGCGAGAACGGCGAAATAGGCCACTCCCTCCACCGCCGGGTCGAAGCGGCCGCCGTCGGCGTCGACCCGTAGCGAGGCGTTGCTCGCCAGCTCGCGCAGGGCCGGTCCGAGACCGGCTTCATGCAGCAGCGGCGGATAGATCCGATCGGCGACCGCGCGCAGTTCCTGCTGGATGAGGTGCAGCTGGTTCTGCAGTTCTTCGATGTCGTGCGGCAGACCGCCGACGTCACAGCGCGCTTTCTGGGCGAGCAGACCGAGGCGCAGCGCCAGGGCCGCGATCCGCAGGGCCGGGCCGTCGTGCAGCTGACGCTCGAGATCACGGCGCCGACTCCAGTGCTCGTCCGCCCGGCGCCGGGCGGAGTGAGCGGCGTTGTACGTGTCGAGCGTCATGACGTCATTCTCCGGTGGTAGGCCGTTGTCGTCAGTGGGGCCAGCCCTACCAGTGGGAAGGTTCCTTGGGGAGGAAGGCTGTGGGCTACGACCTCGGCGTCGATCTGGGTACCACCTTCGTGGCGGCCGCGATCGCGCGCGGCGGCCACGTGGAGATGTGCGCGCTGAGTAACCGAGCGGCGGTCGCTCCAGCGGTCGTGTGCCTGGACCACGACTCGAAGCTGATCTTCGGCGAGGCCGCCGAGCGGCGCGCGCTGAGCGATCCCAGCCGGGTCGAGCGCTGGTTCAAGCGGCGACTGGGTGATCCGACCCCGGTGGTCCTCGGCGGGGTCGCGCACCAGGTGACCGAGCTGATGGCCGAGCAGTTGCGCGACGTGCTCGACACCGTCACCAGGGAGGAGGGCGGGCCACCGGACCGGGTCGCGCTGACCCACCCGGCCGGCTGGGGCCCGTACCGGCGGGAGCTCTTCGAGGAGATCCCACGGCTGGCCGGCCTGCGCGACTACGTGGTGCTGACCGAACCGGAGGCCGCCGCCACCTACTACGGTGCGAACCACCCCCTGGCCGACGGCGGCACCTTCGCGGTGTACGACCTGGGCGGCGGCACCTTCGACGCCACCGTGCTGCACAAGCGCAACGGCGTGGTCGAGGTGGTGGGCGAGCCGGAGGGGATCGAACGCCTGGGCGGAACCGACTTCGACGAAGCGATCATCCAGTGGATCAACCACCGGCACGGCGGAGCGCTGGCCGAGCTCGACCTGTTCGAACCCGAGTCGGTGGCGGCCCTGGCAAGGTTGCGGCAGGAGTGCGTCCGGGCCAAGGAAACGCTGTCGGTCGACACCGAGACGAGCATTCCCGTCCGGCTGTTCAACCGTCAGTTCTTCGCCCAGCTCTCCCGCCACACCCTGGAGTCCATGATCCGTGCCCCGATCGAGTCGACGATCGGCGCCCTGGTCCGCGCGGTGCACACGGCCCGGGTAGAGGTGGACGAACTCTCTGCGATCCTGCTGGTCGGCGGCTCGTCCCGCATCCCGCTGATCGGGCAGATGATCACCGAGGAGTCAGGCCGCCCGGTCCTGACCGACGCCCACCCGAAATACGCGGTGGCACTAGGCGCGGCAGCGGTAGCGGCGACAGGTGTTCGGCCGGCCATCGCCGCCGGTGGTGTCCTGGTCGCGAGCGCTGGCTCGGAGAAAGCCGCAGCCACGCCGACCGGGCACGCACGACCGCAGTCGCCGGCCCTTCGAGGCGTCTCCCGCCCGGCACCCCCCGGTCGGATCTCCGAGAAAGCCCCACCCCCGCGCCGAGGTGGCCGATGGAAAATGGCAGCGGCCGTCCTGGCCCTCCTGGTCCTGGTCGGCGTCCTGGCCCTACTACTGACCGGATACGCCACCCGGCAGACACCGGCGAAGAACAGCCAGAGGTCCGCGGCAGCCACCGTCCCTCGATTCGGACGTCGCTGTCGCGGTATCGGCCGGCATCGTGCTCGGCGCTCGACTGGATTTCAGACGTTGGCCTTGGGAACGAAGCGGCACCGCCAGCCCTCGCCCGGCTCGAACGACCGGACGATTGAGTGCCCGTCCGTCTGGGCGTGCCGCCTTCGGCACATCCGCAACAAGCGCTCCAGCCCGCGGCTCCCCCGGTAGCGGTCTGGACCTCGGCCTCGCGGTGGCTGTCACGCTGAAGCCCCGTCGCCGTTGGTGGACGGGCCGGCGAGTTCAGGTCATGGTTGTCGTCGCGGTACGTTCTGGGATGACTCGTGGGCCGGTGGCGGCGTTGAGTGTTTGGGACGGTGACACGCCGAACCGCGCACGGTAGGCGCCCGCGAAACGCCCGAGATGACGGAATCCCCAGCGGTGTGCGACGTCTACCACCGTCACCTGGTCGGGGTCCGCCTGCCGAAGCTCCTCGTGGGCGCGGTCAAGGCGGACTTGACGCAGGTACGCGGTCGGCGAAATGCCGACGTATCGCTGGAAGCCGGCCTGCAGTGACCGTTCGCTGACGCGGGTGATGTCGGCGAGTTTGGCGATGGTGATCGGCTGCTCGGGCTGGCTGTGCAGGACGTCGATCGCCTGTCGTATCGCGCGGGGTGCCGGGTAGGGCCCGCCGGTCGTGGTCAACCGGTCTCGATAAGGGTGGTCGCTGGCCAGCAGCAGGCCGCGCAGAAGCATCTCCTGAACGGGCTCGGCGAGCAGCGGGTTCTGCGCCAGGCCGCGGTTCTCGTCGAGAGCGTCCGCGGCGAACACCCGGACCATGTTGGTCCAGGTGCGGCCCGGCCCCTGGGACAGGTCCAGCCGGCGGCCGAGCGGAATCGGGGAGCCGACGGGGGTGTCGAGCATGCGGGCCAGCTGCGTCTCGAGGGCTTCGCGGTCGATCTTGACAGCTAATAATCGGCAGTCACCGGTCAACCGGTGCAGAACCGTGTCGCCGGCCGGCTGGAACACCGCTGCGCTGGTGGCGGTGGCCACCCGGGGTTCGTCCCGGCCCTGCTGCCAATCGAGCCGGCCGGACAGGAGCACGTCGACGTGGTACGCGCCCAGCTCGGACAGCCTCAGTTTGAGGTCCGTGCCGAAGCGCATGTCACCGATGGTGACCGGGCCGATCTGGGTGACCCGGAGCTCGGTGTCAAGGCTCCTGGACGGTTCCAGCATGTCGATGAAATTGGAGTAGAAGTGCCGGGCGAGCACCAACCGCGTCTCATCCAGGTCGGCGCTGCGCAGTGTGACCGCCCGGTCCCCTCCATCACTATCATTCCGGGGCAAATGCCATCACCTCACCCTCACTCTAATCGGTACCAGGAGGGGTGGTCTCCTTCCCCGCGGGTGTGGCTGCCAGCTCGGCTATCCGGATACCGAAGGCCCGATCCGTCCCCCGCAGTGAACTGTTTCCCAAGCTGGGGTTAGCTCCGTCATCTTCTACGGCGCGCTCGCATAGTCAGGGCAGTAAGCGGATGCCCGCCGGGCAGAACGAACTTTTCGTTCGAAAGAAGGACTGTATGGCCACCATGACCCTCTCTGCAGACACACGCACAGGCACAGGGATCGGGACTGGCACCGGGCCTCGGCGACCGTCCTTCGCTGATCTGAGCGTCAGCGTGAAAGTCCTCGCCGCGGTCGGAACCGCTGCCCTGGTCGCGTTGATCGTGGGGATTCTGGGACTGCTGTCATTACGTGACGCCAGCAACGCGGCTCAGCTGATTTCCCGTAGCAACGTCGCGAGCATCAAAGCAGTCGGGCAGCTGAAGGCCGTCATATTGCAGGTCCGAGTGGACACTGCGAACCAGGCGTTGTCGGTCGATGAGGCATCGAGGACGAAGTTCGCCGACTCCTTCACGGCCGACCTGCAGGCGTACACGACGGCGATGGCCGCCTACCGGGCCAGCAACCCGGCGTCGGACGCCGCCCTGATCGACCAGATGCAGACCGACTGGGACACCTACGCCGACATCGCCACCAACAAGCTGATCCCGGCCGGGAACCGCAGTGCCCTGGTCGAGTGGGCGAAGATCCGCGACAGCGAGGCGCTGCCCATCCTGAAGAAGTTGTTCGAAGCCCTGGCCACCATGGACGGCCTGGAGACCGCGGACGCCGCGAAGAACGCCGCCGCCGCGAAGTCAGGTTATGAGTCCAGCCGGACCACCTCGATCATCACCCTGACCGTCGGCCTCGTTCTCGCGCTGGCGATCGGTGTCATCGTTGCCCGTAAGATCGTGCAGTCGCTGACCAAAGTCACCTACGTGTGCGACGGACTCGCCGACGGCGACCTGACCCGCCACACCGGCCTCGACACCCGCGACGAACCCGGCCGGATGGCCCGTGCCCTGGACACTGCTCTCGGGCGGCTACGCCAGACGATCACCACCATCGAGGGATCCGCTACCTCACTGGCCGGCGCATCCGAGCAGATGAGCAGCACCGCGGCGAACATCGCCGCCTCGGCGGAGCAAACCTCGGCGCAGGCCCTCGCGGTCTCCGCTGCCGCGGAAGAGGTTTCCCGCAGCGTCGAAACGGTGTCCTCCGGTAGCGAGGAGATGGGGGCGTCGATCCGGGAGATCTCCCAGAACGCCGCCGAAGCCGCCCGGGTCGCCTCCGAAGCCGTCACCATCACCGCCAACACCTCAGCCACCATGAACAAACTCGGCGAATCCTCCGCCGAGATCGGCAACGTCATCAAAGTCATCACCGCGATCGCCGAGCAGACCAACCTCCTCGCCCTGAACGCCACCATCGAAGCGGCTCGCGCCGGGGAAATGGGTAAAGGCTTCGCCGTGGTCGCCTCCGAGGTCAAGGATCTGGCCCAGGAGACCGCCCGAGCCACCGAGGACATCTCCCGCCGTGTCCAAGCCATCCAGGCCGACACCAGCGGCGCGGTCACCGCGATCGACGAGATCTCCACGGTGATCGAGCGGATCAGCGAGTTCCAGACCACCATCGCCTCAGCCGTGGAGGAACAGACCGCCACCACCGCGGAGATGAACCGCAGCGTCAGCGAAGCAGCCGGCGGTGCCGGGGAGATCGCGCAGAACATCACCGGCGTCGCCGAAGCCGCCCGGATGACCAGCCAGGGCGTCACCGAAACCCAGCAGGCCACCACCGAACTCGCCCGCATGTCCACCGAACTCAGCAGCCTGGTCGCCGCCTTCCGCGTCTGACCACTACCGGGTGGCCCGGGAACCTCACCCCCAGGCCAGGTAGCGACCGCCGCAGCCGGCTACTCGCGACTGGACTGGGCCTCGATCCGCCATTGGACAGCGGCAGAATATCCGGATGGCTGTCGTCATCGCCGGACCTGTCTTTCATGCCCGGTCGGCGATGAGTGCCCGCGGGGTGTAGAGGCCTTGGCGGAGTGCTCGCAGCGTGGCTGCGATACGGGTGGGGACACCACGACGATCCCGCGTAGGTGGCCCGGAGGAGGTCCGCCACCGCTGAGCACGGCAATCCGCCGCACGCTGTCGGGGCCGTCGGCCGCGGGCAGGGGAACGTGACGAAGTCGTGGCGCGCGGCCAGTGTGCCGACGCCACGGTGAGCACCGCCGAACCGCAAGTCAGCAGTGGGTGTCCCGGCATCCAGGGGGACGCGCCTCAGCAGGCGTGGCACATACGGCCGAAGCGAGAGCCTGGACCGCGGCCAGGGTCCGCGAGACCGTTCCGAGTTCGGCCAGGAAGATCCACGGCCGGCGTCAAGTCACCCATCCCGTTTCGGGGCTTGGGCGGTTTCTTCACGCTCTGGACTTGTCTTCAGGGCGACGGTGACGGTTGTTCCATGGTCGGCAGTAATGTCGACGTGGTCCGAGATCTGGCGCACTATCCACAGCCCACGCCCACCCGGTGTGGACAGCGGCACCGGGCGCAGGCCGGCATCATCCGGCTGGGCCATGCCGGGACCGTCATCGGTGACCTGCAGGTGCACTGCCCCGTCGCTGCGCCACATTTGCAGCCGGCCGGTTCCGCCGCCGTGCCGGATGGCGTTGGTGGCCAGTCCGGTGGCGATCAGCGTAATCGCGTTGAGGCGCCCGTCGGGCAACCCGAGCTGGGCGGCATGGGCAGCCACCGCGGCGCGTAACGCGTACAGGCCCTGCCGGTCGAAATCCTGGGCCAGGGTGACTTCATATGGGGGCTGCGCCGGTACGCCGCTGTGCGGCGACCGGGTTTCCTCCGCGCCTCGCTCTGAAGTCATCGGGTCGTCTGTACCCGTAGTTGGTCCGCCTCATCCGCGCCGACGAGCCGCAGCGTTTCGGCTACCGTCCCCGTGCAGGTGATGATCATGTGCCGATTGGCGGGCAGACTGAGTGCCGCTTTGGCGACGGTGGTCGCCGCGGTGATGTGGAGGAACCGGAGTTTGCTCAGGTTTACGTGAATGTCGGTGTCGAGGCGCAACGCTTCGCCCAGCGCCTGCTGCAACGGTTCCAGCCGGGTGTAGTCCAGTTCCCCGGCGACGCGGATGCCCGGCGGGCGATGCCGTCATCGTACCTGACCTGCACATTTGCCAACTCGCTTGCCTCAGCGTCGCTCTCTCAGCGATCCATCCGACCGGGCAGGTCCCGCATCCGCCATCGTCGGATGCGGCCCACCAGCCAGCACCGGCTTCGACTCAGCCGATAACCTCCAGCAGCCCGTCGGCATGGCAGTCGACAGTCGGCGGGCACCAGCACGCCAATGCACGCCGGGCAATTTCTTGCGGGCCAGCTCGATCAACTCGGGCTGCTCGTGCAGCCACTGACGGTAGAGGCGCAACGCCTCCGTCCGGCCGTACACGCGGGCGCTATAGAGGTTGGCCCACGGCGATCGCCGCAGCCCGAAGCCCTGCCGCCCCACACAGACTGCCCCCGGCGGGATCACCGGATGGTACAGATCACCGGACACCCGCACGCGCGCCGAGCGTGGGGCGGGATTCGAACTCACGGCAGCACGCTACGACCCACGCTGAGTTGTAGAGGTGCCGCCGTCGACCTACCGAAGCACTACCAGTCTCGACTAGCGCCAAGCTGATCTTAGTCGGGGCGACGTCCCCACGCCGAGATCAGCGGTGCGAGGGTGAGATCGAGCTCGCCGGCGCCGACGGCCGCGACGTGCGCGTCGATCTCGGCGTCATCGGCCAACCGGGCGGCGACCAGCTCGGCGCGGACCTGCCGCATCGTCGCGATCTCCAGACGGTTCAAGACTGCCCCGCCGACCGGGAAGCTGCCCGCCGCCGCGACGTCGACCAGGCCGGCCTCTCGCAACGTCCTGGGCAGCGTACGGCCGTAGCGCATGTCGGCGCCGCGGCGTGTCATCAACTCGCGGAACGCGCGCCGCAGCCGGTTGGCTCGCCGCTGCGCCGGGCCGCTTTCGTCGAGGCAGACCAACGGCTGCAGCTCGGTGTCGGCGTCCTCCACCAGTAGCCAGCCGCCGGGTCGCAGCGCCGCCACCATCGTCGCCAGTGCTCGAACGCGGTCGGGCACATGGACGAGGACGAGCCGGGCGTGCACCAGGTCAAACGGCCCCGGCGGCGGATCCGCGACGATGTCGTGCCGGCGTACCTCATAGGTCCCATGCGGGTCCAGCCACGTTGGATTGATGTCCGTAGCCAGGACGTACCCGGTGGGTCCGACGGCCGCGGCGAGCGCCTCGGGGATGCTGCGACCTCCGGCCCCTACCTCCCAGCAGCGCCATCCCGGCCCCACCCCCAGACGGCCGAAGTGCCCCCGGGTCACGCCGTCGAACAGCGCGGACAGCGCGACGAACCGCTCGCCTGCCTCGGCCTGCGCGTTGTCGAGGAGGTAGCGATGATCAGGTGCGGACCCCAATACGCCCGACGAGCCGGCAGCCTCCGCGGGCGGGCTCGCGGTGGTGGCCGAGCCGGGTTCGGGGTCGGGGTCGGGGTCGCGAGCCCACGGCGAGGAGTTCACAGCCACATCTTCACCTACGCCCCCGTTACCTTTTGATCGTCCCCAGCCGGGGAATGCTCGGTCGCCCGGTTCGGTATGACTTACCGCCCCTGTCGTTCGCACCGCGGCCTACGCCAGTCAGCCGTCCCGCCTGGGCCCACGCGGTCTGGAAGTGGCCCCGCACGTGGCTGCGGAGCGTCCGCCCCCCGTCGGCCGAGGCCTTGGGCGGGCGGAACCACTGCGGCGGCCGGCTTCGCCGGGTCGCGGATTCGTCAGCTCCGCGACCATCGCTGGTTCGTGGCGGCGGTGCATGTCCACAGCAGGACGGCCGTGCCGTTGGCGGTCAGGTTGTGGTCGACGTCCAGGCAGAGGCCGGACTGGTTGCCCCGGATGGTGCCGTCGGCGTCGAACGTCCACTGCTGGTTGGTGCCGCCGTTGCAGTCCCAGAGCTGAACCTTGGCCCCGGCGATGGCGCCGACCGGCGCGTCGAGGCATTTACCCAGCGACTGCAGAGCCGAGCCGGACGAGGTCCATTGCTGGTTGCCGGCGGTGCCGCAGTCCCAGATGACGGGCTGGGTGCCGTTGCTGGTGTTGCTGTTCGGCACGTCGAGACAGCGCCCGGACGACGCGCTGACCAGCCGGTTCGACGTCGGGGTGGGCGGGTTGCCGGTGGTGCCGCCGCTGACCCGGTAAACGACCGTGCCGTGCGAGGGCACGCTCGCGCTGATCGTCCCGCTCGTCGTCGTGGTCGCCCCGGTCCACGCGTCGACCAGGGTGAACGACGACCCGCTCTTGCCGATCGCGGCGGCCGTGGTCGAGATGGTCCGGGTGCTGCCCGACTGGTTGAACAGGGCCACCGCGACGTCGTCGTTGGACAGCCGCTTGGCCAGCACCCGCTGGTTGCTGTCGGCGACGATCGAGCGGGCCTGGATGCCGAGGGTGTCCTGGTTGATCGCGATCAACCGGGAGTTCTTCAGGATCGTCTGCGTGGCCGCGTTCATATTGCGGATGTCGTTGCCGGCGATCAGCGGGGACGCCATGATCGCCCACAGAGCGAAGTGCGACCGCATCTCGGTGTCGCTCAGCGTTCCCCGGCCGACCTCCATCATGTCGGGGTCGGGGAAGGCACCCGGGCGGGCATAGCCGGCCAGCGGCACGTTCACGTCGACGATGTTCTTGATGCCCATCGGGTAGCCGTTGGTCTGCCCGGTGTCCCAGGCGAGCTGAATGTCCTCGGTGGTGCGCCAGATGTTGGCGACGTCGCCCCAGTCCCGCTGCGGGCCGGTCTTCGCGTGGACACTGTTGGAGTTGATGCTGTAAAGGATCGGCCGGCCGGTGGCCGCGAGCGCGTCGCGCATCTTGGCGAACGTGGCGACCTGGTCGTTGATGCTGCCGCTGGGCGAGCACCAGTCGTACTTCAGGTAGTCGACCCCCCAGGCGGCGAACTGGCGGGCGTCCTGGGACTCGTGGCCCAGGCTGCCGGTGGCGCCGGGGTACGAGTTGAAGTACTGCCCGCACGTCTTGTCGAGCGGTGCCTCGTAGAGCCCGAACTTCAGCCCTTTGCCGTGCAGATAGTCACCGAGGGCCTTCATGCCGCTCGGGAAGCGCGTGGGGTCACCCTGCAGGTTGCCGGCCGAGTCGCGATTGGGGTTGAACCAGCAGTCGTCGACCACGACGTACTGGTAGCCGGCGTCCCGCATGCCGGTGCTGACGATGGCGTCGGCCATCTGCCGGATCAGGGTCTCGTTGATGTTGCAGCCGAAGGTGTTCCAGCTGTTCCAGCCCATCGGCGGCGTACGGCCGACCCCGTTGTCGAGCGCCTGCGCGGGCGACCCGCCGGCGACGGTCAGGCCTGCGGACACCAGGAGCAGTGCCGCGGCGAACACGGTCCTCAGAAGTTTCATGGTCATCGCCTCGTCCAGAGCTGGTTGGCGGCCGCGGTGCAGGTCCAGAGAATCACCGGCGTGCCGTTGGCGGTGGCTCGGCCGGAGACGTCCAGGCAAAGACCGGATTGCGTGTTGCTGATCGTGCCGTCGGACCGCAGCGACCATTGCTGGTTCGCGGCGCCGGTGCAGTCCCAGAGTTGGGCCTTGGCACCGGCCGTGGCACCGGTCGGGGAATCCAGGCACTTGCCCACTGCCCGCAGGGTCTGTCCGTCGTACGTCCAGAGCTGGTTGGCGGCGCCGCTGCAGTCCCAGATGATCGGCTGAACCCCGTTGGTGGCGCTGCCGTTCGGCACGTCGAGGCAGCGCCCGGACGCGGTGCCGACCAGGGCCTGCCCACCGCTGCCGGTGCCGGGGTCGCCGATGCTGCCGGAGACCGCCCGCAGTGCGCTGTACCAGGTGGCGGCCATCTTGTCGTATCCGCCGGCGGTCGGGTGGATGCCGTCGATCAGGTCGCTCGTGGTCAGCGCGCTGTGCATGTCGACCAGGTGCACCTTTTTGCCGGCGGTGGCCTTGCTCTGCACCATTGCCGGGATCGTGGCGTTGAAGGTGCGCGCGGCCGACTCCTGGCCGGCGTTGGCCAGCGGAATGATGGTGGCCACGAACACGTCGGCGGTGGGTGCCGCGGCGGTGATGTGGTCGATCAGGGTGGACAGCCGGCCCGGCGCGCCGGAGACGTTGTAGTTCTGCAGGATGTCGTTCGTGCCGATGTGCAGAAGCACGGTGCGGGGCGTGAAACGGCCCAGCCATCCGCTGATGTTGGCGTCGATCTGGTCGATCCGCCACCCGGGGTGGCCTTCATGGTCGTGGTCGCCGAGCGACGACGGGCCGTTGAACTGGCTGCCGACCAGGTCGATCCGGTATCCGCCGGCCGCGAGCCGCTGCCACAACCCGATCCGGTAGCCGCCGGGGACCTGCGTGCCCTCGGTGATCGAGTCGCCCAGCGGCATGACCCGGACCCCGCCGTTCGACTCCGCAGCGGCGACACCGGGCGGCAGGGCGATACCGGTTGCCGCGATCAGGGCGCCGAAAACCGCGGCTGCCAGCCATCTTCTTCGTCCGCGCACGTGCGAGTCTCCTTCGTCCTCGGCATTGGCACCACTACGACGGATGCGAGACCGCATGTGAACGGGAACAGGATGGATATCCGCAGCTCGTAGCGCCTTCGGGAGTGGCCGCTCCCGGATGAATGGGAACGTTCACAAACGAATATCGAAGAGGTTGCCAGAATATTTCCGACCAATCAAGTGACGATCATCAATTATTTGGCACGGTGGAGAAATCGGCTCGCACCGACCTCCACGGGAGTCGGCAGATAACTGTTTTTCGGTCGCCGATCCGGTCAATACATTCAACAAGATCTATGTAATGGTGGAGGTTCCCGGCCCGGTTCCGTCGAATCGAGGAGGAGTCCCATGCCGTCTTCCGCTCATCGCCGGCGGTTCGCCGCGGTGATCGTCACCGCCGCCCTGGGCGGCACCGTCGCCGTGACGGGCGTGCAGCCGGCCGCGGCCGCCGCGCCGTGGCTCACGGTCGCGGACGGGTTCGCGTCGTTCCGGATCCCGGCCGCCGACATCCAGAGCACCATGGGCACCGTGTCGTCGGTGGTCGTCGAGGCCAACTTCGGTCCGTCGTCCACGGTTTCGGAGCTGGGCCTGGTGCGTTCCGGCGACGCCTGGGCGTCGGTGATCGGCCCATTGCCGTCCGGGCTCTACCGCTACCGGCTACGCGGCGACGACACCAAGATCGTCGGTGATCCCACGAACACCGCGACGGTCACCTCGGATCCGACCTGGCGGACCGTGTTCATCCCGGGCGACTCCGCACGACTGCTCGCCGACGTGCCCGCGGGTCAGGGCGGGACGATGGCGACCCTCACCTACCCCGGCGGCTCGGCCAACGTGTGGACCCCGCCCGGGTACGACGCGCACCGCGCCCGGCCCTACCCGGTGCTGTATCTGCGGCCCGGCGAGGGCGGGGGCTATGCCGACTGGGCCGAGCTCGGGCGCGCCCGGCAGATCCTGGACAACCTCTACCTGCAGGGCCGGATGGAGCCGATGGTGGTCGCGATGGGAGGCGACCTGAGGGATCTGGCCCGCGCCGTCGACGCCGGCTACCACGTCGCCCGCGATCCCGCCCACCAGGCGCTCGCCGGGGTGTCGTCGGCCGGTGCCGAGGCCGTGCGGGTCGCGTTGACCCGGCCGGGCGAGTTCGCCTACATCGGGTCGTTCGCCGGCACCTATCCCGACGGCGCCCTTCGTGCGGACCCGCGGGCCGTCAACGCCCGCACCAGGCTGCTGCGCCTGTACACCGGCAACGTCACCGACCCGGCCTACGACCCCACCTACCGGCTGCTGCGACGCATGAAGCAGGCCGGCATCCGGTACCAGTTCGACGGGGTCAACCCCGATGGCGGCCACAACTGGACGGCGTGGCAGGAAGACCTGGCCGACTTCGTGCCCCGGCTCTTCCGCGCCGTCCCCGGCCACGGCCCGAGCGCGGGTCATCTGCCCCTGCGGCACGAGTTCACGCCGCCGGCGCCCGGCACGACCCCGACACCATGGCTCACCAGGCTCGCCAACGGCGACACCTTCGTCACGGTCGAGACCGGAACCGCGTTCGCCGCGGCCGAGCACGTCACCCTCTGGGGCAACTGGGCGCCCGGCGGCAGTTGGGTCAACGTCCCGATGATCCGGGCCGGCGACCGGTGGCGAGTAACCGTGGGGCCGATCAAGCCCTGGTTCTACTACTACAAGTTCATCGTCGACCGCGTCTCGCAGAAGGACACCGCGAACCCGGCGAGCATCACCTCCGAGCCGACCTGGAGCACCTTCCTGGTACCCGGCGAGCGGTCCCGTCTGCTCGCCGACGTACCGTACGGCCAGGGCGGCACGGTCGAGACGCTCACCTACGACAGCACCGTCGCCGGGGAGCGGCGATCGGCGCACGTGTGGACGCCGCCCGGCTACGACCCGCACCGCCGGGCGCCCTATCCGGTGCTCTACCTGCAGCACGGCGGCGGCCAGAACTACACCGACTGGGTCGAGATGGGCCGCGCCAAGCAGATCCTCGACAACGAGTACCGCGACGGCCGGCTCGTCCCGATGGTGGTGGTGATGGGCAACGGCAACGTCCCCGACTTCACCCGGGAACTGCGGGAAAACATCGTTCCGGCTGCCCGCGCCCGCTTCCACATCGCCCATGATCCGGCCCGGCAGGCGCTCGCCGGACTGTCGATGGGCGGATTCCAGACGTACGCCGTACTCAAGGACCACCCCGGCGAGTTCGCCTACATCGGCACGTTCTCGGCGGCGATCGGCTCACCCGGCGGCGGGGTCGATCCCACCGGTTACGACGCCGAGGCCATCAACAATGGCACCAAGCTGATCCGGGTGTACGTGGGCAACGTGACCGACTTCGTGCAGCCCTTCGCGATGGCGACCATGGCGGCGTTCGACCGGATCGGCGTGCGGTACGAGTTCGCCGGCGTCACCGAGGGCCCGCACGGCTGGGATGTCTGGCAGAAAAATCTGATCGACTTCGCGCCCCGGCTGTTCCGCTCCGAGACGAGCACCCGGTGATGCCGACCCGGGCCGGTCGGGCAGCCGCCGTCCTGACGGTCACCGCGCTGGTCGCCGCGGCCGCGGCCCTCGCGCCGCGGGCCGCGTCCGCGGCTGACAACCCGTATCAACGCGGCCCGGACCCCACCGTGGCGAGCGTGGCGGCGACCCGCGGCACGTTCGCGACCGCGCAACTGACCGTGCCGGCCGGAAACGGGTTCGGCGGCGGATACGTCTACTACCCCACCGACACCAGCCAGGGCACCTGGGGCGCGGTGGCGATCGTGCCCGGCTACTCCGCGCGGTTCGCCGACGAGGAAGCGTGGATGGGGCCGTGGCTGGCGTCCTTCGGATTCGTGGTCATCGGCGTCGAGACCATCACCCGGACGGACGGGGCCGACGCTCGCGCCACCCAGCTGCTGGCCGCCCTCGACTATCTGGTGGGGCAGAGCCCGGTACGCGATCGGGTCGATCCGGCACGGCTCGCGGTGATGGGCCATTCGGCGGGTGGCGCCGGGACGATCATCGCCGCCGAGCGACGGCCGTCGTTGCGGGCCGCGGTCGGACTCGCGCCGGGCACACCGGGCAGCCTGAGCCTGGCCACCGATCGGGTGCCGATGATGGTCATCGGCGGGCAGACCGATCCGACGGTCACGCCGTCGTACCTCGACAACCTGTACGCCACCGTGCCCGCCGCCACGCCCAGCGACTTCGTGCAGATCGCCGGCGCCGACCACCTGTTCTTCACCCGCGCGAACAACACCGAGATGAAGGTCCTGATCCCCTGGCTCAAGATCTTCCTGGACAGCGACACCCGGTACACGTCGCTGCTGTGCCCGTCGCTCGCCGACCCCAGCGGGATCTCCCTGTACCGCAGCAAATGCCCGTACGTCCCGCCCGGAACCACGTCGCCGTCGCCTTCGTCGCCATCGCCGTCGTCGCCCGGCCCGCCGGTTCCGGTCGCCGCGTGCACCGCGACCTACCGGACGGTCAACGCCTGGCCGGGCGGCTTCCAGGGCGAGGTCGTCGTGACCGCGGGCGGCACCGCGATCACCGGATGGACCGTCCGATGGACCCTCGGCAGCGGTCAGACCATCTCGCAGCTGTGGAACGGCAACCTGACCACCAGCGGCTCGGCCGTGACCGTAGACAGCGCGGCCTACAACGGGTCGGTGCCGCCCGCCGGCTCGGTCGTCTTCGGTTTCCTGGCCACCGGTTCCCCGACGACCCCGGCCCCGGTCTGCGCCAGCCCGTGAGCACGGGACGCCGGACCGCGGGAGCGGGTGCCGCGGCCCGGCGGCACCCGTCCGATCCAGGTGGCTACCGCAGCGACCACTGCTGGTTGCCCTGGCCGCCGGCGACGCAGGCGTAGGCCTGCAGCCCGGTCCCGTTGCCGGTGCCCTGACCGATGGCGTCGAGGCACTTGCCGGACCCGGTGTTGACCAGGTTGCCGTTGCCCGACAACGTCCACTTCTGCCCGGCAGCGCCGTTGCAGTTCCACAGGTTCACAGCGGTGCCGTCACTGCCGACGTTGAGACACTTGCCGCTCTGCGGATTCACCAGGCTGTTGCCGGTGTAGTTCCAGACCTGGTTCCACTGCCCGGTGCAGTCGTACAGCTGCAGCCGGGTACCGTCGGCGGTGCCGTAACCGGTGATGTCCGCGCACCGGCCACTGGCCGCGCCCCGGAGAGCGCCGGTGCTCGGCGGCGACGGCGTGACCGTCGGAGTGGGGCTGACCGTGGTCGACGACGACGGCGCGCCGGCCGGAATCAGCGAACATTTCGCGCTGTACCGGGCAACCCGGGTGGTGTCCTGCAAGGCCGGGCACATCAGCGGGCTGTACCTGGTGTCGCCGTCGACGAAGATCTTCAGCCACGGGATCTGGGTGCGCAGTTCGATGTCGTTGGCTTTGGTCCAGAAGAGGTGGTCGGCCCCGCTGTACTGCACGTACGCGCCGGGGGTGCCGGAGTTCAGCGGCGGATAGAGGCCGTCGAGGTAGGACGGGGTCACCACCGTGTCGTTCTGGCCGCCCTGGATCAACGTCGGCACCCGGTCGTTGCTCAGGTTCCCGGACGGGAAGTAGGGTGCGAGACCGATCGCGGCTTTCAGCGACGGGCGCTGGGTGGCCGCGTAGAGGGCACCGCCGCCGCCCATGGAGTGGCCGATCACGGAAAGACGGCTCGGGTCGACGCGGTCGCGTACGGAGCTCTTCTGCGTCAGGTAGTCGAGGGCGGCCAGCAACTGGGTGCCGCGGGCGGTGTCCCAGTCGGTGGTGCTGTTGGTCTCGACCCCGATCACGACGAACCCGAACGAGGCCAGCCGCGGACCCATCCAGGCTTCCTCGTCGGCGAATTTGGCGGTGTAGCCGGGCACAATGGCCACCGCACCCCAGGTGCCCTGGCTGGTGTCGGTCGGGTAGTAGATCGTGCCGCCGTTGAAGCCGTTGCCCGGCGAGACATTGACCTGCGCGGTGGCGAACGGCCCATAGGTGGCGGCGACGCTGGCCACGGTGGGGTCCGGGCCACGCTGGTACGGGTTGTCGGCGGCGGAGGCCGATCGCGTGGCGACCACTGTGGCGGCGACCGCCACGCCGATCGCGACCGACGCGCGCAGCATGCTCCGCCGCCGTCCGGCCGGACCGGTTCGTGGCCGCGCCGGACCCCCGTTACCGGCGGGCGCCTGGCCGATGTCCGATTCATTCATCGTGGGAGTCCTCTGCTATCGAGACGGGTAGCCGTTGCGGCCGGCGAGGCTTCGCCGGCCGCAACGGCTTTGCAGAAGCCGATCAGCGCTGGAGGGTGAGCAGACCCGGACGCCACGGCAGGTTGTTGTAGTCGCCGCCGGCGTTGGGGTCTTTGCCCTGGTAGAGCAACTGCATGTGGCACGGATCGATGGTCTTGGTCTGATCCGGGTTGGTCCGCACCAGATCACCGTGGCTGATGTCGTTGGTCCAGCTGGCTCCGCTGTTAGCCTTGCCCGCGAACGGGTTGCTCTCGGTCGCCGCCTGCGGGGTCCAGGAACCGCTGAGGCTGCTGGAGGTGAACGAGCGGAAGTAGCGGCCGTTCGCGCCGATCGCCTCGACGATCATCAGGTACTGGTTCTGACCCTGCACCTTGTACACCTCGACCGCTTCGAACAGGTTGTTCGTCGAGTCGCTCATGATCGTCGTGTACGACGAGCCGAAGCTGCCCGGAAAGTTCCCGATCGGCATGCTGGCCCGGTAGATCTTGCCGTTGTCGCCGGCGAAGAACAGATACATGTTCTGGCCATCGCCGATCAACGTCTGGTCGATGACACCGTACGGGGCGTCGGAGATCGTCCCGGTGAACAGCGTCTGCACGCTCGACCAGCCGTTCGCGTTGGTAGGATCCGAGGAGGTCTTGTAACTGAACGACGTCGGGCCCCACTGATAGGCCAGCACCCAAATGTTCTTCGGCGCGAAGTACAACAACGTCGGCGCGACCGTGCCCTGACTCATCCCGTTCTGACTGGCCGAGGCCATATCCGACCAGTTGGTGAACAGACCGAAGTTCATCGAACCGTACGACCCGTTGGCCACGTTCGACGCGTACACCAGATGCTGGCCGTTGTAGACGACATTGGTGAAGTCCTTCAGCGACGTCCAGCCGTTCTTCGGACTGGCCAGCGAACCGGTCGACGTCCACCGGTACGACGACGGCAGCGGGCACGAGCTCCCGCCGCTGTTCGACGGGGACGGGGTCGGCGATGTCGTCGGCGAGGTGGTCGGCGAGGTGGTCGGGCCCACCCCGCCGGTGCACTCGACGCCGTTGAGCGTGAAGCTGGACGGGCTGGGGTTGCTGCCGGTCCACGAACCGTTGAAGCCGAACGACACGGTGCCGTTCGTCGCGATCGAGCCGTTGTAGCCGGCGTTCTTCGCGGTCACCGCCGCGCCGCTCTGGGTCACGGTCGCGTTCCACGCCTGCGTCACGGTCTGCCCGGCGCCGTAGGACCAGGTGAGCGTCCAGCCGGACAGCGCGTCACCGAGGTTGGTGATCGACACGTTGGCGCCGAAGCCGCCCTGCCACTGCGACGAGACGGCGTAGTTCACCGAGCATCCGGCGGCGGCGGCGTGCGCGGGCATCGCCACGACGACCGCCGCCGCCAGCAGACCGAGGCCGCCCGAGAGCAGGCCGACGGTGACTGGTTTGGATCTGGTCATGGGTTTCTCCTGAGGGGGACGGGGACTCAGCCGACGCCGCAGGCGGCGCCGTTGAGGGTGAAGCCGGACGGCGGGCCGGAGTTACCGGTGTGTGTCGCCTGGAAGCCGATGCTGACCGAGCCGCCGGCCGGAAGCGCGGCGTTGTAGGACACGTTGGCCGCGGTCACCGCACCGGAGCTGGGCGTGTAGGTGGCGTTCCAGCCCGAGGTGATCGTCTGCCCGGCGGGCAGCGTGAAGCCCAGCGACCAGCCGTTGACGGCCGTGGCCGACGTGTTGGTGATCGTGATGCTCTCGGTCAGGCCGGTGTTCCAGGCGCTGATCGTGGCCGCGACCCGGCACGCACCCGAGCCGGCCGGCGGCGAGCTCGACGGCGGGGTCGAGGGTGAGGTCGGCGGCGAGGACGGCGGGGTCGAGGTGCTGTCGAGGCCGAGGAACGAGATCGCGTACGCCAGCTGGCCGGACATCGGCAGTGCGTGGCCCACGCCGGCGATGCTGATGCCCTCCACCGTGGCCCGGGTGCTCGTGGTGCCGTACCGGGTGCGCGTCCACGAGGACTGGGGATGGTCGGTGAACGCGGGGGTCTGGCTCAGCCCGTGCAGGGCGGTCCACTGTTTGATCTCCTCGCCGAAGTTCGGATAGGAGAGCGTGGTGTCGGTGGTGCCGTGCCACAGCTGCATGCGCGGGTAGCTGCCGCTGTATCCGGGGTACATCGCGCGGGCCTGGCTCGCCCACTGGTCGGCGGTCTTGATCAGGCGCCCGCCGGAGCAGGTGCTGTTCCACAGCGAGCCGTCGGTGGTCGCGAAGCAGCCGGCCGGGACGCCGGAGAACGCCGAGGCGGCCGAGAACACGTCCGGGTACTCGGCGGCGAGCACGTTCGTCATCATCGCGCCCGAGGAGAAGCCGCTGACCACGATGCGGGCCGGGTCGACGTTGTAGTGCGAGCGGGCCCAGGCCACCATCGACATGATGCCGGTGGAGTCGCCGCCGCCGTCGCGCTTGAGGGCCTGCGGCGTCGAGACGTCGAAGCAGCTTCCGCTCCGGGTGGCCTCGGGCAGCACGATGACGTAGCCGTAGCGGTCGGCCGCGGTGACGTAGTCGTGGCCGTTGCCGTTGAAGATGCCGCCGGCCGAACCGCTGCAGTAGTGCACGAGCAGCAGCAGGGCCGGTTTCGGGGCGACGTTGTTCGGCACGTAGACGTACATGTTGAGGTTGGTCGGGTTGTTGCCGAAGCCGGTCACCCGGGTCAGCGCCGCCGCGGCGGCGGGCCGCGCCAGCAGCAGCACCGAGGCCGCGATCAGGGGAAGCATGGCCATCGAGAGGACGAGGCGTAGGTACCTTCGCACCACGGCTCCTTTCCGCGATTCCGGGGAACCGCAATCGCGTTACGTTAGCGTTAACAAACGTAAGGCGGACATTACGGGAGCGCTCCCAGACATTCAAGAAGATAACTACGTTTAAACGCCCATCCACCGTATAACAGTTTTTTAGCAATGGATTTCGGTAACTGCCGCCGGGCGCACTTATCGAACTTCATCATTGACAACGGCCGATGTGCGCGACCTCGTCGAGGAAAACGTTTCCGCGTGGCGTATGTCGCCCGACGGTCTGCCCAGCTGCGCGATCGGCTGGGTTGACCGGCCTTACACCGATGAACAGCCCGTGGCAGGACACCGACTCCGGCCGGAATTTCGGCTGGCGTTGCCGGCAGGCCACCCTCAACGGTCAGCAGGCGTTCGTCGTGGAATACGTCGTCTGCGTCTACTGCCGGATCGGGTGGGTTGACAAGCCGTACACCATCGAGCACTACCAGCGCAGCATCTGAAAGACGAAAACTCTCTCCTGCGCGTCACCCCGTGGCCGACTTCGCCCGCGTGCTCTGAGGCGTCCGCCTAGGTCTGTCCGGGGCACTGACCTGCGTCCCGACCGTGCCGGTTCGACAAGACCGGTGCCGGACCGAGCCGGCCAAGCGTCGGCTGTCCGGGAACGCCCGCGGTTCAGTGTCGACGTTCACGAGCCGGCCTTCCGTGTAAACGTGAGGTGGGTGACGCCGCTGGGCGACGAGACCGCCTCGACGTCGTAGGCATCCTCGAGGGCCTCCAAGCCGTCCCAGATGCGGACGCCGCGGCCGAGCACGATCGGGACCTGGACCAGATGCATGTGGTCGACGAGCCCGGCGGCGAGAAAGTCGCGTACGACGGTGGGGCCGCCGCCGATCCGGACGTCCCGGCCCTCGGCTGCTTCGCGGGCCGTCTCGAGCGCCTCGGCCGGGGCCGCGGCGAGGAAGTGGAACGTGGTGCCGCCCTCCATCTCGATCGACGGCCGAGGACGGTGAGTCAGAACGAAGGTCGGTGTGTGGAACGGCGGGTTCGGGCCCCACCAACCCTTCCAGGCCGTGTCGTCCTGCCAGCCGGGCGGGCCGAACTTGTTGGCGCCCATGATCTCGGCGCCGATGCCGTGACTGTGGCGCTCGGCGAAGGCGTTGTCGACGCCGGCGGTTCCGCCCGCGTCCCAGAACCGGGTACCGAACATCCACTCGTGCAGACGCTCGCCCGCATGGCCGAACGGTGCGTCGGCGGACTGCGGCTCGCCCGTGCCGAAGCCGTCGAGGGAGATGGACAGGTTGTGGATCCGTGTAAGTGACATCCGCGCTCCTTGATTGGTGATGCGCTGTGCAACCGGGTCTGGGGAGATTGACCAGAGCGACCGGAGATTCTCATCGGCCGCCGAGGTCGGAATGCGCGACGCCAGTACCTACCGGACGTGAGACCTACTGTCATTGCCGATCAGCGCACCGAGTACGCCGTTCGTTTCATGATCCTCTGTTTGGGCACGCCCAACGACGTCGTCGGCGCTCCTCCTGAAGTATGAGTCCGAAGATCCCTCCACCGACGGAGGCGTCGGCTATCGCCGGTTGCCTAGGGTGAGCGGCATGATCGATGGCGGCCTCACCACACCGGCCGCATAAGTGAGGAGCGGGCAGGCCACGGACGGCGGTACGTGAGCGCGACGAGCTTGCGGTGCGCGACCTCGGCCCGTTCGAAGTTACGTCGGTGAGCTACCGGTGATGGGATCCGATCGGCTGCGCGTTGTCTCTGTCGGGCGGCACGACGGTGTCCAGCAACTGCCGGACGACCCGCGGCGCGCTTTGCCCACGTAGGTGAACCGGCTATGCCGGGCGTCTCACAGAGTGCAACGTGACTGAAGTTCAACGACGAACCCGAGACTTCCGCATATCGACAGGGCGTCGTAAGGCGCGGCCAAGGGAGACATTGTGACCGGCACGTACACCTTCGACATCTTCAGCACCCTCGACGGCTTCGCCAACCACAGCGGCGACTGGGGCGGCTACTGGGATAAGCAGGGCCCCGAGTTCCTCGCACATCGCGCCGCCGCCTACCGCGATCCCCTGCGCATGGTGCTCGGAGCGACGACATACACGTCGAACGCGCCGTTCCTCACGCCCGGCTTCGACCGCGGCCTGTTCGACGAATGGATCACGCGCATGTTCGACTCCCCCGTCACGGTGCTCTCCAACCGCCTGACCGAACCGCTCCCATGGCCGGACACGACCATCGAGGCCGGCGACCCGGTCGAGGTGGTCACCCGCCTCAAGGCCGAATCCGACGTGCCGCTGCGCTCCCACGGCAGCCTGACACTCAACCGGACACTGCTGAACGCCGGCCTGATCGACGCCATCGAGGTGACGGTCTTCCCGGTGATCTCCGGCACGACCGGCGTGGACCGCGTCTTCGACGGCGCGGACGACTTCGACCTCGAACTGCTCGACGCCCGGACCTTCGACGGCCACACCCAGGTGCTGACCTACCGGCCGACCCGGCACAGGTGATCCGCCTGCTCCGCCTCGACCGAGCAGTTGCTGGCCTTCGCCGTCGCCTCGGGGCCTCAAATTTGGCCCACATCCGGTTGCTGCTCCTGCTGCGGAAGCCAATGAACGACCCCTCTACCTGACGATCCGGGGCGGCGCCAGACTGACGGATCGTGATCTGGATAGAACGCGGGGCGTCCGAACAACATGCGATCTTGAGCCCCAGGCGACCGGGTCGCGCCGATGGGAGTGCTAGGTACGAAGGTAGGAAGCGCCGTTGAGGTCGACGATGCCGCCGGATGCCCATTCCGCGTGGGGTGACGCCAGCCAGTGCACCGCGGCTGCGACTTCCTCGACCCGTCCGGTCCGCTGGAACGGGCTCTGGGAGCTCATTTGCGAGGCGAGCGGTGACTTCCGGACGAGTTCGGTGTCGATAGGTCCGGGAGCTACCGTGGTGACGGCGATGCCGGACGGTGCCAGCGCGATCGCCAGCGACTGACCCAGCGCGTTGAGTCCGGCTTTGCTCGCGCCGTATGCGGGTGCGTCCGGCATGCCGCGGAAGGCGCCCCGGGACGAGATGTTGATGATTCGGCCCCCGCCGGCGGTACGCATGTGCTGAGCGGCGCACCAGATGACGTTGGCTGTGCCGGTGAGGTTGGTGTCGAGGACACGTCCCCACCGCTGCTGCCACTCGTCGTACGAGCAGTCCAGTAGGTCGTGTGGCACGTAGTCGGCGGCATTGTTGACGAGCACATCGAGTCCGCCGAGTAACTCCGCGGCGCTGTCGACGGCGACGCGTACGGCCCCGGGGTCGCGCAGGTCGGCCGCCACCGCTACATGGCCCCGTCCCGGAAGCGAATCTCGCAGTTGAGCGGCGAGAGCCTGGGAGGTCCGGTAGTGGATGGCCACGCGGTCACCGCCCGCGGCGAAGGCCTCCACTACCGCGGCGCCGATGCCTCGGGACCCACCGGTCACCAGAACTCGTCGAATCGTCATGTACCAGGTCTTTCTGCTGGTGCGGCCGGGTGTAAGCCGATCAGATCTTCCGCGATGCGGACGGGGCGCCGGTGCGGGTGTACGCGCGCAGGTGTGCGTCGCGCGTCGGCGGATTGCCGAACTGGCGCCGGTAGTCGCGGCTGAACTGTGCGGGGCTTTGGTAGCCGACGCGGCGGCTGATCCCGGCGATGTCGGCGGGGTCGGCGGCCAGCAGGAGCCGGGCCTGTTGCAGCCGGATCTGTTTTTGGAACTGGATGGGGCTCATCGCGGTGACGGTCTGGAAGTTGCGGTGGAAGGCGGAGGTGCTCATGCCTGCCTGCTGGGCCAGCTCCTCGACCCGGAAGGGCTGCGCGTAGTCGTCGCGGATCCGTTGGACAGCGCGGGCGATGTGGCTCAGGCTGCTGTCGGGAAAGCCGAACTGGCGTACGGTGGCGCCCTGCTCGCCGGTGATGAGCCGCCAGATGATCTCGCGTTTGATCAGGGGGGCGAGCACGGGGATGTCACGCGGCCGGTCGAGCAGGCGCAGCAGCCGGACCGCGGCTTCGACGAGCTCAGCCGGCGCGGTGCTCACGGCCAGTCCCGGCGCCGTGTCCGGGTCGAGAGCCGCCGGTTCGTCCGCGCCGGCCTGCAGCAGCACCTCGGCGATGGCGGACGGATGCAGGGTCAGCCCGAATCCGAGGCCGGGCTCCTGCGGGCTCGCCTTCTCGAAGTAGGCAGTGACGGGCAGGTCGACCGAGGCGATGAGGTACTGCCCGGCCCGGTACTCGTACAGATGTTTGCCGAGCGCGAAGCGTTTGGTCCCCTGGGCGACGAGCGCCAGCACTTTGCCGTACGTGGTGGGAACCGGCGGTTGAGGCCGTTCGGCTCGGAAGATGCGCAGGTCCTCGATCGGCGTGCTGAGGTCGGGCCGAGCATGGCGGGCGAGCAGATCGCGCAACTCGTCGAGCGACATGTCCTCGATTGAAACATCCGGGTCAAGATCACCGCCCGTGCCGCGCGACGGTGAGCCGGCGAAGCGCGCGTCGGCCACCGGGCGGCGCCCGGCGGTTAGGTCATTCGACAGATGCACGCTCACCGGGCCTGCTCAAGCATGGAACTCGTGACTTCTTCCGAAGGCGAGCGCCTCCTGCCGCCGGGGCCCGCGCTGCGGACGCGTGAGGTCCGCGACCGTGCCCTGTTCGACCTGGACGACGGTCCGGTCACGCCGTCGAACCACGCGGATCTGATGGCGGTGACGCGGTTGCTGGATGCGCTGCTCGCGAGCCTGCTCGTGTCCTCGCTGCAGTACGAGCAGCACGCGCTGGCCATCCGCGCGCCGTCCGCCCGGCCGTTCGCGGATTTCCTGTTCGCCTGCGCCGATCGCGACCGTGGTGACGCGCGCCGGCTGGCGGAGCGGATCCGGCAGCTCGGCTTCGTCGGCGAATACGATCCGCAGTATCTCGGCGTGCGGTCGCGGCTGACCTTCCGGGCGTACCCCGGGGAGCACCCCGCGGCCATCGTGACGCAGAACCTCGTCGGGGTACGGATCCTGGTGCAGACGTTGCAGGAGGCGGTGCGCTGGCTCGGCACCGATGATCCCACCACCCGGCGTCTGCTGGAACGGCTGCTGGAGGAGAAGGAGACGCAGGCCGACGGGCTCACCGCGCAGCCCTTTCCGCAGGAGGTGGCGACATCGCATCCCGCAGCCCGGACCGAGAGGTGATCCCCAGCTTCGGGAAGATCCGGTACAGGTGTGCACCCACCGTACGGTGCGACAGGTACAGGCGTTCCGCGATCTGCTTGTTCGTCATGCCGCCGGCCGCCAGTTGCGCGATCTGCAGCTCTTGAGCGGTCAACGCGGACAGGTCGGCCGGCCGCCCTTGGGCCGGCAGGAGCCCTGAGGCGCGCAACTCGCCCTCCGCCCGGGCACACCACGGCTCGGCCGCCATGGCCGCGAAGGCGTCCCGCGCCGTGCGCAGGTGCAGACGCGCCCGCGCCGAGGAGCGGTCACGGCGTAGTTTCTCCCCGAGGGCCAGCCGGACCCGGGACCCGTCGAACAGCCACCGTTCCGTCGCCGGATCGGCCAGCAGGCTCTCCACCCGGGTCACCGAATCGTCGGCGCCGGTGACGATGGCCTCGGCGCCGGCCTGGATCAGCGCCATGCGCGGTGACAGGGCCCCCACATCCGCGTCCCGCATCGCCTGGACGTGCGCCCGGGCGTCGACGGTGCGTCCGGTCCGGACGGCGGCCTCGACCAGGTCGAACATGACCCAGGTGCAGTGCGGCACATGCGGGGCCAGGACGCCGGGAGGGCTCATGGCGGCGGCGTGCCCGAAAGCAGCGTCGAAGTCACCCTGACCCTGGGCGGCGAGTACGCGGGGATGGTGCGCGAACAACGCCGCGGCCGACACGCCGCGCGGTAGCGCCCAGTACGTGATCTCATCGGCGAGCGCGTATGCCTCGTCGAACCGGCCCCGACCGGCGGCGATGATTGCCCGGTTGTACCGGAAGTACCACGCGAAGAACGGGAAACCGCTGGTGTCGCAGATCTGTTGTCCCTCGTCGGCGAGTTCTGCGGCTTCGTCCCACCGCCCGGTCAGATAGTCGTCGAGGCACAGGTGCATCAGGGCGCCGAGGTGCCGGCGGGCTGCTCCACCGTGGCGGCCCTGTTCGATCAGCCGCCAGGACGGCTCTCGGCAGTCGCCGAGCCGGTCGAGATAGACCGAGGCCGTCCCGACGCGTACGACGCGGGTGGGATCCGCATCTTCGGACAGCGTCCGCAGGACCGCCTCGATCCGGGGCAGGGCGGCCCGGCCGGTACGTACCGGATCGACGAAACTGTCGCTCGCCAGCGCGAGCACCTCGGGTGGCTCGGGCCGGAGTCTGCGCAGAGCGGAGAAGAACGGCGCCCAGTGTGCCGGCGTGCTGCCGTACCAGCACAGCAGGAGCAGGGTGTGCATGGCCTCGATGAGCGCGGGATCGTCCGCACGATACCCGTGGTCGCCGGTCTCGATGGCGCCAGTGAGCAGCCGGTGCGCCGTCCTCACGTCGCCTTCTCCATTGATCATGAGGAAGGCGGCCGCGCTGGCGGCGAGCAGCGACCCGGACGAGTCCGGGGCCGCCCGGCGCGCGTCGCTGAGCAGGGTCCGGGCATCGTCGGCGCCACCGCTGGCCTCGGCGCCGATGTAGGCCGCCTCGGCGAGCCGCCGACCCCGGCCGGCGCCGGTGGTGCTCAGCTCCGCGGCGCGGACCAGGGCGGCGATCGCGGCCAGCGCGTCGCCGCGCAGCATGACCCGGTGCGCCGCCTCCTGCAGCAGTTCGGCTACCGCCTCGTCCGGACCGGTGGCGGCCGTCGCCAGGTGCCATGCGCGACGTTCCCGGTCCCCGGCCAGGGCATCGGCGAGGGCGACGTGCGCGCTGCGGCGCTCCTCGTGGGTGGACATGGCCACGATCGCCGATCGGATCAGCGGATGCCGGAACGCGATGCGCGCGGTGGCGTCGTCCACCCGGACCAGCTGTTCCAGCTCCGCAGGCGCCAGGTCGGCCAGGCCCGACCCCTCGGGCAGGGCGGCCCGTAGCACCCGGACATCACCGGTGCCCTCGAAGGCCGCGAGCAGCAATACCCGTCTGGTCCGGTCGGGCAACCCGGTGAGGCGGGACGCGAAGACAGCCTGCAGCCGGTCGCTGAGGGGCACCACATCGTGCTGCACCGCACTCCGCTGCGCGGAGCCGAGGAGCGTGGCGGGCAGCTCGATCAACGCGAGCGGGTTGCCCTGCGCCAGCTCGAGCAGGCGCCGCCGTACCCTGATCGGCATCTGGGGTTGCCGGCTCTGGATCAGCCGCGCGGCGGCCTCGTCGCCGAGCGGCTCGACGACCTGCTCGGACAGCCCGCGCATGTCGAGGAAACCAACGGTTCCGGTACGGGCCGCCACCAGTAGCCCGGCCCTGCGGCCCGGCAGTCGCCGGGCGATGAAGCCGAGCACCACGGCGCTCGCCCGGTCGATCCAGTGCACGTCGTCCATCATCAGCACGACGGGAGCGTCGGCCGCGAGCTCGGTGACGAGCAGCAGCGCGGCGTTGCACACGAGCAGGACGTCCGGCGGGGCGCCGACGCCGAAACCGAGCGCCACCGACAGAGCCTCCCGCGGGCCGGGCGGAAGACGATCGAGATCCGCGTGCATCGGCAGCAGCAGCTGGTTGAGCGCGGAGTAGCTGACGTCGGCCTCGAACTCCGATCCGGATGCCCGCAGCACCCGCATTCCCCTGGAGGCGGCGAGTTCCGACGCGGCGGCCATCAGCGAGCTCTTGCCGACGCCGGGTTCGCCGCAGATCAGCCGGACGTCGCCCTCCTGACTTACGGCGTCAAGGAAACCGGATATCCGGGCCAGCTCGTCGCGGCGTCCGAACAATTCGTTACCGGTCAACCCCTACCTCACGCGCCTGTCGCCGTCCCGGCGAAGTGGATGTTCGGCAGGCTACAACGGGAAGCCGGCCGCCGGCCGCGCCGCGGGACGGGCGAGCACGATCGGTCAAGAGATCGGGAGCTTCCGTCAAGAGCCGGCCCCTGCCCGGGCCGGCGCTGCAGGACCGTTCTCGACGGCGGCGATCTCGGCCAGGACGGACAGCGCGGTCTCGTCGAGCGACGCTCCGCCGAGGTCGAGCCCGGCCGGACCGACGAGGCGGTGCAGACCCGCCGCGCCGGCCAGCTGGTGCAAATGGGAATTGCGGTGAAGATTCATTCAATCAGTCCGCAGGCCGGACAATTTTGACTGTTTCTCTCGAATGGTTGCCGGATTCTGGCCGCCCGTATCGGATCGTCTCGCCGGTGATCAGGACGGTCAGGACGAGAACCAGGGCCGCCAGCGCAGCGGTCGGCGGCAGCCGGACGGCGACGGGAGCGGCTGCGAGAAGAACGCCGGCCGTGACCAGGCGGGGCAGGCTCAGCGTGCGATGCATGCGGTGTTCGAACAGCAGGTGCCCGGCCAGGTAGAGCGTCGGGCCGCCGAACAGCGGCAGCGCGTAGTAGAGCCCCAACGGTGCGAACTCGGCCGCGTGCGCCACCACGCCCTCGACGCCCAGCGCGGTGAGCACGATGCCGGCGACGAGCGGGAAGTGTCCGTACGTGTAGGCGTCGACGGCCAGGCTCACCCGGGCCCGGCCGTCCACCTCGCCGAGGCGGCGTTCGGCCGCCGGCGACACCGCGTCGAAGTAGAGCCACCACAGGCACACCGCGGCGCCGACGCCGAGGGTGGCGGCGAGCAGCAACGGCACCCCCGTCGGCTGGCCGGCGGCGCCGGCGCCGATCGCCATGACCGACTCGCCGAGGGCCAGGATGATGAACAGGCCATGCCGCTCGGTCAGGTGCGCCGGGCTGTGCAGCCGCCAGTCGCCGTGCCGGGCGGTGAGGTAGATGCCGGCCCAGTCGACCAGCAGGGCGAGAGCGAACAGCGTCACCTGGGCCCAGCCGCCCAGCAGCGCCCCGCTCACCAGCAGGGCCGCGCCGGCCAGCAGGGGCAGCCAGGTGATCGCTATCTGGTGACGCAGCCCTGCGTCACCGGTCGCGGCGACGGCGTAGACCGCGAGGTGCACCCACCGCACGAGAAGGTAGGCGCACACCAGCACCAACGGGCCGGACAGCCCGCCGGGCGCATCCCGCCAGGCCTCGGGAATCGCCAGGCCGACCACGAAGATCGCCGCCATCGCCACGACCATTCCGCTCCGCAACAGACCCCGGTTCGCCCGGGAGTGGTTGCCCAGCCAGGTGTAACCGGACCAGGTACCCCACAGCAGGGCGAGCATGATCAAGCCCTGCAGGACGCCGTACGCGCTGTGCTCGTGCGCCAGGAAGGCGGTGATCTGAGTGGTCGCGAAGACGAAGACCAGATCGAAGAACAGTTCGAACGGCGTCGCCCGATGACCCTCGCCGGCCGGGTGTATTCCGCGTCGCTCTGTCATGCCCGTCGCTCCCTTCCCGCGGAACGGGCCGCTAGGCCGCAACGAGGTCATGCAAGCGGGCCGGTATGCGGGGCCGGCGGCAGAAGTAGACGAACGCGGGTGGCATGTTGGCCCACACCGTCCGGCTGGTGACGACCTCCTCGAACCGGGCGCTCAGTGACTGCCGGAGCCGGAGGGCGGGCGGCGCCCAACGGGAGAAGGTGTAGGCGAACGTGGTGAAGGCGCCGTCCGGGGCAAGGGCGCCGGTGACCGCGGCCAGCAGGTCATCCTGCGTGCTCGCACCGAACGCCGCCCACGGCAACCCGCTCACGATGACGTCCGCCTGCCGATGACCACCGTGCGCCAGCAGGTCGGGAAGCCGGCGCGCGTCGGCGACGGCGACGTCGACCCGCGGAAACCTCGCGGCCAAAGGACCGGCGAATCGTTCGTTGATCTCGATCGCGAGGTGGCGACCGCGACCGGCGAGCCGACTCTGGACGGCAGCGGTGAACGCGCCGGTGCCGGGCCCGAGCTCGACCACCAGCGGGTCGCCGTCGCGGGGCACGGGCGCCGTGACGAGATCGGCCAGCCGGGCACCGCTGGGAGCGACGGCGGCGACGGTGAGCGGATCGCGCAGGAACTCGCGCAGGAACGAGACGCTCATCGCCGCACTCCCTGCTTCGCCTCAAGGCCCGTGCCAAGCAGTACCCGGGAGGGCCACTCCGCGCTCGTGCCGGTGTTCTCCGGCGCTAGCCGGTACTCCACGGTGACCACGACGGTGCGGAACCGGTCGAGCCATTCCAGCGGTATGTCGATCTGGGCGAGCAACTCGCGGTCGAGTTCGGGTACGCGCGGCAAGCCGGCGAGGAGCGTGCCGAGCTCCGGGTCGAAAGGCGTACGGGTCGGTGTCATGGCGGAGTCCTGTCGTCGTAGGTGGAGGGATGCGGCCGGCGGGTGCGTCGTTCAGACGGCGGCCTTGCCGCCGATCGGCATTTCGTCGGTGTATGCCGGTTCGCCGTCGAGCAGCGGCTGCAACTGGGCGACCAGGGGTTGCGCCTCGGCGGTCGCAAAGAACCGGCGGTGCGCCTCCGGCGTGGCCCAGCCCTCGACGAGCTCGTCACCCTTGCCGGGCCGGGCGGTCATGGCGGCGTGAAAGCCATGGTTGATGGGCACGGGGGTGATCTCCCTGTCGTGGGTTTGTCACCGCTGATCGGTGACATCTCCACTCTTGGTGCCACCCCGTTGATCTCCATCAGTCATGCGACTCCAACGATTTCCACGATCGGCAACCGGTGACCTAACCGGTCCCGCCGGCACGCGGGACGTGGGCCGAGCCGCCAAGCCGGCGTCACCTGAGTCATCGGTGCAGCAAAGGCGCTCAGGTCACCAGCGCAGGCTGTCTCCGCCAGCGGAGTCGGATGACGGATGTGGCGGGGACGCGGGGCGCGGAGGGTGAATTTGGCATCCCGATGGCGCGGTCGACGGATAACGCACGCCGCGTGGATCCCCATAGATCCGGAAGCGCATCGAACGGCACTACCCGGCTGCCCGTTCACCGCCATCGGCGGGTGAGGTCGTCGGCGACCGCCGACCGCACTCGCCCTCGGCGCCGCCGTCACACTCCGTATCTCCTGGGCGCGGGTACCTAGCGAACCGGAGGCTCGTTTCTCCTTGATCAAACAGGCGGCAGAGGCCATCAGCCAGCGCGGGGCGCACCCGCAACCTGCCAGGTCCCGGCCCCCGACGGCAGCCCGTGTCCCCGGGCCCGCGGAAATCAAACTCGCCGACACGGAGATCGAGGTCGCCGCCATCCGGTCGCTCGCCACGATGGTCACCGGCCAGTTGGTGGACGAAGTCGTCGCCGACCCCGGAGCGCTCGCCCGGCGGCTCGTCGGCGACAGTCAGATCCGCTGGCTCGGCCCGGCGAAAGGTGTCGTGCACATGGCCGCGGGCGGCCTGGTCAACGCGGTCTGGGACCTCGCCGCCCGGCGCGCGGGCCAGCCGTTGTGGAAACTGCTGGCCGCCCTGAGCCCGGAGCAGGTCGTCGCCCAGATCGACTGGCGCTACCTGCGCGACGCGCTCACCGAGGACGAGGCGCTGGCCCTGCTGCGGCACGCGGCCGGCGGCAGGGCCGAGCGCGAGCGCATCCTGCTCGACGAGGGCTACCCGGCCTACACCACCACCCCCGGCTGGCTGGGCTACGACGACGAGAAGCTCGCCCGGCTGTGCGCGCAGGCGGTCGGCGACGGCTACCGGCTGATCAAGCTGAAGGTCGGCGCGGACCTCCGCGACGACGTACGGCGGCTGGCGATCGCCCGGCGCGAGGTCGGCCCGGACGTGCGCATCGCCGTCGACGCCAACCAGATCTGGGGTGTGCCCGAGGCGATCGACTGGATGCGTTGGCGCCGTTCGACCCGTACTGGATCGAGGAGCCGACATCACCGGACGACATCCTCGGGCACGCCGCGATCCGCGCGGCATTGGCCCCGATGAAGGTCGCCACCGGCGAGCACGTGCACAACGCGGTCATGTTCAAGCAACTGCTGCTGGCCGGCGCCGTCGACGTCGTCCAGATCGACGCCTGCCGCGTCGGCGGTGTCAACGAGAACCTCGCGATCCTGCTGCTCGCGGCGAAATTCGGGGTCCCCGTCTGCCTCCATGCGGGCGGTGTCGGCCTCTGCGAGCTCGTCCAGCATCTGGCCATGTTCGACTTCGTCGCGGTCAGCGGCACGGCCGAGGACCGCGCCATTGAGTACGTCGACCACCTGCACGAGCACTTCACCGCCCCCGTACGCATCGACAACGGTCGGTACGTGGCGCCTCGCACGGCGGGAGTGAGCGCCGAGATGCGCCCGGAGACCCTGACCGCGTACCGGTATCCCGACGGTCCACGATGGACCGATTCATCAGATGCATAGGGCTTGGCAGGGCGAGATCACCCCATTGACCGGCACATCCTCGCGGCCTAACGTCAGATGTCTACAAAGTGTCGTCGGTCACATCCCCGTAAAATCCCCCGGCGGCGACGTCCCGGGAGCGCATCCCCTTCACCGCATCAGGGAAGGACTCCGGTGAACCGCAGAATTCTGGTCAGTCTGGCGGTCGTCACGACGCTCGGTGCCTCGTCTTCCATGGCGGCGTGCAATCGTGACTCGCCGGCGGCCGATGGCGCCGGCGCCGCCGCCCCCGTGGTCGGCGTGGACTATCCGAGGTCCGACACCGACTTCTGGAACTCCTACATCAAGTACGTTCCCCGGTCCGCCCAGGAGCTCGGCGTCCAGCTCAAGACCACGAACTCGCAGAACGACGTGGCCACGCTGATCTCCAACGTGCAGACGTTCGTGAGCCAGGGCGTCAAGGGCGTGGTGATGGCCCCGCAGGACACCGCCGCCATCGCACCGACTCTCCAGCAACTCGCCACCAAGAAGGTTCCGGTCGTCACCATCGACACCCGACCCGACACCGAATCGGTCTACATGGTCGTGCGGGCCGACAACCGCGCGTACGGCGTGAAGGCCTGCCAGTTCCTGGGTACCAAGCTCGCCGGCAAGGGCAAGGTGGTCATGCTCCAGGGCGATCTCGCGTCGATCAACGGCCGGGACCGCACCGAGGCCTTCAACGACTGCATGAAGAAGAACTTCCCCGGCATCACGGTCTTCGGCGAGGTGACCGACTGGAAGGGCGACGTCGCGGCGTCCAAGCTGCAGACGCGCCTGGCTTCCGACCCGGACGTCAAGGGCGTCTACATGGAGTCGTCCTTCGCGCTCTCCGGCACCAAGCAGGTGCTCAGGCAGAAGGGCCGGCTGGTGCCCCCGAGCGACCCGAAGCACGTCTTCATCGTCTCCAACGACGGAATCCCCGAGGAGCTCAAGGACATCAAGGCCGGCCTGATCGACGCGACGGTCAGCCAGCCAGCCGACCAGTACGCGAAGTACGGCCTCTTCTACGTCAAGGCCGCCATCGACGGCAAGACCTTCCAGCTCGGGCCGACCGACCATGACAGCACGATCATCAAGGTGCGCGACGGCGTGCTCGAGGATCAGCTCTCCGCGCCCCTGGTCACCGCGGACGGCGCGACGATCGGCGGTGAGAAGACGGCGAAGTACGACGACACGTCGCTGTGGGGCAACAACTCATGACGAACGAGGAACAGGCCACAGTCGTCGAGGCCACCGGGATCTGCAAACGCTTCGGGCCCACCGTCGCGCTCGACCGCGCCGGGATCGCGGTGCGAGTCGGCGAGACCCACGCGCTCGTCGGCCGCAACGGCGCCGGTAAATCGACGCTGGTCAGCCTGCTGACCGGATTGCAGGCGCCGGACACCGGCCGGATCACCTTCGCCGGCCGGCCGGCCCCGCCGCTCGGTGACCGGGACGCCTGGCGGCGGCAGGTGGCATGCGTCTACCAGAAGTCCACGATCATCCCGACCCTGACCGTCGCGGAGAACCTGTTCCTCAACCGGCACGACCGCGGCGCCGGAGGGCTCATCCGGTGGGGCGCGTTGCGCCGCTCCGCACGCGAGCTGCTGGCGACCTGGTCGGTGGAGGTGGACGTGGACCGGCCGGCGTCGGAGCTCACCGTCGAGCAGCGACAGTTCGTCGAGATCGCCCGCGCGCTGTCGTTCGGGGCCCGCTTCATCATCCTCGACGAGCCGACCGCCCAGCTCGACGGCACCGGCATCACCCGGCTCTTCGACCGCATCGCCGCTCTGCGCGCCCAGGGCGTGACCTTCCTGTTCATCAGCCACCACCTGCAGGAGATCGAGGAGATCTGCGACGTGGTGACCGTCTTCCGGGACGCCCGGCACATCGTCACCGCCCCCGTGGCCGAACTCGACCGCGGGGCCATCGTGGCCGCGATGACCGGTGAGGACATCAGCCTCACCGGCGACACGCACCGGGCGCCACCGGCCACCGACGCCGCCGTCCGTGTCGTCGTCCGGGATCTGGTGACCGCCTCGGGCGCTCAAGCATCGTTCGAGGCCCGCGCCGGCGAGGTGATCGGGCTCGCCGGCGGGGGCGCCAGCGGCAAGTTCGAGGTGGCCGAGGCCGTGGTGGGCCTGGCCAGGCCGACCGCGGGGACGGTCACCGTCGACGGCCGTACGCTGCGGCGAGGCAGCGTGCCGGACGCGCTCGCCGCCGGTGTGGGTCTCGTCCCGCAGGACCGGCACCGGCAGGGCCTGGTGCCACTGCTGTCCGTCGCCGAGAACGTCACCATGACCGTCCCCGACCGGATCGGCCGGCGCGGTCTCCTCTCGCCGGCACGCCGCGACGCCTTCGCCCGCCGGTTCATCACGGACCTCGCCATCAAGGCGTCGGGCCCGCAAGTGCCCGTCTCCGACCTCTCCGGAGGCAACCAGCAGAAGGTCGTCATGGCCCGCGCCCTAGCCGGTGACCCCAAGCTGCTGGTCCTCATCACCCCGACCGCCGGCGTGGACGTGCGCTCCAAGCAGACCCTGCTCGGCGTGGTCGAGCAGGTGCGCGGGCGCGGCAGTGTCGTGCTGGTCGTCTCCGACGAGCTCGACGACCTGCGCGTCTGCGATCGGGTCCTGGTGATGGTCCGCGGCCGCGTCGTTCGCGACATACCGTCCGGCTGGCGGGACAACGACCTGGTAGCCGCCATGGAAGGGGTCGATCTCGACCATGTCTGACACGCTGTCGAGCACCACCGCTCCCGCCGGGGCCCCGGCACCCCCGCCGGTCGCCCGCCGGACCGTCGCGCTGGCCCACCTGCGTGATCTCGCACTGGTGCCGGCCATCATCGCCGTCGGCATCGTCGGGTTCATCGTCAGTCCGGTGTTCCTGCAGGCTGACAACATCATCAACGTGCTGCAGAGCATGTCGGAGATCGCCATCGTCGTGCTCGCCGAGACCCTCGTGCTGATCACCGGGAAGATGGACCTGTCGCTGGAGTCGACCTTCGGCCTGGCGCCGGGCATCGCGGCCTGGCTGATCGTCGATCCGGCGGTGACGCACGGCCTCGGCGTGCACGCGGTCCCGGGTGCCCTGGCCGTCCCGCTGGTGCTCCTGGCCGGCGCCCTGATCGGCGCGTTCAACGGCTTGCTGATCGTGCGCTTCGGGCTCAACGGCTTCATCGTCACGCTGGGCATGCTCATCGTCCTGCGCGGCCTGCTCACCGGCATCTCCGGCGGCAAGACCTTCTTCGCCCTGCCGGGGTCCATGACCTACCTCGGCTCCACTTCGTGGCTGGGCGTGCCCGCGTCGATCTGGATCACCCTGGCCCTGTTCGCCGTGGCCGTCGTGGTCCTCGGCTACACCCGGGCCGGCCGTTCGCTGTACGCGATCGGCGGCAACGTCGACGCCGCCCGGGCGGCCGGCATCCGCACCGACCGGGTCGTGTGGCTCACCCTGATCATCGCCAGCACACTGGCCGCGCTCGCGGGTCTGCTCATCAGCGGACGGCTCGCCTCGGTCACGGCGGCGCAGGGCGACGGGGCGATCTTCCAGGTGTTCGCCGCGGCGGTCATCGGCGGAGTCAGCCTCAACGGCGGTAAGGGCACCGTCTTCGGGGCCTTCACCGGCGTACTCCTGCTTTTCATGATCATTAATGTGCTGACGCTGGCCGGCGTCCCGGCACAGTGGACCAACTTCCTCAACGGTGCGGTCATCCTCGTCGCGCTGGTCGTCTCCCGGATCACCGGTGGCAAGGCGCAAATCTGACCGCTCCCCTACATCTGATGAATCATCGTCGCTCCCGCCGGCGCGGTGCCTCGTCGCCGGCCGGCGGTCGCGGCGCGGCGGCCAGCACCGTACGCAGCCATGACTCCGACGTGTTCACGTGGATCAGCGCGCTCGCCTGGGCCAGCAGTGGGTCGCGCTCGCGCAGGGCCAGGTAAATCGCCTCGTGCTCGTTGAGCGTGACGTGCGCGGAGCCGCCTTCGATCAGCCCCCGCCAGACCCGCGCCCGCAGCGTCTGCCCGGACAGGCCGTCGAGCAGGGAGGTCAGCGTCTCGTTACCGGTCACCGCGATGACCGTGCGGTGAAAGGCGGCGTCGTACCGGATGAGCCGCTCGGCGTCGTCCGCCGCTCCCCGCATCTCCTCGAGGATCTCCCCGAGCCGCTCCACGTCGGCGTCGGTGATGCGCAGGGCGGCGACACCCGTGGCCACCGGCTCCAGCATTCGGCGTACCTCCATGACCTCCAGCAGGGTGTCGTCGCGAAGCAGCTCGACGGCGACGCCGAGGCCCTCCAGCAGCAGTCGCGGGGCCAAGCTCGTCACGTAGGTGCCGTCGCCGCGGCGCACGTCGAGCACGCGAGCCGCCTCCAGCACCTTCACCGCCTCGCGAACACCGCTGCGGGACAGGCCCATCTCCTGCGACAGCTGCTGCTCGGTGGGCAGCCGGGCGCCCGGGGGCAACTCCCCCGACTGGATCAACCCCCGGATCTTCGAGATCGCCTCGTCGGTCAGCGCCACCGGATCCTCCCGCAAGCCATGAGGCCAATCATCTTATCTTTGGGCGCGCTCATCCTCGACAACACGCTGGCCTTCAGACAGCGGGCATCGCTGCGGACGAGCAGCGGTCCGCCCCGGGCGGACCGCTCGACCTGCCGGAGCGGGCGGCGGCGACGCGCTGGGCCGACGGCCGCACATCGTGGACGCCGATGTGCTCGTCGAATACCACCATCCGCACTTCGGCCGCTGGCCGGCGGTCACCACCCGCCGCCACGGCGCGGGCCGGGTCACCTGCGTCGGCACGGTACCCGGACGCGACTTCGCCCAAGCCCTCGCCGCATGGCTCGCGCCGGTGCCGACCGGCGGATGGCGCCACCTCCCGGCCTCCGTCACGGCCACCACCGCCACCTCCCGGACGGGCGCCGGGTCCACGTCGTGCACAACTGGAGCTGAGAACCCGTCGCGGTCGAGCCGCCGGCGCCGCTGACCGACGCCCTGACCGGCGCCGCGGTCGCACCGGGCACAGCGGTGCACCTCGGCGCGTGGGACGTGCGCGTCTTCGCGTCGGCCGCAACCGAAGCTTCTGGCTGACCCGCCGCGGGTGAATCGCGGATCAACGAAGCCTCAGGTGAGCAATTTCCCGCTCGCGCTGGACATCCTCGGCGGCGCGCTGGCCTTGGTGGTGACGACGGGCGAGCCGCTCAAGGCCGGAGCGCGGGCGGTGAGCACGCAACTGGGCGCCGGCGTACTGTTCGGCATCGGTAATCTGCTGCAGCTCACGCTGCCGGGCCGGGCCGGTACCGGGCCCGGCTTCACCATCGCCCAGCTCAGTCTCGCCGTGAACGCCGCGATCGGCATCTGCGTGTTCCAGATCCCACCACCGGGCACGCGCAAGGCGCGCCGGGTGCTCGCCGGAATAGTGATTGCCGGCATCGCCGGCTGCACCATCGCCGCCAGCTGCGAAAGCCGGCGATCCAGCAGGTGACTGCCCGGGCGATGGCGACACAGAGACACGCCCGGGTGCTGCCGGCACCCGAGCGTGAGTCCCTCGTCCCGCTGTTCGCCGGGAAGGTCACCAGACCACGAGGCCCTCCATGCCGGAGCCGCACACCGCGGGGATCTGGACGAGCACTTGCCCGGGCACTACTGAGGGCTCGGGTAGTTCCGTCACCCGCAACACCTCGGGCCCGACCCAGTGCGCTCGCGACCACCGCCAACACTCGTCCACCATGGGCTGTTGCGCCGGGTTCGAAGCCTGGCGAGGCTTCGAACCCGGGCTGATCAACGGAGGATGCAGGTAACGGCTGGTACGGCGTTGGCGGTGTCGTCCTGGCTGGCGAGGAAGCCGTAGGTGGCGGAGCCGCCCGGGGGTAGAACGCCGTTGTAACTGACGTTGGACGCCGTCACGGTGGTGCCGCTCTGGGTCAGGTCGGCGTTCCAGGACTGACTGACCCGCTGGCCGTCGGCGAAGGTGAAGTCGGTCCGCCAGCCGGTGGACGTGGCAACCGCGTTGTTGGTGACGGTGACCTCGCCCTGAAATCCGCCGGTCCAGGTGGAGGTGATCTTGTAGGTGGCGCTGCAGCCACCGGCCGGTGCCGACGGGCTCGGCGACGGGCTGACGGTCGGGCTCGGGCTGACGGTCGGGGTCGGGGTGGGCGTCGGGTCGGTCGGCGGCGTCCCGTTGTAGACCTGCAGGTTGTCGAACTGGGCGGTCTCACCCTGGCTGGTGCCGAAACCGACCTGCCCGGCCCCGAAGGCCGAGTCGGTGACCGTGCCCACCGTGGTGCCGTCGATGACGGCCGCAATGGTGCTGCCGTTGAAGGTCAGTTTCAGGTTGTGCCAGCGGCCGGTGCCGAGGGCCGCGGTGGTGCCACTGCGCAGGGTGGTGAGCTGGCCGCTGGTGTTGTTGCGCAGGATCGACCAGGCGCCGGTGTCCTGGGCGCGCAGGAAGTATCCGTTGAACCGGTTGATCGGGTCCAGGTTCGTTGTGCCGACCCGGCCCTCGAGCTGCGCGTAGCCGGAGTTCTCCAACATGACGTCGGCGGAGAGGGTGTAGTTGTTCCAGTTGAGGTTCCCGCCGTACGTGTTGGGCTCGGACAGGGTTTTCCAGGTGATCGGCGCCTGGGGCGAGGCCTGCCGCAGGCACATCCCGGAACGGCCGCCGCCGCAGGCAGTCGTCTCGAACGCGCCCTGCATGTCCTGCAGGTAGCGGGGGAACCGGCCGGCGGCGTACGACTCGAAGTTGTCGGTGTAGGGCAGCGCCAGCGAGCCCTGCCCGGGGCTGGTGGCCGTACCCTTGCCCTGCCCGGTCGTGGTGGTGACGGTGTATATGGAGCCGGGCTGGACGGTCAGCGAGAAGGTGCCGCTGGACGGGGTGATGTCGGCGCCGCGCACGAAGTGGTCGGCGGTGTTGCTGGAGTTGAGGTTCGTCCGCCACACGTGGACCGGCCCGGTGGACAGTCCACCACCGACGGTGAAGTTCATCTGCTGGGCGCTGGTGGCGTCCACGGTTTCGATGACCGTGCTGTAGTCGGTGTTGTTCGGCGACTTGAGTGAGACGTAGCTGCCGTTGTTGCGGTTGCCGCCGATGAGGCCGCTCGACCGGTCGAGATACTTCCATCCGGGCGCGGTGAACTGGGTGGTGTGTGCCAGGGTCCAGGTGTCCTTGCCGACCGCGTACCAGCCGGACCACGGCTGGTTGGCCAGGATGAGCCCGACCGTCGCCCACGGGAGGTTCGGCGTGATCGCCGCGATGAGATCCCAGTTGAGGTACGCGGTCATCCGCCCGTCGACGTACCCCCGGTTGATGCCGCGGGCCAGCGGTTTGGCGCCGTCGTTGTAGTCCTGCGATCCGCCCTCGCTGTTCCAGAGCGTCTCGCCGGAGTTGGTGGCGTTCGCGGGCACCGTGCAGGTGCTCTGCGCGCTGAGGTAGCCGCAGACGTAGTGTGCCGACAGGACGTCGATCGCCGACTTGAGCGCGTTGTTGTTCACCACCGTGTTGGCCGGGCTCCAGTCGCCGGGCCAGGAATCACCGTAGATGATCTTCATGGCGCTGTAGCCGTTGCTGTTCAACGCGTTCCGCAGGCTGATCGTCCAGTTGGCGTCGTACTTCTTCTCGTTCTGCCCGGCGGTCAGGTAATCGATCGTCAGGTTGTGCTGTTTGGCGCAGCCCAGCCAGGACAGCAGATAGTTGATCATGTCGGTGGACAGGATGTTGCCGTTGCCGATCCAGCCGGGCGCGCCCCACGGCAGGCCCACCAGCTTGATGTTCGGGTTGCGGGCCTTGGCCTGCTCCATGATCCACCACTCGTAGCCGCGGTTGCAGTTGAGATCACCGCGGAAGTGCGCGTGGCTGGGCTCGGCGCCGCTGGTCGAGTTGGTGTCGCCGCCGATCTCGACCTTCAGGATCTGCAGCGCCGCCCCGTAGTTCGGCTTGAACAGGTAGTCGAGGATCTGGCTGCGCTGCGCCTCGGGATAGTCGAACAGCAGCCGGCTGTTGCCGCCGCCACCGCTGACCGCGCCGACGCCGTCGAAGGTGCGGCCGCCCGACGATCCGTCGATGGTGACCGCGGTGGCGGCCGCGGCCGGCGCGCTCAACGCCATCACGCCGCCGGCGGCAAGTAGAAGACCGGCCAGGCCCGTCCCGAGGGTGCGCCGCCCGGGTTTGGGGAACCTCATGAAAAGCTCCTAGCTGCAGGTGGTGCCGTTGAGGGTGAAGGTGGTGGGGTTGGTGTCGCTGCCGGCCCAGGTGCCCTGGAACCCGAACTGCACGGTGCCGCCGGGTGCGATGGCGGCGTTGTAGGTGACGTTGGTGGCGGTCACCGCCGCGCCGGACTGGGTCACCGTGGCGTTCCAGGCGTTGGTGACCTTCTGGTCGCCCGGGAAGGACCAAGCCAGCCGCCAGCCGCTGATCGCGGTGGTGCCGGTGTTGGTGACGGTCACGTTCGCGGTTAATCCGCCGGACCATTCGTTCTTCGCGTACGTGACTTGGCACGTCCCGCCGTTGCCGCCGGTGGTGCTGACCGTCCAGGTGAACGAGGCCGAGCCGGAGGCGCCGGTGGAATCGGTCGCCGATACGGTCACGGCGAAGGTGCCGGCCGTCGTCGGCGTCCCGGTGATCAGGCCCGACGACGTGTTGATCGACAGGCCGGCAGGCAACCCGGTGGCCGCGTACGTCGGAGCCTGCCCGGTCGCCGAGATCTGCAGACCGGTGATCGCGGTGCCGACGGTGCTGGACTGGCTGCCCGGGTCGGTGACCGACACGGTGCCGCGCGACACGCCGCTCTGGCTGACCACCTGCTGCGCGGCGGCCGGCCAGTTCGAGCCGGAGACCTGCACGTTGCCGGTCAGCGTGTTGTTGTGCGGCGAGCCGGTGGCCACGTTGGTGACGCCGCCGTTGTACCAGTTGTTCCGGAACGCGTTGTCGTCGGTGTGGTTGTTGCCGTTGGCGTTGGTGAAGGCCCAGACCCCGGAGTCCTGCACGACGTTGTTGGTGAGGGTGACGTAGCGGGAGCCCTCGTCCAGGTACAACCCGACGGTGCGCTGGTTGTCGTAGATGTAGTTGCCGGTGAACGTCGCGCCCGGGTTCGCGGACAGGTTGTAGAGGCTGCCCCCGTCGTGGAACAACTTCTTGGTGCCGTGGATCTTGTTGCCGCTGACAACGGTGTTCTTCAGCGTCGTGGGCGTGCTGTAGATCGGCTGGTAGTTGTACGTTCCCCGGTTGGCGTAGTCCTGGCTGCCACCCGGGTCGTTCATGCCCCAGCCCCAGCCCACGTCGATGCCGTCGTAGGGCAGGCCGGATACCTCGTTGTGCTCGATGACGGCATGCGTGACGTACGTGGACAGGATCCCGGCCATGTCCTTGTAGTCCTTGGCCACGTCCGAGACGACGTTGTTGCTGATCGTGATGTTCTGGTTCGTCATCGCGGGGTTGCTCGGGTGGTGGGCGTTGGGCTGCACCCCGCCGGCCACGACTCCCGCGCCGGAGACATCGGTGAAGGTGCTGCCGGTGACGGTGATCCCGGACGCGCCGAGCCCGGTGCCGGAGCCGGTCGCGTTGTCGTCGTTGCCGATGCCGAGCGCGACCTGCCCGAGATGGGCGAACGTGTCGCCGCTGAACGTGATGCCGATGGCGGCGGAGACCTGCACCGCGGCCGGCGCCTGGCGCCAACTGTTGCGGGTCGCCTCGAACTGCTGACAGCCCGACTGGCAGGAGGTGAGGAAGTTCGACGGCTGCTGGTACGCCTGGGCGAGGAACGTGCCGGACTGCTGGTCGGCGTACCCGATGCTGCTGCTCGGGGTCAGCCACGTGGTGTGCGCGAACGTGATGCCCGCGAACGTGAGGTCGTGCGCGGGAGCGCTGTAGCCACCGGAGACCTGCAGCAGCGAGGTCAGCCGAGGGAGTTCGACGTCGTGACTGTCCGGGTTCCACCCGGCGGGTGCCTTGTAGTACAACTGCCCGGCTTGCGGATCGAGGTACCACTGACCGGACTTCTTCAGGAACGAGTACGAGTTCTGCAGTTGCAGGCCGCCGCCGGCGAACGGGCTGGCGAGGGTGTCGTACCCCCAGTTGTTGTTGTTCCACGCCGGCTGCTGCATCGTTATCGTGCTGCCGGAGATGGACTGGACCGGGGAGAAGCGGTCGGTGAACGAGTTCTGGCTCTCCAGCTCGATCCGGTTCTGGGCGGGCAGGCCGGCCAGGTAGTTCAGCGCCGAGTTGACGATCGTCATCCCGGTCGTGGTGAACCGCACGTCGCTGCGGTTGATCCCGATCGCGGCGCGCGGCGCGAGCGCGCCGTCGACGTAGAGCTGGCGGGAGTCGGCGCCGGTCGGCACCGCAGCGGCGTAGATGTTGTTAGCCGCGTCGTGCACGCTCCACCCGGTGACCTGCCGGCCGCCGGACAGCACCGGGGCGGCGCCGGGCACGGCCTGCCAGATCACGCGATAGCCGTTGGTGCCGGAGTCGGCGGCACCCAGCGACATCGGCGCGGCCAGGCGGTAGACGCCGCCGGCCAGCCGCACGACGACGTCCCCGGTCATCGTGCCGGTCAGCGCGCGTACCGCGGTCTGTGCCTGCGGCAGCGAGCAGGGTGCCGCCGAGGAGCAGTCCGTGCCGCTGCCGGTGGGGGAGACGAACAGCGTGCTCATCGTCGCCGCGTGCGACCTTGCCGGGGCGGCCGCGACGAGCCCGAGGGCGGCGATCGCGGTGAGCGCCGCCCTCGTGGCCACAGTCTTACGGATCATGAAGGACTTCTTTCCGAGAGGACAGGGCGGAACGTCAGTGGTAGGCGGCGGTGACGATGCTGGCCTGGACGGCGTTCTCGGTCGCGTCGCTGGGGAAGCCGGCGGTGATGGCGCCCTCGAAGAACTCACCCTGACCACTGACGCTGTTGTCGCCACCGGTGCCCAGCAGTAGCGAACTGTCGGTCTTCATCGGCGAATATCCCTTGGGCAAGGCGCCGGAGTACGGCGTGGTCAATCCGCCACTGGCCGCATTGCCGTACTTGAGGGTGAAGTTGCTGGTGCCGTTGTTCTTCTCCCACGCCGAGACGAAGGGGAAATGCACGCCGGAGTTGTTCGGGTCCTTGTTGGAGCCGCTGGCGGTGTGGTACATGCCGTTCTCCAGGTCGGCTTCGACCCACGGACCGCTGCCCACGCAGTTCTTGAACCAGCACGCCGTGCCCCACTCGATCGCGTTCATCGTCGCGTTGCCGGTGTCGGTGTGCGTGTTCTCGCCGCTGCCGTAGTCGAAACAGCACCACTGGTTTACGTAGTTCGACGACGTGATCATGTAGATGCCCTCGGGCTGCGAGCCGGTCGGGGCGTTCTTAGCGTGGTCGACCCGATAGCCGACTCCCTGGGTGACCTTCACGCCGTACACCTTGTGGCCGCCGACGGTGACCGGCAGCGCCTTCGCGTCCGCACCCACGTCCGCGCCGTTGGGGCCGGGTCCCTTCCAGTAGCCGCCCCACGAGATCGGCAGATCGTTGTGATTGGTGCTCTGGTCATAGATCTTCGTGATGGTGCACGACGTGTTCGCGCAGAACGAGTCCTGCGTTGCCGCGTTGGCGACGCCGTCGGCCGACAGCAGACCCACATTGGTGTACGCCCTGTCGGACGCCCGCTGCACCTGGTAAAGCGGCCCGTTGTAGGACGCGAACAGTGCTCGGGTCGTGCTGTGCGCGCCGATGCACGGCGTACCACCGGCGGCGTAGATGTCACAGGCCTGCTGCGCCGGCGGCGGTGTCGTCGGACCGCTACCGGTCGGCGACGGGCTCTGGTCGGTCGGGGTGACGCTCGGCGAGCCGGTCACCTGGCCGCTGCAGGGAATGCCGTTGAGGGTGAAGCCGCCGGGGACCGGGTTGGCGATGTTGTTCCACGCGCCGTTGAACCCGAACGAGACCGTCCCACCGGCCGGGATGCTGCCGTTGTAGGCCGCACTGGTGACCGTCACGGCCGAGCCCAGCTGCGAGTAGGAACCGTTCCACAGCTGGGTCACGGTCTGCCCGGCGCCGAACGACCAGGACACCTGCCAGCCATTGATCGCATCACCGAGGTCGTGCACGGCCACTGAGGCGCCGAAGCCGTCCGGCCACTGCGAACTGATCGCGTACGTCACCTCGCACCCCACCGCGGCGTGCGCGGCAGTTGCGGTGACGACACCGGCGGCGGACAGAGCAGACGCGGTGGCAGCTGCCACCACCCACCGACGTTTCATGAGGACCTCCTAGCGAGCAGGACGGACCCGCTTTCGCGCGTTCGGACGGGACGGCCGGGCACCGCGGGATGCGCTCGGCTCACCGGTAGAGCGGATATTTCCCGTCCTGCTGGGAGCGCTCCCAGTCAGCTGATGTCATATTGCCAGGAGATTTCCAAGTATTCAATAGAGTCGATCAATTTTGGTTTACCGGCGATCAATCGGAGATGTGCCGGGACAGGGGCTGGTGAGCATCCGGCGTCGAACCGATTCGACATGCTTGCGGGTCCTGCTCCCAGGCGGATCTGTTGATCCGTTACCTCGACGCCAGCGGCAGGGTCGCGAGCGGGGACGCCGACCAGCTCGGAGCCTGGACTGATCGATGACCGTCACTTGACATGCATCACACGTATGACCTATGTTTCAGTCACGTTGCGCTTCGTAGGGTCGAACCGATTCGCGGCCAAATCGGGACGTCAATCGGCGAGAGTAGGCAAATAGGAACTGGCAACCTGGTGTCTGACGGAATTGGCGTGACGCCCGCACGCATTTTTCGGCCGGTTTTTCTTCGTGCCGGGTTCGCATTCTTTGCGGCGCTATTCACCCAACTGAACCTGGAGGCACCGCGCATCGTTTTCGATCTCTTGGCCGGCGGGCGAGGATGTTCGCCGTCAGCGCCAGCGTGCTGCTGTCCGGCGCCGTGGGCGTGACCGGGCAGGCGAGCCAAGCCACCGGCGGAGCGAAACGGGCCGTTGATCCGGTGCGTGCCGCTGTCGCCGAGGCCGGCGTCCGATCGGCCGACCTGCTCTGGAATGACCCGGTCATCACTCGCCTTCCCCGCACGGCCGAAGGCATCAACGCTCTCGGCATCCTGGTTCGCGAACTGCCGAAGGTCCAGCAGTTGCCGCGACGCCTCGACCGCCTCCGAGCCGACCTGACCGAACTGCAGAAACGAGCCCGACTGGCCCAGAAGGCAGCCAGCATCAGAGCCTGCGACAAGCTCATCGAGGAATCATCGCGTCCATTGGCAAGACGCAGAACCGGCCCGGTGGGGCTTCCCGTGAGTGCTGCCGTCCTCGCGCTCTACTGGACACCACCCTTGCCTCTGACGTCTACACCCCGGATGGTCGTTCGAACTGCGGGTCTACGAATGGGACTTCCGGGGACGGGCGGGCCGCTCCGGCATCGGCCATGATGAGCTTCGATGCGTCGGCGGGCAGCGCCCGCGTCAGGATCGCGTGCAGCCGGTCGAGGACCTCTGCATGGCCGGGCTGGTGGTCGTGGCCCTGGATGCCGGGTCCGATATAGGCACGCTTCGGGATATCCGGGTCGGCGGCCTGGGCGGCGAGCTCGTCGACGGATGCGTGCGAGTCGGGCAAGCCCGTTTGACGAGCCAGCCGGATCGGGCGTGGATCAGTTCCGTGATCGGCTGCTGGTCGTGAGGGCGCGCGGACCGCACGTGCAGGGCGGTGGTCGGGTGCTCGGCGCACCGAGCATGGTCGCTGCAAGGCGACGAGCCAGGGACATGGTCCCTCCGGATTTCGCTGCGTGGCCAGCACTGTTACCCGGCCGGTAACGCTATGGGAGGCAGTCATAAACCCATGTCGATAGGGCGGCCACACCCCGGCCGCCCGTCCGCGTCGTGTCCCAACTCGTGCCACCGGAGGTGTGGCGCGGCGAATACACGACCCGTACCGCTTGGCGCACTACGAACGCAATCCGGCGGTGTCCGAGGAATTGATCCGCTGGGTTGCCATCAACCAGATGCTGGGCCGCCTCAACCGCGGCGGTCCGGCCCGCCGCCAGGAACGCCGGCAAGCCGGACCAGCAGCCCTTTAAAAAGAACCAGTCAGGCACGCGATACTAGGAGATGGTCACTGAGTCGATGTTGGCGGCGCCGACTGCGGTGGTGCCGGTGACCCGGATGGTGTTGGTGCCCGCGGTCAACGGGACCGAGATGGATGCGGTGGACCAGGTGTCCCAGTTGGCGGTGGTCGGGAAGTTCAGAGTGCCGCGCGAGGTGCCGTTGACCGAGATGGTCGCCGGCCGCGCCACGGTTGTCCCGTCGGCGTACCGGAAGGTCAGGGTCTTGGTGCCGGCGGCGGTCGCGGTGACCGGGATGTCGATGTACCCGCCGACCGCATTGGCCGGGTTGGCGAAGCCGGTGCCGGTGAAGCCGAGGTGGTTGGAGTCGAACGTGCCACCGGCGGACAGGGTGCCGGTCTCCGCCTCGACCACCGTGCCACCCGGCGGTGTGGTCGGGGGTGTGGTGGGCGTGCCCATGCTGGTGCCGAGGCTGTCCAGGGCCTTCTGGACCAGGGCCTGGGTGTTGGTGTTGAGGTTGGCGTTGCTGCCGTTCACGACCCAGGACGAGCCGGAGAACATCACCACGGTCACACCGTTGTCGACACCACCGGTGGTGCCGCTGCTGGGGATGCCGAGCAGCTGGGCCGCCTTGACCGACGCCTCGCCCAGTTCGCGGGAGTCGTTGTCCGAGGTGGTCTGGCTGTTCGCGGTCTGCGTGTCGCCGAAGATCGAGCCGATGACCTTGCCGTTGTAGAACATCAGCGCGAACTGCCGCCCCGTCATGCCGCGCTCCTTGAAGAAGAAATGCGGGCAGGGGGACGTACGATCCCAGCAGTCATCGCCCAGCACGTAGAACGGCACCCGGTGCGCGCCGAGGGCCTGGCCGTTGCTGTCCGACCAGGTCGTCTCGCCTTGGTGATCGGGATCAGGGTCGGAGTCGCTGCCGTCCGTGTCGATGGCCATGCCCGAGGAGTAGGCGTAGACGCCCGTCGCGACCTGGTACACGTTCACGTTCTGGGCCCGGGTCATGGTGTTGATGTGCGGCTTGGAGTTGACCTTCTTCGCGGTCGTCATGTTCGCCTGGACGCCGGCCAGGATCTCGGCGGGCGTGAACGAGGCTGCGGCCGGCGCGGCGACTGAGTCCGGGCCGGCAGTGGTCTGCGTCGTGGCGGCATCGGCGGTCTTGATGGCGAGCGGGGCGGCTAGGACGAGAGCCGCGGCGGCTGCCACGGCGAAGCGCGTACGGGGCGTGGACATGGGCGGGGGCCCTTTCCGTCAATAGTTAGTAAGTCTTATTAACGGATACCGGTCCCCGCTCACATGGGTAACAATCTTTAGAAAAATTTAAGACTATGGATGAGTCGGCGTTCGCCACCTTGACGGGGAGCCGATCTTCAGGCTCGTGGATCAGTCCGGGTAGTGCGCCTGTCAGCCGCGGTCCCGCCGGCCGACTCCTCGATCTCAGCGACGGCCGAGATCGCCGCCGCGGTTCCGGAACTGAGATGTCTGTCGATCTTTCTATGACGTCCGGTAGCGTCTCCCCTGTTGATACTTATTCACATATGTGGATGTCACCCATGTGTAGAACTAGGAGTCAGGGATGCTTCCTTCCGTCACGGCTGCGTTCGTCGCCAGAGTGGCAGTCGGTGCCGTGCTGATCACAGCGGCGCCGTCATCCGGCCATGTCACGCGTGGTCCGGCGGTGACCGGCACCTACAGCACCGGGAGCAACGCGGCCTGGAAACCGTTGCCCACCGTGCACCTGCAACGCGGCCGGCCCGCGGCGGACGCCACGGTCGTCATCGACCCGAGCCAGGTCCGCCAGCGATACACCGGACTCGGTATGTCGCTGGACGAGACCGCGGTATCCAACCTGTGGAAGCTGACGCCGCAGAACCGGGAGAAGGCGATCAAGCTGTTGGCCGACCCGAGGACCGGTGCCGGACTGGACCGGTTCCGGCTGACCATCGGCAGCCCGGACGTGATCGAGCACCTGCCGTTCGCCTCGTACGACGACAACCTTCCGGCCGGAGTCACCGCCGACCCCGAGCTGACGTACTTCTCCATCCAGCGCGACATCGACCAGCACATCGTGGACACCGCGCGGCTGATCCTGAAGTACAACCCCCGGGCCACGTTCTTCGCCTCGGCGTGGAGCGCACCGGCCTGGATGAAGACCAACAACCTGTTCCGCGGTGAGTCGGACGGCAAAGGCCACCAACTCGGCAAGCTGCGCGACGAGTACATCGACGTGTTCGCGCGGTACTACGTCAAGTACCTCCAGGCGTACGCGCGGCAGGGCATCCACATCGACGCCATCACCATGCTCAACGAGCCGACCATCGACGTGATCTACCCGGGCATGGACATCACCTGGCAGCAGCAACAGATCCTCGCCAAGGCGATCAAGCGCGAATTCAAGGCGGCCCACCTACCGACCCAACTGTGGGTGTTCGACTACAACTTCGCCAACTGGAAGGACCCGAACCCCAACGCCAAGAATCTGTACCGGATCTTCGACGACCCGGGCGCGCGGGCGGCGTCGGACGCAATCGCGTTCCACCCGTACTCGGGAAATCCGGTGGTGATGCGCGACGCGGCGGCGGAATACCACCTTCCGGTGCACATGACCGAGACCAGCGACCTGCAGCCGGACACGATGCTGAACTTCTTCCGGTTGAACGCCGGCTCGTACATCCTCTGGGCGCAGGTCACCGACCAGGACGGCGGCACACTGCACTGGACGCACTCGCGGGACAACAACATCGACTGGGACGAGGTCGGCCGCACCACGAAGTGGCCGGACCGCATGGTGAAGGTCAACACCGAGACCAGGACCTTTTCCGTACGCGACGAGCTGTACCAGATCGGTCAGATCTCCCGGTACCTCGACCAGGGCGACGTACGCATCGAGTCGTCCGGGCCCAACGGTGGCGTCAGCAACATCGCGTTCCGGGACCAGCACGACAACTGGGTGACCGTGGTCCGCAACAGCAACGCGGCGGCCACCCGGGTCCGGGTTGTGCTCGACGGCCGCTCATTCACAGAGATGGTGCCGGCCGGCGCAGTCGCCACCTTCCGCTGGCACGCCGACGTCTCGCCCGACCCGCACAACCACGCACCGACCCTGGCCGCCGTACCGGACCTCACCGCCGACCAGTTCAGCCCGCTTCAGGTCGAACTGCACGGCGCCGACGCCGACCGGGACCGCCTGACCTACTACACCTCCGATGCCCCGGACGGCGTCACCGTCGACCCGGACACCGGCCGGCTCACGATCAGCGCAACCACCTCCGGCATCCGGAACTTCACCGTGACCGTCACCGACAACACCGCAAGCACGTCGGTTCCGGTACACCTGACCGTCCGACCCCATGCCGCGGCACTGGGCGAACTGATCGAGGCCGAGTCGTACGCCGGACAGAGCGGTTGGACCGAGGGCAGCACGCAGTTCGTGGAGAACGTCCCGGCCGCGAGCGGCGGCCACGACGTCGGGTACACCGCGGCCGGCCGCTGGCTGACCTACCGCGTCGACGTCCCGGCGGCCGGCCGCTACGACCTCGAACTCCGCGTCGCCAACGGATCCGGCTCGACCGCACCGGACGCGGTGTCACTGCGAGACACAGCGGATAAAACGTTGGCCATCGTTTCAGTACCGGCCACCGGCGGCTGGACCACCTACCAGTCGATACACACGCCGGTCGACCTGGTCGTCGGCGACCAACTGGTCAAAATCTTCTGCGAGACCGGCAACTTCAACCTGGACTACCTGCGGATCTCCTGACCCGACGGCCGAGCTCCGGCGCCATGCCCGGCGCGGAGAAGTCCTTCTTCGGTCTTGGGTGGTGGTACGCGGTCCATCGGCGACGTCTCGATCTCTTCCTCGCCGACGAGCCACATGAAGGTCACGTTCGCACACCAGCGATCAGGCAGATTGCAGAGAGGAACACCTGGTCAACGCCATCTTCACGAGACGCTACGCGCACCGGAAGACCGACGCCGCACTCCCCCACTTACCGGCAAGATGAACGCGATAAACAACGACTCGGCAAACCGTACGCGCGTTCGGGCAAAAATGCGTGTCACGGAGAACCGGAAGCATTCACGGCAGGAAATGTGAAAGGCCAGCTAAGCTGGCCTTTCACAAAGTCGGGCTGACAGGATTTGAACCTGCGACCCCTTGACCCCCAGGACATGAAAGGCCCAGCGACGTGCTCACAAACGTTTTACCAGGTCACCGAAAAGCATACCAGCCCGAGTAAAGGTGTCGCTACCAACCACCTCCCGACGGACCTATCGCAACGCCCCTACCAGCAGGTTTGCCGCTCTACTTCCCCCAGCGGTGTTCTCACGAGCGCTTAGCAGTGTTTTACCGGCGCTCGAGCAGACTAATTTAGACCAGCGAGCGGCGTGCTAACCCGATATGGGAGAGAACCCTTGACTCGGCAACCGATTCCCCGCGACAAGGTCTTCTTTCGAAAAGGTACTTTCCGTCAATCCTTATCAGGGATCGATCGCGTTTTGACAATTCTCAGGAACCTCCTTTACTCGAAATCCGTCGACGCTCAACCGGGCTTGCGACAGAACCATCGCCGCCCCCGCAGGCGGGCGAGTTTCGGAATCCTTCTGTGCCGCGCCTGCGGTGCGTACCACCGGATAAAAACGTTCCGGGCCTCAGCCGGTGCGCATCTCCGCAGAGGTACCCGCCTCAGGGAGAAGACTTGTGGTGCAGCCTGCCCAGTTCCGCAGCGTCCTTGGCTGAACTTCCGGTGCTGTCATCAGTTCGGCGATCCGGTCCGTCGCCTGAAGACGCCGGGCCGCGCTGAGCCTGGCGTAGTAGCGCATGAGCGTGGCCGGATCATGACCGAGACGCTCGGCGACCTCGTGGACGCCATAGCCGGCGTCCAGCAGAGTCGACGCGATCAGATGCCGAATCTGATGCGGGCCGATCGGCCGGACGTTCGCAGCCTCGGCCAGCTGGTTGAACCGGTCGCTGAGGTTGTCTGGTCGGACCGGCTGGCCCCAACGGCCGGCGAACACATACCGGGACGCCGGCCCTGCTCCGAGCGGCCCGAGCAGGTCGAGTGTCGCCGGGTCGAGGACCAGCGTGCGGACACCGTTGTGCGACTTCGGCGGCTTTACCCGAACCCGGCTCCCCGGATCCTCGACCACCAGCTGCCGCCGCACCGTCAACGTGCCCTGCACCGGCTCCAGATCACCGCAGCGTAGACCGCACAGCTCGCCACGCCGTAGACCAGTCACCAGCAGCAATCGCCACAACGGATCAGACGATCATCGCCGACGTGGTCTCCGAAGCTTCGGGCCTCTGCGAGCGACCACACCGGTCGTTCGTTGTCGCTCTCGCGCGGCTTACGCGCACCCAAGGTCCGGCCGACCTGCTCCGCGAACGCCTTCGCCAACACCAGATTCAGCGTTCGCAGGGTGGTACGGGAGTAGCCGCACCCTTCCAGCTCCCGGTAGGCGCGTTCGACCATCCGGGCACTGAGCCGAGACGCTCGCACACCGCCCACGTATGGGTAGATCAGACCGAACAGCCACCGGTAGCCGTACACCGTGTTCGGCTCGAGTTCCTGCTCCCGAGACAGAACCCAGCCATCACAGATGTTCTGCACGCTGTCCCTGAGCCGCGGTTTCGGACGCCGAGCGTCCCGCTGCCGACACAACCGGCTGTACTCGGTTTTCGCCGCCTTCTCCGTGGTGAAGCTGGACCGCCGGGCCTGCACCCGAATCCCTTCGTGGTCACGGCCCATCTCCAGCCGGAACCCGAACCGCCCTGTCACCGGATCTTGAACAATCGCTTCGGTATCGGACACTGGTCCGCACCTCCGCTCCCGTCATGGCTCCCAGATGAGAGGAACCTTCACCTTGACCAACGACCTGGCCGGAGAGAAGCAACCCGTACGCGTCGATATCACTCGATCAGGTAGCGACCGGAACGCACAGACAGGCGGGGGTAGCCGAAGATCGCCAGAATGATTCACGGCGTGAGCAGGCGACTAGCTGTATCGCCGCTTCGACACTGCCCTCATCGAGCCTCAACTGCGCCTTTGTCGATCCAGCGCCGCCTGGCGAATCCTCTCGGCGTCCCCAATCGGCGTTTCCCAGCCCCGCTTCAATGGATGGGTTGTAGGTCAGATTTGACTAAGATCGATCTCGACGGGGAAAGGTACCGCAAGTTTCACGACGCCGGTGAAGACGTCGCTGTCGCGGTAGCGGCCAGTTGCCGGGTCAAGAACGTAGGTGTAAACGAGCGGTGCACCAGTGGCGGTCTGCTCGACACGCCAATAGAACTGGATACCGGCCCGCGCGTACTGATCAGTCTTGACGATCCGGTCGGTCGTCTCCGACCCGGGTGAAACCACCTCGACCACCAGAAGTACATGCTCAGGACGCGTCGGAGTGACATCGATCGTCGCTGCCCGGTACACCGTCACATCGGGACGGCGGTTGTTCAGCGGCACGTCCTGCAGCCGAACGTCGAAGTCGGTGTCAGCGTTCCAATCCGGCCCCGCCGCCACGTCCAAGGCGTTTGCCAGAAGCCGGGCCAGGCGGTTATGCCGCTTGGACCCGCTCGGACTCACCAGGACCATCCCATCCACGATCTCGATGCCCGCACACTGTTCTTCCGTCCACGCCGCGTACTGCTCGGCCGTGACCTGCTGATGCATCCAGGCCGGCGCGACCATCTCGACAGTCATACACACCTCCTGGACACGATCGGCTCCCAGAATCACGATACCGTGGCTCCAGCCACCGGCAGCCGTCTCCGTACCTCTGCCCGGGTTGTCGGGGATTGCGCCTGCAGCGCTGGCCCGCTGCGCACGATCCCCGCAGTGCAGCGTTCCATGGCCCACCAGCGCCTTCACCAAGCGTTCGACGCCAGCGAGCCATGTAGTCGAATTACGAGGCGTTTCTTTTATTGCACCATTTGCCGTATAGAAGTATTTCATCACTATCTCGCGCGTGTCGAGTAGGCCGATCGTGTGATCACGGTGTGACGGATTGTCGTAGGGCGTCGATACGCTGTTCTGCGAAGCTGTGGAGGCGTGCGCCGCGATGCCGCGCCACGGCACCGGGGAGGGCATGCCGCAGTGGTGGACCGGACGAGACGCACGCCTAGTCATGACGGTGACGATGGGCAGACGTTCCACGTCGAGGTGACCGACTCACGGCGCGCGATGGCGTACCTGATCGCGCCCGGTTCGGACGATTACATCAGGATCATGGCGGTACTCGAGTCGTCCGTGACCGACCTGACACCGTCTGAGATCGCGGTGCTGGTGTCGGCCGGCGGGCCAGCGATGTCTGACCTAGTGGTCCAGAAACGGCTGGACAAGCTGAAGGACTGGACGGCGGCCACCGGGCGCAGCGACCCGTCGCGGATCCGCCGGCACGCCGACATCCTGGCGCGGAACTGGCGGTGGACAGCCACGCCCGCCGGGCGGCAGGTGCATCGGTTCTACACCTCGGTTCTGGCGGCGACTCCGACGATGCGGGAGATCCCGCTGCCCAGCCTTGCGCGCATTGTGGAATCGGTGGAACAACTGGCGCTCGCTCCGGCATTGCCCCGGCGCGACGACCCGCAGATCGCTGAGCTGATCGGACGGCTGTTCACCGGCCACGACGATCTGGACACCGCTCTGGTGGGCGCGGAGGACAGTCTGGCCGGCTTGGCGGACCGTTTCGACCTTGACCAGGAAGCAACTGACGAGCTCAAAGGACTGCTGGCGACTACGCCACGCACGTCGCCGGCGAGCTGGAGCGTGGCGCGCAGCAGGCCTACGATGTGCTGCATCGGTTGTTGCGGCCGCACTTCACGACGCTGGCCGAGATCGCGGTGGCTCAGTCACAGGCCCGCGCTCTCATCGAGCGCGGCGCGCTCACCGCTTCCAAGGGCGGCCAGGTCAGCGACTGGGTGGGTCTGACGGCCTGGTGTGACCCGCACACCGGGCGTTCGAGCAGGTTCGCACTGCGGTTGGTTCGTGCGCTGCCCGGCATGCACGCCAACCTGCGCAGGCTGCACAGCTCGGCCGGCTACGCCACCGGGCGTGCTCGCGCGTTGTTGCTCGCCAGGCCTGCCTCGACCCGCGTTACGGTACGGCGATCCTGCAGGCGGCCACCGGTGATCACCGGTGGCGCAAGCTGTACGGCGAGGCGGACGACACCGAGCTGTCGAGCAATCCGCAATGGCGGGGCGGTCCGGCGGTGGACCTGCCCGAGTTGCTGCGTACCACTGGCCGGACAGGCGCGCGGGGACGAGCCCCGGCTGCGCGTGACGACGCGTCGGCGCGGGCGGCGGTCCAGGCGGCGCGTGAACTCAGAAGAGCTCAGCATGCAGCGGCGATCGAGGAGATTCTCGCCGGCGAGCCTGGTGGGCAGCTGTCACCGGGAGCGGCGCAGGTTGCGCTCGCGGCGCTGATGACCGCGGTTCGTGCCGGCTTGGTGCCGGGCACGACCGATCGGCGTACCGGCGTGCGTGACGGGTTGTCCTGCACTCTTTTTCACGTCGGCGAGGGGGCCGGCGTGCTGGTGGCGCCGACGTGGCGGGTGCTGCTGCCCGGGCGGGTGCTGGTCTTCCACCTGCCCGGGCGGTGGGCTACCTCGCCGCGGCCGACGCGGCGCGATCCGGCGGCTCGTGCGGTGATGTTCCTGCAACCGGTATCGGAGGCCGCCGCATGACCAGCACGACGTCGGCGGGCGCCAAGGCGTGGCGGCAGCGCCGGGCCACCGAACCGGAAACGGCGGCGGAGACCACCGCGGTGCTGCGGTTGCTGATGGTCCAGCCGTGGCTTGTCGCCGGCCGCGACGACACCGCCATCGCCACCGTGCGGCGCAATGAGGAAGCGGTCCGTGAAGTGCTGGGGCGTCTAGGTTGGGTGCTCGTGTCCGACCGCGACTTCGTTCGGCTCCGCAAGTCACCGCCGCCGCGCCGCGAAGCGTGGGCGGCCGGAGGTCCCGGCCCGCTGACGTGTTCGTGGTTCTTCTTGCTGGTCGCGGCCGCGGAGTCGATGCCGCCACGGGTGAGCATCGGGCAGCTGATTTCGGCGGCGCGTAGCGCGGCGGCCGAGGCCGAAGTGCCCACTCCGGACGATATGCCGCAACGAACCCGGCCTGCTCTTCATCCCGCACACGACGGAGGTGGACCTGGCCGGCGCGTTCGCCGGCATCGGCGCCCACCGCCTGCTCCACCCCGGCATCGCCGACGGCTACGCCCAGCGGCGGGCCGAGGTGGTCGGCACGCCGGGCGTGACAGTTCTGATCGACGGCGAACTCGACCCGCCGACCCCGACCCTGGTCGAGACCGACCTGGAGACCCTGCTCGCCCAACGGAGCACCCTGGTGGACGAGGCCTTCGGTCCGATGTCGGTAGTGGTCCGCTACGACCCCACCACCGACCTCGCCGCCGCGCTCGGGTCGCTCATCGAGGGCTCGCTGACCGCCGCCGTCCACGTGGGCCACGGCGAGGACACACCCTGGCTGCGCGCGCTGATCGACGTGCTCAGCGAGCGGGCCGGCCGCCTGCTCTTCAACGGCTGGCCGACCGGCGTCGCCGTGACGCCCGGGATGCAGCACGGCGGCCCGTTCCCGGCCACCACCAACCCGACCACCACCTCGGTCGGTACCGCCGCAATCGACCGCTTCCTGCGCCCGGTGACCTACCAGAACTGCCCACCCGCGCTGCTCCCGCCGCCACTGCGCGACGACAACCCGTGGGTGATCCCCCAGCGCCGCTCCCCCGCCGACGAGTCCACCACCTGGGGCGCCGCCTACCGTGACCGATAGCCCACGACCGCATGGGAAAGACCAAGGTCGACGGCCGCCAGGCCGATGGCGGTCTGCGCCATCGCGATCGCGCCGCCCAAGGACCGGCCCGGTCGGCGATGCGGGTGATGCAGGCAGCGGTGAACTCGTTGATGCGGCTCGCTCCACGGACCGGCTTCTCACCGGGACCGACCAGTACCTCCGCACCGCCCGAAGTCGCGTGCTCCGCGGCACGTGCTTGAGCCACGTCACGAACATCCCCATAGGCCCGCGGCGGTCCTCCAGTCGCGCCAGGCGAATCGTCGGTCCTGCGCACGGGCCCGTTGGTCAACGCGCATCGGCGGCTCAACTCCTACAGAGTCACGGTGTGCGCGTTTGCAGTTCGGCAGTTGCGGTGCCGTGCCGGCGGCTTGTCGCGGTGATCGTGATGGTGCCGGGCTGGTCGTCGGCACGGATGACCGCGAGGGCGCGGCCGCGGTACGTGGTGTGGGTGTCGCCGGTGAAGGTCTCCTCGGTCTGCGGGGCGGCGCTGCCGAACGCGGTGAGGTGGCCGGGGCCGGCGACGGTGATGGTGACGGTGTCGGCGGCGAGCATCTCCACGGTGCCGTCCTCGTCGGCGAGCTGGATGTGGACGAAGGCGAGGTCCTGACCGTCGGCGGTCAGCGCCTCGGATTCGGCGACCAGGCGCAGCCGGGCCGGTCCGGCCGAGGTGAGCCGGGACCGCCCGGACTCGTGCCCGTCCCGGTAGCCGACCGCGACGAGCTCACCAGGCTGGTACGGCGTCCGGAACCGGGCGAGGAACCGCCGGGGCCGCCGCCGGCCCAGACTGCGGCCGTTGAGCAGCAGCTCCACCTCGTCGTCGGCTGAGTAGACCTCGATCTCGGCGGTGCGGCCCTCGCATCCGCGCCACGCCCAGCTGGGGACGGCGTCGCTGGCACGCCAGGCGGTGCGCAGGGTGCGCTGGCCGGATCGGTCCAGTGGACGGACGGCGATCGCGGGTGCGGTGAGTTCGCCCCAGACCGCGCGAGCCAGCAGTGCCGGGGCGCCGGGCAGTCCGGTGATGTCGATGGCGCCGGGGCCGGCGATCAGGGCCGGGTAGGGCTTGTGGAGTCCGCCGGGCTGGTCGCCGTACGCCCAGGTGCCGATGCCTGCCTCGCCGAGATAGTCCCAGCCGGTCCACATGAAGTCGCCGAGTACGCCGGGGACGCGCTCGACGAGCGGCCAGATCCGGGGGAGGTCGCCGGGCATCGACTCGGTGCCGAGGATGACCCGGCCGGGGTGGCGCCGGCGGTCGCCGAGGTAGCGGCTGAAGGCGTAGTTGTACCCGGCGATGTCGACCGCGGCGAAGGCGTCTCGGCTGACCCGGTCGGCGACCGGCAGCTGGGAGATCAGCCGCATGACGGCGCCGAGCCGGTTGGTCAGCACGTTCGCGGCCGTGCTGGTGATCCGCGACGGTTTGGGCTGTTCGGCGGGCTCCTCCTCCAGCCGGTACGGCGACTTACCGCGGGTGGCCATGATGTTGAGCAGAAGGTTGATCGCGACGGTGGTGGGCCGGTGTGGGTCCAGCCGGGTGATGAAGTCGTGCAGTTCCCGGGCGGTCCGCGCGCCCTGGGCGGTGGCGGTCTCGGTGATCTCGTTGCCGATCGAGTACATGATCACGCTGGGGTGGGCGTGGTCCTTGCCGATCATGGCGCGGGCGTCGTCGCGCCAGGTCGCGGCGAAGTCGGGAGCGGCGTCGTGGGCGGTCTTGGACTGGTACCAGGTGTCGGTCAGCTCGTCCATCACGTACAGGCCGATCTCGTCGCAGGCATCGAGGAGGTCGCGGGAGATCGGGTTGTGGGCGCTGCGGATCGCGTTGTAGCCGTTGGCCTTGAGGATGCGGGCGCGGCGGAACTCGGATGCGCGGAAGGTGGCGGCGCCGAGAACACCGCTGTCGTGATGCACGCACGCGCCTCGCAGCAGGATGTGCTCGCCGTTGACCAGCAGGCCACGTTCGGCGTCGACGTGCAGGGTGCGCAGTCCGGCGCGCAGCGTCCGCCGGTGCAGCACAACGTCGCCGTCGAGCAGTGACACCGTCGTGTTGTACAGGTGCGGATGGTCGTGTGACCAGAGCCTGGCCTCCGGGACGGCGAGCCGCAGCTCCGCCGTGCCGCCGGTGACGGGGGCCGTCGCGCGGACGGCGTCGCCGAGCCGGACCTCCACGGTCAGGCTGTCAGGCGCCGGGCCCGCGACGTCGACGCCTACCTCCACCAGGGTGGGCTCGCCGGTCGCGTGGGTGTGCACGCGGACGCCGTCGCGCGGCAGGTGCACCTCGGGAAGATTCTCGAGCCAGACCGGGCGGTAGATCCCGGCGCCGGTGTACCAGCGGCTGTTGGGCACCTCGCGGTTGTCGGCATCGACCTCGATGAGGTGTTCCCCGCCCGGGGTGATGACGTCGTGGAGCGGGACGGTGAACTCGCGGTACCCGCTGGCGCACCGCCCGATCGGGACGCCGTCGACCTGCACCACGGTACGGCCGTGGACGCCCTCGAACACCAGGCTCAGGCGTCGCCGGGCGGCGTCGTCCGGAGCGGTCCAGCGCTTGGCGTACCGGTAGCGGCCGCCCGGGAAGTAACCGCCGTGGGTGCCGGTGCCACCGCGCGCACCGCGCGGCTCGGCCAGCATCGCGTCGTGGGGCAGCCGGACCGGCACCACTGCGGCGCCAGGCAGGCGTTGCAGGGACCATCCGTCCGTGAACAGCGTGGTGCCCACCGCGTTCCTCCCAGGTTACGTTGCTGACACGTGACAGCAACGTAAGGTGGCTGCTGTTACGTGTCAATAGCGGTGTTGTGTCACACTCCGCTGGTGAACAGCCCTCCCGCCCGGCCGACAAGCACGGACGTCGCCCGGCTCGCCGGGCTCTCCCGGTCCGCGGTGAGCCAGATCCTCGGGGGAAACGAGGACCGCTTTCCGCCGGAGACGCGCGAACGGGTGTTCGCGGCCGCCGCCGAGCTCGGCTACCGGCCCTCGAAGGTCGGCCGGGCGCTGGTCACCGGGGTCAACGACCTCGTCGTGCTGATCGTCCCGAACGTGACGTTCGGCCATCATCTGCAGGACGGCATCGACCGAATCACCTGCGGCGCGGCCGCCCACGGCCTAAGCGTCGTGGTGCGGTATGCCGGCGTCGGCCACGCGTCCGTCCTTGACGCCGTCCTCGACCTGCAGCCCGCGGCGGTGGTCGACCTGGGCGTGTTCGACGCCGCCACGGCCGCTACCCTGCGCGCTGCGGGGATCCGCCTGCTGCCCCGGTCGGCGGCGCTGACGGCGCGCGCCTTCACCGACCCGAATCGCGCGATCGGTGCCATGCAGGCCGAGGAGCTGCTGCGCACGCCCGGACGCCGGCTCGTTTACGCCCTGCTCGCCGACGACCGGCTCGACCCGTACGGCCCGCCCCGCGCCGAGGGCGCCGCGTTGCAGGCCCGGCAAGTGGGCGCCGGCGAGCCGATCCGGGTGCGGCTACCGCTGGAACGGGCCGGCGCGGCGCGTACCCTCGCCCCCGTGTTCGAGGAGGGCCCGGTCGGCATCTGCTGCTACAACGACGAGGTGGCGATCGCCGTGATCGCCGCCGCCCGGCAGCTCGGCCGGAGCGTCCCGGAGGAGGTCGCGGTCGTCGGCGCGGACGGCACCAGCATCGGGCAGCTGGTCGCGCCCCGGCTGACGAGCGTGCGGATCGACTTCGCCGCCCTGCTGGACGTGCTGATCTCCGACGCCGACTGGCGCGCCCTGCGCGCCGGGACCGACCGCGACGCGACGGCACCGCCGGAAACCGACCTGAGCCGGTTCGTCACCCTGGTGCCGGGAGAGACGTCATGAGCAGCCGGGCACTCTCGTACGCTTCCGCGCCGGTCACTGCGCCGGTGGCATCCCAGGTCATGACCGGCTCCTTCGCATCCCACGCGGGCCAGCCGGGATCGGCGTCGCGGATGAAGGCGGTGTAGGCGCCGTGCACGGCGTCGGCGAGTTCCTGCGGCGGAGCTTCCCCGGCGAGCCGCGCTACGTGCTCCTGCGCCAGGACGTCCCAGGCGAACGGGACGTCGAGGCAGTGCCCGGACAGTCCGTCGGCCCCGCTGCGCCAGGCGAAGTCGTAGACGAATGTCGGTGCGGCGGCGCCGGCCCGCAGCTCCGCCCACTGCAGGAGGTGCCGCCGGAACACGCGGTCGGTGACCGACTGGCCGAGCACGGCCGCCGGTGACCGGTCCGCCAGCGCGGCGGCGTACCCGGCCGCCACGTCGGGGCGCAATCCGGTCCCCACGAGCAGGCCGGCTGGGTCGGCGTCGTCGAACAGCGCCGCGGCACCCAGCGCGATCATCGAGAACTCGTCCCGGGTGGTGCCCACGAGCAGTGGTACATCCGCGCTCTCGCCCCGGGCCAGACCCTCGGCGACCGTCCACGGCAGCACTTCGCCGTCGATCATCGGTGCCATCGGCAGGCCGGCCGACAGCGCGGCAATCGCCCCGAGCACGCCCTCGCGGGTCGGTGGGCCGCCGATCCCGGCCCGGCTGCTCTGTGCCGCCACCAGATCCAGTTCGCCAACGCCGGCGAATCCGGCCAGGTCGGGCCGGACGCCGAGCCGGCCGGCCAGCTCCCGGGTCACCGTCGTCGCGTCGGCCGCGGTCCGGTCGCCTGGCGAGCCCGAGATGGCGATGGCGCCGTGGAAGAGGCCCCGGGCCGCCGGCGCGACGAGCAGGTGCATGACGCTGCCGCCGCCGGCCGACTGTCCCGCGATGGTGACCCGGCCCGGGTCGCCGCCGAAAGCGGCAATGTTGTCCCGTACCCAGTGCAGCGCGAGGATCTGGTCGAGCACGCCGCGGTTGGCCGCGGTGCCGGGCAGATATCCGTAGCCCTCGAAGCCGAGCCGGTAGGCGATCGTCACGACCACGACACCGTCGCGGTTGAACGCCGCCCCGTCGTACCAGGGGCTCGCCGGAGATCCGGCGACGTATCCGCCGCCGTGGATGTAGAGCAGCACCGGCAGGCCCGCCGCGGCCGGGCCGGGCGTGAACACGTTGAGTGTGAGGACGTCGTCGCCGGGGATGGACGGCTCCGGAATCGCCGTCACCTCCATCAGGGCGCGGCGCTGCGGTGTCGGCCCGTACGCCACGCAGTCCCGTACCCCGGACCACGGCCGTCGCGGCTGCGGTGCGCGGAAGCGCCGTTCGCCGTAGGGCGGCTCGGCGTAGGGGATCCCGAGGAACGCACGGCCCGCTCCCCAGGCGCGTCCGCGGACCTGACCCGCGGTGGTACGGACGGCAATCATCGCTCTCCTCGCCATCGTCTCGTGACATGATCCGGACCGTGGCCCGCATCCGTGTGATCTCCGACAACGACTACTCCGGCGACCCGGACGGCCTCTGGCAGCTGGCTCACCTGCTGCTCAGCCCGGATGCCGACGTGCGGCTGGTGATCGGCTCGCACCTGCGCGAGGGCGACCCGTTCGACCCGTCCGGCCGCAGCGCGGACAACGCCGCGCGCAAGGCCCGCGAGATGGCCGCGGCGTGCGGGCGGGACGGCATCCGGATCGTGGCGGGGTCGAACGCGGCGCTGCCGGCCGAGGGTTCGGCCGTGCGCGGCGACGCGGTGGCCGCCATCGTCGAGGAGGCGATGCGCGACGATCCCCGGCCGCTCTACGTGGCCTGCGGCGGGGGTCTCACCGAGATCGCATCCGCCTGGCTGGCCGAGCCGCGGATCGCGCAGCGGCTCACCGTGGTGTGGATCGGCGGTCCGGAGTACCCGGGCGGGCTCGTCCCGCCGGGCGCGATGCCGGTCGAGTACAACACGCTCATCGACCCGGCGGCCGCGCGGGTCGTCTTCAACGACTCGGATCTGCCGCTGTGGCAGGTGCCCCGCGACGCCTACCGGCAGGCGCTGGTCTCGATGCGGGACCTCGAGTACCGGGTGCGGCCGCTCGGCCCGCTCGGCGAGTTGCTCGTCGACTCCCTCGAACAGACCCGGGACATGATGCGCGGGCACGGACTGGATCCGGGCGGCACGTACATCCTCGGTGACAACCCGCTCGTCCTGCTGACCGCGCTGCAGTCGGGGTTCGAACCGGACCCGTGCTCGTCGCAGTCGTTCCGCCGGCCGCGGCCACGGGTGCGCGACGACGGCACGTTCGACTTCGACGGGGCCGGGCCCGAGGTGCGGGTGTTCACCCGGCTCGACGTGCCGCTCATGATGGCGGACCTCGTCGCCCTGCTGGCCGGTCACTGAGACGTGGGTCTCGGGGTGCGCAGACCGCGGACGTACGCCCGCAGCGGGATCGTCATGTCGAAGCCGCCGTCCTCGTACAGCCACTGGATCTGAAGCCCGTCGAGCAGCGCGATCAGCGTCCGGCTCACCTCGGCGGGGTCGAGTTCGGGGTGTAGGTCGCCGCGTGCCTGTCCCTCGGCGACGGCCTCCTCGGTGAGCTCGCGCACCCACGTGTACCGCCGCCGGAAGTACTGATGCCCCGGGTGGTCCGCCGAGGTGGCCTCGCCGGAGAGCACGGAGAACAGCGCGACCAGGCCGGGCGTGGTGGCGTTGTACGCGGTGAGGTCGATCAGGGCCTCGATGAGGGCGACGCCGGTGGGCAGTTCCGCCCCCATGCTCTCGCGCGCCAGGTCGTCGCGGTAGGTCAGGACCGCTTCCAGCAGTTGCTCCTTGCTGGCGAAGTGGTGCAGCAGGCCCGGCTGGCTCAGCCCCACCCGCTCGGCGATCTCGCGCAGGGAGCCGCCGTGGAAGCCCGCCTCGGAGAAGACCTTGATGGCGGACTCGAGTATCTCGGCGCGCCGGTCCGCTGTCTTGGCGTACTCGCCTCGCGGCCTGCGAACGAAAGCCATGCGGTCCTCCTGGTATCCGGGACATGGTCCCTCGTGGCCAGGTGCGTTACCGGGCCGCGACGGAAATGTTAACGGTTGTGGTCGCGAAAACCTACCGAGTACTCGGTAGGTGGTGTTACGGTCCCCGCCATGCCACCCGAGAGAGGGGACGAGATATGGGCCGTTCGAGCAGGTTGATCGCCGTCGCAGTGGTCGCGGGTCTGGGACTCGCCGGTTGCGGCGCAGGCAGTTCCACCGACGGCAGCGGGAGCGGAGCGTCCGGCAGCGTGATCCTCGGTTCCCTGGTGCAGCCGACGAGTTACGCCGCCAACGGAGCCGGCTGGGCCAACGAGTCGCTGTTGCAGCAGGCCGTCTACGACACCCTCGTGCACGCCGACCCGGACGGGAAGATCGTGCCGTGGCTGGCCACCGAGTGGTCCTGGAACGACGCGAAGACCGTCCTGACCCTCAAGCTGCGCACCGACGTCACGTTCACCGACGGCACGACGTTCGACGCCACCGCCGCGGCCCAGAACCTCGTGCGCTTCCGCGACGGCACGGCGCCCAACAAGTCGTTCCTCGCCGCGATGACCGACGCGAAGGCCGTCGACGCCGCGACCGTGCAGATCACGCTCAAGCAGCCGGACCCGGCCCTGCTCACCTACCTCACCCAGGCTCCCGGTCTGATGGAGAGCCCCAAGCACTTCGGTGCCGCCGACGAGAAGACCAACCCGATCGGCACCGGGCCGTACGTCCTGGACACCGCCAAGACGGTGGTGGGCTCCTCGTACGTGTACACGGCCAACCCGAGCTACTTCGCCAAGGATCAGCAGCACTGGAAGAACCTGACCATCAAGGTGATCAGCACTGCGGCCACCGAGGTCAACGCGATCAAGGGCGGTCAGATCGACGGCATGAACGTCATCGACGCCACGACGGTCGCGCAGATCAAGGGCGCCGGCTACCGCGTCGTCGACCACGAGCTCGACTGGTCCGGCTTCGCGATCTTCGACCGCGCCGGCAAGCTCGTCCCGGCCCTGAAGGAGCCGAAGGTCCGCCAGGCGATCAATTACGCCGTCGACCGCGCCGGCCTGCTCAAGGCCGCCGCGCAGGGCAACGGCACGACGACCAGCTCGGTTTTCCCGACCTATTCCCCCGGCTACGACCAGAGCGTCGACCAGCTCTACACGTACGACCCGGCGAAGGCGAAGCAGCTGCTCGCCGAGGCCGGTTTCCCGAACTTCAGCATGACGCTGCCGCAGGTCTCCGGCTTCGGCCAGGTGCAGAACGACCTGCTCAAGCAGTATCTGGGCGCGGTCGGCATCACCGTGAAGTTCGTGACGGTGCCGATCAACAACATCATCACCGACCTGCTCGCCGGCAAGTACCCGGCCGCGAACTTTCAGCTCCAGCAGGACCCGACCGCCTGGCAGGAGGCCAACTTCCTGCTCACGACCAACGCGACGTTCAACCCGTTCAAGGTCGCCGACCCGACGGTGGACGGGCTGGTCAAAACCATTCAGACCGGCTCCGAGGCGGACGCGGCCACCGCGACGAAGGATCTCAACAAGTACGTCACCGAGCAGGCCTTCATGGCGCCGTACTACCGGGTGAAGGGCTTCTGGGCGCAGAACGACAAGATCTCCGCCAAGCCGCAGGCCGGCAACGCCATTCCTTACCTCTACAGCATCACTCCTGCCAAGGGCTGATGCGCCGTGCTGCGATTCGTGCTGAGACGACTCGCTTCGGGAGTCGTACTGATCGTCGTCATCACGGCAGCGACGTTCTTTCTGCTGCACGCGTCGGGCGGCAACATCGCCCGCCGCATCCTGGGCCAGGAGGCCACCGAGGACACCGTCGTGCAGAAGACGCACGAGCTCGGTCTCGACCGGCCGGTGGCCAGCCAGTTCGGTGACTGGCTCTCGCACGCGATCCACGGCGACTTCGGCGCGTCGTGGTTCACGTCCCAGCCGGTCTCCGAGGCGATCACCTCACGGCTTCAGGTCACCCTGGAACTCGTCATCGGCGCAACTCTCGTGTCCGGCATCGTCGCCGTCGCCCTCGGCGTCCTGGCGGCGACCCGGCGCGGCTGGGTCGACCGGCTCGTGCAGTTGCTGTCGGTGCTCGGCTTCGCCGTCCCGAACTTCCTCGTCGCGCTCGCCCTCGTCACCGTCTTCGCCATCCAGCTCGAAGTCTTCAAGCCGACCGGCTACACCTCCCTCTCCGACGATCCGGCCGCGTGGTTGTCCACGGTGACGCTGCCGATCATCGCGCTGTCGATCGGCTCGATCGCCGGCGTGGCCCAGCAGATCCGCGGCTCCATGATCGACGCCCTGGACCGCGACTACGTACGGACCCTGCGTAGCCGGGGGCTGCCCGAGTGGCGGGTCGTCTACAAGCACGTGCTGCGCAACGCGGGAGGCCCGGGCCTGGCGATGCTCGCCGTCCAGTTCGTCGGTCTGCTCGGCGGTGCCGTCATCATCGAGCAGATCTTCGCCATCCCCGGCCTCGGCCAGGTGTCGGTGGGTGCCACGAGCCAGGGCGACGTCCCGCTGGTGATGGGGCTCGTTCTCGCCTCGGCGGTCGTCGTCGTCGCGGTCAACCTCGTGGTCGACCTCCTGCAGGGCTTCCTCAACCCGAAGGTGCGGCTCTCATGACCGAGCGAAGCGAGGGCATCAGCATGCTCAGTCCGGAATTGGGTCTCGGCAGCTCGGAGCGAAGCGAGGAGCTGGCATGACCTCACTCTGGCGACGCCTGCTGCGCAACCCCACCGGTATCGGCTCCCTGATCTTCCTCGTCCTCGTGGTGCTCAGCGCCGTCTTCGCGCCGCTGCTCGCGCCGCACGACCCCAACACCGCGAGCGCGTACGACACGCTGTCCGGGCCGAGCGCCACGTACTGGCTCGGTAACGACGGCTCGGGCCACGACGTGTTGTCGCGGCTGCTGTTCGCCACCCGCCTGTCGGTCACCCTCACCGGCGAGACCCTCGTCATCGCCGCGGTCCTCGGCATCGTCGCCGGGCTCCTGGCCGGCTACTACGGCAAGTTCTTCGAAGCGGTGGGCGCTGCCGGGACCAGCCTGCTGCAGGCGCTGCCCGCCATCGTCGTCCTGCTCGCCGCCAAGAGCGTCCTCGGCCCGTCGGACTTCGCCGCCATGGCCGTCTTCGGCGTCCTCATCGCACCCGCCTTCTACCGGGTCGTGTACTCGGCCGTATCGGCGGTCCGCGGTGAGCTGTACGTCGACGCGGCCCGCGTGTCCGGGCTGTCGGACCCCCGGATCATCGGCCGCCACGTGCTCACCGTGGTCCGCGCCCCGGCCATCGTCCTGGCGGCGAACATCGCCGGCATCTCGGTGGCCATCTCCGCCGGGCTCGACTTCCTCGGCCTGGGCGACCCGGCGATCCCGAGCTGGGGCGGCATGCTCAACGACGGCTTCACCAACATCTTCACCCAGCCGTTGCTGGTGCTATGGCCGTCACTCGCGATCGGCCTCACCTGCATCGCCTTCGCGCTGCTCGGCAACGCCCTGCGCGACGAACTCGAGCGCGTCGACGCCGCACCGAAGCGGCGCCGGCGGGCCACCCCGGCGACCACGGTCACCGTGGCGCCGGCGGCGGTCATCACCCACGACGAAGCTCCCGAGAAGCCTGGCACCGACCTGCTCGTGGTCCAGCACCTGTCGGTCGGCTACGGCAGTGCGGACGGGTCGGTGAAGACCGTGGTCGAGGACGTCACACTCACCGTCCGGCGGGGCGAGGTACACGGGCTCATCGGCGAGTCGGGCTCCGGCAAGACGCAAACCGCGTTCTCGATCCTGCGCCTGCTGCCCAGCGGCGGGCGGCTCGTCGGCGGCTCGATCACCTTCGAGGGGAGGGACCTGGCGAATCTGTCGGAGAAACAGATGACGGCGCTGCGCGGCAAGAAGATCGCGTATGTCCCGCAGGAGCCGATGAGCAACCTCGACCCCTCGTTCACCGTCGGCTCACAGCTCGTCGAGCCGATGCGCCTGCACCTCGGCCTCTCGAAATCCGACGCCAAGGCGCGCGCCCTCGACCTGCTCGCCCGAGTGGGCATCCCGAATCCCGGGCGCACCTACGCGGCGTACCCGCACGAGGTGTCGGGCGGCATGGCCCAGCGGGTGCTCATCGCCGGCGCCATCTCGTGCGACCCCGACCTGCTCATCGCGGACGAGCCGACCACCGCGCTGGACGTCACCGTGCAGGCCGAGGTCCTCGACCTGCTGCGCGACCTGCAGCGCGAACGGCAGATGGGAATGCTGCTGGTGACCCACAACTTCGGCGTCGTGGCCGACCTCTGCGACCGGGTGTCGGTCATGCAGTCCGGGCGCATCGTCGAGACCGGACCCGTTCGCGCGATCTTCGCCGGCCCCCGGCATGCCTACACCCGCAGCCTGTTCGAGGCCATCCTGCCGGACGCCGAGGCCCGCGGCGCGCTGCCGGGGATCACGTCGTCGGGCACCCTCGGGGAAGGAGTGACCGCATGACCGAGACGCTGCTCGAGGTGCGGGACATCGTTGTGGACTATCCGGTCAAGGGATTCCGCAAGCCGCCCTTCCGGGCGCTCGGCGGCGTGTCGCTCGAGGTCGGCCCCGGCGAGTGCGTCGGTCTGGTCGGCGAGTCCGGCAGCGGCAAAACCACTCTGGGCCGCGCGGTGCTCGGCCTGGCCCCGGTCACCTCCGGATCGATCACCTACCGGGGCCGCGAGATCAGCCGGCTACGGCACCGGGAGCGGCGTGCGCTCGCCGCCGACCTGCAGGTCGTCTTCCAGGACCCGTACACGTCGCTCAACCCCTCGCTGACGATCGAGCAGATCCTCACCGAGCCCCTGATCGCCCGCAAGACGGACAAGCAGCTGGCCCGGCGTCGGGTCCGCGAGCTGCTCGACGCCGTGCACCTGCCGTCGGACGCGGGTAATCGGCTGCCCCGCGAGTTCTCCGGCGGTCAGCGGCAGCGGGTCGCGATCGCCCGCGCGCTCGCCCTCGACCCGAAACTGATCGTCTGCGACGAACCGGTCTCCGCGCTCGACCTGTCCACCCAGGCCCGGGTGCTCGACCTGTTCAAGGAGATCCAGGCCCGTACCGGGGTCGCCTACCTGTTCGTCAGCCACGACCTCGACGTCGTGCGCTACCTCTCGCACCGCGTCGCGGTCATGTACCGCGGCGAGATCGTCGAGTGGGGCCCCGCCAGCCAGGTGACCGTCCGCCCCGAGCACCCGTACACCCAGCGCCTCTTTCTGGCGGCTCCCGTGGCGGACCCGGCGAAACAGGAACAGCGGCGCGCCGAGCGCCACCGGCTCCTCGCGTTGCAGCGGGAGCAGGACGAGCAGATGGAGATCAACGCATGACCGACACGAACGCCCGGATCGAGGAGGCGCTGGCCGCGCTGACGCTCGAGGAGAAGGTGCGGCTGCTGACCGGCCGGGACTTCTGGAACACCTGGCCGATCGAGAAGATCGGGTTGCGCGCCATGCTGTTCTCCGACGGCCCGTCCGGGGTGCGCGGCGAGCGGTGGGACGAGCGCGAGCCGTCGGTGAACCTGCCGTCGGCGACCGCGCTCGGCGCCTCGTTCGACGTCGACCTGGCCCGCCGGTACGGTGCCGTCGCCGCGGTGGAGGCCCGGCGCAAGGGCGTGGACGCCGTTCTCGGGCCGACGATCAACCTGCACCGCTCGCCGCTGGGCGGCCGGCACTTCGAGGCGTACAGCGAGGACCCGGTCCTCACCGCCGACCTCGCCGCCGCCTTCGTGCACGGGTTGCAGGACAACGGGGTCGGGGCCACGCCGAAGCACTACATTGCCAACGACTACGAGGACGAGCGCTTCACCGCCTCCTCCGAGGTGGACGATCGGGCCCTGCGCGAGTTGTACCTGCTGGCCTTCGAGAAGGCCATCGTCGAGGCCCGCGCCTGGCTCGTGATGAGCTCGTACAACTCGATCAACGGCGTGACGGCGACCGAGAACGAGCTCCTGGAGACGCCGCTCAACAGCGAGTGGGGCTTCGACGGCGTGGTGATCAGCGACTGGACCGCCGTGCGCAGTCTCGAGGCGGCCAAGGCCAGCCAGGACCTGGCCATGCCCGGCCCGGTCGGCCCGTGGGGTGACGCGCTCGTCGCGGCGGTCCGCGAAGGCAAGATCGACGAGGCGCACGTCGACCGCAAGGTACGCCGGATCCTGCTGCTCGCCGTACGGGTCGGCGCCCTGGACGGGTTCGGCGCGAAAGAGCCGGTGCTCGTCGAGGACGGCGCCGCCTTCGCCCGGGAAGCGGCGGCCGACGGCATCGTGCTGCTGGAGAACCGTGCCGCCCTGCCATGGGACGCCGACGCGATCACCAGCGTCGCCGTCATCGGCGACAACGCCGCGCACGCCCGCACCCAGGGCGGTGGCAGCGCGACCGTGCTCCCCGCGTACACGATCTCCCCGCTCGACGGCCTCCGCTCCGCCCTGCCGCACGCGACGGTCGACTATGCCCTCGGCGCCATCGTCCAGACCGGGCTCAGCCCGCTGCCGGCCGACCGGATCCAGAACCCGGTCACCGGCGGTCCCGGCGTCCGGGTCCGCTTCCTCGACGCGGCCGGCCAGGAACTCTTCGGCGAAGACCGGCTCACCACGTCGCTGGTGTGGTTCGGCGGCGACGCGCCGATCGCCGAGGCCGCCAGCGTCGAGCTGACCACCCGGTTCACCCCGGCCGAGGACAGCACGGTACGGCTGGGGTTCGCGACGGTGGGCGCCGGCATCGTCAGCATGGACGGCGAGCGGATCGTCGAGGCCGACCTGCACCCGGTCGGTGACGACCTCGGCGCGGCGTTCCTCAACCCGCCCAGCGCCACGCGTCCGGTGGTGTTCGTCGAGGGCCGCCCCGTGGACATCAGCTTCGAGCTCGACCTCACCGGCCGGGTGGACTTCCTGTCCGGCGCGCTGTCGTTCCAGTTCGGTACTGAACCGGAGGACATCGACCCGGACGCGCTCATCGCCGAGGCGGTGGCGGCGGCCCGGTCGGCCGATGTCGCCCTCGTCGTGGTGGGTACGAACGCGGTCGTCGAGTCCGAGGGCTGGGACCGCACCTCGCTCTCCCTGCCCGGCCGGCAGGACGACCTGGTCCGGGCCGTCGCCGCGGTCAATCCGCGCACCGTCGTGCTGGTCAACTCGGGTTCGCCGGTGGTCATGCCGTGGCGTCACGAGGTCGCCGCCGTCCTGATCGGCTGGTTCGGCGGCCAGGAGTTCGGCGGCGCGGTGGCCGACGTGCTCACCGGCCTGCGTGAGCCCGGCGGCCGCCTGCCCACCACCTGGGGCGCCGACGAGGCCGGCGTGCCGATCCTCGACACCAGGCCCAAGGACGGGGTCGTCGAGTACCGCGAGGGCATCCACATCGGCTACCGGGCCTGGCTCCGCCAGCCCACGGTGCCGCCGGCCTACTGGTTCGGCGCGGGCCTCAGCTACACCCACATTCCCCTGGTACGCCTCGACGCACCGGCCACGGCGGCACCCGGCGAGACGATGACCGTGTCCGTCGGCGTGCAGAACCGCAGTGACCGCGACGGCAAGCAGGTGGTCCTGGTCTTCGCCGAGAAGCCCGGTTCGGTGACCGACAGGCCGGCCCGGTGGCTGGTCGGCTTCGCGGTCGTGCGGGTACCGGCGGGCGGCTCCGCCGTCGCCGACGTGACGGTGCCCGTCCGCCTGCTCGCCTACTGGGACGCGGGCTGGCAGTACGAGACCGGCGAGTATCTGCTACGCGCCGGCACGACCGCTGTCGACCTTCCGCTCTCCACGAAGCTCATGCTGCGGTGACCCGGCTGTTCAACCCGCTGATCCCCGGCTTCAACCCCGACCCGAGCGTGGTCGAGGCCGGCGGCGCCTACTACCTCGTCACGTCGACGTTCGAATATGTGCCGGGTATCCCGGTGCACCGCAGCACCGACTTCGAGACGTGGGAACTGATCGGCCACGTCGGCGTCACCGCGGCAACCCTCGGGGTGGCCGCGGTGCCGACCGGCCTCGGCGTGTGGGCCCCGACGATCCGCTATCGGGACGGCCTTTTCCACGTCATCGTCACCATCCCGTTCAGCGCCAAGCGCTGCGTGCTGTTCACCGCCGCCGACCCGGCCGGGCCCTGGGACGAGGGAATCACGATCGACGGGATCGACGGCATCGACCCCGATCTCGCCTGGGACACCGACGGCAACGCCTACGTGACCTACTCGGGACTCGTGCTCTCCGGCGACGACCTCGGCGCCCACAACGGCATTCTGCAGGCGCGGGTGGACCTGCGAGCCGGCACGGTGCTGGAGACACCGCGCTCGCTGTGGAGCGGCACCGGGCTCATGTTCCCCGAGGCGCCGCACGTCTTCCACCGCGACGAGCACTGGTACCTGATGATCGCCGAGGGCGGCACCGAACGCGGACACGGCGTCTCGATCGCCCGCGGCCCGTCGATCGAGGGACCCTTCCAGGGTGCGCCGGGCAACCCGGTGCTCAGCGCCCGCAGCACCAGCCGGCCGATTCAGAACACCGGCCACGCTGACCTCGTCACCCTGCCGGACGGCGACGACGCACTGGTCCTGCTGGGCATGCGGCCGCTCGGCGCCACCCGCCAGTTCTCCCCACTCGGCCGCGAGACGTTCGCCACCCGCGTGCGGTGGGTGGACGGCTGGCCCCGGCCGGAGCCGGTGACCCTGGATCCACGCCCGGGCGAGGACACCGAGTCCTTCTCATTCGCCGAAGCTGGTGCGTGGACCGACCCCGGCTGGATCCGGCCCCGCGGCGCCCCCGCCGAGGTCGCACACGTGTCGGGTGGGCGGCTCGTGATCAACGGTGCCGTCGGTGGGATGGCGGCGCTGCGACCGGCGTTCGCCGGCCGCCGGCAACGGCACCACACCAGCGCGACCAGCGTAACGATCGACGCGACGAACGGCGCCGGTGGCCTGGCTCTCCGGTACGACGAGGGTCTCTACATCGCGATCGAGGCCCGCGGTTCGACCGTGACCGCGACCGCCGTGGTGTCCACCCTGCGGCAGGAGTGGACGGCCACCCTGCCGCCCGGCGAGATCACCCTGCGGATCGAGACGGCGCCGCCACCTGAGGGGTTCGGCGCCGAGGCGACCGGCGGCGACCGGATCCGGCTGCTTGCCGCGGCCGGCGGTGAGCAGCGGGTGCTTACCGAGCTCGATGGCCGGCATTGGAGCGCCGAGTCCGCCGGCGGCTCGTTCACCGGCCGGGTCACCGGCATGTTCGCGGCCGAGGGCACCGTATCGTTCGGAACCTTCTCGTATCGCGGCAGCGAAACCTCGGGGCCCGACCGGGTGACACCGGCCGCGGCGTCGTGACAGGTAAGAAACGCGTCTGTCCCGTGCGATCGGGGATCGCGGCTTCACCATCCGGTGCCGAGCCGGCCGTTCGAGCGGTGGCAGGTCGGCGTGACATCCCGGTATCGGCCGGTGGGTGATCAGGTGCGGAAGGTGGAGACCAGGCTGCTCAGTTCGGTGGACATGCGGGCGAGTTCGGTGGTGGCCTGCTGGGTTTCGGTGACGCCTTGGCTGGTCATCCGGGCGGCTTCGGCGACACCGGTGATGTTCTGCGCGATCTCCCCGGCACCGCCGGCTGCTTCGCTGACGCTGCGGTTCATCTCCGCAGTGGTGGCGGTCTGTTCCTCCACGGCCGAGGCGATGGTGGTCTGGAACTCGCTGATCCGCTCGATCACCGACGAGATTTCGTCGATCGCGGTGACCGCGCCGCTGGTGTCGGCCTGGATGGCTTGGACCCGGCGGGAGATGTCCTCGGTGGCCCGCGCGGTCTCCTGAGCGAGGTCCTTGACCTCAGACGCCACCACCGCGAAGCCCTTGCCCATTTCGCCGGCGCGGGCGGCTTCGATGGTGGCATTGAGGGCGAGCAGGTTGGTCTGCTCGGCGATCGCGGTGATTACCTTGATGACGTTGCCGATCTCCGCGGACGAATCACCGAGTTTGTTCATGGTGGCCGACGTGTTCGCGGTGATGGTGACCGCCTCCGACGCGACGCGCGCGGCCTCGGCGGCGTTCTGGGAGATCTCCCGGATCGAGGCCCCCATTTCCTCGCTGCCGGAGGAGACCGTCTCGACGCTGCGGGAGACCTGTTCGGCGGCGGCGGACACGGCGAGGGCCTGAGCCGAGGTTTCTTCGGCGGATGCGGCGATGTTCGCGGCGGTGCTGCTCATCTGCTCCGACGCGCCGGCCAGGGAGGTGGCGGACCCTTCGATGGTGGTGATCGTCTGCCGTAGCCGGTTCAGCGCGGTGTCCAGGGAGCGGGCCATCCGGCCGGGCTCGTCGCCGGTATCCAGGCCGGTGGAACGGGTCAGGTCGCCGTCGGCGAGCCCGTCGCACACGTAGGTGACCTTCGTCAGCGACTGCACGATCTTGCGGGCGACGATGAAGCCGATCGCGAGTGCGAGAACGATGCCGACAGTCAGGGTGATGATGGAGGTGGTCCGGCTGGACTCGTACCCGGACTTCGCCGCGTTGGCGTTCTTCGCGGCGTCGGCGGTTTCCAGGCCGTCCATGGTGGCGAGCTGGTCGAAGAGCCTCGTCATGATCGGCAGCACCGTGGCGTCGCGGATCGCCGTCCACCCGGCCAGATCGCTGCGGTTCCCGGCCGGGATCAGCTTGTTGGTCGCGATGTCGGTGTAGGCGTCCCAGTCGGTTTGCAACTGGTCGATCAGGGCAGCGTCCGACGCCGGGTTGCTCGCCCGGTAGGCGGCCATGGCGGTGGTGAACGCTTGCAGATCGGCGTTGTACGCGTCGGTGAACTTCTTCGTGTTGGTCGCATCCAACGACAGCGCCTGGTTGGCGGTGTCGACCCGGGCCTTCAACACGACAGCCTTCAGCTGGCCTACTGCTTTGATGCTCGCGACGTTGCTGCTGGAGATCAGCTGAGCCGCGTTACTGGCGTCACGCAACGCCAACAGTCCGACAATCCCTACGATCAGCGCGACCAGGGCCGCGGTTCCGACCGCGGCGAGGACTTTCACGCTGACACTTAGATCAGCGAAAGATCGTCGCGTACGGCCGTCTGCCGTTGCTTGTGTGGAAAGAGTCATCGCAGCCATCACAGTCCCTCTTTCAGACGAAAAGTCAGAGTTTCTGCCCCCCGCCGGGCTTTCTCCTACCGCCCATCACTATGCGAGCAAATGGCTGCTACTGCGCACGGTTCGATGGATTCCGCCGGACCGGTCGGTGGAAAGGCTCATAAGGTCAATCCCACGCGCCTAGCGTGAGGTGTCGTGGTCACCGAACAGGAGTACACCCTGCTGTCCCTGCGGGCCAGAACGTCAGCGGCGTTCGCCGACCTGCAGGTGGTCATTTTGCGGGACCTCGCCGCGCGACTGAAAGCGGACGGAGCATCGGCCGACTGCGCCGTGCGGGTAGATGCCGCAGCAGACCAACTCGAGGCCGCCGCACGCCAAACCTGGTACGCCTTACGAGCCGGCGAGACAGGCACGTTGATGTGCGGAAAGACGACCGGTGCTGAACGACTTCGCGATCAACATCGGTCACCGCTGGCCTGCCGCGGAGAAACCACTGACCAATAGCGCCGAATCACCGCTTCGTTCGAGGTCACGACCCTGCCGGGAGCACCGTCGAAATGGCAGCGATCTTGTCCGGCTTTACCTGGCGGATCACGCTGTTTCGTCAGCGGTTGCGGGGATGTGGGTTGCTGCGGGCAGCGTCACGGTGAAGCAGGCCCCGGTGGGCTGGCCGGGCTGGTAGCCGATGTGGCCGCCGTTGACTTCGACGAGGCGTTGCACGATGTACAGGCCGAAGCCACTGCCCTGGGCTGCCGTGCCGGTGGCGGCCTGGGTGAATCGGTCGAAGAGGTGGTCGACGAAAGCGGCGGGTACGCCGGGCCCTGCGTCGCAGATCTCGAGGGTGACTTGCTCACCGGCCGTGGTGGCGGTGATGGTGACGGGTGGGGCCCCGTATTTGAGGGCGTTACCGATCAGGTTCGCGGCGATCTGCCGCAGGTGGGTCGGGTCGCCGTACGCCCAGACGGGCTCCACGGCGGAGGCGTCGATCAGCATGCCGGCTGCCCCGCTGTCGCTCACGGCTTCGGCCACGGTCTGGGTGATCAGCACCGGTCTGGCGTTGTGGGTAGGGCCGGCGTCGAGGCGGGCGGTGGCCAGCACGTCGTCGACGAGGTTGTTGAGCCGGTTCGCGGCACCGATCACACGTGCGAGGCTGGCCGGGATGTCGTAGTCGCCCGACGGACGGCGCCCGGGTCCCGGGGCCGGGGGTGACTCGGGGGTACCAGGGGTGGTGCCGGTGGCCTCTTGCCAATCCTCGAGAACGAGTTGGCTGTAGTTGATGATGGTGGTCAAAGGTTGACGGGCGTCGTGGGAAAGCATGGCGACCATATCGGCGCTGCGCCGGTTCGCGGTGCGTAGCGCCCGCGCGGTGCGGGCCTGCGCGGAGATCATGACGGTCATCGCGGCCAGCAGCACCGCCAGCAGGATGCCACCTGCCAGGCCGACCGTGGCCGCAGGCTCGGGATCCTGGATGCTGACCGACCCGGGTAGCGGCGCCAGGTGCAACCGCCAAACCCGGCCTGCGGCCGGTACCTCAACAGTGCGCGCGTACGGGCCGTGGGAGCGAAAACCTTCCGGGTCGGCGGCAATCGGCACCGGGTGACCGTCGTCGAGCAGTTGCACGCCGACGTTGCCCGGGGCCACTCCGGTGAAAGCCTCGGTGAGGAACCGATCGGCGCGGATCTGCGCAGAAACCCAGCCCAGCAGCGCGGCCCGCCGCGCCGGGATCGCTCCGGGCCCGCTGCTGGCTGCGGCGGCGGGCGTGCGGTAGACCGGAAGTAGAAGCCAGTACACCGCGCGGCCGTTGGCGGCGGCCGTTGGCGCGGGCACCATCGCCGGCTGGCCGGTGTCGCGGCTGCGGTCCAACGCGGCTGACACGGCAGGATCCGCGCGCCGGTCGTCTCCCGGCGCGGACCCGACCGGTTCGGTGTCGTACTGGTACACCAGCACCGCGTACCCGGCCGGGCGGCCCGGCGGGATGGTCCGCACACTCGGATTACCGGCCGCGTGTTGCTGGCCGATCAGTCTCGCCGCACCGAACTCGCTGACCGGGATCTGCCAGCCGAGGGCCTGCATCGCGGTGTACCGGTGCCGGAGGTCCAGACCCTGCACGAATGATGCGAACCGCTGATCACGGCCCAACGTGCCTCCGACACCGTCGGTTCCGGTCTGCAGGGACGCCCCGACGGCCCGCAACGCGTCGAGGTAGCGGGTCAGGTTGCCGGTGACCCGGGTGACGCGGCCGGCCAATGACTGGTCCATCCGCTGAGCGTTCTGCGCCGCGACCGTGTGGCTCCACCACCGGTCGAAGACCACCGATCCCGCCGTGCCGACACAGAGAATCAATACGGCGGCTACCAGCGCGCCCCACAACCCGAGCACAGACCGCAGCCGTCGGCGCCACCTATCGCTCCACCGCATGTGCAGCCCCGTCCGACGAACCCTCGATGGCGATCATGAGAAGGGTTTAGGCGGAGGTGCCGGTTGCCCCGACCGTCGCCTGACTCGTCTCACCCATCGTGGCAACACTCGAGCCGGTGCCGCGCCGCTTTGAGTCGATTCGACCAGAACGTTTGCGCCGTGCGGGGAAGGCGCCGTTCCCGCGGGAGAAGGCACGAACCCGCCTCGCCGGGCACCGCCCATGGCCGTTGACCGCTCTGCCGGTGCGAGTACTCATCGCTGCTGGTTGTCTCGTCAGGGGATGACGGCCTGCGTCAGGCCGTGACGGGCGATGAAAACTACGCTGAGTGACGAAGTTCGGTGAGTCTCGATCTCATGAGCGATCATCAGAGCCTCGCCACTGTCCCCGGGTCCCGCCGCCAGGCGAGCCTCGGCGTACCGGATCCCGTATCACCCTGCGGCAGCCAACCAAGGTCGGCACCGCACCCCGAACGCTGCCGGCCCCCGGGTTCACGACACCGGTGCTCGCGACGATTGCCGCCATACTGCTGTCCCTGCTCGCGACGGTCGTGGCGGCTTTGGCGTGTGCACGTACAACCGCGGCGACCCGCTCGAGGACTTCCGCAACCAAACCTGCGGGTCGAAACCCGCCGCGTCGGGCAACTGGTCGGTCACCCTCGTCGGCTACTACATCAACCACCCGATGTGGGTTCTGCATCGCCAGGCCGGATCCTGCTTGGGGATCGGCGGCGACCTCGGCGACGACCCCTACCTGTACATGACCTGCAGCGTCGTGATCACCAAGAACTCGCACCGCGAACGCGCTGCTCAACCCGTCGATTACATCGGTAGCCCGGACACGACCATCGCAGGCTCCCGATCCGGGCACGCCCCACTGATCCTCCGAGACGCCATCGACCATCACGGCGCAGCTGCCGGACTGCATCAACGTGCCGGACGCTCTCTGCGCTCGCGGCGCACGCGCGCAGCCGTCTTCAACAACTCGGCTGGGATGCCTACCGGCACCCGCACGCCTTCACCGTCGTCCTGCGCACCCCACCCGAACCCGTCCTCCAGAAATGGATCCTGCCCACAGAGAACGGCTGGAGCCACATCATCACGATGCCCGGCATCACCGCCGACACCATCAACGCCTTCCTCAACGACATGGCCTCCGCCATCGCCGGCGGCGGCGCATCACGGCGACCATGAGCAACGCACCATGAGACCGCACTCTCTCGGCGTGGGCGTGGGCGACCTCCCGCAGGTGCTTGGCACACGAGCGAATCGGAGAAGGTTACCGACGTCCTTGGCCGCGATCAGCGCCTTGGCCGGGCCCGGAGTTCCTCCTCGAATCGCGGATAACAGGCCCGCCGCCTGGTTTTGACGGTCAGGGGCTCCGGCCGCCTTTAGTTGATCGATAGGCGTCGCCATGCGGCCGTGTCCAACGTGGATGGCTCTGCCGGTGCGTTGACGGTTGGCATGATTCAGAATGCAGGGATGGCGGACGATGGACTTGGCGACGCTGTCCTCGGCGAATGGTGCGCCCAGGCGTTCGCCGGAGCGCCGTCGGTGGCCGGGCGGTTGCCGTCCGGGACGGGGGAGTCGGTCGGCCGGCACGCCGAGCGGGCCCTCGCCCTGCGGATGGGCGCACTCGTGCAGCCCGTTCCGGCGTACCGGGCGCTGCGCGGGCGCCGGCCCGAGCTGATCGACCGCGTCCGGCGCTACTTCGCCGCGCACTCGACCGTCGGCGTGGTCGGCGCCGCCGGCCCGGAGAAAGGGCTGGCCCGGCTCTGCCTGCTGCTGGCCCGGTTGGAGGCGGGCGGAGCTCTGCGGCGGGGCGCAACGGTCGAGCAGCTCCACCGCAGCATTCCCGATCATGAGGTATGTGAGCTGGTCGACCTCGCCGGGAAGGTGCCCGGCGCACTGGGCGCCCGGCTCTACCCGTCGTCCAGCCCGCTGGGCGACGCCGAGCCGGTGTTCGGGCCCGGGCGGGTGCCGGGCGACCTCATCCTCGGCGGCACACTGATCGCGGTGACCCTCGGCGACCATGCGGAGCTGGCCCGGCGGCTGCGCCAGCTCGTCGCGCTGGCCTGGCTGGATGTCGAGGACCGCCACCGCGTCCGCGAGCTCGGGGTGTACCTGGCCGCCGCGGGCACCCTCACCATCTGGCCGGTCGCCGACCTCGCCGCCGAACTGCTGGCCGGGGCGGACCTGGACACCGCCCGCGCCGAGTTCCGGGCCTTGGCGACGGCGAAGGCCCAGCGGCAGCCCACGGTGTACGGGCCGGAGGTGTGGAAGACGGTCGCCGGCGTCGATTGGACCTACTGGGACCTGTGGTTCTGCGCCGTTTGCGTCCGGGACCACGGCGGCGACTGGGGCGCCCTCGACGCCAAACTCTCCGAGGGTCCCTACCGGGGGGAGTTCAGCGCGCGGATGTGGTCACACATCCTCGACATCGAGGGCCGCCTCGCGGCGGCGGGGATCAGCGCTGCCGAGCTCGCCGGTCCGCTGGTCCGCGATCGCAAGACGATGACGAAAGCCCGCTCGAAGGTCGTGCAGTGGATCGGCATCGATCGCAAGCACCTCTCGCCCGCGATGCGCGACACCCCGGAGGACCGTTTCGCCGCACGCGCGCACTTCGGCGGCTGGGACCTGTACCCGGTCTCGCCCCGCCCGTTCTACCACGACCTGATCGCGGCGGCGACGCCCGACCTTGAGGGAAAGGGCTGGCGGCACCGGGACATCCGGTCGATGTTCGAGACACTGCAGGAGCTGGAGACCCGCCACGCCGGCGACCCCGCCACCCTGCTCGCCGTCCGCCGGGCCGGCCTCACTGCCAGCTCGACCGCCCACCACAACTGCAGCGATTCGGGCGGCTTCGTCAGCGACTACACCTCGGATGCCATGCTGCGCTTCAGCCGCACCGACTGGCGGGCCACGGGCATCGATCCCGCGGGGTTCTGGCGGGACTTCCTGGAGGTGTTCGTCATGCTGAGCAACTACGGGGTGGCGTACGACCGCCAGGGAGAGGTGTGGGCGAACCTGGGCGCGGACCGCGACCTGGCACTGGTCGAACGGCTGATCGACGAGCTGCACGACCTGTACGTCGCCGGCCGGCTCAACTGGCACGCGTCCGAATTCGAACGGTTCCGCGACCAGATCCGGCCCCCGACCTAACGGAGAATCCTCCAGAAGCCTCACGCCACCGACGCAGACAGCGGCGATAGTGGACCGATCAAGGCTCATAGCGATCGAGCCGCACTCGGCTTGGATCAGAGCACCGACCTGCGGCCGGCGCCGAAGCCGATAGCCACGGTCACCATGCCGGGTCCGCCCCACCTGCCCCGCTGGATGTCGGCCCGGACGCGCTGATCGAGCGTCTCGTTCAACTGGTCGGCGATGCGCTGGGCGATTTGGTCGCCCTGACAATGACCGCCAATTTAGGGAAAGCGGCTGTGTAGCTTGGTGCCGAGGCGGATCAGGGCCACCTCCTGGGCTGGGGAGAGGCCGAATAGCGGGACGCCGTCGTAGGCGGTCTCACCGCCGGGGGTGACGTAGACGAAGGCGACGCGGGGAAACTCGGCGTTGAGGCGCTCGCCGAGGGCGGGGTCGGGCGGGTCGTGCAGGACAACGACGAGCGGGCCGTACTCCTCCTCGTGGCGGCGGATTTCGCGGTCGAGCTCGGTCACGTCGGCGATCGGGACGCCGTTGCTGAGCTTCTCGAGCAGCATCCGGCGGATGTCGGCGATCAGCGCGTCGGCGTAGCCGCCGGGCGCGACGGGTTCCCACGCGCCGTCGCCGGTGCTGGCGCGGCGCAGGTAGTACTCGGGGGTCTTGGCTGGGTGGCGCGTAGGACGGTGACCCGGCGGCCGGGCCGGGCAACGACCTCGTGCAGTTACCGGGCGGCCTCGGACGGCACGCGCGAGAAGGGCACCTCGGTTGATGAGCTCGTCGCGGGCGGCCGAGCGCATCGGCTTGAGCAGCTGCGTGAGCGCGAGCCGCAGCGGGTCGGGTGAGCCCTCGACGAGCCGCTCGCGCAGCAGCTCGGTGGCGATCATCCGGTGCAGGGCCGGCACCGGTGGACCAAGACGTTCACCGACCCGCGGTTCTGCGCCGCGATCGTGGACCGGCTCACCTTCGGCGGCAACATCAGCGAGACCGGCACCGACTCCTACCGCCTCCCCCACACCCCCAGAAGACTCTCGCCGCGGCAACGGATCGACCGCGCCGTGAAGGATCCGGCCATCCCTCACCATGCAGTGGAGCTCAGGGCCTGTCGAAGGCAACGTCAACCGGATCAAAATGCTCAAGCGGCAATGTATGGCCGAGCCAACTTCGACCTGCTCAGGAAGCGAGTTCCCCTCGCGTGATCCGGAGCCGGGAATGTCTCGGCTCCCTAATGGTGGCCCGGAAACCCAGAACCGAATACAACCGTCATGGCCGACCTGCGGTCGTATCGGAGAGAGAGATCGGTCTTCACGGAACCCGGGTTACTGAGGTGCGGTTGGCCTTGCGCTGAGAGCGCCACTGCCCGGCAGCCCTTTCATCTGCCGGGCAGTGGCGCTCTGGGAGCCCTCGGTCGAATCGGCGACGGACGAGGAAGGCCAAACTCAGGCACTGGCGAGTGTCTTGGCCCAGGGCTCGTCGATTTCGGCGAGGCCCAGCATGGTCGTGACATTGGCGAGCATGCCGACGGCGAACCAGCGCCGGACGGCTTCCTCGTCACCGTCGAGCAGCTTGTACACGACCGCGACTTGCCGGGCGTAGCAGGCGCGGACGGCGTCGCGGATGAGCGGCTCGTCGGTGGCACAGTTGGCCTGCATGAGGAAGCGCAGGATGTCGCCGTCCGCGATGATCGAGGCGTAGGCGTCTCGCAGAGCCTGCTCTGTCGTATCGGCCGTACTCAGGGCCTCGGTCAGGAGATCGCCGACGTGCTCGACGACGGCGACGAAGATGGTCTGCTTGTTGACGAAGAGGCGGTAAAGGTACGGCTGGGAGATGCCGGCCCGGTCGGCGATCTCATGGGTCGTCGTCCCGTAGAAGCCCTTACGCGCGAAGCAGCCCACCGCGGCGTCGACTACACCTTGGCGGCGCTGGTCACTCTTTACTGTCGTCCCGGCAGCAGGCATGTGACCAGCCTATCCGCGATGATCGACCTCAGGCGTCGACCGGCGTCAGGGCCTCGACGGCGGCCAGCGGATTCCAGTAGTCGTCGAACCGGGTGACCAGTCCGTCGGCGTCGGTGTGCACGACCACGACGAAATCCTGCTGGAACCGCTTGCCGGTGGGCCGGGCAGTCCCGTCGAGCTTGCCCCGCGCCACAGCGACCTGCGAGCTGGCCGTAGCGATGAAGGTCAGGTCCACAAGCCGTGCATCGAAGGTTTCGGTGAAGCCGCGCATGTGCGCGTGCAGGGCTTCACGCCCGTGCAACTCGGTGACCATGCCGGGCGGGGCGAAGGGGAAGGTGAAGGCGGCGTCGGCGGCGAAGAGGGCAGCCCAGGCGTCCAGGTCGGCGGCTGTCAGCAACCGCAGATGCTCGGCCGCGGCGTGCTGGGCGGGGGTGCGGGTCTCGATCGTGTCGTTCATGATCGAAACCTACAACCACCATTAGTGGTCGACCTATAACAAACGCTGTGCGATCGATCATGACGCTCGGCGCTTGCTTGACCGAGCTTTCCCTGTTCTGCGGTGGGACTGTCTCGGCTCCCCAAATGTGGGCCAGAACCTAAATCATGCCGGCACAAAGTCCGGTTCACTCGACCGGTGGGGTTACTTCAGGCCGTCCGAGTGGGCCATGGGAGAGCGTCAGAACCACCCGATCCGGACCAGGCAGCTGCAGGTGCTGCTGCTGTCCTTTGCCGACGGTGGGTGGGGCGTCATCCAGGACGGCGCAAACTGAGCCAGGGCCCTAGCCCGTGCGGTGCTCACCAGTTCTGGTCAGCCGGACCCCGGGCAGCTCGCCCCCACCCCGGTCCGGAACCTGCCCCAGTGACCCGACACCCAGCCCCTATCCGAAGGCATACGCGGTCAGATCGCATCATCATGCGATGCGGGCCACGGCCAGCGCGGCACAACCTGACCCGGCACACGCATGACGATCTGGAGGAGAGACCCCGTGAGCAAATCCGTCGATGGACGTGGCCCTTCGTCCTAATCGCCGGCCTGCTGGCATTCGCCGCCGTGCGTCAGGCCACATTGACCACCCTCAACCCCAACCTCGTGCCGTCGCTGATTCTCCTCGGCGCCGCCGTCATCCCCTGCACCTTCGTCTCCTTCATCGCAGGGCGCCAGCTCGCGATCGGCGTCAGCGGTGGCACCGTCGCACTCACCGCACTGTTCGGCGGCGTCATCGGCGTCGTAGCTGCCGGCCTACTCGAGTACGACTCCCGGAAGGATTTCGGGATTCTTCCGGTGGCCGGTATCGGCGTCATCGAAGAGGCGGCCAAACTGATCCTGCCGGCAATCCTGGTCTTCGTCCTGCGGCCGCGGCTGCCGGGCGACGGGCTGATCATCGGAGTCGCGTGCGGCGCCGGCTTTGCGGTGCTTGAGACCATGGGGTACGCATTCGTGGAGCTCGTTCAATCGCAGGGCAGCATCGCCGCCGTCGACGCACTGCTCTTCCTGCGGGGACTGCTCAGCCCGGCCGCGCACATGGCCTGGACCGGGCTCACCGCGGCCGCCTTGTGGTCGGCCGCCCAACACGGCTGGCGTCTGCGATCGGTGATGGCCTTCGCGCTGACCTACGTCTTGGCGGTTGCCCTGCACACGGCCTGGGATGGAATCGGCACGACCATGGCGTACGTCGTCGTGGGTACGATCAGCGTCCTGCTGCTCGGCATCACCGTGCATCGCGCCACGGTCAGCTCTCGGCCTCTGCTCAGCCAGCACAACCCTCTTACCGTGACCGGCCAGATCGCCGCAGTATGAAGTCCTGATTAGGGAAACGGCTCTGTTGCGTTGCGAGATTGCTGGACGTGATGAGCCCTGCCGGGCCGGGTGTCAGATCGCTTGGGCGAGTTCGATGAAGGCCGCGACGAGCCGCAGCGTGGGACGCGCGTCTTCCGCGAGTTCGTGGTGGCCGCGGCGCAGGTTCTGCACGAAGGCGTGCCCGGTGATCGCCACCTGTGCAGTTCGATCAGTCTGTAGTCCCCGCATCGGTCGCAGCCGGCGTTTGAGTCGACCGTGGTCGGCTTCTATCGGGTACGTCGATGACGTGGCCGTACTGATCGACGGCCCGGTAGACGTAGCGCCACACCCCGTTGACCTTGACGTAGGTCTCGTCGACGAACCACCGGTCGCCCGGCGCGTGCCGTGCGAATCGCGCGGCGTCAGCCAGCGACGGCGTGCCGCTGTACCCAGGTCGACCGGGACGTGATCGACCTCGATCCCGCGTTCGGCGAGCAGTTCCTCGACGTCGCGGTACGACAGGCCATAGCGCAGGTACCAGCGCACCGCCAGCACGATCACCTCGCCGGGGAACCGGAACCCGGCGAACGCCGAGCGGGCAGGACACCCTGGGACGAGACCGTACTACCGACTTCATCGGTCAACTTTGCCTCGATCCGCCCAACGGTCAACGCAACGGACCCCTTCCGCCCATGACCGGCCTCCCTCCGAGGAGAACTGCATCCCCGCAATACGAACGAACGGAAGCCGCGCGTCGCGTCTCGGCGGACCGGGGTCGGACAAGCGGTCGGGCAGGCCCCGACGGCCCAGGCGTTCCTGTTGTCCGGCGCCGCGGCCGGCATCACCGGCGCCTGATCGATGGCGGGGCGGCTCGAGGTCGCCCGAACCCGCCTCCGGGGCGGGTCGGGATCATCGATCGGATTGTTCGCTGATCGTAATATTACGTACGTCAGGCTATAGTTGCGGCTGGGTGCCGTAAGGCCCTTGGCGAGCGATTGGAGGTGCCCGGTGGCGCGTTACGACAAGGAGCACAAGCGGGCGACGCGGCAGCGGATCATCGAGGTGGCCGGTCATCGGTTCAAACAGGACGGTATCGATGGTTCTGGCGTCGCCATCTTGATGGCGGACGCGGGATTGACCAACGGTGCGTTCTACGCCCATTTTGCGTCCAAGGACGACCTGGTCACCAACGTGGTCGCCGACCAGTTGGGCTCGCAGGCCGAGAGTTTCAGCGCGTTGCCGCCCGGCCGGGCGGGACTGGAAGAGTTCCTGCGCGAGTATCTGTCGCCGCAGCACCGGGACAACCTCGCCGACGGATGCCCCTCCGCTGCACTGCTCGACGAGATCGGGCGCTGCCCGACCGCAACCAAGGACGCCTACACCGACGGTGCGCGGGTCATCGTGGACGAGATCGCCGGCCGTCTGGCTCCTGACGATCCGCAATCCGCGTGGGCGAAGGCGCTCGGACTTTTCACGATGGCGGTCGGCACACTGCAGCTGTCCCGCTCCCTGTCCGACCCGAAGTTCGCCGACGAGGTCCTCAAGTTGGGTATGCAGAACGCCCAGGAGTTCCTTCGCTGAGCATGGCGCCGCAGCAGTCCGGACTCCGTCCGGGCCTTGTCGGCGAACTGCGCGTGAAACTGGAAGATGCCGCCGTGCCCCGCGCTGGGGTAGATCACCAGTCGCTGTCCGGCAGCCGTCGTGCCCGGTCGAACGAGTTCCGGGTCGGCACCATCCGGTCGCCTTCGCCGTTGGCCACGAGTACGGGCGGGCCGATGACGGAGCCGTCCCGGCTGGGGACGGTCAACGGCAACGGGGCTGCACCGACGTCGTGGTCAGCGGATGATCACGATCTTGCCGTTGGCCTTGCCCTGCTCGACGTAGGCGAGGGCGTCGAGGGTCTCGTCGAAGTCGAAGGTGCGGTCGAGAACGGGGCGCAGCGTGCCGGCGTCGTACAGTGCTGCCAGGGCCTTGAGCTGGGTGCCGTCGGCGTGCATGAAGAAGAACGAGTACCGGACGCCCAGTCGCTTCGCCCGGCGGCGGACTTTGCGGCTGAGCAAGGCCATGACCGGTTTGAGCAGCGGCTGGCCGAGCTGTGCGGCGAAGGCCGGGTCGGGTGGGCCGACCACGCTGATGGCGAGTCCGCCGGGCTTGAGGACCGTCAGTGATTTTTCGAGACTGGCCGGGCCGAGGGAGTCGAGCACGACGTCGTAGCCGTGGAGGACGTCGGTGAACTCGGTGGTGGTGTAGTCGATGGCTTCGTCGGCGCCGAGGTCTCGGACCTTGTCGAGGTCGCGGATGTGGGCGGTGGTGGCGACGTACGCGCCGAGATGTTTGGCGAACTGGATGACGGTCGAGCCGAGGCCCCCCGCGCCGGCGTGCACGAGCACCTTCTGCCCGGGGCGCACGCCGGCGAGGTCGACGAGGCTCTGCCAAGCGGCGAGCGCCACCAGCGGTACGGAGGATGCCTCGGCGAAGGAGAGTGAGGAGGGTTTGCGGGCCACGTCGTCGGCGTCGATCGCGATCGATTCGGCGAAGGTGCCGGTCCGCAGGTCACGGGGTCGTGCGTAGATCTCGTCGCCGGGCTTGAATTCGTGCACGTCGGCGCCGACCCGGGTGATGATTCCGGCGACATCGTGGCCGAGGGTGAACGGGCGCTTGTACTTCAGCAGTTGCTTGAACTCGCCGTTGCGCACCATCATGTCGAGGGGGTTGACGCTGGCGGCCTTGACGTCGACCAGGACGTCACGAGGTCCTACCGGGGGTGTGGGGATGTCGGCCGCGCGGAGCCCGTCGGGTCCGTAGTGGGTGACGACGAAGGCCTTCATGTTGACTCCTGGTCGATCGATGGGGTGGAGTGCGCAGGAGCGCTCGCGATGGTCATGGCGTGGGGCAGGCGGCTGGATCTGTGCCCGGCCCGCGGCGTGTGCGCGGCGAATCGCCCCGGCACCGGCCACCAGCAGGGCTGATACCGGAGCCGTCGATGTCGTCCTGCTCGAACCGGTGTCCGGCCGTCTCGATGATTCGCCGCGGGTCGCCTGTTGGTGCTGCGCCCCCGTACCGTGGCATTCGCAGGCCGGTCACGCGGGGAATCAGATCTGCTGGTTGGCGACGGCGAGGTAGTCGCCCATGCGCAGTTCCACGTCGAGGCCCTTCTGTTCGGCGAGCTTTCCCATCTCCTGGGCGCGCGCCGCGAACGCGGGCGAGGTCAGCGACGCGGCGAATGCGGTGTACGCCGCGAGGAGTTCGGTCCGCGGCGGAAGCGTCACCTGGCTGATTTGCGCTTTGGCGGTCTGCAGCGTGCCCTTGTCAAACGATGCCAGGCGTGACGCCATCGCGTCGACGAAACCGTCCAGGTCGGCGTCGGGTACGGCCCGGGTCACCCAGCCGTATTGTCGTGCCGTGTCGGCGTCGTAGTCGTCGGCGGACAGCACGACTTCCAGGGCCCGGTCGCGGCCGAGCAGCCGGGTCAGGCGTTGGGTGCCCCCGCCGCCGGGGAGGATGCCGATACCGACCTCCGGCTGGCCGAATACCGCCTGCTCGCGGCTGGCGTAGCGCAGATCGCACGCCAGGGCCAGCTCGTTACCCGCGCCGCGGGTCCGGCCGCGGATCGAGGCGATGCTGATGAACGGCGCCGTGGACAGCCGCTCGACAAGGTCGATCCAGGCGGGCGTGGCGTCCGCGTCCTGGGTCAGCAGCTCGCCGGCTTGGGCGAGATCGAAGTGGTTGATGAAGAAGCCGGGCGTGTCGCTGGTGAAGACGACGACCTGAACCTGCGGATCGTCGCTGAACTGGGTGACCACCTCGCGCAGCCGGTGGACGGTCTCCGGAACCATCAGGTTCACCGGCGGGTTCGCGAACGTGACAGTGCGGATCTTGGGTGTCGGTGCTTGCACGCTGATCGTGCTGGGCTGGGTCATCTCGGTTCCCTTGAGGTGTCGGGTCGGGGAGGGCTTTCCGGCCGTGGTGAGGCGAGGCGGCGGCCTGCCGATACGGCCCGTTC
>NZ_BOQN01000023.1 GCF_018332695.1 Paractinoplanes toevensis
CCACGCACGCGGATTTGCCGAATTGAGTGCGTCGCACAAAGGCCCTCGGGCCAGCCAAAAGTGGTCGTTCAGTCACTTCTTGAGTCCGAGGAGAAGGAGCAATGCTGCTACTATGATTCCGGCCACGATCGACGCAGTCATGGTAATCATCTGCTTGGATCCCTCTTGGCGGAGGGTGACCAGAAATCCTTCCCAAAATGTTGGCCGAAGACCTTTCACGAGAAATAGATCATGTCCTAACGCCGAAGTTATCGCGGCGACCGAAGATGAATTATCCGGTGACCCGATCCATGATTTGGCGAGCATCTTCTCGATGTCGGGTATAGTCTCTCTGACGCCATCGTCTGCGAGCGCGCCCCTGCAGTACTGGCACAGATACGACGATAAAACCTTCTGACGCACCTCATCGAGAGACGGCGTGAAGTCGCAGGGGCAGCCCTTTGTTCCGACGTGCACCGATCCGCTCAGTCTCGGGCTCACGGACGCGATCACCTCACGCACGATCAAGGTCAGGATAAATTCGAGGATGGACGGAGGCGCCATCGAGCGCTTCCAGTTGCCGAGTGCGATAACAGAGATGCGGTCGCAGCGTAGGCTATAGAAGTTGTCAGAGAACCGCACGGTCGACAACACGATGATGCGATCTGGTGGCAGCTCTTTCGTCAGATATCCTTCAGCACGCCGACGAAATACTCCGAATTGCCTTTCCTGGAAAGCTGCGCAACCGTTGCGTATATCTTCCCGATCGACAGGCGAGTTCGAACGCAAACCTATTAGCATCTGATCCTGCGAGTCAAAGGGAATGAACTCAAACTCGAAGCGGTCTTGAATTGTGTTCAAACTGAGAACAAGAAATCGAAGTGCGGCATCGTTGACCTCTGCCATAACCGACAAAATGCCGAATCGGCGACGTGGCCCAGAAGAGGGTTGGGCTTCATCGATCATGGCATCATGCACGGAAGCCTCCTGATTGGTTGGACATTGCAGCCCCACACCTACAGCAGTTGCCGCGCGCCGTCCATCGCTAATTCCGTCGGAAGCGTGTACGGTCCGGACGGAGATCTCCAGCCTCGTATATGGCTAACAACGTCCCGGCCGGACGACAACATCGGCGACGTGGTCGCGAGCCCGCTCGTCTACCCGAGCAACGTAGCGGCCTTCGTTACCGACCATCGATACGCGCTCTCATGCCGCAGACAAGGCGTGCCCTGTCTCAGCACCCGTCACAGTGCGTGAACAGCGGGGTCGGCCGACGACGCGCGAGCGGGTCTCGCTGGGGTGGTGCCCGAACTTCACCGGCTGGTCGACGTGTTAGCCGAGCGCGGTGACTTCGAGGCATTGCGCGGCCGCGCTGACGCCGGCGACTCTCACGCCGCCGGTCGACTCGCCGAGCGCGGTGTCTTCGACGCACTGAGTCGACCTGTTCGCCGGCGTCGGCGGGCTCGCCTACGGCCGCCACCGTTCCACGTCGGCCGGATCAACGTCAGCGCGTAGGCGTAGCAAGCGAACGGGATGGCGATATCGGCCTTGGTCGTACGCCTGATCGACCACGACCTCGACGACAAGCAACGGTTCGACCTGCTGGTAGGGCTGAGGCTCGCGGCGGTCGACCTGGCCGATCCAGGCGGCGGGCAGCGGTTGCGGCCACTGATGGACGCCGCCGGAAGCGGTGAGCATCCGGCCGATCTCCTGGCGCTGGCTCAGCGCGAGCGGTACGGTCCGGGCGACGTAGCGTAGCCGACGGCCGTGGTCGTCGAAGCGGCCGAGCAGCAACGCTCGCGGTTCCTCGACCGCGCCGATCACCCCGCCGACGATCGCCTCGACGGTGACCTTGCGCTTGTACTTCCACCAGGTCGAACCTCGGCCGCCAACGCGATAAACCCCGGCCAAATCCTTCACGACCAAGCCTTCCGCGCCCGTCACGCCCAGCTCGTCGAACCAGGTGCGGGCCAGCTCGACGTCGTAGGTCTGCGGGCAGAGCACGAGCGTGGGCGGCGCGTTGACGAGCATTTGCTCGAGCCGGGTTCGCCGCTGGCGCAGTGGCAGGCCAGTGAGGTCGTCGCCGGCGGCGGCGAGCACGTCGAACACGACCAGGTTCGCCGGCCGAGCCGCGGCCTCCCGACGCAAACGACGCCCGGCGGTGATCCGTCCGAGCAGCGCCGGGAACACCGTCCTGCCTACCTCAGTATCGAAGATGATCAGCTCACCGTCGACCACTGTGCCCGCCGGCAGCGTCTCGCGTACCGCAGCGGCAACGTCAGGAAAAAACGGCGTGAGGTCCTTGGCCCGGCGGCTCTGGAGGTAAACCCCATCCTGCCGGGAGAACGCCAGGCATCGCCAACCGTCAAACTTGACCTCGTAGGCGCAACCGCCGCGGCACATCCGTGGCTCGGGCAGCTCGGCCACCCCTACGCAGCGCATCGGCTCTACCGGCGGCCTGAGCATATTCCGACGCTAAAGATCACAACGTGTCCCGCGTGCCGGAATGACCATTTCATACATGGCCGGGTGGCCGGGTGCCGCCGAACTACATCACTGTTCTTTGATCAATGATATTGCTGATGACCTGCGCAGACGCGATCGTGGAAGAACCGGCGGACGCTCGGAACACACGGAAGCAATGAGTCACTGAAGGTCACACTCACCCATGTGCCGAGGTCCGCCGTTTCACCGCCACGCGATCTATCACTCGAAGCTTCGATCACGTACCGGCGGTCGAGTCGACGCGGCGATAGGCGCGCTGCGCATTGAACACTGACCCCGGTCCCTCGCGGACTTTCCGTCTGGTTGGCCACCACGCCCAGTTGCTCCGCACGTTATGTCCGACGGCCGTAGATGACCGGCACGAGTTGCCGGCTCCCTCGAAGCTGTACTCGCCTGCGTGCTCCAGGCGCCGGTGTTCGCGTCGACCAAAAGGTGCGGAGTGCTCGCAGCTGTGGGCGCTCAGCGTTTCGTGTCGTTCGGCGGGCTACTTTCCTGCTAAGGCCCGGGTGGCGGCTTTACCGATCAGGGCGATCGCGTCGATGGGGTCTTTCACCTCGATGGTGGTCACGCGGGTGTAGGTGTGGGTGCTCTGGTCGGCCGGGGCGAGCCAGAGCACTTTGCAGCCGGTGGCGGTGAGCCAGTCGATGGTGCGTTGAGCGTGGTCGTAGCCGTTGCGGTAGAACAGCCCGTCAGAGACCACGACCAGCAACCGTGCGGTTCCGGCGGTTCGTAGGTCGAGAAGGTTGTGGGCGACGCCGACCGCGACGTCGAAACACTCCGCCTGGGCATCGGCCTTGAGCTTCGAGACGGTGCCGGGCCGCTGTCCGGGAGCGATGACCACGGTGGCCCGGCCCCCGACGGCGATAGTGGTGCTGCGGGCGCCGGCTTTGTGGGCGGCGGTGCCGAGGATCCACGCGGCCGACGACAGCGGATCGACGAAGGACCGCATGGAGCCGGACACGTCGACTAGCACCGCGACCTTAAGTTCGGGGGCGGGTGCCTGCTGGCGAATGGTGCGCTGCCAGGGTAGGGCGGTCGGCACGGCCCCGGCGGCGGCCTGCGCCTCACCGGCGATTGCGGCACGCGCTCGTAACCTTCCCGGGGGTAGGGCGGCGTCGTGACGCATCATGATCGGCTCGCGGGCCTGAGCCCGGCGCAGGGCGCCGGCCAGGACGCGCGCCGCCCGTAGTTCGGCCGGGCGTGGTGTTCGGCTGGTCCACTCGGCTTGCGGTCCGTCGCCGAGGAATTTGGGCACCGGCGGCAGGGTTGCCGGGTCCGGCGCGGGTGGGGATGCGGCGTCCTCGTCGTCGGGCTCGCCGCTACCGGGTTCTCCGCCGGGCGGTAGCGGGGGGAGGTCGACGACGGCGGCCAGGACGGCGGTGATCGCGCCCGCGATGCTGGTGCCTGTGCCTGTGCCTGTGCCGCTGCCGGGGGCGGGGATTTGCGGGGCGGCGTCGGGGTCGATCCCCAGGGCGATACACCAGCGGCGGGCTAGGTCGATCATCGCTGGGGCGTCGTCGTCGGCGACGGTGTGCGCTTCGCGCCACAGCGTGCGCAGCTTGCGGAGCAGGCGTTTGCCGAGCACGCGGGTGGCGGCGGCGCGCAGCGGGCGGACGTCGGCGGGTTTGAGGATGCCGGTATCGACGCGGGCCAGTAGCAGCCCGGCGGCGTAGGCGGCGTTGAAGGCGGTGTCGGTGGGTGCGCTGCTGGGGTCGACGATGGTGCGCACGCACGCGCGCAGCCATTGCCGGTCGCGGGGCCGGCGCCGGCGGTGGCCGAGTTCGGCCCGGGATTCCTCGAGCATCCCGGCGATGTGGGACAGGATCGGTGCGGTGCCGGGCGGGTCCGTCCACCGGCTGTGCATGGCGTGCGCGGCTTCGTGGACCAGCGCGCCGTACGGTGCGGGCACATCCTTCTTGTGGCCGGGCCGGGCCGGGTCGGTGATCTCGGGATCGCCGATGATCGTGGCGTCGACCTCGACGCGGTGCTGTGAGGGGATGTAGCAGGCGGGCGCGCCGTGACCGAGGCCGGGGGCGACGGTGACGGTGACGTCCGTGCGGCCGGTCAGTACGGCGATCTGCTTGGTCCAGGCCGCCGACCACCGATGCCAGCGGGGGTCGGCGACCGCGCTGCCCGCCGTCGCCGTCGGGTCGGGTGGGGTGGCTGGGTGCTGGACGTGTCCGGTTTCAGCTGCCATCAGCAGACCTCCCGACCGGAGCAGAGACGATCTCTCGGGGCCGATCGCGGGGTCAGCATTGCTCGCCCAGGCTGAGCGGGCTGGCGGTGTGCCGGGCCTTGTCCTTGATGGTGGCGATGACGGTGTCGCGGTCGTCCTCGGGGGCGATTCCGGCGAGGTTGGCGAACGCGGCGTCGAGGCCGAGGGTGGCGGCGATGCGTTTGAACGCCAGCAGCTCGCGCAGTTGCGGCGCCCAGTCGATCTCACCCTTGCGGAGTTTCTGGTTCAGGATGCGGGCCACCGTGATGGCGTCGGGGGGAACGCCGAGCGAGCGGGCGAGGGTGAAGTCGGTGGTGACCTCGATGTGCACGGAGAGGCGGGAGGCGAGAGCCTCGGTGAGGATCGCGCCGTGCACGCCGGGGTTGTGGCCGAAGATGACGTAGAAGCCGGGTTGCGCGGTGACGGCTTCGTGGTGGTGGGCGGGGATGGTCAGGGTGCCGCGGCCGTCCATGACCGGGTACAGCACGGCGAGTACGCGGGGCGGGATGAGGGTGCCGTCGTCGACGAACAGCGCCCGGCCCTCGCGCATCGCGGTCACCAGCGGTCCGTGCGAGAACATGTAGCCGCCGCCGGGCTCGGGGACGTAGGAGCCGAGGAAGTCCTCGACGCTGGTGTCGCCGTGCCCGCCGACGGTGATCACGTCGGAGAACGCGGCCTCGACCAGGCTGGTCTTGCCGGTGCCGGGCGGTCCTTGTAGCAGGACCTGGATGCCGTCGGCGCGTAGGCGGCGCAGCACGTCGACGTCGCGTCCGCCGGCCAGCCGGCGCGGCTGGTACCAGATGCCGCCGGGGCGGCGCACCGGCCCGGTCGTGCTCGTAGGTGCTGCCGCCGCGGCGGGTGCGGCGGTGGACGGTGTGGTGCTCGGGTCGGCGGCGGCGGTCCCGGCGGGGGTGACGCGATAGCGGCGGCTGCCGGCGGGCTGCTCGACGACGTGGCCGACAGTTTCGAGGCGCTGCAGGGCGGCGCGCACCGCGCCGGATGACCGGCCGCCGAGGACCTTGGCGATGTCCCCTGCGCTGTGCTGGCGCTCGGGTGCCGCGGCGATGACGGCCAGGACCTGAGCGCGGAGTCTGCCGGCGGACAGTTTCGGAAGGCCACTCTTGGTGCCGGGCCCTGGGTGAGTCATCGGCCGGCCGCCGGGCTGGCCAGCGCCGGGCTGAGGGCCGGCAGGGTGGAGGACGGGACTGGGGTTCGCATCGATGGGGTGCTCCTTGGCGCACAAAGGGTGCTGCCGCGGCACCCCGGGTTGTCCCGGGGCACCGCGGCAGCCACCCGAAGCGGGTTGGGTTGCCGTGCCGGCCGGGACGACCGGGACGAGAAAGGGCGCGGGGCGAAGGCCCGCGCCGAACGTGGAACAGAGACGGGACGGTTACCTGGTCAGGCCGGGTGGCCTGGCCGTAGTCCGGACGCCGGAATCAGGTAGCGGCGCCGGGGCGTGACGATCACCGCCGGGCTGTCCGCGAGGGTGCCGGGATCAGGGCGTAGGTCCGACGGTGTTGATGTCTGCGTCGCTGTCGCCGTCGATGTCTGGTGCGACGTAGAACGTGTTGCCGTACCGCCAGATGCGTCCCACCTCCCAGGGATCCTCCACGTCGGGTATGACGCACTCCAGGCGCACGCGACCGACGAAGATTCGCGGGTTCTGGGCGGCGTGGCGGATGAGCTCGTCCAGCAGCTCCTCGACGCGCGCACCGTCATCGGCGCTGTCCGGCGGGTCGTGCCGTGGGTCGGCTGCGGTCGTCGTCGGCGGGTGGTCGGGTGCTGGGTCGGTGAAGCGGCGCGCGAGGGCGTGGCCCAGCTCGGCGAGACCCTGCCGGTTGTCGACGTAGACGGTGCCGTCGAACAGCTCGATGCCGGCCTGCTCCTCGGTGAGTGGTTCTCCTCGGAAATCGTCTCCCGGGCCGAGCCACCTGGCGATCCAGCCAGCTCCTTCGACCAGCAGCCGCTGCCCGCGACCGATTCCGAGCCCGCGCCCGTGGAGGGTGAAGCAGGCCGGGCACATGTTCGCCCACGGCCCGAGCCGGGTGGCGCCGTCGTAGCCGGCGGGCACGACCATGCCGTGCATCTGCAGGTGGATGTCGCAGTTCGGGAGTTCGACGACGTGGACGAACGTCCCGTCGGTCATGCCGCTGGCGGTCGGGCCCGGCCTGGTGGCCGTGTCACCGGTCCCAGTGGGGTGGCCGAGTTCGGTGGGCTGGTCGACGGCGGCGATCTGGTTGGCGTCGTCGAGCCGCATCGACACGCTGTCCGCGGTGTCGAAGTCGATGTCGACAATGTTGGTGTGCCGATGGTGGCGGCGAACGGTGCCGAGGGCGCCGGGCCGCAGTGCGGTGTGCGGGTCGCTGGTGCGGATCAGCAGGATGCGTTGGCCGCTCTGGTAGATGGTCACGGCCGCGCCCCGCCGGTCGGCTCAGCCACCGATGTGGTGGTGGGTAGCAGGTCGGCTGCGGTGACCAGCCGTTGCCGGTCGTACAGCGGGCTGTCGGCGGCGTCGGCGTCGGTGACCTGCACCGGTTCGGGGCGGTTGGCCTTCAGGATCCGGCCGGCGGCGGTGCGCAGCTGATCGGCGGTGGCGATTGTCGCGTGTTGCAGGGTGACCAGCCCGGTAGCCAGCGCGGCTCGGATCTGGTCGAGGCGTTCGCGTTCGCGGTCCAGCCGGACGAAGGCGCGGCCCTGCTCGACCGCGACCGCGTCGAGGTCCTCGCTGCGGCAGCTCGGTGGGACGAGCGCGATCGCGGCGTGCAGGAGCCGGTGGGCGTCGAGCCGTTCGTGGTCGGCGCGGAGGCGTTCGCGGACCGCGATGGCCCGGTAGTGCTCGATGACGTCGGCGCTGGTCGGGCCCTCGGTCCGAGGAACCGCGTCCCAGCCGTGCTCGTACCAGGCGGCCAGCCACTGCAGCAGTTCCCCGGCCTGGGCCCGCGAGAGCAGGATCGAGCGCCGTGAGGAGTCGCCGTAGGTGCGGTGCTGCACGCCGAGTACCAGGTCATCGGTGCAGGGGCGGTGGTGGCGGGGGCCGAGCAGCAGCACGTCGTTGCCGCCGGTCTCGTGCAGTTCGAGTCGAGCGAAGCGGGCGCTGTCCGCTTTCGGTGTTCGTGTCACGGGGTGTGGTCTCCTTCGGTAAGGGAAGAGACCGCGCCGACCGGGCCGGCCGGCGCGGTGCGAACAGGCCCGCGTGGCGCGGGGTGTCTGTTCGTGGTCGGCCGGCAGGCCGGTGATGCCAGAAACGTGCGTAGCTCCCTGAGGTCAGGTAACGCCGCCGTCGGCGGACGTGTCCCGTCAGGGCGGGTCAGTGAGGGCGTGTGGGACGTGCCGTGTCACCAGTCGGGGGTCAGCCCGAAGTGTTCGGCGAGCCGTTCGTACTTCTCGCGCAGCTCCCCATCGACCGGGAAGCTGTCGTCGACCCCGTCGTCGCGGGAGTGGTACGCGTCTTCCAACGCGCCTTGCAGGGTGTCGCGCTGCTCCACGGTCAACGTGTAGGTGAAGTCCGCTGGCGCCGCCGTCTCGCCGGCCGGGCTGCTCGACCACCGGTAGAACGTGACGGTGGCCGCCGTCGGCCCGTTGGCCTGCGGGTGTATCAGCCCGAGGGCGGCGCTGAGCTGCACGCACCAGCCGGTAGGGAACTTGTCGTCGGCGTACGCGATGTCCCAGGCTTCGTAGCTGTCGGTGAGGGCGTCGCTGGGGGTCACCCCGCCCGTGACGTAGGCGTCGACGGTGTGGCCGGGGTTCTCGCTGCGGGTGCGGTCGTAGGGAAAGCGGACCACGTCGCGTTCGGCCAGCGATGTCATGAAGGCGGCGAGCAGCTCGTGCAGCCGCTGCTCGGCGGTGACGCGCAGCTGCGCCTGGTGGGGGCGGATCTGCTCGTCGGACAGCTCGTAGCCGTACAGGCTGGGGTGCTCGATCCAGTCGTTGTCGAGCAGGGTCCGCAGGTCTTCGATGGTGGCGTTGCGGCACAAGGTGGTCGCCGCTGTTTTCGCGGCGGGTAGGTCGGGGATGCGGTCGGCGGGCAGGTACAGGTCACGCAGGCTCATGTGAGCACTCATCGCGACCACCTCCTTCTTGTTGGGTGGCGGTGCATTCGTGGGTGACGCCCGGTGGCGGGCAGTCGCAGTGCGCAGCGGCCGGGGCCGGGACGCGGGCGGTGCCGCGTCCGGCCCGTTCACCGGCGGATTGCCGTCACTGCGTAGCGGTGTCGGTGGTGAGGTTCAGCCGTGCGCGTTCCAGGGCGATCAGTTCGCGTGCCGGCGCCTGCCAGCTGTCGTCCCCGGTGGGTGCGGGTGTCTGCCCAGTGAGCAGGGCGCGCAGTGCGGGCACCTGGTCGGCGTAGGCGCCGCCGAGGGTTTCCAGGTCAGCGCAGGCGCGTTCGGTGGCCTCGCGCATCTTCTTCGACCACTGCCCGGGTTGTCCCCACTTTTCGCGGCGCCGGCCGAGCATGGCTCCTTCGCACAGGTTGTAACCCAGCCACACCACGGGGGTGTGCACGCCGAGGGCCTCGGCGATCAGGGCGGTCTTGTCGTAGTTCCAGGCCCGGCCCCGGCCCATGCTCGCCCGGAACCCGGCGGCCCGCGGGTTGGTCAGCGTGCGCCAGACGTCGGGGTGTACCGCGGTGGAGGCGACCAGATCCTTGGCGTCGGTGAAGCCACCGGCGACGAGTGCCTGCGGCAACCGGTCGGTGATCAGGTGGGCCAGCTCGCGGCGGGTCACGGGAACGGCGGGATCGTCCACCCGGGACCGGCGAGCCCGACCCGTTGCCGGGGGTTGCTGCGCGGTCTCGTCGAGGTCGGGTAACGGGGCGCCGTCGGCGAGGTACTCGAGCATCTGCGCGGCGAAGTCGCCGAGCACGTGCTCGAAACCGCGGCAGCGGTCGGCCCAGTCGGGAACCGGGATCCAGCGGCCCCCGCCGCGATGCGCGACGCGGTGGGCCGCTTCGTGCAGCAGCACGCCGAGCAGCCGGTACCGGTCGGCCAGCGCGTTGAGGTGGACGGCCACCCCACCGGTCTGGGGGTTGTAGAACCCGTCGGAGCACAAATTGGTCTCGCTGGCCGAGTACACCCGCACCCCGTCCAGGGCGAACGCCCCGATCCCGCGGCGCACCAGCAGCGTGGCCTCAGCCAGCGCAGTGCGCTGCTCGTCGGTGAGCGCGCTGTTGGGCACCCAGGTGGTTTTGTTGCGAGTCTTTTCGTAGTGCCGGCGCTGGCTCTGCCGGGCGGCCTCGACCCCGAGCAGGTGCATCAGCGCCCACCGCTGGTGGCTGGACAGTCCGTTGGCGGTCACCTCGGTGAAGCCCTTGTCCCGCAGGTCGAGGGCTGCTTCCTCATGATTTGGGTCGGTGTAGAACGTCTGGGCCGGTAGGTGCACGCGGGCCCAGGACCGCCACGCGGCCTGGGGTCGTGGCTGACTGACCTTGTCGAAGAATTGTTCCTGTTCGCGGAGTTTGTGCCCGGCCAGGACGTGGGTGGCGAAACGGTCCACGATGGTGGGGTCCTGGCTGTCGGCGAGGATGGCGCGGACCGCGTCGCGCAGGGCGCCGGCCTCGATGACGGTCCGGTCGCGGTTCTGCAGTGCTTTGTCGTCCAGCGGCAGGTCGTAGGAGGCCAGGAAGCCCGGCATGGTGCAGACCAGCACGCCGCCGATCCAGACGCGTCCCGGCTCGCCGGTCAGCACGCACCGGCCCGGGGCGTCGGGGGCGGTGTAGCCGGGTTCGCTCAGGGCCCGGAACCGGCCGATGGCCTCGTCGGCCGGCTCTGGTGGGCAGACGATGCTGATCACGGTCCCCTGGGTCCGCGTCGTGCGGAACAGGTGGTAGATCAACACCTCCGCTCCCTGCTCGGAGCGCGAGGGAATTAGTCCGCCGAGCAGCCGTCGATGTTCGACGGTCGGGGTGAAGCCGTAACCGACGGTGTCACAACGCACCTGCCCGATGTGCGGGCTGCGGGCCAGTACCAGGCATGCGAGTTTCTTGCCCTCGCCGAACTGGCCGATCTGCGCGTTGGTTTTCGACGAGTAGCCGAGGATGAGTCCTTCCTCGGGGATGCCCGGCCCGGTATCGGTGATGGTGAGGACGCCGTCGGCCCAGACGACCCGGGCTTGCGGGTCTTCGTCGAGGGCGTTGGCGATGAGTTCACAGATCGCCCGGACCGGGGTCCAGGACTTCACGTAGTCCGGGGAGATCGGATAGGCGAGCGTGTCGACGGTGGCCGGTAGCGGCGCGAGGGCCGGCATCGCGGCCTCAGGGTGCCGTTGGGGGGAATTGGTAGGGGGGTGGACGGAATCCACGGTGAGCTCCTCAGGGGAGGTGAATGGCAGAAGGCCGGCCCGGGGGTGTCCGGGCCGGCCTTCTGGTGTGCTGTGGTCTTGCCGTGTCGTGCGCCTGTCATTGCTGGTCAGAGGTCGTCTGGCGGCTCCTTGCGCGTGGGGCGGTGATGCGACGCGCCACTGAGGTGGGCGGCGACATGGGTGTAGCCGGCCGGTGGGCGTCTCGAGCGAGAAAGCAGGCGAGGCTGCCGGCCTGGCCGGCTGGCGTGTCGCGTGATGCGGTCGGTGGGGTGGGCCGGCTCGCGGGCCAAGGACGCCGGGCTCGACCGCCTCTGGCGCGCAGCGCGAATGCGCTACGCCCAGCCGTGCCTCGATCACTTGCGACGGCATCTGGCCAGGGCGGTGCTTGGCGTGACGATCGGGCTGTGCCGGTGGTTCAGTCACGCCAGGTGGGACTGATGGCATCCAGGGCAGCTTCGGCGGCCTCGGCGAGGGTGCCCGCACGCAGTTTGGTGCGTTGCCGGACGAGCCAGGCCCCGATCGGGTAGCCGTCGGGGCTGGTCGTGGCCTTGGCCATGTGCAGGGTCTGATGCAGGCGGTGGTATTCGCGGGCGTGGGTCAGACCGTCGGCGAAGCTCTCGGCGAAGCTGCGGCTCCATTTCATTCCCAGCAGGTTGAGGGCGTTGATCCGATCGGCGGCGACGGTGCCTCGCTGGTGGAGCATGCGTTGCGCGACGATGAACTGACCGAGCCGGTAGCCGTCGGCATCGACATAGTGGGCCGGGACCCTCAGGTGGCCTGTCCGTGCGTGGTAGGCGATGGCGTGGCTGATGCCGCGCTCCCACATCGCCTGGTAGGGATCCCATTCGATGCCCAGCCGTTGCAGAGCGGCGGCGCGATCGGCATCCAGTTGGCCGGCGTTGAACTTCTTGCGCTGCAGGCGGATCCATTGGCCAAGCCGGTAGCCGCTGTCCGTGACGTAGTCGGGAGGAACCCGAAGATGGCCTTCCCGGGCCCGGTATTGCGCGGCGTGCAGCAGGCCGGTCTCCCAGCGGGCACCGCGGGGGTCCCAGAGCATGCCGAGGGTGTCCAATGCGCGGATCCGTGCGGCAGGGAGCTGGCCGCGGCGGCGTGCTTTGCGTTGGTGGTGGATCCAGGAGCCGAGCCGGTAGCCCGTGCTGGTGACGTGATCGACGTGGACGAACAGGTGCCCGTGCTCGGCGTGGTATTGGGCGGCGGCGCCGTAGCCCTCCCACCACGGTGAGGTTGTCGCGGTGACCAGTCGCACGGTCAGGTGGCGCAGGTAGTTGTCGATGTCGTAGCCGTCGGGAAGCCGGACCACGATCTTGTCGGGGAGGGCGGTGGCGGATGTGGTGGCCATGCCGCGGCGTTGCAGGTCGAGGGCTGCGGCGAGCGCGTCGTCGTGGGCGCGTAACGCGCGGACGACCTGCCAGACGGTGGCGTAGCCGTCGGCGTCGGCCTGTGCCGACAACTCTGCGTCGTCGTCGACCAGGACCGGGATGAGGATGGTGGCCACACCTGTGCCGTCGCGGTTGCGGCGTAGGGCACGTCCGACACCTTGGATGACCTCGGTGACCGAGGACTTGGGGTGGCTGAACGCCACCGAGTCGATGGCGGGCACGTCGATTCCTTCGCCGAGGCAGCGCACGTTGGACAGCACGGTCCAGCCGTCGTCGGGCGGATGCGCGAGGTCGGTGAGAAACTCCCGCCGCTGGGCGGCGTTGTGTCGCCCGTCGACGTGGTGGCAGGTCAACTTGGGCATCGGCTGCTGCGGGTCGTGCAGGGCCGCGGCGATCGGCGCCAACGCGGCGACCAGAGCGCGCGACGCCGCGATGCGGGGGGCGTAGACGATGGTCCTGCGCAGGTCGAACTCCGCGGCGGCGCGACTCAACGCCGCCGCGACCATCGCCGTTCGCAGCGGCCCGTCACCACCGGTACGCAGGCCCGGTGGCGCGGTCAGGTCGCGCAGCAGGGGCAGGATCTCGGCGCGGCTGACCCCGACGACGGCGATGCGGTAGTCGTCGAGCCAGCCGTCGGCGATGGCCTGAGCGAACGTGTACCGGTAAAGGACCGGGCCGAACACCTCAGGGTCGTCCATCGACAGCGCGTTGTCGTCGTCGGTGTCATCGACGCGTGGGGTTGCCGTCAGGTACAGCCGCCGCCGGGCTGGGAAGGTGTGATCGGTGTGCAGCCCGGCGAGCTGTTTGCCGTCGTGGCCGGCGCTGTGGTGCGCCTCGTCGACGACCAGGATGTCGGCGGTCTCGCCTGCCTGCAGCAGCGCCTGGCCGAGTAGCTGGGCCGAGCGGTGGGTGGTGACGATCAGCCGGACACCGGCGGCGGCAGTGCGTAACCAGGCGGTGATGGTGTCGACGTCGGTGGCGACGGTCGTGGGTAGATCTTGGGGGTGAACGGCGGTGTCGGCCACGGCGTCGTCGCCGCAGACGGCCAGGGTGGCTGTGGCGGTGGGGCTGAGCACGGCGAGGGCTTGCCCGACCAGAGCCACGGTCGGGCAGGCCACTACGACGATCCTGCCGGTCGGGCACAGCCGGGTGGCGATATGCGCGGCGGTGATGGTCTTGCCGGTGCCGCATGCGGCGTGGATCTGTCCGCGGCCGCTGTCGCGGAGGTGGTTGACGGCGGCGTCGACGGCGGGGCATTGCCAGCCGACAGTGTCCGGCAGAGCGTTGGCGCCGACCCGTAGCGGACCGGGTCCGGTCATCGGCGGCGTCCGATGGTGCCGGTGGCCGTAGCCGTTAGCTGCTGATGCGCCCTGCTTTTCGCGGCTGTGCGAGCGCGAGGAGGACAGGCGAGGTGTGGTCGTGACATGGGCAGTGGTCCTTTCGTCGGCAGGTCGGCGAGACCGAGCCGGCCGCCCGGTCTGCTCACCGCGGGTAGCCGCCGACCGGGGTGGTCGCCGGTAGGCGTCGATCGACGCGTGGTGTGCGGGGAAGATCAAGTGCTCAGGTGGTGGTCCACCCAGTCGGTGATGACGGCGTTGGTGTCGACCCCGCCCGGTGTGGCCCGCTGGTCCTCGCGGGTGTCGAACGCGATGTCGATGGCGGTGCCGGTGTCGGTGGCGCGCACGGCGTTGTCGATGAGCTCGGCGGCGGCGTCGAAGGCGTCTTCGGCGGTCTCGGCGGTGACTTCGCAGACCATCGGCAGGCTGAGGTGAACCCGCCAGCGGCGCGGCAGCGGCGGCTCCCGAAGGCTTCGAGCATGCTGTTGGCCACCTCGATGTCGAGGCGCCCGTCGTTGACGGCGGCGGCGAACTGTTCACCGATGCGGTATTGCAGGCGCCGCACGACGGTGAGCAGCCGCTGCAGTCGCTCGGCGTCGCGGGATTCGGATCCGGCGGCAGGCTGGGTGGGCGCGGGGCCGGTGTCGCTCATGCCGGCACGCCGGGGCAGGTGAGGCGGGTGACCGCAGCGGCAAGTGCCGACAGCCCGGCGGTTGCGATGACTCGTGCGGGTCAGGCCGATCGTTGAGGTGGGCGACGGGACACGTCTCGCCCGGTGCCAGGCTCAGCTGGTAGGAGCGGCCGTCGACATCAACACCGTCGATGCGTACTACCTGCTGCGGGAGGCCGGTGGACACGTCGATGTCGGTGTAGCGGGCCGCCCACGTCAGGGCCCGGTCACCGACCGAGGCCCGGTCGCCTGCGGCTCGCAGCGTGTGGACGGCCTGCAGGATCGGGTGACTGGCGCCGTGGCGGCTGAGCGCCTCGGCGGTGTCGCGCAGCAGCAGCGCCAACGGATGGCGCGAGGCCGTGCCGTGCGGCAGCGGGATCTGCAGCGTGCGCCGCAGCCGCAGGCCGGCGGTGGCGCGGTGCTCGTCGAGCACCACCAGCAGCACGGGGGCCTGGGTCAGACGGTGGACGACGAGGGTGCGGCTCGCGGCTGGGACGACGGCGGCCACGAGGTATTCGGTGATGGCGTGGACAGTGTCGAAGAACAACACGGTGGGACGCTCCGATCGCGCAGAAGGGGGTGGAGATAGATGGGTATGCAGACAGGAAGGCCCCGCAGCCGATGGCTGCGGGGCCTTCCTTAGTTCTTGGGGTGTTGGTTTTCTACGTTGGCCGGTGGCGGGCTCCGGCCCGGCCACGGGGGTGGGACTTAGCGGTGGTTCAGTGCGGTGCTCGTGGCTGTGGCAACGATGAGCTCCGCGACGTTGGTAGCGGCAAGGTCATCATTGGCGGTGGGTGCGGTGCTGGCCGTACCAGGCGACGGCTCTGACCGCCGCCCAGCCGGCGCAGCGTGGCGCGAGGCGGGCCGCGATGGCATACACCCTCGATCGATCCGATGTGGCCGCCAGGGTGCGGGGGAGCTTGGCCAAATCCTCGGCAAGCGTCCATGACGTCAGCAGGTCGCCGTGGCAGAGCACGAACCCCTCGAACTCGACGCGCTCCTGCACGCGCAAACGTGCCACGAGCAGGTAGTAGGGCTCCTCGAACTCTGGATCGAGCCGAAGGCCGTCCGGTGCGGTCGAGTCGGTGTGTACCTGGGTGGCTATCTCTGCGGTTCTGGACACCGTTTGAACGGCGCTCTTGACACCGCTTGATCGTCGGTCGATTTCGTGTCTGCGAGTATTGACACCACGGCGCAGCGGTCGGGACGCGGTACGCGACTACGCGTCGAAACCTTCGGCGCGTAGAGCAGCACGTAGCTCGGTTACGGCGTCAAGCGCCCGGCTGAGGTTGGCCTCGGCTTGTGCAATGAGCGTTTTGATCTCGCCGGCCTCGTTCACGGGCAGGAATCGCAGCTTGATCGCGGCCGCGGCCGCGGCCAGTGAATCGGCGATGACGGCGCCGCGCGGGTCTCCTGGATCTATCGAGTCGATGGTGTGCTGCAGGCGTTCGTGGATAAGCACCGCCCATCCCTGAACGACTGCTTCCTCGCTGCCGGCGGTCAGCCCATGGAGGGTCGCCCTATAGCCTTTGAGGAAGCTGTCAGATTCTGTGCCGGCCGCGGCGACTTCCGCGAGTGCGAGCAACGCACCGACGCGGTAGCCCCGGTCTTGAGGTAGGTCATCGACGGTCACATGAGGCGGCTTTCCGCGGAGTGCGTCGAGCGCTGTGCGCAGGCGAGAGTCGTCGATGAGGGTGTCTCCGAGAGGCAGGGGCACGGATGTTTACTCCTTACGCACGTCTGTGGCTGGTCGGTCGTGGTGCAGTTCAACAATCGGCGAACGATACGGTGGCGTTGCCTCTGAACATAACGAACTCCTTTGTCCGGCTCCCTACGCGGCCCCACCGGCTCCGGCCAATCCGTGACGGCGGACGGGAGTGCGGTCAAAACTCGCGGAGATTGATCAACGGCGGAACCGATCAATGGAGCCAAGACTCACGGGCCGCTGGTGTCGCAACTCGCGAGCAAAGCCACCTGGGCCAGGGCGGAGCCGAGCACGATGTCTGTCATTTGCCATCGAGGTGTGTCCGTCGTGCCAGCGAACTCTGTCCCGGCGAAGGTTTCTGCCAGCGAAGTTTGTCAGCGATGGTTGCAACGAGGCATCGTGTGGAGCTCGCTAGTCGTCCTGGTCGAACTCGAAGTCCCTGAGCGTGGCGACGAGGTCGACGCCGTCGGGAGCCCAGGTGTCCAGGTAGCCCTCGCCTTGGCGCTGGTACGCCATCCACTTCAAGGCCTGCTCGAACTGCTGGACGGCGATGCCGTTGGCGATCGCCTGTTCCGCGATCTCGATGACCCGCGTCTGTGCGCCGATCATGGACACCTGGTCCATGGCGATGCGCACGATGACCCGGTCATCGGGCCGACCTGTCGCGGCGCGCTCGGAGGCGAGCGTAGTGAGTCGGATGGAGTCAGCTTCGAGGCGCTCGCGGAGCCAGGTGGTCAGGTCGTCAGTCATCCGGCACATGCTGCCAGCTGAGGAAGATCGATGCGACACCATAGCCCGCCTGTGCGGCAGCGCGAGCCCGTCGCCTCTGCGAACTCGATCTCGAATCCAACACGGCCAGCCACATCTTCGCCGGCCTGGATCTGCGGCTCAGATCGATCGTCTTGACGCCAAGGACAAACTTCGCTGGCAGAGACCTTCGCCGGGACAGAGTTCGCTGGCACGACGGACACACCTCGATGGCAAAGGACAATGTCACCCACGCCCTGACGCTCGGGGTGCAACCCGCGACAGAGTCCGGCGAGGAGGACCAGGTCAGGGCGGGCACGCGACAGGCAGCGTACGGCGTCGTGCACGGTGTCACCGGGCTCGGCGACCTTCAGGTAGAGCCGCGCCCGGCTGTACGTCGCTAGGTACTCGACACCGTGCCGCTGCCGCCAGAACCGAGGTTTGCGTTGCCCTGCAGTAGCGGCTCGCATCGCGGTGGCCTCAACGGGGAGTTCCACGACGATCAAGATCCGGTTGGTTCGCCGCCGGCCCACCCACGCCGTCACTTCCTCGACGAGCCCGGACCTATGGACGGCGAACCGCAGAATGATCAGAATCGCCAGGGCGAAGGTGGAGACGCTGATCAAGGAGTAGAGCAGCGAGCCGGCCTGGTCGACAGTGATGCTCGTTCCTACGTCGTGGTCGATGGTCATAACCTTTCAGCTCTTGCGTCGACGGTAGCGGCGCTGCACGTCGCCGTACGGCTGCACCGCCTCGAAGACATCGATCAAGGAGCATCGGAGGCGGGTGAAGGTAACTGCGACGTCCGCCTCCGGGCTCATCGGCACGGTGGTCGGTCAGGCGCCGGTACGGGCCAGTTGGAAGGTGGCCGGTTTGTCGACGGTCTGCGTCAGCAGTCCCGCGGTCGCGAGTTTGGCGCAAGCGTTGGAGACCGCGCCCTGGCTGACTCGCTTCGCGTTGGTGCCGGCGTTGTTGGCGTCGATGAGCCGGCTGAGTTCACCGACCTTGTACTGGTGGTCAGGGCGGGCCTGACAGATGGCCAAGATGGCGGCGGACAAGCTCCCTCGTGCGCGCCGTCCCCGCGTGGTCGCGTCCTTGCTGGTTCCCTCAGCGGTGGCATCACGTTGAGTGGCGGCGGGTACGCCCGGCTCCGTGTCGCCCTGGGTATCCGCAGCGGACGGGACAGCGGGTTCGACGTGCTGCCGGCTGCCGGCGTCCGACGTGACACTCTCGGACCGTTCGTCATGTCCGAAGGGCGGCTGCGCGGCGGGCTCGGACCGGCTCGTTGGGTCGTCGGCCATCGGGGTGGACGGGGCGGTGTCCGGGCTGTCGGACGGTGCCGCCGTGGCCGCTGTCGTGGCCGTCGTGGCCTTCGCGATGTCGGGTTCCGGCTGGTCAGCGGGGTGCGGCGCGGGGTCGGTCTGCGCATGGTGGGGCTCTGCGGTCGCGGTGGCGGCACGGCCGGCGTCGGTCAGCCGCCACAGCGTGCGTCCGTCGCTGGTGCGGACTCGCTCGGCTTGCCCGGTGTCCTCCCAGGTGCGCAGCTTCGCGGTGGTGGTGGAGTAGGCGACGCCGACGTGCGCGGCGATGGCCGCGGCGGTGGTCTCGCCGAGTTCGGCCAGCGCGGCGAGCACGCGGATGGTGGTGTGTGCTCCCGGAGACGATGTCTCGGTCATGGTCAGTTTCCTTTCGTCCGTGGTCTGAGTCGTGCGTCAGTGCCACCGGACGCTCACCGGGGCCGTTGGTCAGCGTCCCGGTGAGCGCCTGGCGGTGGTGGTTCAGGCGGTCGCGTTGCTGATCAGCGCTGCTCGGCGGTGTGCCGGGCCGCGTCAGGACGTGGTGCCGAAGAGTGAGGCAGGTTCATCCAGTGGGTGCCGGTCCAGATCAGCCACTGTGTCGCCGCAGCCGTGCCGGACTCGGCGGCGAGTCGGCGCCCCAGCTCGGATAGCTCGGCCCAGCCACGGGGAGCCGGTCTGACGGGGCGCAGGGACAGGGTGTGGCCGGTGTCGTCGACCAGCCGCAGCTGGCCTGCACCCTCGGCCTGCGATTGCGCGACGGCCTGCGCCAGGTAGTACTCGTCGGCGAGGGCGTCCATCAGCCGTGGCATGGTGACGGGCCGGCCCTGGTAGCGGCACCCGGCCAGGTATCGGCTGAGGAGGTCCTGGTTTGTCTCGGGGTGGGTCAGCACCACGTCGGTGCCGCCGCTGGCACCGTCGTTGCCGACCGTGCCGATCCGCTGGTCGTCGAGCATCAGCGCGGCGACGTACGCGAGGTCACCCGATACCGGCCACAGCCGCAGCATGCGCAGGTATAGCCGGTTGTGCGGGACCCGCATGCCGGGGGTGTGGCGCAGCATCTCGAACTGCTGCTGCTCGCCCGCCTCGGGTAGGTCGCCCACGATGCGGTCACAGGCGTACGGGTCGACCGCATCCCAGCACCAGTTCCAGCCCATCACCACGTACCGGCCGTCGATGTCGGCTTCGATACGTTCGATGGCCTGCGGATCGTCGTACATGGCCCGCTGGTCGGCGACGATGACGTCGCCGTCGAACCGCAGGTCTGCCAGAGACTGGCCGACCTGCTGGTTCAGGTCGGCCTCGGGGACGCCCTGGTCGCGCAGAGACTGCTGGTACTCGTCACGTTGGTGGCGCTGGTCGGCGACGATCGCTTCGGCGACCGGCCGGGTGCAGGAGAACACGGCCCACCCGTTCCACCGGTCGATGAGGGTGCCGACGAACCCGACACCGATGCGCTGAGATCCGTCGGAGCCCTCGGTCCAGGCCCAGTCGCCGGAGAACACGCCGACGCTGCCGATCCGGACCTTGTCCGGGTGCAGGTAGGACACGTCGCGGCCGGTCGGGCTGGAGGCCAGCCCGCACAGCTCGGTCACCCGGGTAAGCACGGCGGTGTCGAACGTGTCGCGGTAGGCGTCGATCGCCTCCTCGCGTTGGTGGTCGTTGAGGCTTTCCCACGCGGCGACGTCGCCGGCCGCGTCCGTGTACAGGTCGGCCTCGCTCGTGCTGCCCGCCTCCTGACCGAATAGATCGAGGCCAGGCAATGTGTCGAGAACGGCGGGGTCGCCGTCCTTGATGCCCGTGAGGACGCGCCGGGCGGCGGGACGTACATCGCCGGTTGCTCGGCCGCCGATGATGTCCTGGGCCCACCAGTCGGCGGCGGTCGCACCCGCCACGGCCCCGGCGTTGCGTAGCTGCCGCAGCGCTGTCGCCCACGAGGCGACCTCGGGTTGGGCGGTGTTGTCCCCGCCGGGCACGGCGGTGATGCGGTCGCCGGCGTCCAGGCACATCGACAGCGTGGAGCCGCTGTCCCAGTCGACGTAGACGGTCTGCTGTTGTTCGTCATGACGGCGCACGGTGCCGGTGTCACCGGGCCGCAGGTCGGTGTGCGGGTCGTTGGTGTGCTCGAGGCGGACCCGTTGCCCGGGTCGGAAGGTGCTCACGGCTGAGGTCTCCTTGCTCATGAGGTTCGGGACTGCGAGGTGGGCCTGCGCGATGCCGCATCCGGCGGCGTCGCACTCTGTGGGTCGAAAGCGATGGCGCCCTCGGCGACGGCAGCCGGATCTGTCGCCGCCGCGCAGAAGGACTGCGACGTGAGGGCGTGTTCGGCTGAGGCGGCGCGGTTGCGCTGAGGGCGCACGGTGCGCGGCGTCCTCGACCGGATGCGGCGCGGGTCGAGGAATGAGGCGGGCCGCGAAGGGCCGGTTCCCTTGAGTCACCGCGGCGCGGCTGCTTCCAGCTTCGGAAGCTGACTGGTCCATGAGATCGGCTCGGGTGAGGCCGGATGTCGACCTCACCCGCCGGGTCATGGCAGTGCGCGAGACAGTTGCACGGTCACCGTTTCTGGTGTGACGCGCAGCAGCAGGTACCGGTAGTGCTCTCGGTTGCCTTGCCGGAGTAGCTCGAGAACGGACTGACCGTGGGCGCCGTAGGGATCGTTGAGGTGCAGCTGCTCGCTGAAGTCGTCGCCGCCCAGCGGGGTGTCGGTGGCGTCGGGGTGGTCATCGCCGGGGGCCCAACCGTGGGCGTAGGCGACGAGGTTGGGGCTGCCGTCGTCGCCGGGCAGGGCGGGCCGGCCGGTGGACATCAGGTAGGTGCCCCAGTCCTTCGCCCAGACCAGACCGCCGGGGCAGTCTTTGCCCTCGTCGCCGTCGCAAAATGCGGGGGCGTGCTGGTCGCAGTCCAGGGCGTGTTCGGCGAGGCGCAGCGCCAGTCGCAGGTCGAAGTACAGGTCGAGGCGGTCAGTCACGGGTCCGGTACACCCTTCCGATCGGGCGCTGCGCCGGTTCGGTCGTATCGCGGGGCAGATCCCGCGAACGGGGTCCACCACCGACGCCGAGGGCTTCGGTGGTGGCGCCGTGAACGGTGGCTCGCCCGCGCCGTTTCGCCTGGTACATGGCGAGGTCGGCGGTGTGCAGCAGGTCGCGGACGCTGGTCCCGAGACCGGCGGTGGCGTGCCCGACGCTGGCGGTCACCGTGATGGCGCGGTTGCTGGTGCGCACCGGGGCGCGGGTGATGACGCGCAGGGCGGCGTGGGCGGCGGCGGCGCTGTGCTCGGTACCGCCGTCGACGACCAGGGCGAATTCGTCGCCGGACAATCTGGCGGCGAACAACACTGGTCGGGTCAGGGTGTCCAGGCGGTTCGCGATCTCGGCGAGGACGTCGTTGCCGTGTTCGTGGCCGTAGATGTCGTTGATCGCTTTAAACCGGTCGAGGTCGATCAGGACCAGCCCGATACTGCGGCCCTGGCGCAGCGCTTTGCGCAGGTAGGTGGTGACGGCATGGCGGTTGGCCAGGCCGGTGGTGGAGTCGTGGGTGGCTTGGTAGCGGGACCGGCGCAGCTGGACGTGGAGCCGGATGTTCACGCCGAGGACGGCGAGCAGAGCCGCGCTCAGGCACACGAGGATGAGGTGTTGCCAGGTCTGGAACACTGGACTCGCTCCTTGCTGGTTAAGGAGCACCGGGTCGACCGTCGAGACCGTCGAAGTGTTGACGGCCGGCCCGGGCTGATGGACGGTGTCAGTCGGTTTCGGCCGCAGGCGGCGCGGCCTGGTAGGTGGCGTGCGTGGCCTCGACCTGCACGGCGAGGCCGTCGTTAACGAGTTTGGTCGCGGCGTTGGCGACGGCACCCGCGCCGGCCTTGTTCGTGCCGTCAGGCGCGGCGGCGTCGATGGCCCTGCGGATCTCGTCGACCTTGAACCCGCGATCCGGCTCATCAGTCAGGACTTTCAGCACGGCGGCGCGCAGGGCGCCCTTCTCGCGGCGCGGCTGCGTCGGTTTGCGGTAGGCCCGGGTGCCCGCCGGGCGGTCGTCGTCGCGCCGGGGCTCGGTGTCGTCCTGCGGCGGTTCGGCCCCGTCAGCGGGCGCGGCTGCGTCGATTTGCGTCGCTACGGTGCCGGTCTGAACTGGCGGCTCATCGGTGTTGCCGTCGCCGGGGTCGTCGGTGCTCGCCTTTGCCGCATCAGCGGTGTCGTCTGGTTGTTCGGTGTCCGTCGTCTCCGGCGACTTGGGCAGGTCGGTCGCTGCGGTGTCAGCACTCGGCGGCTCGGCGTCGTCGGGCGCTACCGAACTGCCGGCACGGGTCGGGGCGTTCCTGTCGTGGTCGGAGGTGCTGCTGGCGGTCAGGTGCCACTGGGTGCGCCCGTCGGCCTCGGTCTTGGTGGCCTGCTGGTCGGCCAGCAGGGCGCGCAGGATGGGCGTGACGGTGGAGTACCCGAGCGAGGCGGCTTCGGCGATCTGCTTCGCCGTGGCGGGCTGCTGCATCGACCACATCGCGGTAACGACCTTCTGCGACGCCGTGGCTGCGGGACGCGGGGTGTCGGACATGATGAGATTCGGCTCCAATCTGGATGGGCGTGGACTTGATCCACGCTTCGTTGCGGGATTTGTTCAAGTCGTGCGCTGCCGCCGCGTCCGCATCGGCGAACGTGGTGGGGTTGTGCGGCGGCGGACCGCCGGTTCTCGGCTGCGCGGTGAACGGGCCCTTGGCCTCGGTCGGCGATGAGGGCCGAGACCGTGACGGGAGGCTCAGTGCTCGGTGAACGGCGCTGCGGTGTCCCGCTGGTCACCGATGGGCGCCGGTGCGAGGTGTAGCAAGGTGGCGACCTGCCCGACGGTGAAGTCACCGAGCAGGCATCCGTGCTGTTCTCCGTCGCGGTCGGTGACCATGGACGCGTTGGCGTAGACGGTCACGACGACGGTGCCGTCCTGGACCAGGCGGCGCAGGATGGTGCCGAGGTGGTCGGCCAGCTCGGCGATCTGCTTCTGGTCGTGCCGGGCCGCTGCGATCGCGGGATGCGCCTGAACGTCGGTGAAGTCACCGACGACGTCGGCGAGCATGTCCGCCATGAAATTGGGCGGATAGCGCTCGGCGATCCATTCTTCGGTGGGCATGTGCGGTGCACCTTTCCGGGTGGAGGAGAAAACCCGGGCACGGCCGCATGGCCGTGCCCGGGGCTGCGCGGGAGTGCGCGGATGGGCCGGGCTACGGCCGGGTCATGCGGTATCAGGGCGGGCAGCGCTGCGGAATCAGGTCAGCGCCGGGCCTTCGAATGCGGCGCCGAGGCGGCGCGGGCTGACCGAGCCCCGTACGGTCGACGACCGCAGAGGGTCGGCTCGGACTCAGGGGTACGCCGATAGGGGCGCAGACGCCTGTCCCGTGCGCTGATCGGAGCGTTTGCCGGCTCAGCTGTTCAGGGTGCCGGGTTCGGCGGTGATACCTCGACGAATCCCCACAGCCGTCCGATGACCTGCAGTTGCCACGTGGAGTAGCGGTCGGCGAACCCCCGGCAGATCGCAGGTGGAACAGGGCTTTCGGCGTAGGGCAGGGTCTCGTGGCAGATGATGTACCCGCCGTCGGCGCGGGCCCCATCGACCAGTTGCCGAAGCCGGCCAGGGCCGAGGAACATCGGGTTGCCGGGACGGAAGATGCAGGTCCGGCATTGCTCGGCGAGCAGACGGGTCTTACCGAGCGTCTCGTCGGCAACACTGAGCCGCCGCGAATAGTCGGCGCTGGATCGGCCCGAGGGGTCGGACCTGTCAGTCACAGGTCTCTCCCACGCGGGTACGCCGCACACCGCCGACGCATATGACGGACCCCTCGCGCCCAGTGGGTGGACCCTGGTTCGTGAGGGCGGGTGGAGCAGTTGCTCCGCGGATACGAGCCGCAGCGCGGCAGTCCGCCTTCAATTGCTTTGCCACACCGAAAGCGTCCAGGTCAGCTTGCTGGAGTTCAGTTATCGGCATGGCGCTGCTCTCGGCGACGAGCCGCTCGAGCGAGGCGCCTCTGGACTGCTGCCAGCCGGGCAGCATCAGTACGCTGTCGCACTCCAGCATCATGCGCAGGCTGGCCCGCACCCAGCAGGGGTAGGGGTGCGAGCCTGCAGCAGTGCTCTGCTGCTCGCCGGCAGGACATGGCCCGGCATGCGCGGGATCGGTGTTGCGAGGGCTTCGCACCTGCCAGCCGCGGCCGATCACGTACTGCTCGGCGAGCATGAAGCTGCGACGGTTGTAGTCGGGGTAGCCGGTCATAGGACCGGCGATGTAGACAATCATCGAAATTCTGTCCTTTCGGAAAGGGCTGGCGCCGTATCGGCGCTGCATAACTGCGCGTGCCGAATCGGGATGCGTCAAGGCCGATGGCATCTATTGGCGTTGCGAGTCGCCCGCCGAATCGGGGAAGGCGTCGAGACGGTAGCCGACACGGTTGCGCAGGATGTCCTTGTACTGCGGGGTGTCAGCCGGTTGCGGCAGCAGGACCAGTCGAGTCGGGTCGACCTCGGTGAGTGCGGCTCCGGGTAGCAGCAGGGCGTATTCGCCACCGGGTCGGATGAGTGTGTATGCGTCGAAGTCGTCGCTGATGATGTACGGCTGGTCGGGATCAGCGTCGTCCTCTCTGCTGTCCGGGTCGGTGATCAGTACGACCGAACCGATGACCAGGCGGGCCGGGTCAGCAGTGCGGTGGCCGGCGACGATCGCGACACTCCAGGCGGCTGGCTCGAAGTGCTCGGCGTCGTTGATCTGTCGTTGCCCGGTGAGCAGCTGTTCGAAGATGTCGTGAAGCTCGAGGGGTGTGGTTCCGTCAGGGTTTGAGCTGAGCCAGGTGTAGCCACGGGAATCCACGAATATGTCGGGAAGGGCGGATCGACGCTGGTCGGTGGGCTGGGTCAGGTGGCGCCAGTCGGCGAGCAGGAGGGGTAAGGGCACGATGTCGCCGGGGTGGGCTTTCCATTGGCTGCTGCCGGCGAGCAGGGTGCCGGCGTGGCGTCCGAGGCTCTCGGCGTCGCTGCAATGAGGGCACGGCTGTTGGTCCAGCTCGGCGGGGATTTCACACATCTCACAGGGCTGCCAGTTCGCCGGATCAATCTGCGGCGTGTACGTGGGGTCCCAGATGCCGGTGAACATGCCACCGAGCCGGTATTTGTCGATGATGTTGGGCATGAGGTGCTGCATGGGGCCAGCGAGGTGCGTATCGATGGTGTCGACGGTGGTGTCGGCGGGGACGAGCGCCGCTATCAGGAACATATCCGATTGCATGTGATTATCTCCTTGTAGCAATTTTCTGGAATGCGATGACGGACTTCGATAAAGGGGTTACGCTTCAATTCATTTCGCCTAGCGGAGCACCATTCCTGATCATGAAAGGGATTGGATTTATCGCCCCGGCCGTGGATTCGTCCGCGTTGGTGTGTACCTCGAAGTGAAGGTGCGGGCCGGAGGAGTGGCCGGTGCTGCCGACGACCCCGATGGGTTGTCCGGCGACGACGGCGGCGCCGACGACAACGGCGGGTGGCCGTCCCATGTGGCAGTAGCGGGTGATGATGCCGGCGGCGTGGGCGATGTCGACGTACCAACCACAGCCCCTGGTCAACTCCGGGCTGCCGTCGCGATCGCAACCCCACTCGCTGCCGTCGCGGGCATCGATGGCGTTGCACCGGACCCGGATGACCTTGCCGGCCGACGCGGCGCGGATGGTGAAGCCCCGGGGTGCGATGAGGTCCACACCGTCGTGGCCGGGCCTGCCGCTGGTACGGAATCCGGAGCCGACGGGCGCGTTGACCGGCTGGGTCCAGGCGCCGGTCGCGAAGCAGCCATCAGGATCCGCACCGGCGAGGGCGTTGACCAGGGCGGTGGCCGCGGCCTCGTGTTTGGCGTAGGCGTCGGGGTAGGCGCTGTGTTGTACCGCTTGCGCGGCCTCGGTCAGGGCCAGCTGTTGCCAGCCGGGTACCTGGTCCAGGGCGGCGTAGAACGTGTCGGCGGCGTAGGCGGGATCCTGCAGTTTCGCCGGGCTGCCCCATCCTTGGCTGGGTCGTTGCTGGAACAGTCCGACGGAGTCGCGGTCGCCGCCTTCCGAATTGTGCAGGCTGGACTCTTGGATGGCGGTGGCCACGGCGATCACCCACCCCCGCCGGGGTATTGGCCGGTATCGTCCCGCTGTGACGATCGCCGCGGCGTTGGCGACCTGCTCGGCGCTCCAGCCCGCCACACGAGGCAAGGAGCCGGCCGGCGCGGCGCTGGGGGATGAGGTGTTGCTGGGTGGGGTGCCGCTGGTTGAGCCGGCCGGTGACCCCGACGCGGTGGGCAGGTAGCAGCTCACGGCGGTGATGCCGTCGCCGGACCCGCCGCCGAACAGTGCGGTGACTGATCCGGTGCACAGCAGGATGACGGTGCAGGCCGTGATCGCGATCCAGGCGAGGACACGCGTGCTCATCGCGGCACCTGCGCCACCATGGTCGGTGTCCGCTCCGTAGCCGGGCGGTGTGGGGCGAGGCAGGTGACGGGTCGGAGGCGATCAGGCATGGCGGTGTCCTTCGCGGCGAGGGTGGGAGAACCGGTGACGGCGGCGACCAGCCGGATCGGAATGTGGTTGGCCGGTCACCGCGGCGCGGGCCGCACGGCCTAGCGGCACGTGAGGTGCGGCGCTGGCCAGGCCGGGTCTGATTCGGCCAGCGCGAAGCCCCGCGGCTCGGCGGAGCCGCGGAGCTCTACGGGTTTGAGGCGGTATGCGCCGGGGGCCGCTGCTGCGCGCAGGCGCAGGCGGAGGCCGGTCAGGCGGTGAGGCCGGCGTAGAACGCGGCCACGACAGCCGGATCCTGCGGATGACCGGTGCACTCCAGCGCCCCGCAGGACGGGCAGCGCTGTATGTAGCGGCCGTCGGTCCAGACGAGTTCGACAGCACCCGGGGTGCCCTCTGGCACGTGCCTCAGCTGGGGGCGGTCGACAAGGTCGTGCCCGAGCAGTACGCGCGGTCGGCGCCAGACCCGCACGGTCGCGTCGCGGTCGGCGTCGACGCGGACGGTGGGCGCGCAGTCCTGGTCGCGGTCGGCGCTGGTGTAGACCGCGACGTTGCCGAACAGGGGCACCGCAGCGCAGTACCAGCGGCACCCGTCGACGGTGAACAGTTCACCGTCGATGAGGTGGTCGACGACGCGGCCGTACGTCGGGGCGCCCGCAGGGGGCGGTCCCGGCCAGCCAATCCCGGCGCAGTGGCGGCCGTCGGCGTGGCGGCTCAGATGACCGGTGCGTACGGCGGCGGTCCGCAAACACAGCGGGCACAGGCCGTCGTAGTCCACAGCGGGGGCGGGCGCAGGGCTGCGACGCTCGTCGTGGTCGGCGTGCCGTGGGGCATCGTGGTGGGTCATGCGGCACCGGCCGGCATGTGCATGTCCGTGCGAAGCCACGGCCACAGGTGCGCGCCGACGGGGTAGTGGCCGTCGGCGTCGGGACCGATGACGTCGTAGCGGCGCAGCGCCGGGATGCCGCCGAGGTCATGTTGCTCGAAGACCTCGACGCGGTCACCGGACCAGCGCAGCACCGGCCGCGGGCCGGGTTGATGGCCGTCGGCGGCCTGCGCGGCTGCGAGGTCGAGGATCATGTGGGCCACGGTGTGGGTGTCGAAGCGGGCGATCTCACCGCCGAGGGTGTTGCGGTAGCCGTCGGCGACCAGCGCGGGGTAGGTGCCGCTGCCGGTGGTCGGGACGCAGGCGACGGCCGCCGGTAGCCAGGTGACGTCGGGCGGGTAGAGGTCGCCGCGCTGCTCGACGACGTCGAGGCGGTCGGCGCCGATCACCGGGCGGGCCCGGGTGATGTCGATGCTCAGCCAGTGGCAGCCCGCGACGGCCGCCTCGCGGAGCCAGTCGATGACCTGGATTCCGAGGCCGGGCACGCTGCGCAGGGGAAGGTAACCGCCCGCCGGGCCGGTGGGCTCGGGGCGGCGGCTGCCTGGCCGTACCCAGCTTCGGCTGCGGACGCGGTGCGGGTCACCGTCCGGGTCGTACCAGCCGGGGTCACCGTTGGAGGCGAGGGTGTCGGCGTCGCCGGTCCGGGCCCAGATCAGGGCGGGCAGGCTCGGGGCATGCGCGGTCAACTGCTCGCGGGTGAGCGCCTGCCGGGGGGTGCTGGCGGCATGCGCGGCCAGGGGTAGGACGTCGTCGAGGTGGAACCACAGCCGGTGCCGGCCGGCGCGATCGGTGGGCTGTGGTGAGGTGGCAGGGGCTGCCATGGTGAGGCTCCTTCAACTGTGGTGGGAGCCCCGGGTACGGCCGTGTGTCGGCCGCGCCCGGGAACTCACGCGGTCAGCGCGGGTGCGCGCTGGGTTCGGCCGGGCGTCGGCCGCAGTCGTGGTGCTCGTCGCATCGGACGGGGGTCGGGTCGTGGTCGGGCGGCTCAGATCCGCCGCCGGCTGGTGGTGTGGCCCTTCCCGGAAACGGCCGTGCCCCACGGCCGGGAGTCGGCGGCGGGGCACACGGGGTAGGGCGCTCAGGGGTCAGCTCGTCGGCGGCTGCCCCGGCGTGTCCAGGGTGGGACGGGTGAAGGCGATCTGACCGTCCGGCAGGCGGCAGGCCAGCAGCCAGCCCTGGCGGAGCGCTTCGACCAGGGCCGCGTCGAACGCGAGAGTTCCTCGGTCGCCGTCGGGATGCTCGCCGGTGATCAGGACAGCAACTGCCTCGTCGGCGGTGAGCAGCCGGGCCCCAGCCGGTAGCGGAGGTGCCAGGTGGGCGGTGCCGCTGTCGTTCGGGTCATCGGCATGCGGTGCGGAACGAGGCGGGCTCACCGGTGGCGGTCCGCGACGATCGGATACAGGGGCACCAGGAACCACTCGACGGCGTCGTCGCCCGGTTTCCAGGCGCTCGCGCTGGCCGGGCTGAGGAACGAGCCGCCGGCGGCCAGTCGGTGGCCGGCCCGGTCGAGCAGGACCACCATGCAGGCGCCCGTCTCCGGTGGTGCGTCCAGCAGACGGTCGGCGAGGTCGTCGGGCAGGTGCCGCCAGGCGTCGGGCGCGATGTTCGCGTCGGTCGGATTGTGCACCGGCACCGCGACGGTCGCGGTGATCATGCCGTCGGTCAGGACCAGGTCGGGCGCGTATTCGAGGGCGGTGGCGGGTCCTGCCACGGTTCCGTGGGCGGTGAGCCGTCCGTCGGTGTGCACGGCGAGCAGCACGTGCGGATCGCTCACCTCGAGCGAGTCCAGAACCGTGAGACTGATGGTGTCTCCGCTGGAGACGTGAACCAGGCTCAGTATCGCCGGCCGGCCGTCTTCGCGGGCCCAGGTGAGGACTTCGAAGTGCTCGCTGGCCAGGGCGAGCAGCCGTTGCCAGGCTCGGTTGTCGGTGTCGAAGGGGTATTTGTCGTCGTTGCTGTCACGCATCGGGGGTCAGCTCCGTTCGGGGGGTGTCGTTGCGGTGCGCGGACGCTGCCGGCGCAGGTCCGGTGGTGTCGGGGTGCGGCTGGTCGGCTGTGGTGGTGGGCTGGTCGGCGTGCCGCCACGGCCACAGGTAGGCGCCGAGCGGGTAGCGGCCGTCCTGGTCGGGGGTGAGGTAGTCGGTGGCGCGGACGGTGCCGCCCTTGAGGTGCGGGTTGTCGTGTTCCTGCAGGACGGTCAGGACGTCGCCGCTCAGCCGCAGGTGCGGGTATTCGCCGGGTATCGGGTCGCTGTCGCGGTCCGGGTTGGTGTGGATCTGCTCGAGGTCGGCGGTCATCCGAGCGATGGTCGTGGTGTCGAAGCGGGCCAGCAGGTCGCCGCTGTCGCTGGTGTAGCCGTCGGCGATCAGAGCGGGGTAGGGCCGATCGTCGACGTGCCGGCAGGTGACCTCGGCCGGCGTCCACGCCGTGTCGGTGGGTACAAGGCCGTGGCGGCAGGGCAGGGCGTGGACACGGGTCGGGCCGATCAGGCGTGCATCGGTGGGGTCGATGTCGACGGCGAGCCAGCTGTAGCCGCTGTCTCGGCTACCGCGCAGGACGTTCATGACGAATCCGGTGGAGCCGTCGGGGTTGGTCAGGGGAAGGTAGGCGGTGTGGTAGCCGTCGGTGTGGGCGGTGCCGTACGCGCCGGTGGTGTTGCGCCAGGTGTAGGCCTCGGCGATGTGCATGCTGGCGTCCTCGCGGTGCCAGGTCGGCACGCCGTTGGAGCTCAGCAGGTCCATCAGCGCGGACCCGGTCCAGATCAGCGCCGGTCCGTGCGACACGTCGAGGCCGACCTCGACGCCGGTGGTGCGGTGCTCGAAGCAGGCCATCGCGTGCTCGGCGAGCGGAAGGACGTCGGTGAGTCTGAACCACATGCGGTGCGACATGAGTGGATACCTCCGGTCGAGAAAAGGGGTTGGGAAGAGCCGATGTACGGGTTGCAGTACCGGGCCTCGGCTCGGCCACGGGGACAGACCCGGATGGATGCGCGGCCTGGTCGTGGGCTGGCGCATCGGCGCGGTGGCCCGACAGGGTGCTGCATCCGTCGAGTACGGCCCGAGGCTTTAGCTGGTGCGCAGGTCGCGGGCGAGTCCACGCAGGATGGCGACTGGCTCGCTGTCGTGGGCCGGGTCAGCGGTGCGGATTGTCAGGTCGCCGTCCGGGACATAGCTGATCGTCATGTCCGGTCTCTGTCTTCGCTAGTAGCGGTCGGCGGGGATGTGGGCGGGCCGGTCGGTGAGGTCGGTCCAGCGGCTCTGGTCGGCTTGCCAGAGCTGCCACCAGCCGAGCGGGGGCGGCGCGTGCCGGGTGTGGCCGAGGAGGCTGGCGCGCAGCCTGCCCCGGTTGGCTGCCACCGTCTGGGCGGTCTCGAGCAGGCCGGTCACACTGGCCCAGCCCTGGGGCCTGTTGCCGTCTTCGTGGTCCTGCATCAGGCGCAGCAGGGTGTTGCCGCGCTTGGCGGCGCGGGCGATGTTGCGGCGGGTCTGGTATTCGATGACCAGGTCACCGAGGACGTATTCGACGTCGGGCGTGTGGCCTTCCGCGTCGGTGCACTGCGCGGCGAAGGTCTCCAGTGCCGCCTGCTGCCCGGCGTTGGCGAGGGCGTGGTTGGGGTGGAACGTGTCGGGGCCACCCACGCCGTCGTTCTCGACCGTGCCGATGATCTTTCGGTTCAGGCGCAGGGTGGCGGTGAAGGCGACACCGTCACGGGTTGAGAGTTCTTTGTAGGCGGTGACGGTGTAGCCGTCGTGCGGGACGGTGAGGCCGCTGTGCGGCAGGCGCAGGGATTGCGGTTGCACGAGTTGATCTCCTTGGTCGTTAATGAGGCGGATGCCTTCGGGGAAAGAGGGAAAGAGCGGCCATAGGCGCCGGCCGCGGGCGTTCTGGCGCTGCCCCCGCCTGGGGTCCCGGCCTCGGTAGGCGGGCAGCTGCCGGTGCGGCGGTGGAGTCGGCTGCCGGGATGCTGCCGCGTGGCTGGTCCGCGGGCGGGCTGAGGAGTCGCCTGACGTGGGAGTCGGTCGTGTCGAGCCGCCCGAGTGCAGGTTCGTTCGGTCGCCGTGCGGGTTCACCGCGGGGCCGCAGGGATGGAGCCGGTCGGGCAGCACACTGATCCCTTCGGGTACGGGGGATGAGGGTGTGCTGCTCCGACCGGTCCGTGGTGTCACGCCAAGGTGACGGCGAGCAGGCGCTGCGCGGGGTCGAGGGACTCGACGTAGCGGATCGCCTGGCTCAGGTAGGTCAGCCGGTCGGCGGCACTGTCGCTGGCCGGTTGCATCCGGGCGCCGTTCAGGGTGTAGACGGCGTCGGTGCAGACCACCCACATGCAGTGGTAGTTGGCGTAGGCGGCAGGACCGGCCTGCAGCAATTCCAACTCGAACGGGTCGAGGTACACGTCGCCGAACGTGGCGGCGTTGTGTGCCCGCATCGCTAGGACCCGTGGCTGGGCCTCGAAGTCCTTGATGGCCTGCTCGACCGGGTACTTGACCTGGTCGCTGAGGTGCCGCAGCAGGTAGTCCTGCCACGGTCGGGCGTCGCGGGTGCCGCGTACGACGCCGGCCCACTGCTGATGGCGCATGCTCGCGCCCAGGGCGCCGCCGTGACGCATACCGGCCAGATCCAGCAGTCGGATCGGGCCGCCCGCGCAGTAGCGCGGTCCCGTCTTGGGCTTGCGCAGATCGATGAGGTGCTTGTTCTGCCACATGTGGATGTTCGGGTTGACCCAGAACCGGGCCTCGCTGCTGGCGGTGGCACCGATGTGCCGGTCGAGCTGGCGGGTGCTGTCGAGCACCTGCGTGGACAGCTCGTCCGGAACGCAGACGATCATGGTGCGGATCGTCGGCAGCGGTCGCTGCACCGGTGCTGCGGTCGCTGGCGCGGACGCGGCCGTCGGCGTCTTTGCGCCCGTCCGTCGGGTGGTGGTCGGCTTCTTGCTGTCTTTGCTCGGCGGCTTGGTGCTGCCGTTGAGGGACGTGGTCATGGTGGTGGCCTCCTGGGTTGTGGGCGCTGTAGGGCGCGCAGAGATGGCCGGCCCACTGGGTGCGGGGGTCGGCTAGGGATGTGGTGCTTGCTGGAGCGGTGGTGCGGGTGGTTGGTGCGACCGGGAGGGGGCGCCGCGTGGCGGTCTGGACCGACCGGCCCGAAGGCGGGTGGGTGCAGGTGCCACTGATGCGGCGAAGGAGTCCTCGGGGTGGGACCGAACCGGGGTGGAGCGATATATGGGTGTTGGTAGTGCCGAAACCGTAGCGGCCTGCTCTGACACCACCGTCTTCCTGCGGACGCGGGTGCAGGGCGGCTGACCTGCGGTGTCAGAGCGAACAGGCCGTTGGCGGGGTGTGTTGCCGCTGTGGTGTCAGAATCTGCGCGCTGACACCACAGCAGGCCGCGTCAATTCTTGAGGTCGGTGGGCAGAGCCCGGTCGTGGAAGCCCTCGACGGGCCCGCTGGGCAGCTCGTGCAGACGCAGCCGGATTCCCGGCTGGTCGACCGGCGCCCAGATGGCTTGCGCGGGGGTCCGGCAGTGCACCGCGGTCGCCACGGTCACCGCCATCGGGGTGTCGGCCAGCGCCTGCTGCAGCCGGCGTTCCCGGTCGGCGGTCGGGACCCAGAGCAGCACCGGCCAGCGTGGGCCGTCGGGTTGCAGCGCGAGGTACTCGTAGTGGCGCAGCTTCCTGACGACCTCGAGGACGCTCATCGTGTCGTTGTCGTACTCGAGGAACAGTCCGATGGTGGTGTCGCCGACCTGCCAGGTGCCGTGGCCGTCGGGGCGGATGATGATCGGTTCGGCCGCTGGGCCTTCGGAACTGTTTCGGTAGCGCCCGCCGAACACGGTGGTGGCGTGCTGTTCGGACCACCAGTGCGTCAGCCGTGCGCCGGGATGCGTGCGGGCGTGGGCGTAGAGGTCGGTGAAGAACCGGTTCACGCCCATGAGGTGGCGGCGGGTGTGGCTGCGTTCGATGCGGGTGCGCCGTTCCAGGTGGGTGCGCGGCGGTTTGGCCTTGATGTCGTCGGGATCGTGGTAGGCGGTGGGGTGCAGCAGGACACCGAGCGGGCCGAGGGAGTAGCGCAGGTCGGCGGGGTCGATTTCGGGGACGCCGAGGCCGTAGCGCGGTAGCGCGCCGATGCGGTACAGCACGGGGTCGGCGGCGGTGGGGTTGTACCGAAACGCCGACAGCGCGCCGTTACGGGTCAGGGCGGTCAGGCGGCGCTGGGCGATGCGGCGGCTGGGGAACAGCGCGGCGGTGACCTGCGAGGTGCTCAGCACGTAGTGCTCGGCCAGCCAGGACAGCAGCAGCCGGTCACGAAGGGTCAGGACCCGGGCGGACTTGAGCGGATCGAAAACAGACGACGAGGAGGAGTTGGCGGACATGAGGATGGATCTCCCTAGGGAAGGAATCGGACCCCTCCTATCGGAGGGGACTCTTGGAGGAAGACAGTGGTGCGAGGGCTCTGTCACCGGCCACTTGCTGCACTGACACCGCAGCTCAGCACCGTTGCGAACAGTCGTGGCGGCACGGGCGACGACCGGCGAGACGATCACCGCAGCGATCACCAGGACGATCGCCACGAATGGTGTGGGCAGCTGCAGATGCCCAGTGAGGCGTTGGCGGGGAAAGCCGGCTCAGCCGGCCGGGGTGCCGGTGTCCTTCTTGCTGCGGCGGACCCGCTGGTCGTTGGCCGGCCTGCTCAGCCTCTTGACGAGCTGATCGATCCCGGAGACATCCTGCGGCTTGACCCGATCGCTGGCGGCCTGCCGGATCACGGCGGCGACGCCGACCAGGTCGCGCGGCGGCCGGGTCTTCATGGTGAACGCCGCAGTCTGGCGGCCGTCGACGACCAGGCGGGCGGCGGCGGTGTAGGCGTCCAGGTGGGACAGGTCGTGCTCGTCGAGCTCGGGCAGGGTGTGCCGGGCCAGGACCCGCGCGTCCTCCGGAGCGACGGAGAAGTAGATCTTGTTGCGGGCGTTGGCGCTGACCGCGGCCAGTAGTTCTTTGGGGAACTGAGCGAGGTCCTGGTGGGCGAGTTTCATCGACAGCCGGTACTTGCGGGCCTCGGCGAGCATGCTGTCGAGGCTGCTGGCCAGGGTCAGGAAGTTCTGGCACTCGTCCAGGTAGATGGATGCGTCGCGGCGCTGCTCGACGGGGATGGACGCGCGGGCCGTGGCGGCCTGCCACACCCGGGCCAGGATCAGCGAGCCGAGCAGTTTGCTGGTGTCCTCACCCAGTACGCCTTTGGGGATGCGCACGAGCAGGACTCCGCCGTTGAGGATGTCGGCCATGTCGAAGCTGGACTGGGGCAGCCGCATCGTCTTGCGGACGAAGTCGCGTAGCAGGAACGCGCGCAGCCGGGCCAGGACGGGACCGATGACCTGGGCGCGCATGCCGTCGTTCATGGTGTCGTACCACTGCCAGAACCCCGCGAGGCCGTCCGGGTCCTGGAGGTTGACGGTCATTTCGGAGCGGAACTGCGCCGAGTTGAGCAGCGGTGGGATGTGCTGCAGGGTGACGTTGGCGTGCTTGAGCAGGGTCAGGCAGGCCACCCGCATGACGTCGTCCATGCGCGGGCCCCACGCCTTGGCAAAGATGTTGCCGAAGATGGAGACGATGTTGTCGACGACCAGGTCGTGGTCGTCGCCCTCAAGCGGGTTCAGCGACGGCGGGTTGACCTGGTCAGGGTCGAACAACACCACCCGGCCCTTCACGCGTTCGGGGAGCCGGTCGAGGACGTCGAGGACGAGGTCGCCATGCGGGTCGAGCACGACGGTGCCGCGCCCGGCGAGGATGTCGTCGATGATCATGTTGGCGAGCAGGGTGGTCTTACCAGAGCCGGTCTGCCCGACCATGTGGGTGTGGTAGCGGCCGTCGGTGACCTTGAGGCCGACGGGGTGGCCGCCGACCTCGGCGTCGCCGAGGATCGTCAGGCCACGCCCGGAGCTGGGCACGGCGACCGGCGCGGGCATCGACTTGGCGCGGGCCCGGTCGAGGCCGGGGACGGCGAGGTCCTGCGGCAGCGCGGCCAGGGCGGCGAGCTCGGGCAGTGAGGTGAGGAACCCGGCGCCGAGCCGGCGGGCGGCGAGCACGGCGACGGGCTGGTGCATGCGGGTGCGGTGGGTGAGCCGGTTGCGGGCGGAGTACACGGCATAGGACGAGGCGATCGCGTCGGCGATGCCGCGCAGCCGGCCGGTCGGGTCGGCCCCGACGCGGGTGTTGGTGCTGGCCACGGCGTAGCGGATGCCGGTCTGCCACAGCGGGTGCGCGGTCTTGTCGAGGATGGCCCGCACGTCGCGTTCGGTGCCCGGGTCGCGGCGGGCGGCCGGGACACCGCGTCGCGTACCGCCGGTCGGGCGGGACCGTCCGGGCAGGAACACCTCGATCAGCGCGAGTAGCGGCCCGGCGACATCGAGAGCGGCCACGGCGGATTTGCCCTCGCGCAGCCGGGATGCGGCGTGGCGGGCCCGAGCGGCGCGGCGCGGGGCGGCGGGTCGGGCGAGGATCTGCACGCAGCTGTGCTCGTCGGGGCGTAGTTGCGCTCCGGCGGACATCAGCGCCCGCAGCGGGTCGGCGTCGTGGTCGACGTGGAACGGCAGCCAGTCCGGGTGCCGTGGCAGCACGTGCCCACCGACCGCGGGATCGGCGTGCTCGGGGATCGGCGGTGGGGCGGGGGTGTCGGTGGTGGTCGCGGCGCCGGGCCAGGCCCCGCGGACGGCGGCCTCGACCGCGCCGAGCGGCACGGTACCGGGCACCCAGAGCGAGATGAGCAGTTCCCGGCCGGTCCAGGTGTACTGCCAGACCAGGTGCGGGGTGCCGTACAGCAGCCGCTGGCGCCACGAGGGGGTCAGGATGCCGGCGAGGTTGGCCCACAGCGCGGTAGCGCCGGCCGCGTCGACCTGCGGCGGCGGCGCGATCGTGACCAGCCGGGCGTCGGTGGCGAAGCGGCGGTGCCGCCACGTGGCCAGCAGGGCGCGCGCGGTGACGTACGCGATGACCAGCATGGCGGCTACGGCGGCGAGCCAGGGCCGCTGGAGGGCCCACGCGACGGCGTGTTCGGGCCAGTCCGGCACCGACGGCGGGGCGATGGGTTCAGCGAGGATGGCCGCGGACGGTGCGGCAGCTGAGGTAGCGGGTGTCACGGGTGCTCCTTGATCGGTGCGGCGACGCGAGGGTGAGGAACAGGGCGGGAAAACGGACGACGGCGCCCCGCCCGGGTGGGCGAGGCGCCGTTGTCGGCGGCAGGCGAGCTGCCGCGAAGGCGAGCAGGGGTGAGGCCGTCAGGCCAGGTCCAGTTCGCCGTCGTCGTCGAGCAGGTCCATCGGATTCGTGGTGGCCAGAGCGTGCTCGTCGGCGGAGCTGATGGCCTCGAAGGTGGTGCGGTTGACGCCACTGAGGAGCAGGCCGTGTCCGATGGGTGCGTTGAGCAGCATCCGGCGTTCGCCGTCGGTGAGACCGAACGCGGCGCCGACGGCGGTGATGGCCTGGGTCGGCTGCTTGAGCAGTACCTGGGTGGCGGCGTTGGACACCACGGCCAGGCCGAGGTCGGTGCCGAGCACGTCGGCGACGTCCTGGGTGACGACGGTCAGTCCGGCGTGGCGCTTGCGGGCGGCCTTGGACATGCGGAACAGGAACTTGGCGCCTTCGCCGTCGCGCAGCAGCAGCCATGCCTCGTCGACCACGACCAGCCGCCGCCCGGATCTGCCCGCGGCGGGGCTGTCGACCGAACGCCAGATCGAGTCCAAGGCGAGCAGAGTGCCGATCGTGCGTAGCTCGTCGGGCAGCTGTCGCAGCGACCACACCACCAGGTGCCCGTCCGGTCGGGTGGTCGTGGGCCCGTCGAACAGTTCGGAGAACGAACCGTGCACCCATGGGGCGAGCCGCGCGGCCAGGTGCTTCGCCGCCGGGTCGGCGTCGGCCTCCAACGCTGTTGCGAGATCACGCAGCAGCGGCGCGCTGCGGTCGTGGGTGGCCGGGTCGGCGGTGATGCCGGCGGCGCGGTAGACCGCCAGCACGGCGCGATCCAGGGCGGCGCGTTCGCCCGGTGGGGGCTGCTGGCCGATGAGTACCGCGATGACGGTGTGCAGGAACATCCCGCGTCTGGTCAGCACATCCGGTCGACGGTCCCCGGCGGGCAGGTCGAACGGATTGATCTTCACCCCCGGTGCGCCGAGACGCACGACGGTGCCACCAACGGCGTCGGCCAGACGCACGTACTCGTCCTCGGGGTCGACGACCGATACGTGAACGCCTTGGTAGAGGTTGCGCAGCACGTCGAGCTTGACGAAGTAGCTCTTGCCGGCGCCGGAGCGGGCCAGGACCACGGAGTTGTAGTTGTCCTGGGTCCACCGGTCCCACCACACGATGCCGTTGCTGGCGGGGTTGATGCCGTAGAGCACCCCGCCGGCGACCGGCGGGTCGCCGGGCAGCGGGGCGGGCAGGTCCGCCGAGGCGAGGGGAAACGCCGCGGCGAGGGCCTGGGTGTCCATGGTGCGCAACATCTGCAGGCTGTCGGTCGCGAGGGGCAGGGTGGTGGTCCACCCGGCGAGGTGGCGCCAGGTGGCCGGCTGCACGTCCAGCAGGGTGGACGCGGCGGCAGCTTTGACCTGCGCGCAGGCCTCGGCGAGCTCCGTCTCGGTGCGGGCGTGCACGGTGCAGTACAGCCCGACCCGGAACAGTTTCGCCGCGCCACGGGCCAAGCGGTGGGCCAGGTCGGCGGCGTCGTCCGCGGCGGCGTCGACCATGGGGTCGCCGAGTTTGCCCTTGTCGGCGTCGGAACGCCGTGACGATTCCAGCTTGGCGCGCTGGTTACGCAACCGGGTCGCGGCGATCGGGGCGGGCAGCGGGTCGATGTGCAGGGTCAGATCGAGTCGGCCGGGCCAGGACAGCAAAGGTTCGAGCCAGGCGGGGCCGACCTCGGCGGGGTAGCCGGTGACGACCAGGGTGGCGGCGTAGCCGTCCCCGACGCGCAGGAACCGGGGAGTGACCTCGACCGAGGCCGGGGCGACGGTGCCCGCCAGCCCGGCCTCCACCGTGGTGGGCCGGCGGGCGGGTGGACGGCGGGTGAGGTTCACGGCGGTGGCTCCTTCGCAGGCGCGGTGATGACGGTGTCGGGGGCGGCCAGCCCGCCGGGGCGCGGCGGCCGGTACGGGTCGGCGGCGGCGGCCACGGCGGCGGTCACCGCCGCCCCGTCGAGGGCGCGTGCGGTGACACCGAGGCTGGTCAGGCTGCGGGCGGTGTCCTCGGCGCGGCGGCGGGCGCTGTGCCCGGCCCGTTCACCGGGGTGGGTGCGGGTGACGATCAGGACCTGCCGGCGCAGCGGGTCGCGGCGTTCGGCGAGGTCGGCGAGGAACGCGGCGTGATCGCCGCAGGCCGCCCGCAACCTCGGATCGGGCAGCTGGTGGGCGGTGTCGGCGAGCGTGTCGGCGTGCGAGCGCAGGTCGACCGGCTGGGCGGACACGACGACCTGGGTGGGCGTGGACAGGCTGTTGAGCCACCGCCCGTAGGAGTCCAGCAAGGCTTGCTGCTCGTCGTCGGTGCGCAGCCCCAGGTTCACCGTGGTCGCGGCGACCATCGCCGCGGTGCCGCCGGCCAGGCTGATCTGCCCGTCGTCGCCGATGGCGTCGGCGGGCAGCCGCAGCGGCGCGGGCAAGGCGACCTTGGCTCGGGGCTGCTGCACCCAGTCCGGGACCGGGGCGGTGGTGTCGGTGCTGGCCAGCGCCTTCGGGCTGCGGGAGTGCCGGACGGCCGACAGCAGCCACAGGTCCATCGGCCGGCCGTCGCGCCGCGATACGGCGAGCGCGAACACGACGCCGCCGAGCACGACGGCGGCGCCGAGCAGCAGGGTGGTCGGCACTCGGGTGTGCAGCGCTTGCCAGGCGCCGTAGAAGACGACGGCGGCGACGGCCAGGATGGCCAGCTGCCGAAACGTCAGCCCGTAGGCGACCTTGTCCGGCGCGTCGACGTCGGCGGGCATTTTGATGCGGTCCGGATCACGGCGCTGCTCGCTCATCGTCCACGCACCAGACGACCGACGCCGGGCACCGCCCGGGTGATCTGCTGGACGACCGCGACGCGGGCGATCATGGCGAGCACATTGGTCTGCCGGCCGCCGCTCATCACCCAGCGGCTCATGAGGCCGGGGATTCGAACGGTGTAGAACAGCAGGACCACAACGACGAGCAGGTTCATGATGCTCCCGGGATCGATGGGCAGCCCGAAGGCCGGCATGAGGTGGCGAGGGTCGAGCAGCATCCACTGCCCGGCGTAGAGCAGGAACCCCTGCGCGGTCGGAACGGCCAGAGCACCGGCATAGCCGCGCCACCACAGCCGGGCTATCGAGTCGGTCTGAGGCAGTGCGTGGCAGGCCAGGGCCATCGGCGCAACCGCCGTCATGATCAGCAGCAGGGTGAAGCGGCTGATCATGGAGAACGTCGTCGAGGCGAGCAGGACGATGATCAGCACGATGAGTACGGCGAACAGCAGCGCTGCCGTGGGTTCGCGGGCGGCCTTGATATGCGCTTGCATCGCCGCGACGGCACCCTGCTGGTTGATGTCGTCGGAAGTGACCGCCGCAGTCACCGCGTTGGCCAACTCGATCATCTTGGAGCAGAACAGCTGGGAGAAGTGCGCGGCGACGAACCCGACCACGCCGCGCGGGATCAGGTCCTTGGCGGTGTAGCGGGCCTTCTCGTCGCCGCCGGCGAACATGGTCAGGGCGCCGGCGGCGGTGAACACCAGGACGAAGGCGACGTCCACGATCCAGATCGATCGGCCGGTCAACGCCTGGACCTGCGGCAGCGCGGTCACCTCCGGCGTCTTCAGCAGCGCACCGGTGATCAGGGCGAACAAGCTGTCCAGACAGGTGAGCAGGGCGTCAACGACCCAGTCCATGATCTGGTCGAGGACGGAGCCCATGCCGAAACCCATCACTCATCAGCCCCGACGATGCCCTGCACGACCTGCAGGAAGATCGGGGCGAGAACCGCCAAGGCGTAGCCGATGAGGGCATTGCGGAACGTGGACTTGGCCTTGTCGACCTGACCGGGGTCACCGGCGGCGGTAGCCGCGTACACCCCGGCCAGGACGAGAAACAAGGTGGCGACAGAGAGCAGGATGTTCCGGAGCCAGAAACGGATGTTGTCGACTACCACGGGCAGCGGATGCACTGCCCATACGGTCGGTTCGCCGGTGCCGGCAAAGGCCGCCGGCGCTGCCAGGACCAGCACGATGGCGCTCACGGCGAAGGTGAATCCGACCCGGCGCCAGAAACGCCGCCGGGTGGTAACGGGCGCCGCACGGCACTGTCCCTGGTAAGGGCGAAGGCTGCGGGTCAGCCGCAGCAGAAGAGGGTGGATGCGGGACATTGGTGGTCACCTCCCGCCCCGGGCGCCGGCCTCTGGAAGGTGGCGCTCGGGGCGAATCACGAAGCGGGAAGGGACCGCCGCCGGGCAGTACCGGCGCTCACGACCTGGTGACCTTCGGGAGGAGCTGTTCCTCCCTCATGGGTGGTGGCGTGATCGATGTGGTGTCAGCGCACCGAATGGCGCGGCACCCGAAAGGGCCCGGCAGTGTGCGCGGTGGCCAGGCGGCGGACGAGACCGAAGCCGGGGGCGGGCTGCGCCTCGCCGCGGTGGTCTCGCACCTACCAATCGCGATGTGTCAGAGCTGACGAACGCCTCGGCCGATGACACCGGATGACAGCGCCACTGACACCGCCGTAACCTGCGGATCTGACCTGCATGACACGCTCGTCGCCCCGGTTGCACCGGCCGCTGACACTGCCGTGCGAGCCGGTGACACCGCTTCCATGCCGCGTGACGGCTCTGACACCGGACGCTGCTCTGCGCCCTGCCTGCGCAACCCGCCCGCAGACCGGGGGATGACGCACGGTGGCCCGGCACCGTCCATCGGTGCCGGGCCACAGGAACTGCTGATGCGGGCTGCTCAGGCCGCCGCCGTGGTGGGGCCATGGGTCGCGGGGGTGGCCATCGCCGCCCGGATGTTGCCCCGCCTGGATGCGCGTTCGCTGAGCCGGGTGACGGTCTCGGATGACACCGAGCCGCTGAGCAGACCAGCCAGCACCGCCTCGCCGATGCGGCTGTCCGCCCGGGCGAGCCGCATCCGCAGCAAGTCGGCCGGCAGACCGAGACCTTGGGCGACCCGGGGGACGCTGTGACGCGCGAGCCGGGTATCGATCCACGGCTGCACGTCCTCGTCGTCGATCAGCCCGAGGGTGGCCGCGCGTTCGATCAACAGGTCCGGGTGACCGTAGGGCAGCTGCGGCAGCCGCGGCCCGGGCACCGCGTGCTCGATGTCCTCCACCGGGACATACTTGAAGCGTTCGACGCGGACGCGCTGCCCGGCGCGGAACCCGGCGTAGACCAGCGATGCGCACACGGCGGGCTTGTCGAGGTCCACGGTGTTGCGCAGGGCGTCGAGGAAGCCGGTGAGGATCTCGTTGTCGATGTCCGCGGCGTCGCCCTGATGGTCGGCGGTGAGCTCTGCCGCGGCGCGGATCAGCGCGGGCATGGCCATCCCGACGGCGGCGACGACCCAGTGCGGCGCCCCGGTGCGCGCCAGCCGCACCAGCTCGCGCCAGACGATGTCACGGGCCAGGTAGTAGTGCGGGTTGGCCAGCAGCCATTGCCGCAGCTCGGTCAACGGCACCGTGCCGGGCGGCAGGCCGCAGTCGACGCCGGCGGCCGTGGCCACGGCGTCGCAGTCAAGACTGAGCGGGTCGGGCTCGCACGTCAGCGCAGCGAACGCAATGTCCGCGGCCTGCAGGTGTGAGGTCGGCCAAACGGCCGTGGTGGACGAGGTCATGGTGGAAACTCCCCCAAGGGTGTGGCCAAACGGGATTGGTCACCGCCTCCGGGTGGCCGGCGAATGCCGTGGCCACGGCGGTGTACCGGTAGTGGCCCACACCGCTCTGACAGGCCGATGTCACCGCAGGTCACCGCGGCGGTCACGGCCTGATCTGCACCGGCGCACCGTCGAGTGTCATCACCGCCCGCGGGGGTTGTCAGCGGTGACACGAACGGCAGCTGTGGCGGACACAGCCCTGCTGGCCTGCGATGTCATCGGGTATCGAGCCACGCGACGAGCCGGCGGGGTGACCACAGGGGCGATGCGCTGACAGCGGCGGCGGCTCCCGAGTGCCCGAGTGACCCGCTGACACCGTCGCCGTGTCAGCGCGCGATGCGCTGACACCCCACCGGTGAGCGTGCGACGGTCATGGCCACGAGCTACGGCCATCCGGCAGTGGTGGCCACGACGGTCGATGACACCAGGGTCAGTCCTCGGTGTCAGCTGGTCACTCGCGACGGCGGTCGCTCATTGGCCACGGTCATCTGGCCATGAGTAGGCGGGCAAGGCGACGGGCAGCGTCCCGGTGACACGGCGGTCCGTGGCCGACGCCGCAGTCATAGCCAACAACGCGCCGGCCACGCCTGCGGCCTCGCCGGCGTCTTCGCGGTCACGATGTCTCTCACACGCGCATGGCCGGGCGCTGTTGAAACCAGCCGACCCCACTACCCGCGCTCAGCGCCGTGCGCACGAACGCTTCCTGAGAGCACCACTGGTGGGCCAGCCGAACAACGGGCCGCGTCACGGTGTCACCGGCTGCCCGAGGACCTCGGGCACTTCGAACTCACCCCGCCGGTGACACCGGAACCGGCTCCGGCCTAACGCGATCGGCGTCCATGCTGCGAAGCCGAGGTGCGTATGAGCTGCGGTGTCATCGCCGAGGACCGCGGTGTCATCGCGGCAAGCGTTCGTCAGCGATGACACATCGCGTTTGGTAGGGGTCAGCGCATCACGGTGCGGCGCGGAGCCGACCCCGTATGAACGAGCACTTCACTCCTGAGCCCGCCGACGCGGGCACGTCCCCCGTCCCGTCCATCGACCTGGTAGCCGGTGACCCGCCGGTACCGATCACCGTCTGGCGTACCGCTCGCAGCGAGCAGGACACCAGCCGCAGCATTCCGACCCGCCTGGCCTACCGGATCGTCGCCGCCTACAGCCACCCCGGTGAGGCGGTCATCGACCTGACCGACGGCCACGCCATGGCCGGCGTCACCGCCTCCGGTGGCCGCGTGCACCACAAGGCCTGGTTCTCCGACATCGCCACCCTCACGGTCGGACCGCCGAGCATCGCCGACGAAACCGACCCGCCAGCCGGCGACGCCGACCCGCCGGGCGACGACGACGGCAGCGACGACGAGGACGCCGTCGCGATGACGGCGTGGTTCGGCGACGACCTCACCCACCCCGACCCGGCAGCACAGCCGAGCCCGCATGCCGATGCCGACGTGCGGATGGGAGCCGCCCTGGTGGTGGCGAACTGGCCGCTGGATCCGAGCGACACCACCAACCACGTGCGGCTGTCCTGGCTGCTCGCCGCCTGCAGCACGATGCTGCGTCCCGGCGGCTGCCTCGTGCTGGTCGTCGCCGTCCCGACCGGGATGGCCGCCACCCCGCAGGACTTCACCCCGGTCGTGAAATCGGCATGTCGAGCCGGCCTGGGCTACCTGCAGCACATCGTTGCGGTGGCCGCCGACACCGACGGCGACACCTTCTCTTACCACGCCACGGACGAGGAACTAATCGCCCTGCAGCACGCCCGCGCCCAGCAGTGGTTCGTGCACATCACGGTCCACGCGGACCTGCTGGTGTTCACCCCGACCGGGGGTGAGCACCGTGACTGACGACCTCAACCCCCTGGGCCCGTCCGAACCGGGCGGGCCGATGTTCACCGGTGAGGACCTGTCGGTCTGGGCCACCGCGCAGTCGACCGGGCCGGTGCAGCGCCGCGGCCGATACCTGCCGCAGTCGATCAAGCACCCGGCGCGGATGCTGCCGGCGATCGCCGAGCACGCCGTACACGCCTACACCCGGCCCGGCGAGCTGGTGCTCGACCCGATGTGCGGGATCGGCACCACGATCGTCGAGGCCATCCACGCTGGCCGTGACGGCATCGGCGTGGAGTACGAATCGCGGTGGTCCGACATTGCCGACGCCAACGTCGCCCACGCCCACACCCAGGGCGCCACCGGCCGCGGGTCGATCATCCGCGGCGACGCCACCCGGCTGACCTCGCTGCTGCCCGCAGCATTGCAGGGGCAGGTGGCCCTGGTCGTGACCTCACCACCGTACGGGCCCACCGTGCACGGCTCGGTCCGCCCGGAGGCCGGTGCCGGGATCCACAAGTCCAACGGGGCCTACAACGACGGCGCCGACAAGGGCAATCTGGCCTACCGCGACCTGGCCGGGCTCACCGACGGGTTCACGCAGATCCTCACCGGCTGCGCGGCGCTGCTCAAGCCCGGCGGCGTCGTCGTGGTCACGGCCCGGCCGTGGCGCAAGAAGGGCGAGCTGGTCGATCTGCCGTCGGCGGTCATCGCCGCCGGCACCGCGGCCGGGCTGGTCCCGGTCGAGCGGGCAGTGGCTTTGCTGGCCGCCGTCCGCGGCGGCCGGCTCGTGGCCCGCCCGTCGTTCTTCCAGCTGTCGTCGGTGCGTAAGGCCCGCGCGGCCGGGGTGCCGATGCACCTCATCGCGCACGAGGACGTCCTGGTCCTGCGCAAACCGCCGACCGCTGAGCCGACGGGGCGGGGGCGCCCGTGACCGACCCCACCTACAGGTTCCTGTCGCTGGGCGCCGGGGTCCAGAGTTCCACCTGCCTGCTGCTTGCCGCCCACGGCCGGATCCCCAGGTTCGACGCGGCGATCTTCTCCGACACGGGCTGGGAGCCAGCCGCCGTCTACGAGCATCTGCACCGGCTCGAACAGCTCGCCGAGTCGGCGGGGATCCCGGTGGTGCGGGTGTCAGCCGGGAACATCCGCGCTGACGCGCTCGACCCGCACCACCGGTTCGCCTCCATGCCGCTGTTCACCCTCGGCCCTAACGGTGAGACCGGGATGGCCCGCCGGCAGTGCACCTCGGAGTACAAGATCCGCCCGATCAAGGCCGAGGTACGGCGCCGTCTGGGTTACCCGCACCCCGCCAGGGTGCCGGCCGGGATGTGGGCGCAGATGGCGATCGGGATCTCGGTCGACGAGATCGGCCGGGCCCGCGACGCCGACGTCGCCTTCATGCGCAACACCTTCCCCCTGCTGGACCTCGAGTGGCGGCGCAGCGACTGCCTGCGCTACCTGCAGGCCCACGGGTGGGCGGACACGCCGAAGTCGTCGTGCCTGGGGTGCCCGTTCCACGACGACGCGTTCTGGGTGACGCTGAAAGAGAACAACCCCGAAGAGTGGGCGGACGCCGTCGCGTTCGACCACGCGATCCGACACGGCTCCGCGCGGGCCAACGCCGACGGGCATCCGCTGCGCGGGCAGTTCTTCCTGCACCGCCAACGCGTTCCGCTCGAGCAGGTCGTCCTGCGGCCTCGCCGGCAACCCGATCCGGACGCGCCGGGGTGCGGCCCGTGGACGTGCCCGCACCCGGGCGAACCAGCGCCGGCGCACGCGCAGCCGCACGCCGGCTCCAGTCGTGATCCGGAGACCGTGTCGGCTGGGGAGGTGGCGTGATTGCCGCCGAGCCCGGACCGCTCATCGGCTCGTTGTGTACCGGTTACGGCGGCCTCGACCTGGCCGTCGAGCTGGTGCTCAGCGGCCGGCTCGCCTGGTACGCCGAAACCGACCGGCACGCCCAAGCCGTACTCACCCACCACTGGCCCGACGTGCCCAACCTCGGCGACCTACGCACCGTCGACTGGGCCCAGGTCGACCCGGTCGACGTCCTCACCGCAGGTTTCCCCTGCCAGGACATCTCGAATGCCGGCAAACGCGCCGGCATCACCGGCCAGCACTCCAGCCTGTGGACCTGCGTCGCCGACGCCGTTCGGGTACTTCGACCCGGACTCGTCGTCGTGGAGAACGTCGCCGCCCTGCTCCGGCGAGGATTCGACGTCGTCCACCGTGACCTGGCCGCGCTCGGGTACGACACGAGCTGGACGTGCCTACGCGCATCCGACGTCGGCGCCGCCCACCGCCGCGACCGGCTGTTCCTGCTCGCCGCCCCCGCCGAACGGATCGGGGGTGCGCACGTTGCCGACACCGTGCGCTCGTGACGGCAAAGGCCGTGGTCATCAGCGCAGCAGCCTGCCAACGCTTCTGCAGTCCGAGGGCGGCGTGCACGGCCCGCTGCCAACGCCGACGGCTGTCGCGTACGGCTCCAACCGGTCGCCGTCGCCGGGGGCGACCCGCCGGCCCGGCCTACATCAGTGGGCCTGCCAGCTGCTGCCCACCCCGACGGCCGGGGACAGCCGTTCGTCGGCCGACGCCACCGCCGGGCGCAGCAGCCCGCACACCGGGCACGCCGGTCGCACGCTGACCGACGCCGCCCGGCTGCTGCCCACCCCGCGGGCCAGCGACACCGGCACCCCGGGCTGGCGCGCCGGAAACGGTTTCCGACCGCCGTTGTCGCAGGTGCTGCTGCCCACCCCCCGCGCGAGCGACGGGGAGAAGGGATGTCCGGGGCAACGGGGCTCGCACGGGGATCTGACCCTGCCCTCGGCGGCGGTCCGGGTTCCGGTGCGCACGGTGCCGACACCGCGGGCGTCCGACGGGCACGGCTGGAACCGGCACGGCGACGGCGGCGCGGACCTGGTCACCGCCATGGTCGACCTGCAGAACTCCGGGTTGGGGGACCTCGACGAGGCGCGGTGGGGTGTCTACGCCGCCGCGATAGCCCGGTGGGAGGTAATCCTGGCCCGGCCGGTGCCGGACCCGACGCAACCCGGCCGGCACGGCAGGCCCGTGCTGGCGCCGCCGTTCGTCGAATGGCTCATGGGTGTCCCGCACGGCTGGGTCACCGACCTGGACCTGCCGCGCACCGCCGCGTTGCGGGTGCTCGGGAACGGGGTCGTCCCGCAGCAGGCGACAGCCGCGATCCAGGCGCTGCTGTGCCCGTGCCGGTGGCAGGTGAAGCCATGACCACCAATCAGAATGGACCTGCCGCATCCCCTGAAGACGGGCCGTTGCTGTACTCCAGGAACGGCCCGGTCAGCCTGCACCTGGGCGACGCCCGCGAGGTCCTGGCCGCGATGCCCGACGGCAGCGTCGACTGCGTGGTCACCTCCCCGCCGTTCTGGGGTCTGCTTCACTGAACCTCGGCGAACGTCGATGGACACTCCACTAGACACCTTTCGAGGTCAGGGTCTGAGATGGGTCTATTGAAGACGCTTTTGGGGGATCGACTGTTTTAGGTGTTATCGGTTGTGCTGGTGGTATGCGGTACGGCGATGGTGGTGGGGTGGATCAGCGGCAGCGGCAGCGGCGTGAGCAGGTGCGTTGGCGGGCGGCGGGTTTGTTCGCGGCCGGTGTGACGGCGCCGCAGGTCGCGGTGATCCTGGAGGTGTCGACGAAGTCGGCGTATCAGTGGCGGCGGTCGTGGGTGGCCGGTGGCACGGCGGGGTTGGCGTCGAAGGGGGCTCCAGGGCCGCAGCCGGTGTTGTCGGATGCCCAGCTGCTCCGGCTCGGCCAGCGGTTGGCTGCTGGTCCTGCGGCGGCCGGCTACGGCGATGATCAGCGGTGGACGCTGGTGCGGGTGGTCGCGGTGATCGCCGGCCTGTTTCATCTGCGGGTCAGTGTCAGTACGGCCTGGCAGGTGATGCGCCGGTTGGGATACACCGTCCAGTTGCCGGTGCATCGGGCGATCGAGCGGGACGAGGACGCGATCGCGTCGTGGCGCAGGTATCAATGGCCGGCGCTAAAAGAGTCGCCGCCCGCAGCGGTGCGTGGATCTGTTTCGCTGACGAGTGCGGGCAGACGTTAAGGGCGCACAAGGCCACCACGTGGGCGCCGCGGGGTGTCACTCCGGTCGTGAAGGTCACCGCGGCCGGGAATGTGCGGGTGTCGGTGGCGGGGCTGGTCTGTTACCGGCCGGGCCGGCGGTCCCGGTTGATCTATCGGGCGATGGTGCACGGCAAACGTAAGGGCACACCTAAGGGGTTCCGCGAGGCTGACTTCGTCCGACTGCTCGATGCCGCCCATCAGCGGTTGCAGGCGCCGATCGTGCTGGTCTGGGACAACCTGTCCGCGCACCGGTCGGCCCGGATGCGCGCGATGATCGCGTCCCGGCCGTGGCTGCGGGTTTATCAGCTACCGGCCTATGCACCCGAGCTCAACCCGGTCGAGAAGGTGTGGTCGGCGATGAAACGCAGTCTGGCGAACCTGCCCGCCCGCACCGCCGGTCAGTTGCACACCGCAGTCAAGAACCGGCTGAAACGGATGCAATACCGGCCCGGTCTGATCGACGGCTACCTCGCCGCAACAGGCCTATCCCCACCAACACCAGCCAGACCCTGACCTCAAAAGGTGTCTAGACGAGACCTCGTCGGATAGCCGCGATGTCGGGTTAGTCGTCGAGCCCATGTCGTTCAGCACGACTTTGTTCCGCTTCCGGTCGCCGTAGGACGTTCCGGTTCTGCCAGAAGAGGTGAATCCGGATCGAGCCTTACGTCGACGTTTCGGCGCTGATTCGGCGGCGTCGTCCGGGCGGTGGACCACCCACCGGGCGGCGTTCGAAGCCGTCCGACAGCGCCCTGCGCCGCCGGTGACCACCCCAACTGCTCCCTGGCCGATCACCAGGTTTGGGAGCAGCACCGAACCGATCTTGCCGCGCACGCCCATATCAGGCAGCCCATACTGAAGGTCGACTTAGCTCTTACGAGGCATTCTTCGCGGCAAGATCGGCTGGCGGCGGGTCACTCCGAAGCGGTCTGGGCGGGCGGTGCAGAACGGTCAGGAGTAATGTCAAGAGGCAACTCACCATGACGGCGAGGGGTCTGGTTCGGGCATGGGAATCGCGCCGTTACTGAGCATCGGGCTTCCGCTCGTGCGGGTCTTACTGCGGCTGCAGAATCCCAGCGGTGGCGATCTCGCCGACTCCATCACGGACTTCAGCCAGCTAGCCACGTCGGTCAAGGATCGGGCTGATCAGCGGGAGATCGGCCGGAATCTCGAACGTATCTCCGACAAGGTCATCAGGCGGCTCGACAAGTTCATTCAGATCGAATTTCGCAAGGCGACCGAGGACGAGATCGAACGGGCGGCAGGCATCGTGGCGGCGGCGCTTACCCGGGCCGGCTCGGCCGACCTCACCGCCGTGGTGAGCAACGACGTGCAGGTGCGGGCGCTGGAGCGGTACACCCTCGAGCACAGCGACTTCGCCACCGAAGCCGCCGAACTCGGCAGCGTCACCAAGGCCGCCGGGCGTGGCCGACCGGATCTCGAAGACCTGGCCTACAAGCTACTGCGCGAGACCTGCTACGAGGTAGTCGAGCTGGCTCACAAGCATCCCAATTTGACCGCCACCGCGCTGGCCGGGCTGCTGTCGCGCACCACTGAACTGCGCGAACTGCTCGACTCGGTCGATCGGTCGCTGAACGATCTGCCCGGTCGTACTGCCGCGCTTACCGGGGAGGACCAGCGGACCGAGCAGCAGCGCGCATTCGGCGAGTTTGCGCTGGACTACCGGCGTGCGGTCGCTAATGATCAGGACAAACTCGAACTTTATGGCGTCGACCTGATCCGCGAGGTGCGGCGCTACTCCCTGACCGCCGCCTATCTGTCCCTGAGGCTGGCCGTGTCATGGTCGGACGACGATCAGGCTGGGGACGGCGACGTCGCGGCAATGCTGCCGGCGCACGGACTGGCGGTGCTGCGCGGCGCGGCGGGCGCGGGTAAGACCACGATCCTGCAGTGGCTGGCCACCAACGTCGCGCGCCGCACGTTGAGCGGCAGGCTCGCCCACCTCAACGACCATGTGCCGTTCGTCATCAAGCTGCGCAACTACGCCGATCGGCCGTTCCCGAAGATCGCCGGACTGGCCGCGGACACCACGCAGAGCACCCTGGTCGGCGAACCGGACGGCTGGATCGGCGACGTGTTCCAGCAGAACGTGCTGCTGCTAGTCGACGGGCTGGACGAGCTGTCTGACCGAAAGCAGGAGGATCTGGTCACCTGGCTCGAGGGCTTCGAAGGGCTGGGGCGGCGCGTTCTGATCGTGTTGACCTCGCGGCCAACCGCTGACCCTGTGCTGCGGTCCCTGTCGCGCCTGGGGTTCTCCACCACTCGCATCATCGACGTGCTGCCGCTGGACCGCGAGCAGATCCGCAGTTTCGTTATGCATTGGCACACGGCAATTGCCTCCCAGTTCACCGGCGCCGAGCGAGCCAAGCTCGAGGGCCAGGCGGGCAAGGTCGCGGCAAAGGTGTCCAGCGACCGTGAATATTTGCTGCTCGCCTCCTCGCCGCTGCTCTGCGCGGTACTGTGCGCGTTGTTCCACTTGAAACGTGGCATCCTTCCGTCGCACCGGATCGAAATTTACGACACGCTACTCAACTTGCTGCTAGGTGACCGTGACGCGCACAAGCGGGTAGAGGTTGACCAGGTGCGTCTCAGCCCCACCGAAAAGCGGATGGTGCTGGAGGAGATCGCCGACTTCATGCTCACCAACGAGCTTTCCGAGGCGGAGCACTCCCGCATCGTGGACGTCGTTGGGCGGAGCGGGGTCGCGTCCCGCTTCGGGTCAGCCACCCCGCAGGAGGTCGTCCGGCACCTGCTCGCTCGGTCCGGCATACTGCGGACCCCGAGCGAAGGCCTCGTCGACTTCGTGCACCGGACCTTCCTGGAATACCTGGCAGCCCGATCGTTGGTCCGACAGGACCGGATCGAGCTGCTCGCCTCCAACGTCGAGAAGGCCAACTGGAACGAGGCGGTCGTGCTCGCGGCCGGCGTCGGCATTGAGCGGCAGGTGGAGTTACTGGTCGGCGCTGTCGTCGCCCGGGCAGAGGCCGCCGATGACCCGTTGCTGTCGGTCACCTGCGCGAGTCTCCTCGATACCGCGCTCGTGGTCCCGAAGGATCTTCGGCCCCGGATCTTGCGGATCATCGCCCGCATCGTGCCGCCGATGGATGAGGCCACCGCAAAGGCGTGCGCGGCCGCCGGCAACAGCCTGCTGCAGCCGATGCGCGATGCGCTGCAGGCCCCGGACCTGCACCCGCTGGCGCTTCAGACTTCGATTCGGACGCTCGGCGAGATCGGTACGCCCGAGGCATTGGCCGTGCTTGGGGCCATTCCGGCCCGCCACCGGGTCGACGCGATCAAGCAGCTGGTGGCGGTGTGGACCTGGTTCGACCCACGCGAATTCGCCGAGACCGTATTGCGGAATCTCGCGCCAGAGCGGGGCGTCCCGGTCACTCTGCCGAATTCGATGCTGCTGCCGCACATCCGCGGCCTGCACGCGAACTTCCTCTGGGAGTGCGCAGTGGAGGTGCCAGAGGAGTCGTTCAACGACAACTGCCGGGACGTGCGAATCCAGACGTTATGGGTCTCTAACTTGCAGGTCTTGCAGGATCCGCGCGCGCGGGACGGCGAGTTCTTGTGGACGATCGACGGGCTGCGGCGGGTGCGCGCGGACGGGCTGCGGTCGGTCCGGGTCACGGCGGACAGCGACGCCGCGCGGGCCGGGTCGATCGAGGACGTGACGTTCCGGCTGCGCAACGGCTCGATCGGCGTGGACGTCTGGGATCATCTGCCCGGCCTGCGAAGTATAGAGCTCGGCGGTGACGTTGAGGTCGACTTCAGGGGGCTGTGCCGGTCTACACGGCTGCACCGGCTGATCCTCGACGGGAAGGTGCGGTCGAGCGAGCCCACCGACTTCGATCTGCCCGCGCTGACGGAGCTGCACTGGGCCGACACGGACGACACGGAACTGCTGATGAGCATCGTATACGGGGCGCCGGAGCTGCAGAGGGTGTCGATCGCCGGGGTGTCCGGCCTGGCGAACCTAGACTTCCTGTCCCGGGCCGCATCACTGCGGGTGGTCGAGCTGACGGATCTCGAGGATCTGTCAGACGTGTCCACTCTGGTGAATCTCGGCGGCCTGCAAACGGTTAAGGTCGGTGGGAATCACGCGCTGGAATCGTCGCGGTCGCTGGAGTTGCTGGCGTCGGAGGTCGAGGACCTCGCGATCGACGGCCTCGACCTGGGTCGGTTCTCCTGGTCGGAATACGACGCAAGCGTCGCGGTGCCGGTGGCCGGCCCGGTCGATCCGGAGGCGGCACGGGAGCAGGACCAGGCGGAGGCTATGGAAAAGCTGGAAGAGGAGTACGGTCCGCTGCTGCCCTGGGACGAGGAGGAACGCGTCTGGGAAGCCGAGCTGGAACTCGAGGACCCCGATGTAGAAGCCGACATCGGTGACGCTGACCAGAGCGGGAAGTCGGAGTAGTGCCGTACGGATGAGGAGGTTAGGCGTCGAGTCTCTTCGGGCGCACAGACTCTTGAAGGACCTGAACTACGAGAATGCAGTTCAGACCCTCGTGTCGCTCCCAGATGGCGGTGAAGCGTGGCCTGTCGGCCGCAGCGCACATTTCTGCTTCTGAGTGAGCGCCCGTCGACGCAAGGACCTGTGCAACTGACCGGTCGCTGTACGATCGATAGGACTTCGTTGGCAACCCGCCCTGGATGTTCGGAGAGCCGTTGCCCGCGACTTCGTAAGGTCACTTCTCAGCGGGTCGGCATTAGCGGGCGGCTGGCTCCAGACCTAGCACCGCTGTCCTAGGGCCTGGGAGTAGGTATGCCGAGGTCGACCGTCCTCTTACGCACAGCGATGGCGTCCATGGCTGTGAGTTTCTGCTGGGCGGCGGCAAGGGTGGCTTGAAGCCCGTCGACTTCGCCGAGCCAGCCGTGTTCGCGGGCTTCGTCGATGCGTTCGATGAGGTTACTGCGGATGTCTTGCAGGCGGCTCTTCTGGGCCGGGTCCGGCCGTAGGAGCGGGCAGCGGATGCACGCGTTTTCGTGCTGGCAGCTGGTGCCGTACTCGCGTGCGCAGTCGCCGATGGCGACCTTGCGCTTAGCGAAGTGGCCGAGGAACTCGTCCCATTCCGCGGGGGTGACCTCACGGTATTCGTGGCTGGGGCGGGCTTTGCGGCGGCGGGCGAGGAAGCCGCGGAAGGTGTTGATGGCTTCGACGGGGTAGGCGGCCTTGTAACCGATGGTAGTGTCGATGCTGCCGTGCCCGGCGAGGACCTGGGCGATGTGCGGCGGCAGGCCGTGCATGATGGCGTCGGTGATGAAGATTCTGCGGAAGTCGTGAGGGACAAACCGTAGCGTCCTGCCGTCAGCGTCGGTGAGGCCGGTGGCCCTCAGGGTGACGTCGAGCATCGTGCGGAGGGTGACGTAGGTGATCGCGCGGTGCTCGTGCCCGCGGGGTCGTTGGAACAGGAAAGGCATCGGCGCGCTCCAGACCTGGTCGGCGGTGTGGTAGGCCGATACCTGGGGTAGGGTCGGCCGGCCGTTGCGGACCCGGTGGATGACCGCGGTGAGGACCTCGCCCAATTCCGGCGTGACCAGCAGCAGACGTTCCTTGTCCAGCTTCGACGGGGTGATCTGCAGCAGCGGAACGATCTCACCGGTGTCGGGCAGCTTGTAGGTCACGAAGCTGTGATGGGTCAGCTCGAGGAGTTCCTCGATACGAACCCCGGTGTGACGCAGCACCTCGATGGCGGACCAGGACCAGAACGCGTACTCCTCTTCGGAGATCACGTCACGGCGCCGGCCGATGTCGGTCTCGATGGCCCACAGCCGCACGCCGCCGCCCTTCTTGTTCTCGGCCCGGCGGAAGGTCTGTCCGTCGAGGGTGAAGGTGTGCCCGGGCGTGGCGGACCGGGTGGCGGCGAGCAGCCGCTGGGCCTGCTCCACTCGTCGCTCGGCGGTGCGCACCAGGGCGGGGACGACGGGGAGCCGTTCGCGGGTGCGCTGGTCCATCCGCGACTTGCGATGCGCGTCGCGTTTCCGGGTATTGGTCTCGCCGACCCCGATCGGGCACGGCGCGACCCACCGTCCCCACCGCCCGGGTTCGTCCACCGCCCACTGGGCGAGGTCGAGGTAGAAGGCCCGCACGGTGATCAAGACATCGGCCTTGCCCACGCGTTCTCGTACGATCTGACCGTGCTTGTCGCGGACGTGGTGCAGCCGCTGCTTCCAGCCGGTGAACACCTCGGGCGACAAGTGCAGCGAGTCGATGCCCGGGTGGTGGCCTTCCAGGTCGGCCCAAAACAGCTTGCCGAGGTGGATGGCCAGCTGGCAGCGGGTGGTGTAGTCCATGGCCTGAGCGCGTTCGCTGAGATAGTCGACCAGCAGGTCACGGACCGGTCGGTAGGCCAACCCGTACTGGTCGATGAGGTCGGCGACGCTGCGGGGGCCCGGGGTGAACGCGGCGCGCAGGCTCAGCGGCGCGGTGGGAGTGAAGACGTCGAGGTCACGCAGGATCCGGTAGGTAAGCGTCGCGGCGGGCGCGTCCTTGCGGATGGCGCGTTCGGCCTGGTGCAGCTCGAGGAAGTCCCCGACGGTGATGTCGCCGATCTCGCCGCCCTTGACGATCACGATCCAGGTCAACCGTAGCAGTACCCACTGCCGCATGGTGGTGCTGATCGCGGGATCGGCCTGGCAGGCGGCGTCGACGCGGGCGAAGCCGTCGGGGTCCATGCACAACCGGGCGGCGTGTAGCACCGCCGGGGCGTGCTGGCGCAGCAGCCACTCGTAGCCTGGCCGGACCGCTCCCGAGCCGACGACGACTGGGTTGCCGATCAGCAGCTCGGCGCGCAGGCTCTGCGCGCTGCCGTGCCCACGGGCGGCCAGCCAGTCCACGGCCTGGTCGAGCCAGCCGCGGCCGGCCTGTTCGGCGCCGCTGGAGAGCCACCGTTCCTGCCAGCTTTGGCCCGGAAACGCGCCAACCAGCTCAGGAGTTTGCGGGCGCCGCGGCGACGGCCGAAGTCCTGGGCGTCGGTTTTCAGCGGCGCCACGGTGGCCAACGCGACGATCTCGGCGGCGTCCAAAGTGGTCCCGGGCCACCCGGACGGGCGTGGCCGTGCCGGCCACGCTGCCGATGCGGCGGTGCCCTCGCGGACAGGCTCGGAACGACCCGGCACTTCCCGCCGCCGTGGGATCAGCTTGGTGGCGACGCTCACCCGAACGGACCGCCCAGCAGCGCTTGCAGCACCTCCGGCCGGTATCCGGCGGCGGGCAGAGGCGGAGGCGTGGGTTCGTTGCGGCGGGCGAAGTGCGCCTTCGCCCGCGCGATGACCTCCTCCTGCCGCGGGTTCATGTAGCGCTGCGTGGTGGTGATCCGGGCGTGGCCCATCACCCACTGCACGTCGGTCAGCGGCATCGCCGGGTCCTGGGCCATCCGCGAGCACGCCGTGTGACGCATGTCGTGAAGCGTCCAGTTCGTGCCCAGCGCCTTGTTGGCGCGGCGCAGCACGGCCAGGCACGCCGCGTAGGTCAACGGCCGCAACGGGCGGCGCAGCGTCCACCACACCGCGGCGTTGCCTCCGGTCGGGACCAGGCCGCGGATCTGCTGCTGATAGCAACGAAGCCACACCAACGCGTCCGGCGAGGCCGGCACCCACTGCAACGCCCGGGTGCCTTTGCGGATCACGCCGATCAGCTGGTCACCGACGTTGACCCGGCTGCGGGTCAGGCCGAGCAGTTCGGCGGCGCGCACGCCGGTGGAGACGAACATCGCCAGCAGCGCCCGGTCGCGGTCGTTGTCCATCCGAGCGAACAGGTCGTTGAACAGCCCGTCCTGGATGGCCCGCGGGATCGTGTCCGGTTGCCGCCGCCGGTACAACCCGGTGCGTTGCCGATGCCACGGCAGCATCGGGTTGTGATGGGCCTGCGGACGGCGGTTGGACACCGGGAACGGGTTGATCACCGGGCCGCGGCCCATCCCGGCGTGGTAGTCGTAGAACGCCCGTCCAACGGTCTCGTTGTGGTTGTGCGAGGCCAGCGACAACGTCGCCCCGGGCGACGCCTTGCCGGTGATCCGGTTGACCGACCCCGGCGCCGGTCCCCGCCGGCCACCGCGACGCGGGCGCGGTGGCTTCGGCGCGTGCGACACCCACAGCAGGAAGTCACGGGCATCGACGCGCTCGGCCCGGTCCCACGCCACGTCGATCGCCCACAGGAACCGGAACCAGCGCTGAAGATCGTAGGCGTACGAACGCAGCGTTGTCGCCGGGGAGCCCCGCCCGGCCATCTCCCGCAGGTAGTCCGTGACCGGCTCCACCTCGCAGCCGCCGGAAGTCAACAGCCGGTACGGCACCAACTGGTCGTCGACGTCAGCGACCCGCCCAACCCGCGGCACCGCCAACCTCAACACGTCTCGCCCCGACACCACTCAGCCTCCTCGTCGCGCTGTCCTCCAACGTCAGGGCCAACGAGGTATCTGAACTGCGGAAACGCACGAATTAGTCAAGTTAACAGGACGCGACTACGGCACCGGCAGCTGGCAGGGCGGCGACCCGGACTGCCCGCACCCGTCGACCCGGCGGCGTACCCGTCGGGTTGACGGGTCGGCATGCGCCCGGTGCGGGGCGCGGTGGGCTGACCCGCAGTACGGGCTCGAGGACAGCCTCGACGACTACGTCGCCCGGCTGGTCGCCGTGTTCGCTGAGGCCCGACGGGTGCTGGTGAAGACGGGCACCTGCTGGCTCAACCTCGGCGACAGCTACAGCACCGGCAGCGCCACCGGCGAGCGGACACCCGGCCCGCTACCGGCGAAGAACCTCAACGGCGTGCCGTGGAGGGTCGCGTTCGCGCTGCAGACGGCCGGCTGGACCCTGCGTAACGCGGTGGTGTGGCCAAGACCAACCCCATGCCGGAGTCCGTCCGCGACCGGCTGTCCACCTCATACGAACTGCTGTTCCTGCTGACCCGATCCCAGTCGTACTACTTCGACCTGGATCCCATCCGGGTCCCGCTGCAACGCCCTGACGCGGTCGACGGCACCCGCATCGTCGGCGGCGCCCGCAAGGGCCGCACCGGCGGGATCGGGGCGACCGCGAGACGGCGCGGGAGCAGCGCCTACGGTGCCGGCAAGTACGACACCGACACCGTGCTGGTGGAACCGCGGGCGGGACGGGGCAACCTCGTCGCGGTCGGGCACGCCCACACCGCCGGCCACCCCCGGGGCCGCAACCCCGGGGACGTGTGGCGGATCGCGACCCGCCCGTACCGGGGGGGTCGCACGTGGCTCTGTTCCCGATCGACCTGCCGTCGCGGGCGATCGCCGCGGGCTGCCCGCCCGGCGGGCGGGTCCTCGACCCGTTCTCCGGGGCCGGCACCACCGGCATGGCCGCGGTGCACCTCGGCCGCTCGTACACCGGGATCGACATCTATGCACGGTTCCACGACGAGGCCCTGACCCGCCTGCAGCCCTACCTGCCGCCGGATCCGGGCGGCGGGCCGCAGACATGAAGGTCCGCACGGTGCCGGTCACCTTCGCCCAGGCCAGCGCGTTCATCACCGACTGGCACCGCCACCACCGTCCGCCGGCCGGGCACAAGTTCAGCATCGGCGCCGCCAACGGGGACAACCTGCTCGTCGGTGTCGCCGTGGTGGGCCGGCCGGTGGCCCGGCTGCTGCAAGACGGCCTCACCCTAACCGCAACCACGGATATCAGAACTTGCGGAATGCCTCCGTCCGGAGCTCTCTGGCGTACGCGAATCCATTCCGGCGACCAGCTCGGGTCACGGTTCGGCACGCTCGTAGCCGGTGAGCGAGCAACGAGCCAAACCGGACTACTGGCTGGTGGCGGTTGCGCTTGGGCGCACGCTTTCGCGTCCTGAGCGTTGCCGCCGTTGCTTCGAATGGCGTTATACCGGCGATATTCTCATAGCAGACTGCTACGTAGCAGATCCGCATGTAGCAGATTGGCTACTCAGTCGAACTTCGCGCGAGTGTGGCGCACCGCCGACTGCTGATGCGACGCTGTGGTCAGTACCCCAGCGCCGATTAGGAGCCGAACCGTGAATGGCAGTCAACCACCCGCTATCGTCATCGTGCTCGTATTTATCTTGATGTTGCTGCCCATCTCCCGGTGGTGCGGATACAGTCCGAGCGAACTGCCTGCCGTGCTCGGCGCAGCGACGGCGCTCGCGTCGGCCCTGATTGTCGGGCTGGCCCAGATGCGCAACAGTATCCCGCAAACGTCGCAGCCGTAATACCCAAAAACGAAAGGGTGGCAGTCGCATGACTGCCACCCTTTCGCGCGTTCCCCGCGGACATGCGGAACAATTTACGGCGGTGACCGCTCACATCCGGAGTCGGCGGCATCGGATACCTCGGCGATTAGCCGGTCCAGCAGGTCGGCGGTCTGGCCCGACGACAGCGACAGCTCAAGTAGCTCGTCGAACACCTCGTGATATCTCGCCAGCCCGTCAGGATGGGCCTCGACGATCTGATCGCCCGATGGGGACTCGAGATAGAGCAAGTCCTCGTCTTCCGGCGAGTCGAACTCGAGGATGGTGAACGACCCAACGGGCATGCCGGCATGCTCGCCGACGTCGAAGGGAAGCACCCGAATGGACACACTCGGCCGAGCGCCCAAAAGCCGTAATTGGTGCAACTGCTCCGTCATCAACTGACGCGCACCCGTCCTGTTCCCCACTTGGCGCCGCAGCACGGCCTCGTCGAGGACAAACAACATCTGGGGAGTGTCGCCGTCCCAGAGCAGCCGCTGCCGTTCCAACCGCATCTCCACCCGGCGCGCGATCACCTGCTCGGCGGCTCCGCGACCCCAAACGCCGATCGTCGCCGTCGCGTAGGACTCCGTCTGCAGCGGCCCAGGGACGATCATCGCCTCGAACTGCCGGATGACGGCCGCGCCACCTTCGTACTCGAGGAACTTCCTGAACTCGTCAACGAATCCGTCTCTGAACTTATCCGTCCAGCCAGGTTTGCGGCTCTCGCGGCCGAGGCCCACCAAGCGGTCGATCTCGGCCAAATCTTTGACGCCGTACAGATCCAACAAGGCTTTGAGGTCGGTCGTCGAAACCGAGTTCTGGCCGTTCTCGATGCGCAGCACCTTGGACTTCGACCAGTCAAGTTTTGTCGCGACATACTCCTGCGTCAGCTTGGCGCCCTCGCGGAGCCGGCGCAGAACGCTGCGCAGCCGCCGTCCTTGCAGCATCGGAGTAGCGCTACCGTCCACCCCAGCCTCCCGGAGTTCGATGTCACCATCGTACGAGAACAGCGCACCTCCGACTACTGCGTCATCGAGACCGTCAGCTGCCGTGCAGCCACGGACCTGATCGCGACGGCGGCTCCTCGCAGAGGAGTTGCTCGACCCGGAGAGTAACCCGCAACTACGGATAGTCGAACGCGCGGAATGCCCCTCACCCGGTTCGACCCGATGAGTCCGAGCTGTACGTCAGCCCGGTCTGCCGCGATCCTTGATCGACGGCACCGACTGATGCGGGTGCTCGGCGTTCATCGAGGTCCCAGAAGTTGCTTCATAGCGACTGCTTGCCTGGATCTCTGGACTAGACGGACGAACTCGTCGGGGTAGAGCACCAGCACATTGGACGATAAGTGAGGCGCGCGCCGAAACGCATAGTCCCTGGTCACGCAGTATTTGATGGAGGGAGGTAATGATTCATCAGCGGCCTGAAGAGCAGTGGTGAAGACACAGGCATCCTCATGGTCAAGCGGCGGGTGACCTTCCACTCCGTCGAAGTTGACAAGGCCACCGCCGGTCATGTCGAAGACAAGGTCATAGAGGAGGTCCTGCAGAAGGTCTTCCGCGTCCTCGCGGCTCCAGCCGAGCCCGCTAGCTTCAGGAGTGCCGCCGTCGCGGGGCTGCGTTGCTTTACGCACAAGGAGGTCGTCGATGTGCTTAGAGGTCCATACTTCCAACATCTCTGGACCTGCGAAGCGGCCGCTCTGTGTCAGCGCGATCGCCCTGAGGCTGTCCACACGTCGATCGGCGAGGTGAGGTGTCGGCGTCGCGCTGTGCCGGGCCGCCATGTCGGTGAACTTGTCCCACGTAAAAGGCGGCCCCAGAAGCTCTGCTACGTCCAGAAGCACATTCACATCAAAAACTACGGTGTGTAGGTTCGGCTCAAGCTGGGTGGGTCGCACTGCCACGTCGCGGACGCTCCCGTGTGAGGCTTGCCTTGACGCGAGGTGGATTCTCGTGGTCGCAGCGCGTATGGAAGGCTGATCCGAACGGCTCAGGAGACCCGGCTTCGTCCGCGGGCTGCTCTCTACGGAACTCGTCACGGATCTCTGCGAAAATTCTGCTTCGCTCGGATGCCTCCAGCGCAGGATCGACAAATCCGTGAAGTCCGCCCGTGACAAGATCGGCAACGCCTCGGCCGGCGAACGACTTGGTCCGGTAGTAGTGCTTCATGGCGTCAGGTTGGATCGCTACCCTGCTGGGCTGATCGTCAGGAACGCCATGTCGCGCGTTGACCCATGGGGGCTCACCGTGGGTCAAGGCAGAAAGATCATCTCCTGATAGGCCGCCATAAACTTGACAGACCAGGGACACCACCTTCGCGCTGCTGGCGCTCAGCTTCTTCGGATCTCCAGCTGGCCAGACGCCGACCTTACGCTGACCACTGTGCGTATCCCACAACGTTCGAGTGACAGGGCCGTCGCGCCAAGCCTGGATTGTGTCTGGGAAGAGCGGTGTATCCAGCAGGGCGAGGTGCCACGCCTGGCTGTAGTAGACAAGCTTCTGTAGCCGCATGGCTTCCATCGGGCCGACCTGCGCCAGCACCGCTGCTGCGACGTCGTGCGCGTTCGTTGCCAACGAGGGCTCCCTTAACAGCTGTTGTAGCCAAGTGTACGTACAGCCGGGGAGTCCCTGCGACCACCTAATCGTGCTGTTCACCCCAGCGCTGGTTACTGAGTTCGGCTCGATCGGACGAGTCGAATTAGCATATCGAACGCATGTTCGATTGGCTACGGAGAAGATTGCGGGCTCGAGTCCCTGCGGACACGCAAGATCATTAGCGCCTGAGCTGCGGAGACGCGGTCCGCGGTCCGGTCAAGTCCCTGGAAGTGGCGTAACGGCTGATCTTCCGGCCTGCGCTGGCTATAAGGGTCGCTTGTCGGGCTGGGGGGTGACGGGTTCGTCGGGTTTCGGGCTGCCATTGGTCGATATCGTCGGGCCAGCCGGCGGTTGCGGGAACAACGCCCGCGAGCGTGATCAAGCTGACGCCCCAAGAACCCATCGCCCGGCAAACATCCGGATCTGGTGACCCGGGCGCCACCCCACGCCCACCGATACTCACCGTGAGTAGCGGAGGCGGGTTGCCGGGTCCGCCGCTGTTGTGGCGCACGGAGGGCTCCGTGTCCCGGATCTCAACACATTTGGCGTACCGGTCTCTGGCATTTGGGACCGTACGCCGACAGGCTCACGCGCGCAGTCGTCACTCCTAACCTCTGTTGCGGCCGAACGGCTCGCGCCGAGAGACCTCTGCCGCATACTCGGCTCCGGTGGCGCCAGCCAGCCGGACCCAGTCGGTCGTGGTGCGGACGTGGAGTCCGAGCAGATGGCTGAGCACCACGGCAGGGACGTCCCCGGCGAGGTCGAGCATGGCCGTGTTCCGGGCCGCCCGTACCCGGACTCCGATCGCGTTGAGCCGTCGGGACAGTTGGTCAGCGCTGAATGGCCGTCCGGCCACCGCGCCGGGGAACAGCCAGACCGCGCCCGGAGTGTCGGTGCGACGCTGCCGCACGAGCTCGGTGAGCAGGTCGTCCACGGGCGGTGGTATCTGGATGGGCTTTGCGCCCAGCGCCAGCGTGACGTGGCTGCCGTCGTACTGCACGTCGTCGGTGGTGAGGCGGACGGTTCGGCTGCATGCCTGGGCGAACAGAAGAACCAGCAGCCCGCAGACGCGGTCGCCGAGGTCAAGGTCGGTGTCGTGCAGGAGCCGGCGCAGGAGATTCCAGCGTCGATCGTGGGCGATGAACGGCGCGACGGCGTCCCGGGGCGGGGCGGGAATCTCCAGGGCCGGGGCGCGTCGGCGGGCTATGGCCCAGAGCAGGAAGCGACGGGCATTGGAGCGCTGCCCGGAGCCGTCAGCGAGCCATTCGTCGAGGTCTGCCTGGCGACAGTCCGCGAGACAGGAGCCGGCTCCGCGGAGCCAGGCCAGCAGGGAGATCGCGGCCTTCACGTCCCGTCGGACGGCCCCGACCTGCGTATATGTCGTCGTGCCGGTTTGTTGACTGAGGCGTCGCAACCGTCGCAGGTGGTGCCATGTCGCGAACTGGCGGACGATGGCGCGCTCGTTCGGATCTGCGATACGGGCGGTCGCTCTGGCCGTCCACTGTTCGAGTGGGGCGAGGTAGTCGTCCCGCTGAGGCAGCGTTCCGACGCTGACCAGGAGGCCGCGCAAGTGCGCGACGGTACGGGCGGGCGCCGCGAGCTGATCCAGAGTCTCGTGGGTGACCGGGCCTTTGCCGTGGCCGATGGCGGCCATCAGCGCGCGGGCGCCACGGCCGCGCAGCCAGGCCAGCACCGTATGTGGCGGCTGTCGGTGCAGCGCCGCGAAGACGGGCTCGAGGTCAGCGCGCACTACGCCGTTGGCCTCGCCGAGCATGAGACGCAGTTGCTGAGCGCAGGCGCAGGAGGCGCAGCGGGGGGGGGGCATGGTCGCCGCCCGGCCGCCAGCACCCGGCTGGTCTCGTCCCAGCCGGCCGCGCACCGACCACGGTGTCGAGCACATCGCCCGGCTGCGCTGGCAAGCCCCCGACACCTGAGCCCTGAACCCACGCCCCGGCAGGGAACGGCGACGCCGTCCCTGCCGGGGCACCTTTCACCGTCGCTGCGCCTCTCGGGCGTCGGCGCCGATGTCCTCTTGTCGAAGGAACGGACGTTCATGACCACGCCATCCCTGATCCCCGACCCGACACCAACTGCCGGTCAGAACCGCACACCGCGGACGAACGGGTTCGCGCAGACCCGCCATCGGGCAGTTCGACGCGTTGCGCGACACCACATAACGAGATCAAACTCTCGATCGCGCAGCCTGGCGCAGATGGCGGTGGTGACGGCGTTCATCACCACGGCCGTCGCCGCGAACACTCTCACCGCCCGCTATGGCCTGATCGACGTCGGCTTCGGTCTCACCGCCACCGCGGGCACCTGGGCCGCCGGACTCATCCTGACCCTGCGGGATCTCCTGCACGATCTCTGGGGCCGCGCCACGGTGTACGCGGCGATCCTCGCCGCGGCGCTCGCCTCCGCCGGGACAGCCGGCCCGCAGCTCGCCCTCGCCTCCGGTGTCGCGTTCGCCGTCTCCGAACTGGCCGACCTAACCGTGTACACCCCGCTGCGCCGTCACGGCTGGGCTCGGGCCGTGCTCGCCTCCAATACCGTCGGCGCCACCGTCGACAGCCTCGTCTTCCTTACGCTGGCCGGGTTCGCCGTCACCGCGGCGCTACCCGGGCAACTGTTCGCCAAGACCACCGCCACCGCCGCGGTCGTCCTCCCCGTGCTGGTCTCTCGTGCGCTACTACGCCACCGCCTCTGGCCCCCGCGTCCGTGAGGCTATGCAGCGCGGGCTGCTCGGAATGATCGCCACCCCCGCGGCCGGGAACCGGGTCGAACCGGCCGTAGACTGGATCGCCGACAACAGCGCCTTCACCGGCCGCTACCCCGGTGACACCGCTTACCTGCAATGGCTTTGCCGCCGCCGCGAGCACCGGGGGCGGTGTGCGTTCGCCACCGCCCCCGACGTCGTCGCGGACAGTGCAGCCACCCTGTCCAGGTCACTGCCGATGCTGTCCCGCATCCGCGCCGCCGGATACCGCGCTGCGCTCGTGGCTCAGGACGGCATGACCGCCGCGGCGATCCACTTCCCGGAGATCGACGTGCTGTTCCTGGGCGGCACCACCGGTTGGAAGCTCGGAGCCGCCGCAGCGGACCTGGTGGCCGCAGCCCACGCGCACGGCGTCCGCACCCACATGGGGAGAGTGAACAGCCTTCGCCGACTTCGGTACGCCGACAGCATCGGCTGCCACTCGGTGGACGGCACTTATCTGACCTACGGACCTAGCCGCAACCTGCCCCATCTACCGGACTGGCTTCAGACAGTCGCGCGGGAGACCGTCACACCGGGCGACTGGCACTCAAACCACTGAGCCGCGTGGCTCGCGCCGAACCGTTTCCGGCGCGGACACGTGAACCCTCACCTCGTCGCCCAGGGCAAGTGCCGACGACAAGCCGCTGTGCCCAGACCCCTCCTGCCGGTCCACACGGATCGGCGGCGGCGTATCCGCCATCTGAAGCGGCGCCGCATACGACTTATGCCCGCCGAAGCCGCGTCACCTTGCCGCGATCGGCTGCCACGGGGCCGACGCCCCCGTGTGGTCTTAGGCCCCGCCGCAAGCTGCCCGAACTGCTGTCCTGGCTCGACCAGGTCAACCAGCCCGGCGGCGCGCCACGTCCGGGCGGGTTCCTGGCCGCACGGGAGGACTGCGGTACCGGGTTCGGGCGGCAGCGCGCGGAGGTCACCGCCGACGGCATCCCCTCGAACGGGCCGACTGCTTCCCGGCTTCTCCTCATCACCCCACGTCCTGGAAGGACCGCCTTGCCATGACCATCCCCAACCACGGCCGGCACCCGCACGTCTGCGGTCAGCCCGCCGACGACACGACCTGGACCCCCGAGCGGATCCACGCCCTTGGCCTGCACACGGACATCGCCACCGCGGCGCGAATCTTCGGAGTGTCCCGCGCCGCCGCCTACGACCTTGCCAAACGCGGCCAGTTCCCGGTCCCCGTGCTGCGGTTCGGCACCCGCTACCGCGTACCGGTCGCGGCGATCCTGCAAGCCCTGCGCCTGTCCGCCGGCGACGCACCACCGGCCGACCCGCCGCCGTCGGCGACTTGATCTGTTCGCGAAGGCACGCGTCGATCACCTATGTGAAATCCGCAGCTTCCGGCTGCCCCATAACCCCCTGAAGGAGCTACACCCGCATGGCTGAAGGATCCCTCCTAAAGATCTGCACTTGCCGCGACACCGCCGGTAAGAAACTGGGCAGGCGCTGCCCCCAGCTGCGCCGGGCCGGCGGGACCTGGAACTCGCATCACGGCAAGTGGGGATACCAACTCGAACTACCGAAACGGGCCGACGGCTCTCGCCGGTCGCCGCTGCGCCGCTACACCTTCGACGGCCGTGACGACGCCGCCAACGACCGCAGCCAGGCCATCGCCCTGCTGGCACTCGCCGGCGACGACACCGCGCTGGCGACCGAGATCGCCGACCTGCTCCAGCAGGTCAAGGCCGGAGCCCCGCTGCCCGACCGCGACACCATCGCCAAGCGGGTCAACGCAGGCCTACCGGCCACCGCCGACATGACCCTCGGCGAGTACCTGCCCCAATGGCTGGAGTCCCGGCGCAGCATCGAGCCCGGCACCAAACGCGCCTACGGCTGCCACATCCGCGTGCACCTCATTCCGCACCTGGGCGCAATCCCGCTGGTGAAGCTGCGAGTCGAGCACATCGCGGCGATGTTCACCGCGATCACCGATTTCAACACCGCCATCGAGATCGCCCGACAAAGCGCGGACCCGCAGATCCGCGCCACCGTCCGGGGCATGCGGACAACCGGCCCCACGACCATGCAGCGCATCCGCGCCACGCTGCGCAAAGCGCTCAACGACGCGATGGCCCGGACCAACAACCGGCTGATCGACTTCAACCCCGCCAAGCACGTCGAACTACCGTCCGCCACCCAACACAAACCCCGGGTATGGACCGCCAAGGCCGTGGCGCGGTGGCACGAGACCGGGAAGAAGCCCAGCCCCGTCATGGTGTGGACCCCCGAACAGGCCGGAGAGTTCCTGGACTACGCCCAGGACCACGACATCGGCCTCTACCCGGTGTTCGTGGGCATCATGCACCGCGGAATGCGCCGCGGCGAGGCACTCGGCCTGCGCGACACCACCGTCGACCTCGACGACGCCCTCGCGACAGTCGACCTGCAGCGCACCACCGACGGATACGACCCGGTCGACAAGAAGGTCAAATCCGAGTCCGGCAACAGGACCTTCGCCCTGGACAGCTTCACCGTCGCCGCGTGGCGCGCCTACCTCGCCCGCCGGGCCCGCTGGCAACTGGTCTGCGGCAGCAAGTGGCCCAACACCGGATTCTTCTTCGTCCAACCCAACGGCGAGAAATGGCACCCGGACGCCGTCACGAAGGCCTTCGACCGGCTCGTGCGCGACGCCGGGCTCCCCCCGATCCGCCTGCACGACCTGCGCCACTGCGCCGCCACGTTCCTGAAGGCCTCCGGCGCTGACCTCACCGACGTCAAGGAACTGCTCGGGCACTCCACCATCACCATCACCAGCAACACCTACACCAGCGTCATCGTCGAACTCGAAAGCGAACGCGAAAAGGCCGAAGCCGCCGCCGCGCTGGTTCCCCGCCGCCGACGGCCCCGGGCGGCCTGACCGGCGAGACGTCACGGTCGGCATCGTGGTTGTGTCGGCGACTCCGGACACCAGTTGAACGTCGGATTCGGCACCGCAAGATCGTCGCTAGATTTCGTGTCCGCGAGTTTCGACACCGAGTGCCCTGCGGCTGCTTAGGTTGAACTCGCTAGATGTGGGCTGTGTGATCATCCTGAGGTGACGAGCTTTCCTGCGACCGCCCGCCGGGTGCGCGATCAAAGCCTGGACCCTCGGGTGCGCAGGGTGCGGCTCCGGAACTGCCTCGACCATTTCGCTCCCTTCGGCTTCCGGGCCACCTGGAACAGCCTCGCAGCCACTCATTGCATCCCCGACCGCATCGAGGAAGATCCGGCGTCCTTGGTTCTTGCTCTTGAAGAGCTAGAGGCTGCCCGCGCTCTGGTGCCACCGCAGGCAGCGGCCTTCGCCGCGCTTCGGCGTCGTCAGAAGCGAGACGGTCAACGGGTGCCGGCGACATTGCATCCATGGGATTCCTGGGGCTGCCACGCCATCGCCTACTGCCCCGAACCGCAGAGGTTTCCGGCCGAGTCGCTGCCTGTCGTCGTGGGCCGGGTACTTGAGGCGTGCGCCGCTGGAACCGATCCGGTTGCTCGCTGCATGGTCTGTGGCAGCCACGATCGCCGCCCGCGGATGGCTTGCCCCAACTGTGGTGTCCTGCCCGGAGGTCGGAACAATCCGGTATAGAACGCCCGGCCGGCAACGACCAGGCTCCAGCAGGCGACGAAAGTGCGTTCAAAACTCGCGGAGATTGATCACATGACGAGCCGATCAACGGAGTCAAAACTCACGAACCGCTGGTGTCGATAGTCGCGGGCAGAGCCAGCATCGGGAGGAGGGCCCGTTCTCCCCGAACTGTCCTTTGCCATCGGAGTATGTCCGCGTGCCAGCGAACTTCGTCCCGCTGAGAGTTTCTGCCACTCAAGTCTGTCTGTCGCCGCGATCAAGGCGTGGAACACCTCTGATCTGTGTCGAAGTCGGAGACGACACCTGGACCTCGCCTCGCTCCGGCCCCCAGTTTGATACAGGCCCTAATCGCGGCGTTCGGCCTCGGCGGCGTCGTTGGCCAGGTGCCGCAGCCGGGCGAGGCTGCGGCGGCCGGCGTCCAGGAACTCGACGGCGGAGCCGGGTTCGTCGCGGCTGTCGTCGAGGCGTCGCACCGCGTCGTCGAGGACGGTGAGCTCGTCCTGTATCTGGTCGATCGGAGAACGAGGGACCTCGGTCTCCAGCCGGGCAACGCTCAACTGCAAAGCGTGCAGCACCCGCGCCGTTTGCTGGCGAATGGCGTCGAGTTCGTCGGCCGAGGCGTGACTGGAGAGTGTGTGCAGGCCTTGCACCGCGCCGACGAGTTTGAGCACCGTGAGCAGCGGCGAATGCGGGGGCACCCGATGGAGCCCGGTGGGCGTCCAGAGCCAGCCACCTGCGTCGACAGTGACCCCACCGAAGGTGCGTCCGGCTTGCCCGGGCACGTGGGCGGCGTGGCGGGAGAACACCAGCCGGACGGAACTCTCATCCGGATTCGGTTTGAGCACGGTGACGGTGAGTGGACCGGGATGGAGTATGTCGAGGGGGTCCTCCCGGCCCAGCACCATGGTGGCGCCGGGCGCCGCGCCGACCGATGTGACGTAATCGGCCACCATCGAGCCGCCCGGCGCGGAGCGGTGCACGACGACCCAGCCGATCGCATCGGTGCCGGGATGGGGCAGGCCGCGGTCCCAGCCGTCGGCCGCGGGGACGCGGTACTCGACGAGCAGGTCGTCGTAGCGGATGACCAGCGGTGGCCTCGTCCAGAGAAGGCCAGGAGGCGGGGCTCCGGCCAACGCGGACAAGGTCTCGACGCGGCCACCGTGGTACGTCAGGTCGGTGCCGGTCAGATCCAGTGTCAGTCCGTGCCGGGCGCCGTCGAGCCATCCGGTCGCCATCAGAGTGGGGGCACACATGTTGGGCCCGGCGTGGTCCAGACCGGATTGGTGTTCGGCGATGAGTGTCGGTTCGCTGAACGTCGCCGGCCACCCGGCGGAGCCCATGATGCAGAAGCGATTCTGGTATCGGACCGGGCCGGCGGTCGTCTCGCCGAACGCATCGTCCGCGCCGAAGACATGCCCGAACTCGTGTCCGATGAATGAGGGCGAGAAGTTCTGTGCCGCGAGATAGGTGTAGTTGCCCGGTGTGGTCCCGCCGCCGGCGCCCGGCACATCGATGCCGACGAGGTAGTGGTCGAAGCCGTCCAAGTCGACAGCGTCGCCGAGTTGCGCCTGGACGACGGGCAGGACGGACGTGATGCCCTGCGCGCTCAACGCGATCCACTGGGCGGCCGTCATGTCCAGCTCGACCCACTCGAACACCTGCCACGTCACAGTGACCCGGCCGGCCGACTGCGCGGCCAGGTATTCACCGGTGACGTGGACTGCCTTCTCCGCCCAGTCGCGCGTGAACCCGGTCTCCCGCGGATTGTCGTTGCAGTAGAACAGCAGGACCGCGACGTTCATGGATACTCCCCGGTCACTCGCTCGACTCGGCAGTCGGCGTCCGGACGCGTCGCCGACGAGCCTCGATCCATCCATCATCGCCGATTAGTCAACACCGAGCGTCCGCGAGCCCGCGACCGTGAAGCAGGAATCGCCGGGTGCGCAGCAGCGCGGGCACTATCTGTGTGATCACCGCGATGGGCGTAGCCCGGCGCCGGTGAACGACTGCAGCCGGACCGTCGCCTGCCGTCAGCCGCGTCGCCGGGTGGCGTTTAGCATTCACGAACATCAGCTCAACGTCGCGGGCGCAGTAGCCGTGACCTGCGAAAACTTCAGCGAACGGTACGAAGTGCGGAACCGAACTCCCGGGCTTTTCGTTCGAGCAGCTCGATCGGCATCACGCCACGGCTGCGGATCAGGGCGCCGTCGGCGGGACATACTTCGGTGACACAAACCCTCGGCGGGACAGAGCTCGCTGGCACGCGGACATACTCCGATGGCAAAGGACACGAACGGCCCCTCGACCGGTTACCCCTCGAGACCACCCCATCGGCGGGTAGCACGGAGGCGACTCCGGATCCGGTCGACACACCACCATGGCCGACAGCATCCACCTCGCCGCCACACAGAGCCCCGTCACCTGCGGCCCGCTCCGCGGCTCCGCGTTTGACGACGACGGATTCCGGTTCGGCGGCGCCCTGTGACTTCCCCGAGCTCTTGGCCGCCTACGAACGAATGGGCGTGGACTGCGTCCTGTTCTCGATGGGTTCCGCGGACCCTTGATCCTCGACGTCCGCCCACGGGGGCGCGCCGCGAACGGCAGCCCTACGACCGCACCGGATCGCGGTGTGGCTCGCGGTCGTGTGCCGGCGCGGCTGGTATGAGTTGGCGATGCGGTCCCACCCCACCCACGCCGCCGGCGCGCTGACGCTAAGCCCGAGCACCTTGCATCAGGTGGTCGACGCCTTCCGGATCGGCCCGGTCGTCCGCGTCGACGTGGTCACCGAAGGTCTCATGAACCGCAACTGGCGAGTCACCACGACGCTCGGCGAGTGGGCGGTCAAGCAAGTTCTCGACGTCGATGCCACTGCGGCCCGCCGCCAGCACCGCGCCACCACGGCGCTGGCCCGCCTCGGCCTGCCCGTACCGGCACCGGCCACCGCCGGCGACGACAGCGTGGTGACCGTCGACGGCGCGGTCTACGCGGTCCAGCCCTGGGTCAACGGCGCCCACCGCCACGGCCTGACCCTGACCATTCACGAAGCCGCCGCGCTGGGCGAGCTGCTGGCCCGCCTGCACACCGCTCTCGCCGAGATCATGGCGCCGGCTCCGCACCGCCTCGTGGCTCCGGTGACCGACCTGGCGACCGCCCACACGAAAATCAACCGATACCTGGATCTGATTGCCCAGCTGCCTGGACGCGACGACTTCGACCGCTACGCCGAGGCGCAACTGCACCGCCGCCGCCATCTGCTCGAGCAGACGGCCGATCTCCGCCCCACCGCAGGGATACCAGTCGAGCCGTGCGGATACACGCACGGCGACTTTCAGTACTTAAATCTCTTATGGAACGGGGGATCCGTGTCGGCCGTGCTCGACTGGGACCGCCTCGACGTCCGGCCCCTCGGGCTGGAGATCGCCCGTTCGGCGACACTGCTGTTCGGCTACGGCGACGAGCGCGGACTGGACCTCGACCGCATCGCCGCGTTCAGCGCCGGCTACCGCCAAGGCCGCCCCGTCGCCGCCTCCGACCTGGCCGATGCGGTCCACCGACTGTGGTGGGAACGCGTCAGCAACGACCTGTGGCAGCTACGGCTGCACTACGACAACACCGACACGTCCTGCGACTACCTGTTCACCTCGGCGTCGGCCGTGCTGGGCTGGTGGACCACACGCCGCGACGCGGTCACCGCCGCGTTCACCGGAAGCTGAACCGCGCCACCCGCACGGCACGACGGCCGCGTTCGGCCGTGGGCGGGCCACCGGGACCGTCGGGGGTTCTCGGCCCAGGCGTCGCCACGTGCGGGCCGCACGGGCCGCCTGCGACGGCCTGGCGTCAGGTTCCTCTTCGCCGGGGATCGGACGGCCCGGCTGCCCCATGAGCAGCCCTGTCTCCGAGGCCTCGATGGCAGCGGCAGCCGATGCGACAAGCCAGCGGGGACAGTGCAGAGATACGCGTCGCCGCCCGGGGGGGCCACCACCGCGAACCGCCGGGGTAAGGCCGCTTCTGCCCCGCTGAGCACTGGCAGGTACACGGCACCGTGTCCCCGGCCGGCGCAACCGCCGTGCAAGAACCGGGCCGAGGCACCCGCCCGTGCCGCCGCCAGCAGCCTCGACCCGGTCGAGACCGAGCACCGTGGCACTTCAGCCTCGTTCACCGCCAAGCGCCGAACTCGGCGCTTACTCGGCGACTTGGGTCACAGCGCGGGGGCGAGGTTGCCGCCTTGACGGTCGTGGACGGCTTCGCCGCAGACCGTCACCGCTCACTCGTCGGCGGGATCCTTCGCCGTCAAGGCGCAACGAACACACCCATCATATCGACTAGTGTCACTTGAATACATATCTATATTTGCAGGTCAGACAAACTTTTTGTGGGCCGCCGGGGACTCGAACCCCGAACCTATGGATTAAAAGTCCACAGCTCTGCCATTGAGCTAGCGGCCCGCGCGCCACAAGGTTACCCGAGCCGTCTCCGGTAGGGCGCGCGGCTTTCCCAACACGCTCTCGTGGCTGCTCACAGTTGTCGCGGTGGGCCGTCCTCCGCAGCGTTGGAACACTCGGGCCGGACCACTGGCGCTGTCCGGCGCCTTCAACGCGCTCCGCGCCCCCGAGCGTGACGTACCCGAGGAAGCCCAGTACCGGCCGCGCGGGCCTGACAGCTCACCCAGTAGCTGCTGTCCAGCAACACCAAGCCACAGCCTGCCCGGCCTACGCGAATTCGCCTCACGGATCGGCGTCGTCCAAGCCAGATAGCTCCCGCGCCGCCCAGCGAGGTGTTGCCGCCTTGGACTTGCTGCTGGGGTCGGCGATCGCGCTGGTCACCTCGTACAGACATGGTGCTGCTAATGGCGGTGAGAGTGTGCCAGCAGCCGGGCTACTATCGCGCCGGTGAACGTCGTCGCGACCGTCGGGATCGCCGCGCTCGGCGCCGGTATCGGTGCGCTCCTGCCGCTGCCGGTCTATCGGCTGTCCGCGCCGACTGGCAGCGCCGCAGTGGTCGGTTGCCCGCACTGCCAGGAATCTCTGCCGGCTCGGCTTCGGGGTTGGGTCGGGCATGGCGCCTGCAAGTCCTGCGGGACGCCGCTGACCACGGCGCCGTGGCGGTACGTCCCGGTTGCGGCCATTGTGTTCGCGATGCTCGCCTGGCGGCTGCCCCATTCCAGCCTCGCGGACAGCCTTCTGCTTGCTGCATGGCTCGTCTTCGCCTGCGCCGGCATCTGGCTAGCGGCCATCGACCTGCGCGTGCGCCGGCTACCGACCACGATCGTCGGCGGGGCCGCAACGGGATCCGGGTCGTTGATCGCCACCGCCGCCCTGGTGAGCGCCCGGCCGGGGCTCGCTGTCGCCGCAGGCATCGCTGCCGCATCGCTGGGACTTGCCCACCTCGTCCTGGCCGTACTCAGCTCAGGACAGCTCGGCATGGGCGACGTTCGCCTCGCCGCGCTCTGCGGACTGCTGCTCGGACCCCAAGGCTGGGGTACGGTCGTGCTGGGCGCGGCGCTGTCATGGCTGCTGTCCGCAGCCTTCGCCGGGGCGCTCCTCGCCGCCCGGCGCGTCGGCCGGGAATCCCTGATCCCGCTCGGGCCTTTTTTGATCACCGGCACTCTGCTCGCCGTATTCGTGACCAGCGGATAACCGCCAGGCGATCCGGCCGTTCGACGGTGGTGTTCCGCGACGCGGCCGGTATCGGCAACCTCGTGGCTCGGCCCTTGTGCCTGCGGTGTTTGCGCACGCCTGATCAACGACCGGGCCTCGCCGAGCGTGCAGGCTGCTGCCCCGTAGCCACCTTGCCTCACCGGTCTGAACCGAAAGACCGGACGCTGGACCGGGTGCCCGACGAAACCAAGGTCTATCTCAAACTTGCTGCCCTTCTGCCCGCCGGCGCGGCGGGGCAGGTGACCGGCTGGCCGATCACCGTCGTGTGGCTGCTCTACCCGCGTCACTGCTGCCGGCCCTGCACGCCGCCCGCCGATCTCGGATCCCTGGCCCGCACCAACCGGCCACCATGTCCGCGGCCCGACGCGCACACCGGCCGGCCCCGACGGCCGCACGATTGCCGCTCCCGGCCCTCGCTTGCCGCAAGGGAAGGGTGGCGAGCAGCCGCAAAACGTCATGCAGTTGCTCCCAGGCGGCGATGTCGGTGGGTGCGCGCAACAGCGGACTGAGATCGTCCGGCTCGGTGAGAACCTCGTGGCCGTAGTGCCGGCGGCCGCATTTGCGGGAGGCGACGCGCCGGGTCCAGGCATCGAGGATGCTGGATCGATGGCCAGGTCCGGTACGCCTCGCCGTCACGGCAGAGAATCGAGTTTGCGGATGCCTCACTGCTCTGCGCCATCCAAGGGGTTGTAGGAGCGCAGGGCAGTAAGGCATACGTCTGCTTGGTCAGCTGTTGGTCATGTATCTCGCCAAGGCGGCAACACTCGCCGCCGCTATTCCTCCGACCGCCGCTACGATCGCGGGCGCCGGAGCTCCTGCGATTCCGAGAACGACGAGGGCCACGACGCATAGCGCTGCGAGCGCGACAAGCGCAAGAGCCAGATTGTCCCGATTGTCTGGTCGCTCATCTCGAGGCTCGATGCGTTGAGTTTCCTCCGTCGGCTCTAGAGGCGACACGCGACCTCCTCAGCAGGCCCGTGTCGCCCCGCGACAAGCAGCACGCCGAACGCGAGGAATCCTACGGAGTGCCATCCATGCATCCGGGCACATCTGGCGACGGCAACCGAGAATCCAGTCCTCCTCCACCGGGCGTCACCGCTGGCGAAATTAACCATGAGTAGAGGCTGCGCTGACTCGTTGTGCAGGATGGGTGTTCTTGTTACGGTCAAGGTGATACCTCCTTGGACTGCCAGTTCGGTTGAGGGATCAAGAGCGGCATCCGTGTGACAGACGGGTGCCGTTCGTTTGTGGCGGCTTACCAGAGGCTCGGCATGCTCAGTCCGACCTCTCTGGCGTGAACGTGGCTCACGTTCTGCGTCTCTCTCTCTTTCACTACCGTATGTGTACGACCCCACACGGAAGCAAGACATGGGGGTGAAAGAGAGACGAGTGAGTGGGGATGAATGCCGCATTCACTCTTGACAACTCTTTCAGATGGTGCGACGCACCCTCGCTTGCTCATCTGGTGGTTGCTCTGGACAACGTTAGCCTCGGCTGCATTCACGTGCCTCGATGTCTCATGATCTAGTCAGAACGTCATCGGACGAACGCGAGGAGTACCGGGGTGAACTACGTCGACAGTGAGGTCAGCCCGCTGCGTACGGTCCTGCTCCATCGGCCCGGAGCCGAGCTCGCCCGGCTGACTCCGCGGAACAACGACTCGCTGCTCTTCGACGGTATCCCGTGGGTCGGCCGGGCGCAGGAGGAGCACGATCGCTTCGCTGACGCGCTGCGCGATCGCGGCGTGGAGGTGCTCTACCTCGCCCCGGCGGGTTTTCGCGGCCGGGCTCGCGCACACCATCCTGGTGGTGCCGATCGCCCAGGAGCGGGCCACCATGCACCTCGACACCGTGTGCACGATGGTCGACATCGACGCGGTGGTGATGTACCCGAACATCGCCGACACGCTCCGCGCGTACACCGTGAAGCCGGATGCCGGCGGCGAACCGCGGGCCCTGGCCCCGCGCCCGTTCCTGGAGGCCGCCGCCGAGGCGATGGGCATCGAGCGGCTGCGGATAATCGACACCGGCCTGGACCCGGTCAC
>NZ_BOQN01000024.1 GCF_018332695.1 Paractinoplanes toevensis
CAACAGCTTTAAAAGCTTGCGCGTTTATGCCTTGGGCCAGTTGCCGGGCGTGGGGCGACGACGGGTTTCTGGTTTTGGGGTTGGTTGAGACCAGCCCCGCGCCCAACCGGAAGCCAACCGGCAGGCCGATCTCCGAGCGCCCGGCCGGGGTGTGGGGCGGAGCCCCGCGGTCTTAACCCCCCGGCCTAAAGGACGATCGCATTAGCAGCCTCGTGCATCGGGGCCAGAACCTTGTCGATCACCTGCTCCTTGCGCGGGTGATACTTCAGGGTGCGCATGCCATAACTACGGAACGCGATCGCCAGACGCCCACCCGGCACCATGTCCTTAGCCATCTTCCGGCCGAACTCCATGTTCTTCTCCACATACGGACGCAACGTCGCTTCGTACTCGTCGAAGCCGCCTGGCTTGCCCAGAGTTTCGGCCAGGACATAGGCCCCCACCAAGGCCAGGCTTGTCCCCTGCCCGGAGGACGGGGACGGGCAGTGCGCGGCGTCGCCCAGCAGGACCACCCGGCCCGACGACCAGCCCTTCAGGTGAACCTGGCTCAGTGAGTCGAAGTAGAAGTCGCCGGCCGCGTCGATCGACTCCAGGAACCTGTCGGTCTCCCAGCCGAGGCCGCTGAAGGCCTCCTTGACCAGCGCCTTCTGGGCAACGACGGCACGGCGGTCATAGTCCAGCGGCGGGGACGCGAAGGTCAGGCCGACCTTGGCGGGCTGGTCCGGGCCCATGGCGTACGCGAAGGCCAGGCGCCCGGGGCGGAAGTACATGAACTCCTCGCGGTCGATGCCGAGGTGGTTGGGGGCCTCGAAGATCGAGATGTACGCGCCCAGGTGGACCGGCTCGACCTCGCCGAACGCCAGTCGCCGGGTGTTGGAGTGCAGGCCGTCGGCCCCGACCACGTAGTCGAATCGGCGTGGCGCCCCCCGCTCGAACGCCACGTCGACCCCCTCGGGACCGTCGGTCAGGCCGGTGATCGAGTCGCCGAACACGTATTCCACGTCGGCGGCGGTCTCGTCATACAGCACCTGGCCGATGTCGCCGCGCATGAGCTCGATGTCGTCGCCGCGCCGGCCCATCAGCAGGCTGGCCGGGAGGGCGGCGATCGGCCGGCCGTCCTTCTTCACGTAGGTGATCTGCTTCATGCCGCAGTCGAGGGCGCGGCAGGCGTCGTAGACACCGAGCCGCTTGAGCACCTCGGTGCCCGCACCGCGCACGTCCACCTTGTAGCCGCCGACGCGCAGGGCCGGCGCCCGCTCCACGATGGTGACGTCGAAGCCGCGGCGGCGCAGGCCCAGCGCCAGGGCGGGACCGGCAACGCCGGCTCCGGAGATGAGTACCCGTGAGGTCGTCATGGGAGTACTATACAAACGTCTTATACGTTTGTATAGAAGTTAGGATCGCGATTGTGGGGCACAAGGAGAATCTGCTGGCCGGGGCCAAGCGGGCGCTGTATGAGAAGGGCTACGCCCGGACGACCGCGCGCGACATCGTGGCGCTGTCCGGCACCAACCTCGGCTCGATCGGCTACCACTACGGCTCCACCGAGGCCTTGATGACCACCGCGATGCTGAGCGCCATGGAGGAGTGGGGCGACGCCGTGTTCACCGCGCTCACCGGCCCGGCCGTCGACGGGGAGGACCCGATGGTCGGCGTCTGGCGCCGGATCATCGGCTCGATCACCGCGCATCGCCCGCTGTGGCTGGCCAGCTTCGAGGTGATGTTCCAGGCCGAGCACAACCCGCAGCTGCGGGGGCAGCTCGCCGGCGGCATCGAGCAGGGGCGGCGGGGCATGGCCGCACTGATCACCGGCACGCCGGAGGATCAGCTCGACGGCCGGACGGTGCGCACGGTCGGCTCGGTGCAGATGGCACTGATGTCCGGGGTGCTGACCCAGTGGCTGACCGACCCGGCGACCGCGCCCACCCCGGAGGAGATCGTGGCCGGGATCAGGGCACTGGCCACGCCTTCGCGAACATGAGCCGGGTGTCGGCCAGCAGCTGAGGCAGCACCTTGGTGCGGCCGATCACCGGCATGAAGTTGCCGTCGCCGCCCCACCGCGGCACCACGTGCTGGTGCAGGTGCGCGGCGATGCCGGCGCCGGCCACCGAGCCCTGGTTCATCCCCAGGTTGAAGCCGTGCGGGCTGCTCACCGACCGGATGACCCGCATCGCCGTCCGGGTGAAGGCGGCCACCTCCACCGTCTCGGGTTCGGTGAGCTCGGTGTAGTCGGCCACGTGCCGGTAAGGGCAGATGAGCACGTGCCCCGGGTTGTACGGATAGAGGTTGAGCACCGCGTAGACGAGCTCGCCGCGCGCCACCACCAGGCTCTCCGCCTCGGGCAGGCCGGGCGCCAGGCAGAAGGCGCAGCCGTCGGGCCGGTCCTCGCCGGTGATGTAGGTCATCCGGTGCGGGGTCCACAGCCGCTCCAGCCCGTCCGGTTCGCCGGTCTCGACTTGCTGCTCCGTCACGTTGAGCAGACTACGGTCCTTCGCCCGCGGCTGTCGCCGCGGCCAGCCAACCCGGCAGCGGTTCCCGGGCCGAGAGCCAGGCCGGCGGAATGCCGTCCAGACCGGTGTACGCGGCCACGATGCCGCCCGCGATCGCGCAGGTGGTGTCCACGTCACCGCCCGCGTCGATGCACGCGCCGATCGCGGCCGGATAGTCGTCGAGGAAGCGGTCGGCCACCCAGATCGCGAACGGCACGGTGTCGGCCGCCATGGCCCGGACGCCGTTGCCCAGCTCGCGAGCGGCCTGTGCCACCGCCGCGCGCCGCACGCCGGGCGCGTGGCGTTCGCCGCGCGGAGCCGCGCCGGCCAGCCGGGCCGCGGCCAGCAGGCCGTCCCGCACGCGGCCGTCGGGGCTGTGTGCGGCCACGATCCGGATCAGGTCCGGCCGGTCGCCGTCGAGCCGCCCGGCGGCCGCCGCGGCCGCCGCCACGCTCACGGCCACTCCCCCGGCGATGCCGTCGGCATGCGCATGCGTGACCTCGGCGGCCCGCGCACCCTGCGCGGCCGCGTGCACGAGGGAGTCGGCATGCCAGGCGCCGAGCGGTGCGGCCCGCATCGCGGCGCCGTTTCCCGCCGAGCCCTGCCCGTCGAAGGCGGCGGCCGACGCGATCGGCCAGGGTAGCCCGTCGCGGATCTCGCCCAGCACGATCAACGCACCCCGGCCGTAGCCCCGGCCGGGATCGTGGTGGCGGCCGAGCAGTTCGGCGAACGCATCGCGATCGAACTCACGGTCGGCGAGCACGGCGACCAGGCAGCACGCTTCCTCGGTGTCGTCGGTCCACTCCCACGGCCCGAGCGGCAGATCGGAAATGTCGGAAGACGGCGACGGCCCCCCGGCACTGCCGAGCGCGTCGCCCACGCTCAGACCGGCCAGGCTCTCCAGCGCGAGAGCCAGCCTTGTACCGGGAAACAAAGTGAACGACATCGGCACATCGGATGGTATTCGAACACGCTGAGTGATCGAAAGGTGTCCCTCAATCACGGGTTAGGCGCCACCCGCGCTTGGCGCTACGGTCTTCGCATGGCCACGGTGTTGCTCGTCGAGGACGATCACGTCGTGCGTGGCGCGATGCTCCGATCCTTGACCGATCGGGGCCACGCCGTGCACGCCGTGGGCACCGCGCTGGACGCGTTGCGCCGGGTCGCCGCCGAAACGCCCGACCTGGTGGTGCTCGACCTCGGACTGCCCGATCTGGACGGTTCGGACGCGCTGCGCATGCTGCGCGGCATCACCGACGTCCCGATCATCATCGCCACCGCGCGTGACGACGAGCAGACGGTGGTCCGGTTGCTGCGGGCCGGCGCCGACGACTACATGGTCAAGCCGTTCACCGGCGCCCACCTCGATGCGCGCATCGCCACGGTGCTGCGCCGGGTGGGCCGGGCCAGCCGCACCGCGCAGCCGGCCGTGCACGAGGTCGGCGAGCTCCGGGTCGACATCGGTGAGCGCAGCGCGAGCCTGGGCGATCAGACGCTGGCCCTGACCCGCAAGGAATTCGACCTGCTGGCATACCTCGCGGCCCGCCCGGGCCGGGTGGTCTCCCGTCGTGAGCTGTTGGAGGAGGTATGGCGACAGCCATCGGTCGGCGAGGACCAGACGATCGACGTCCACCTTTATTGGCTGAGGCGGAAACTGGGCGAATCCGCGGCGAAGCCGCGCTACCTGCGCACCGTGCGGGGGGTCGGATTCCGGTTGGTGGCGCCGGACTGAGGTCCCGGCTGGCCGCGATGACCGCGGCCACCACGGCGGTCGCCGCCCTCGCTTTCCTCATCCCGCTCGGCTGGGAGCTGCGTTCCGACCACCGTGACCAGGTCATGGCGACGGCCGAACGGCACAGCGCCACGGTGGCCGGCGCGATCGCCGCGGGTACCAATCAGAAGGGCCTCGCCGCCGCGATCACCGCCGCGGGCGGCGCGGTGGTGCATCCGCCGACCGGGAACGTGCCGGGCCGGGTCAGCGCGGCCGAGGTGCAACGCACGGCCGACAGCGGCGACATCCGCACCATCGACATCTCCGATGGGGTGGTACGCCTGGAGCCGGTGACCGTGGCCGGCAAGACGTCGGTCGTCGAGATCTTCGTACCGGCGGCCGATCTCGACGGCCACACCGGCCGTAACTGGCTGCTGCTGCTCGGCATCGCGCTGGGCCTGATCGCCGGCTCGGTCTTCGTGGTCGACCGGCTCGCCCGAGGTGCGGTCAGCTCCGCCCGCAACCTGGTGCAGGCGGCTCTCAAGGTCGGCGACGGCGATCTGGGCGTCCGCATCCAGCCGTCCGGTCCGCGCGAGCTGGCCGAGGCCGGGTACGCGTTCAACCGCATGGCCGACCGGCTGGTGACCGCCCGCACCAACGAACGTGAGTTCGTCGCCGACCTGTCGCACCGGCTGCGCACCCCGCTGACCGCGCTGCGGCTGGACGCCGAGGCGCTCGACCCGGACGACACCCAGGTCGGCATGCTCGACGATGCCGAGCTGGACCGGCGGCGCGGGATCCGGCGCATCCGGCAGGCGATCGTGACCCTCGAGGGTGAGGTGAACGAGCTGATCAACACCACTCGGAAGGCGGTGGCGGCGCAGGTCGCGGAGACCGTCGCGGACGGTTTGTGCGACGCCAGCGAGGTCGTACGCGAACGGATGATGTTCTGGTCCGCGCTGGCCGGAGACCAGAACAGGCAGTACAAAGTCATCGGTGCGCATCTGCGGATTCCGGTTCCGGTCGCCCGGGCCGAACTGGCCGCCGCATTGGATGCCGTCCTCGGTAATGTGTTCCGCTACACACCGCAGGGCACCGCATTCGAGGTGGGCATCTCCCGGCGTGACGGCTGGGTTGCGGTCCGTGTCGAGGACGCGGGGCCAGGGATCCCCGACCCGGAGAAGGCGATGCAGCGTGGCCAGAGCGACCAGGGCTCGACCGGGCTCGGGCTCGACATCGCCCGCCGTGCGGCGCAGGCCACCGGCGGTTCGGTCAGCCTCGCCCGGTCCGCGATGGGCGGGGCCAGCGTGGTGATGCTGCTGTCCGACGCCGACGCGGTCCCCAAGCAGGCCAGCCGTTTCGGACTGGTCGGCCGGATGGCCCGGGAACGGACGAACAGGCCGGGCAGGTCCGAGTGAGCCCGATTACGCAAGACGGTGCAACAGTTGCTTAGAAATGGATTAAAGGCGTTCCGCTGGCGTGGCCGGACTGGCAGTCTTCCCACCGATCCCATCCGGCTCTCCGGTTCGGAGCCCGCAAATCGTCCCCGCGAAACGAACCGGCGGAGTCAGCGCGCGGTGGGAGGCGGTAACCCCATAGCCGCCTCTCACCGCGCACCCGCCAGGCAAGGAGAGGATTTGCCGATCACCCGCCGGCCGCTCGCCCCGAGCGCGCATCGCCGGATGGAGCGCCCCTGGACCCACCGGCTGCTGCCGGTCGGCCTGGGGCTCGCGGTGCTCGGCATCGGCGGCGTGGTCGGACCGAGCGTGGTCGAGGAGGTGACCGGCGGCAGCTCGCAGCAGCTCGAGCTGACCTCGGTGCCCGAGGACGACCCCGGTCAGGGCCTGGTCTACGAGGGACTGCAGACCGCCAAGACCGACGCGATCTGCGCCGGCACCTACCAGTTGGACGAGCAGACCTGCACGGCCGGCCCCGACCCGGCCCCGGCCGGCCTGTCGGTGCGCCGCGACGTCGTCCCGGTGACGTCGAAGGCCCCCGAGCCGGTCATGCCGACCCTGGAGTCGGCCACCGTGCCGAGCGACGCCGAGATCGCCCGCGACCTGGGCGGCAGCGCACTGACCGCGGACGCCCCGGCTCTGGTGCCGGACGCGGCGCCCGGCGAGGCCGATTTCATCATGGGTTCCAACGGGGTCGCCTGCGAGGCCGACGGCCGCAGCGGCAAGCGCATCCAGGTGCTCTACCTGCACGAGTTCGGCACCCCGTCGCGGTACACCGACTTCCTCGGCTCGATCCGCACCTGGACCGCCGGGGTCGACCAGATCTTCGACGAGAGCGCTGGTGAGACCGGCGGCTCCCGGCACATCCGGTTCGTGACGACTCCGCAGTGCCGGGTCGACGTGGCCGAGGTGCAGTTGGCGCCCGACCAGCTCTCCTCGTTCGCGACCAGCGTCAAGGCGCTGCAGACGCTCGGTTACAACCGCAACGACCGCAAATACCTGATGTTCGCGGACGCCAACGTCTACTGCGGCATCTCGACGTTCATCGCCGACCGCCGGGCCGGCCTGGGCAACCGCAACAACGGCGGACCGTCCTACGGCCGGGTCGACGCCGGCTGCTGGAGTTCGGTGATGGCGGCCCGGGAGCTGACCCAGACGCTCGGCGCGGTGCTGATCGACACGCCCAACTCGAGCGGCGCCGGCGGCTGCCTGGACGACTACGACCTGCTGTGCAACCCCGACCGCTCGGGCAAGGCGGTGCGCAACGTGTGCCCGAAGAAGCACGAGAACCGCCTCGACTGCGGTCACGACGACTACTTCAGCACCGACCCGAAGCCGGGCGGCTACCTCGCGAAGAACTGGAACATCGCGACCAGCGAGTTCCTGCTGCGCAGCGACGGCGGTGACGACATCCCGGACGCTCTCGGCGCGCCGGCACCGGACACCACCCCCAGCGACGTCGCCTCGGCCCCGGCCCCGGGTGCCACCACGACTGCTCCGGCCACGGCCGACCCGGGGGCCGGCGCCACGCCGACCGTCCCGGCGCCGCCCGCCACCGGCGAGGCGCAGACCGGCCAGCAGCCGGGCAATGCCGACCCGTCCGCCGAGCCGGTCCGTGCCCGGGCCAAGCCGGTCACCAACGCGGTCGCTCAGGCCCCGGTCCAGGCCGTGGTCGAGGTGCGCGACGCGGACAGCAGTTCGGTGCGGCTGACCTGGAGCGCGGCGGCGCCCACCGCGACCTACGAGGTGTGGGTCGGGGACTCCCCGATCGCCACCACGAAGGCGACCCGGGCCCGGCTGATCGGTCTCCGCCCGGACGCGAAGTACCAGGTGACGATCAAGTCCGGCAGCGCGTACGCGGCAAAGGGGACGGTGGAGACCGCTCCTGCCGCCCGGCCGGCGCAGAACACCTGGTTCACCCTGACCAACGCGCTGACCGGTGGCGCCGCCGATCTCTACGCGGCCCGCACCGCGAACGGCACGCCGCTGACCCTGAGCGAGACCGACGGCAACGCCCAGCAGCAGTGGCAGCTGGTGCCGGCCGGCAACGGCTCGTACTCGCTGGTCTCCCGGGCCACCGGCAAGTGCGTCGTGCCGCTGGACGGCAACCCGGTCGCCGGCAATCCCCTCATCCAGGGCGACTGCGGCACCGACGACGGGGCCCGCTGGCAGCTGCAGGCCTCGGATTACGGCTTCACCCTGCGCACCACGGTCGGTGACCTGGTGGCGGGGGTGGGTGAGCAACGCTTCGGCGCGCACCGGGTGCTGGTGCTTCAGAACGGCAACGGTCAGCGCCACCAGAGCTGGACAGCGGTACCCGACTGACCGGAGGCGACGGCTAGATGCGCGACACCCTGGAAAGACGCCAGACCGAGCCCGACGAGGGCCCGGCCCGGTTCAACAAACGGCGACTGATTCGCTGGATCGCGATCCTCACCATCGGCATCGTCGTGGTGCTCGCGGTCTGGCAGGAACCTCTCTACGCGAGGTTGTGAGCGGTGTAGGTGTCGATCTCGGCGATCAGGGCTTTCTTCCCGGCCGGGGAGAGGAAGCTCTGTTCGACCGAGGCCGTGGCCAGCCCGGCCACGCCGCGCACGTCGAGGTCGAGCAGCCGGGCCGCGACCGCGTACTCCTCCTCGAGCGTGGTGCCGAACATCGGCGGATCGTCCGAGTTGATGCTGAACGGCACGCCCGCTTCCGCGAACAGCGGCAGCGGGTGCTCCTCGATGCTCGCGACCGCGCGGGTGCGCACGTTGGAGGTCGGGCTGATCTCCAGCGGGATCCGGTGCTCGGCGAGGTAGGCGACCAGCTTGTCGTCCCGGATCGCGGAGATGCCGTGCCCGATCCGCTCGGCGCCGAGGTCGTGCAGCGCCGACCAGATCGTGTCCGGCCCGGTGGTCTCGCCGGCGTGCGGCGCGCTGTGCAGACCGGCCGCTCGCGCCTGGTCGAAGTACGGCTTGAACTGCGGCCGCGGTACGCCGATCTCCGGCCCGCCCAGGCCGAAACTGATCAGACCCTCGGGCTTCTCGTCGAGCGCCACCCGCAGGGTCTCCTCGGCCGCGGCCAGGCCGGCCTCACCCGGGATGTCGAAGCACCAGCGCAGCTCGATGCCGAAGTCGGCGGCGGCACCCCGGCGGGCGTCCTCGATGGCCTCGCAGAACGCCTTCGCCGCGATGCCCCGCTTCACGCTGGAGTACGGCGTGATGGTCAGCTCCGCGTACCGCACCTGCTGACGGGCCAGTTCGCGGGCCACCTCGTAGGTGAGCATCCGGACGTCCTCGTCGTCGCGGATCAGGTCGACGACGGTCAGGTACACCTCGATGAAGTGCGCGAAGTCGCTGAACGCGAAGTAGTCGGCCAGCGCGGCGGGGTCGGCCGGCACCGGCGACCGGCCCTCGTGCCGGGCGGCCAGTTCGGCCACGATGCGCGGCGAGGCCGAGCCCACGTGGTGCACGTGCAGCTCGGCCTTCGGCAGCCCGGCGATGAACGAGGTCAGGTCGGTCACCCGTGGTTCCTCTCCTCTAGGCGGTCCGCGCGACGACGAAGATCCGCCGGAACGGGAACGCGACGTGGCCGTGTGCCGCCGGGTAGGCGGCGGCCAGCTCCCGCCCCAGATCGGCGCGGAAGCTCTGCCAGGCATTCTCGTCCAGGGCCGCCTTGACGGGCCGCAACGCCGTGCCCTCCATCCAGCGCAGGACCGGGTGCTCCTCCATTGAATCCGGCAGAAGGTGCAGATAGGTGGTTTCCCACGCGTCGACCTGCGCGCCCGCCCCGAGAAGGAGTTCCGCGTATCCGGTCGGATGGTCGACCGGCGCCTCCCTCGTCACGTGGGCGATGCCGTAGGTGCCGGCCATCGCGCGCAGCAGCCGGTGCGAGGGGGCGTCGAAGTTGCCGGGAACCTGCATGGCGAGCCAGGCGCCGGACGGCAGCTCGGCGGCCCAGCGGGCGAGCAGCTCGCGGTGCCCGTCGACCCACTGCAGGGTGGCGTTGGTGACCAGCACGTCGACGTCCGGGCCGGGTTTCCAGTCGCGCACGTCGCCGACCTGGAACCAGGCGGCGCCGTCGTGCGCGACCGCCTTGTCGATCATCTCGGCGGACGAGTCGACCCCGGTGACCCGCGCGTCCGGCCAGCGCTCGGCGAGCGTCAGCGTCAGCTCACCCGGGCCGCAGCCGAGATCGACCACCGCGCGCGGGCGGGCGGCGTCGATCCGGCTGGTCAGATCGAAGAACGGGCGGGAGCGTTCGGCTCCGAAGCGGCGGTAAACGGCGGGATCCCACATCAGCAAGCCTCCAAACCGTACGTACGTCTTGCAAGAAGATAGCAGAGAAGACGGTAGGGTTTCGCCGTGGAGAATCGCACCTTTTCGAGGATGGGCCGCACCGTCGGCGTGATCGGCCTGGGCGCCTGGCAGCTCGGCGCCGACTGGGGTGAGGTCAGTGAGTCCGACGCGCACGCGACCCTGCAGGCGGCGGTCGACGCGGGCGTCACGTTCATCGACACCGCCGACGTCTACGGCGACGGCCGCAGCGAGCAGATCGTCGGCTCCTTCGTCAAAGACAAACCGCAGCTGACCGTCGCCACCAAGATGGGCCGCCGGGTGGCGCAGGAGGTCGGCAACTACACGCTCGACAACTTCCGCGCCTGGACCGACCGCTCCCGCGCCAACCTCGGCGTGGACACGCTCGACCTGGTCCAGCTGCACTGCCCGCCCACCCCGGTGTTCTCCTCCGACGAGGTCTACGACGCTCTCGACACCCTGGTCCAGGAAGAGCGGATCCGGGCGTACGGCGTGAGCGTCGAGAAGGTCGACGAGGCCCTCGCCGCCATCGCCCGACCGGGCACCGCGAGCGTCCAGATCATCTTCAACGCGTTCCGGCTCAAGCCGCTCGAGCGGGTGCTGCCGGCCGCGGCCGCGGCGGGCGTCGGCATCATCGCCCGGGTGCCGCTGGCCAGCGGCCTGCTGTCCGGCAAGTACGACGAGCACACCACGTTCTCGGCCGAGGACCACCGCAACTACAACCGGCACGGCGAGGCGTTCGACGTCGGCGAGACGTTCTCCGGCGTCGACTTCGCGACCGGCCTCGAGGCCGTGCGCCGGCTGCGCCCGCTGGTCCCGGCCGGCGCTACGATGGCCCAGTTCGCTCTGCGCTGGATCGTCGACCAGCCCGCGGTCACCGTGGTGATCCCCGGCGCCCGCAATCCCGCCCAGGCGAAAGCCAACGCGGCGGCGGCCGGCCTCGCGCCGTTGCCGGCCGAGACGCTGCAGGCGGTCAACGAGGTTTACGACGAGTTGATCCGGCCGGCGGTGCATGACAAATGGTGAACGAACCGGCACCAGGCCCTAAACTCAAAGGCTGGCTGCCGATGGTGGTCGGCATCCTCGCCTTGGTCCTCGGCGGACTGTGGACACTTCAGGGCCTGGATATTCTCACCGACAGCAAGATGAGTGGTAAACAAGCCTGGACATTCGTCGGTGGGGCTCTTGCCCTGTTCGGTCTGATCATGGTCGTGATCGGCGAGCGTGTCCGATCTCGATCCAAAAGATAAGACGTATAAGAAAGCCCCCGCGCTATGCAGCGCGGGGGCTTGTTGTTTGTAGAAGCCGATCTCCGCCAGGCGATCGACGGCCGGTCACGAGGACCGGCGTGGTGGTCTCAGAGCGGGCGAACCTGCTCCGCCTGCGGGCCCTTCTGGCCCTGGGCGATCTCGAATTCGACCCGCTGGTTCTCTTCCAGACTGCGGTAGCCGCTCGCCTGGATGGCCGAGAAGTGGACGAACACGTCAGCACCCCCACCATCGACGGTGATGAAGCCGAAGCCCTTGTCTGCGTTGAACCACTTCACGGTTCCTTGCGCCATACTGAACTCTCCCTCTGGAAATGCCGGCCCCGTTCCGCAGCCCGGGCCGTTGACCGTTTTCGAGCAGCGGCGCCGTTTGAGGCAGACCTTGCAGAGGACGTCCCATCCGTCGCAACTCGGGTCTTGACGGAAGCAGCGAACCACATACGCAAAAACTGGCCACACTGTACCCGAAAAGGTGCCCGCAAAGCTCCCCCTCGAGCCAGTCGAATACACGTCGGCTGATATGGAAAAGGCCCCCCACTTCGCTCTCGCGATGTGGGAGGCCGTACCGGTCAGAGGCTTCTAGTCCGGCCATTGGCCGGTCAGTTTGCGAACACTCGCGGCACCGCCGCGATCGACGGCCGCCTTCACGAGCGCGAAGATTGCGCCCTGCACCGCGGCGGCCGCGAGGATCTCGCCCCAGCCACGGTCCTCGTCCGTCGCGTTAGGAGCGTCGTCGTCACCGGTGGCGATCTTCCAGACCTCCTTGAACGCGAAGCCGGCCAGAGAGCCGGCCGCGATGCCGAGCAGGATGCCGACGGGCTTGTATGCGATCTTGCCTACCTTGCTCAACGGTTCCTCCCACGAACCACCAGAATGATCCCGACGACCGCGACGAGGCCGGCGAACACCAGCGGCAGCGGCACCGGCGAGGTGGCCACCGCCTCCCGGGCCCGCACCTTGGCGACCTCGACCTGGTCCTTCGCGCGGGCCTTCACGTCCGCCTTCGCGGCCAGGGCCTGCACAGTCTCGCCCAGCTCGGTGCGGGTCTGCTTGATCTCGGCCCGCAGTTCCTCGATCGTGGGCTTGGGTTCCTTGGCCGTCTCGCTCATGCTCTTCCCCGATCCCGGACGGCGTGCTTTACCTCGTCCACGTCGGCCTTGACGCTCTCGATCGCGGCCTGGGGCTCCGGCGGCACGGCTTTGGTCACCTGATTCTTGCCCACCAGGGCCAGTACACCGGCGATCAGGAAGAGCGCGACCGTCCAGATCAGGGCGGCCAGCCAGAGCGGCAGGAACAGGTCGAACACGATGATCAGCGTGGCGATCGCGGCACCGATGCCGTAGAGCGCCAGCACACCACTCGTGCCGAACAGGCCGACTCCGATGCCCGCGTGCTTGCCCTTCTCGGCGAGCTCCGCCTTGGCCAGTGCTATCTCGTCACGAACCAGCCGGGACAGTTGCTCACTCGCCCGCTGCACCAACTCCGCGGTGGACTGCTCCGCGACCGGTCGAGCAGGCTTACCGTTCAGGACATCGGCCATCGTCGTACCCCTTTCCCCACAACAGGGTTTATGCCCTGATCAACTGGCCGTCAATCCTGTTGCAGGAAAGGTGTCACCGGCGGCTTACCACCGGAGTGTCCGGACCGGCGAACTGGTTGCCGCGCGACTCACCGTCGAGGCCGCCGGAGAACACGCGGCCGTCGTTCGAGATGTCACCGTCCGCCTCCGGACGGGGCGCCGGGTGCAGCGGCGCGGAGCCGGGTGGCGTCAGGTCGGCGCGCACTCGCGGGAGACTCGCGCGCTGGTTCTGCCACACGTATGTCACGAGACGCTCGCGTACCAGGCAGCGCAGGTCGAACAGCGCCCCGGCATCCGCCGCGGAGACCAGCGCACGCAGCCGGACCATGCCGCCGACGGCGTCGGTCACCTGCAGCACGCACACCCGGCCGTCCCACAGCTGCGAGCCTTCGCAGACCGTCCGCAGCTCGGCGCGCAGCGGCTCGATGTCGGTGGCCCAGTCCACGTCCAGCTCGGCCGTGCCGAGCACCGCCGATCCGGTCCGGGTCCAGTTCTGGAAGGGCTTGGTGGTGAAGTACGAGGTGGGCAGCAGCAGCCGGCGGTCGTCCCAGATCTGCACGGCCACGTAGGTGAGGGTGAGCTCCTCGATCCGCCCCCACTCACCCTCGACCACCACCACGTCGTCCACCCGCACCGCATCGCTGAAGGCGAGCTGCAGGCCGGCGAAGACGTTGCCGAGGGTGCTCTGCGCGGCCAGCGCCGCCACGACGCTGACCAGGCCGGCCGAAGCCAGCACGCTGGCGCCGAGCGCCCGGATGCCCGGGAAGGTCATCAGCACCACGCCCAGGGTCAGGATCACGATCGCGGCGACGGTGACCCGCCGCAGGATCACCACCTGGGTCTTGAAGCGGCGGCGTTTCAGGTTGTCCGGCACGTCGGTGCGCCAGCGGGCCAGCGCGGCGTCCTCCAAGACCAGCACGAGCGCGGCCACCAGCCAGGCGAACCCGGCGATGAACAGGATCACCAGCAGGTGCAGCAGCGGGCCGCGGCCGGGGAACTCCCCCGCAGCGGCCCGGATGGCCTGCTGGATCGCGAAAACGGTGATCGTGGCCAGGAACGGATGGTGGGCGGTGCGGGCCAGATCGGCCGCGAGTTCCGAACGCCGGCCGTAACGGGCCAGCGACCAGTGCAGGAGCTCGACGATCGCGATCGTGGCACCGGTGGCCGCCACGACCACCAGTAGGGCGGTCAACAGGTGAGGCACTTGTCATCTCCTCCGGTTGCGAGGGGGACCAGCGATCCACCTTGCCCCGGCGGACGCCGATCGCAACCCTCTCCCGGCGAGATAGGTGTCGGCTCACACTTTCCGGTATTTGGCCTGTGCGAAGCAGTAGATGCCGAAGGCGGCGATGCCGAGACCGATCAGCGCGAGCAACCACACGCCCCACGGGTGACCGGCCAGCGTCTTCAGCGCGGCGTCGAGGCCGCGGGCCTTCTCCGGGTCGTAGTTGACGGCGGCGACCACGACCAGGATGCCGGCAATGGCGTACGCGGTGCCCTTGGCCGTGTAACCACCCATACCGAGCCGGGTGATGGACTTTCGCACCGAGGGAGCCATCTCTTGCGTGTTGAGGTGCTTCAGGAACTTCTTCTTGTAGCCGTAGACGAAGATGCCGACGCCGACCCCGATGACCACCAGGCCGATGAAGCCGACCAGCCAGCGGCCGCCCGAGTGGGCCATGATGCCGGCCGACTTGTTCTGCTGGTTCTGCGCCATCGACGAGTTGCCGCCACGCAGAACGTTGACCGCATACCAGGCCAGCACCAGATAGAGGATGGCGCGGACGCCGGAGATGACCCGTTCGGCGATCGCGGCCTTGTCCTGCGGGCCACTCTCCCCGATGGCGGCCTCGAAGGCCTGCCAGATGGCCATACCGACCATGCCGATCGCGATCAGGACGAGCAGGGTCTTGCCGAAGCCGTTGCCGGCCAGGGACTGCAGCGCGCCGGACTGGTCGCTCTCCTGCTTGGAGCCGCCGAAGGCGACCTGGACGGCGATCCACGCGAAGATCAGGTGGACGATGCCGTAACCGACGAAGCCGGCCCGGGCCACCATCTCCAGCGGTTTGCTGTCGGCGGCCCGCGATGCGGTGTGCTTGACGTTCGACGTGGCGGAGGACATGCCCCCTCATTGACCGAACGGGACGTCCGACAAACCTCAGTTACGTGACACCTGGAAACTAACGGTGTCGCCGGTAATGCTGTCGAGGGACACCGCGAGGCCGCCGACATTGACCGCCTGCTGTCCCTTGGTCAGGCTGATCTGCTCGCCCGCGACGTCCAGGGTGACCGTGTTGGCGTCGGCACTGATGAATTTCGCCTCCACGCCGAGCACGCTGGCGCTCGCGTTGACCTCACGGTCGATGGTGACCGTGCACTGATCGAGACCGCAGTTGACGTTGTCACTGCTGCAACCGGCAAGGAGCGCGAGGCCGAGGACGGCCGAGCTGAGTGCGGCGGCGACGCGCCGGGTGGGCTTGAGCACTCTTGAAGGGTACGGGCACCGCGCGACCCTAAGGTGAGATCTGTGAGCGACATCGAGGTTCGTGACAACCCTGCGCAGCACCGCTTCGAGCTGCTGGTCGACGGGGCACAGGCCGGCCTGGCCGCGTACCGTCTCCGCCCCGACGCCATCGTGATCACGCACAGCGAGGTCAACCGGGACTTCCGCGGCCAGGGCCTCGGCAACGAGCTGGCCCAGCGCACGCTGGAGCTGCTGCGTTCCCGAGGCGACAAGGTCGTCCCGCTCTGCCCGTTCTTCGCCAAGTACGTCGAGGAGCACCCGACCTACGACGACATCGTCGTTTCGTAGTTACGCCGCGAGCGGCGCCGGCACCGGGGTCCCGGCGATCAGCTCGGCCGCGGCCCGGCCGCAGGCCCGCGTCGCACCGTAGGTGGCGATGTGCACGCCGCCGAGCACCGTCACCGGCACACCCATCTCCACCACGATCGCGTCCGGCCGCCGGGCCAGCACCGCGGTGATCACGTCGGCCAGCCAGGCGTGCCGGTGCAGGTCGCGCACCACCAGTACGAGGGTGCGGCCGTCACCCCCGGCGAGCACGGTCGCCGCCGGGTCGGTGAGCTCGGCCAGGTAGCTCTCGGTGAGCCGGATCGACGTGGTGCCCGGGCGCAGGTCGTCCAGCGGCGCGCTGACGCCCCACGGGGTCTCCTCGCCGACCGCGATGTTGCGCGGCGGCGCGAACTCGACGACGTGCGCGGCCCCCGTGATCGGCAGCGACGCGGCACCGTCGGCGGCGGTGACCCGGACCGCGCGGCGGGCGGCGTCGAACCCGACCGCCGAGCCGGGCTGGGGCTTCGCACCGTTGCCGTTGCCGTTGCTCCGCGGGACGGCGGCCACGCCGGTGCCCCGGCGGGCGGCGGTGGTCCAGGCGGCGAGCCGGCCGACCCGGGCCGCCGCGTCGTACAGCCGCTCGGCCGGCAGCGTGCCGTTGTGCACCGCGGCCACGATCGCGTCGCGCAGCTCGATCGCGGTGTCCTCGCCGGCCAGGCCGCCGCCCACGCAGATCGCGTCGGCACCGGCCGCGATGGCCCGCACGGTCGCGCCGGCCAGGCCGTACTTGCGGGCCACGCCCTGCATCTCGATGCCGTCGGTGACGATCAGGCCGTCGAAGCCCAGCTCGGTGCGGAGCAGGTCGGTCAGGATGCGCCGGCTCAGCGTGGCGGGCAGCTCCGGGTCGTACGCCGGGACCAGCAGGTGGCCGGTCATCACGACCTTGACGCCGGCCTCGATGGCGGCCCGAAAGGGCAGCAGCTCGCAGGCGTCCAGGGCGGCCCGGTCGCGATCGATCAGCGGCACGTCGTGGTGCGAGTCGACGCTGGTGTCGCCGTGACCCGGGAAGTGCTTGGCGCAGGCGGCGACGCCGGCGTCCTGGATACCCCGGACGAAGGCGGCCGAGTGGCGCGCGACCAGCTGGGGTTCGGCACCGAATGCCCGTACGCCGATGACCGGATTGTCGGGGTTGCTGTTGACATCGGTGTCCGGTGCGTAGTCGAGCGTGATGCCCGCGTGGGCCAGCTCGTAGCCGAGGTCCCGGGCGACCGCCTCGGTCAGCTCGGGATCGTCGATGGCGCCGAGGGCCAGGTTGCCCGGGCGGGAGCTGCCGTGCCGCGACTCGAACCGGGTGACGTCACCGGCCTCCTCGTCGATCGCCACGATCACGTCGGGCCGTTCCGCCCGTAACTGTGCGGTGAGCGCGGCCACCTGGGCCGGGCTCTCGACGTTGCGGGCGAAGAGCGCCACGCCGCCGAGGCCTTCGCCGAGCCACCGGCGAACCCAGTCGGGTGCGGTGGTGCCCACAAAACCGGGCTGAAGCACCGTGGCCGCCAGCTTCGCCAATTCTTGGTGGGGCATGGGCCCGTGTACCTCCGCGTCGTCGCGCGCGACTTCCACTCGCGTCCTTGCTCGTGGGAGCGCGCACCCCCGTTTGTGCCGACCTATGGTCACACCCAATCCCTATTTAGTCAACAAACCTTCCTATTAGCTGAGAGTCGATACGATGCTCGCGTGCAGACACCACTGGCCGCCGGTTCGGGCGTCGACTGGTCCGAGGTTCACGCCGTACGCCTCCTCGGGGTGGCCCTGGCCGCCCTCTTCCTCCTCTGGGCGATCCGCCGGATGTTCGGCGGCAAGAAATAGCCGTTTCATCGCAACATCTCTGGGGCACAATGGCCGCTCGATGAAACTTCCCGTGTACGGACCTCGTCTGCGCCGCGTCGCCCGGCAACAGTTCGGCTGGCCTTCCCTGCGGCCCGGCCAGTTCAAGCCGATGCGCGCCGTGCTGCGCCGCCGCGACGCCCTCGTCGTGCTGCCCACCGGCGCCGGCAAGTCGGCGATCTACCAGATCCCGGCCGTCCTGCTACCCGGCCCGACCGTGGTGATCTCCCCGCTGCTGGCCCTGCAGCAGGACCAGATCGCCGCGCTGAACGAGCGGAACGACCCGAAGATCCGCGCGGTCCGGGTCAGCTCGGCCGAGACTCCGCATCAGCAGCGCGAGGCGATCCGGGAGATCCGCGAGGGCCGCGCCGAGTTCCTGTTCATCACGCCCGAGCAGCTCAGCGACCCGGAGCGGCTGGCCGAGGTGCGCGCGCTGAAGCCCGGCCTGGTCGCCATCGACGAGGCGCACTGCATCTCGGCCTGGGGGCACGACTTCCGGCCCGACTTCCTGGCCCTCGGCGAGATGATCAAGGAGATGGGCCGTCCACCGGTCCTGGCCCTGACCGCGACCGCGTCACCGCCGGTCCGCGACGACATCATCGAGCGCCTCGGCCTGCGCAAACCCGAGATCCACGTCTCCGGCCTGGACCGGCGCAACCTGTTCCTCGAGGTCGCCTACTGCCCCGACGAGGACTACCGCTGGCGCCGGCTCACCCAGCTGATCGACGCGGCGCCCCGGCCCGGCATCATCTACGTCGCCACCCGGCGGGCCGCCGAGGAGCTGGCCGAGCGCTTGTCGACCGCCGGCTACAACGCGACCTATTACCACGGCGGCATGGCGGGCGGGCTGCGCGAGGAACGCCACGAGGCCTTCACCGCCGACAAGATCGACATCATGGTGGCCACGTCGGCGTTCGGCATGGGCATCGACAAGGCCAACATTCGCTGGGTCGCCCACGTCGCCCTGCCCGACTCCCCCGACAGCTACTTCCAGGAGATCGGCCGCTCCGGCCGGGACGGCGAGCAGGCCCACGCCATGCTGCTGTGGCGCTCCGAGGACGAGGCCATCCAGCGCTTCTTCAGCGGCGGCGCGCCCGACGAGACCGAGCTGCGCGAGCTGGCCGCGGCGCTGCGCACCGGCCCGCTGACCAAGACGGCACTGAAGGAGAAGACCGGGCTGGGCCCGCGCAAGCTCGGCGCCTATCTGGGCCTGCTGGAACAGGTGGGCGCGGCGGTGGCCGGCTCGGGCAACAAGATGACGGTCCCGAACTTCGCCCCGCTGCCGGCGGCCGCCGCGGCGCTGGCCGTCAAGGAGTACGAACGTCAGCAGGTGGTCACCCGCTCCCGCACCGACATGATGCGCGGCTTCGCCCAGGCCCAGGCGTGCCGCAGCCAGACCCTGCTGGCCTACTTCGGCGAGGAGATGAAGAAGCCCTGCGGCCACTGCGACAACTGCGTCAGCGGCTCCGCCGCCGAGGTGGCCGCCGAGGCCGCCGACGAGCCGTTCGCGGTACACAGCAAGGTCGAGCACGGCGAGTGGGGCGCCGGCACGGTGATGGGCTACGAGGAGGACCGCATGACGGTCCTGTTCGACGAGGTCGGCTACAAGACCCTGTCGGTCCCGGTCGTCGTCGAGAACAAGCTGCTGACCACCAATTAGCGCGACGTGTCCGAAGCTAGATCGAATCTAGCTTCGGAGCGATCTAGCTCCACGGATTCGCGGTGGGCGGCGGGTTGTCGTCGGTGCGGTCGGTGGCGGGGAGCCAGAGGACGAACGTGCTTCCCTCGCCGAGGGTGGAGAAGGCGGCTACCTGGCCGCCGTGTGATTCGACGATCTGGCGGACGATGGCCAGGCCGAGGCCGGTGCGGCGTTCTCGCGGGCGGTCGGGCTGGGCGCCCCGCCAGAAGCGGTCGAAGACGCGGGGCAGGTCGTCGGGGGATATGCCCGGGCCCTCGTCGGCCACGGCCACCCACAGCCAGGAGCCGGTCCGGCCGGTCGCGACGGTCACGGTTGAATGGTCGGGGGCCAGGCGTACGGCGTTGGAGAGCAGATTGCCCACGGCGCGGCGCAGGGCGTCGGCGTCGCCGATCAGGCGCAGCCCGTCGGTGGTGGCGTAGCGCAGGTGCAGCGGGCGGTCCGGCAGGAACCACTCCTCGCCGGCCTCGCCGGCGATCGCGGTCAGGTCGGCCTCGGTGTCGGTGAGGGTGTCGGTGTCCCGGCGGGCGGTGGCCAGCAGGTCTTCCACCAGGCGGGACATGCGGGTGGTGGCGCGGTCGATCACCTCCACCGAGCGGGTCCGTTCCGGGGCGGTGGCGTCCGGGGCGGTGAGGGTGGCGTCCAGGTGGGTGCGGATGATGGCGAGCGGGCTGCGCAGCTCGTGCGAGGCGTCGTCGATGAGTTGACGCTGGGAGCGGAACGCGTGGTCGAGACGGTCCAGCATGGAGTCGATCGTGTCGGCCAGGTCGCGCAGTTCGTCGCGCGGGCCGTCCAGGTGGATGCGGCGGGACAGGTCGGTGGCCTGGATCTCGCGGGCGGTGCGGGTGATCGCCCCGACCGGGCGCAGCACCCGGCCGGAGAGAATCCAGCCGACACCGAGACTGACCACGAACAGGCCGCCCAGCGCGATCAGGGAATACGTACGCAAAGTTTGCAGGGTGTTGTAGTTGATCGCCGCTTCGATCTCGCTGACCTCGGCGACCGTGGTGGTGCCCACGTACCGCCAGTTCTCGTAGATCTTCGCGGTGCGCTCGTTGATCGGCTGCGGTGAGGTGGTCCGCTCGACTGCGAAGTAGGTGATGCCCAGCGCCGCGCCGCCGACCGCGAACAGCAGCGTCGAGTAGACGACGGTCAGCCGGAACCGGATCGACCGGACGATCTCCGGGCGCCTCACGACCGGCGCCCGGTCAGCCGGTAGCCGCTGCCCACCACGGTTTCGATCGAACCCTCCCCCAGCTTGCGGCGCAGCGTCCCCACGGTGACCCGGACGGTCTGGGTGAACGGGTCGGCGTTGGCGTCCCAGACGTGCTCGAGCAACTCCTCGCCGGAGACGACCCGGCCGGGCCGGGTCATCAGGTACTCCAGGACGCCGAACTCCTTGCGGGTCAGGATCAGCGGTACGGAACGTACGGTGACCTCGTGCCGGGCCGCGTCAAGCACGGTGTCGCCGACCGTGAGGCGGGCCGTGGTGCCGTTGGTGTCGCGGCGCAGCAGGGCCCGGATCCGCGCCTGCAGCTCGGCCAGATGGAACGGTTTGACCAGGTAGTCGTCGGCACCGTCGTCCAGGCCGCGCACCCGGTCGGTGAGGTCGCCGCGCGCCGTCAGCATGAGCACCCGCAGGTCGTCGTCGCCGGGAGTGGATATCGCGCCGGCGCGCAACGACCGGCACAGCGCGAAGCCGTCGCCGTCCGGCAGGTTGACGTCCAGCAGCATCAGGTCGTACGCGTTGACGGTCAGCTGCTCGTACGCCTGCGCGATGTCCGCGGCGACGTCCACCGCGTACCCCGTACGGGAAAGGCCCACCCGCAGGCCCTCGGCCAGGTCTTCCTCGTCCTCCACCACCAGCAGTCGCATGATTCGACTATCCCCGCGCGATGATGCCGTCGGCGACCTGCCGGGCACGCTCGATCGGAACGGCGAAGCCGATGCCGATCGACCCGCCACCCTCCATGGTGGCGATCGCGGTGTTCACACCGACGACCTCGCCGCGCGCGTTGACCAGCGGGCCGCCGGAATTGCCGGGATTGATGGAGGCGTCGGTCTGCACCGCGGTCTGCCGGCTGCTGCCGCCGAGCCGGACCTCGCGGTCGACGGCACTGATGATCCCCGCGGTGACGGTGCCGGACAGGCCCAGCGGGGAACCCACCGCCAGCACCGGTTCGCCCACCCGGGTGCGGCTCGGGTCGGCGAACGCCAGCGGGCGCAGGGCCGGCGACGGGGAGACCCGCAGCACCGCGATGTCGTTGCCCGGGTCGGTGTCGACCACCTCGGCGTCGAGCCGCCGGCCGTCCGAGCCGACGATGGTCACCGCGCCGCCGGCCGCGACGACGTGGTTGTTGGTGACTATGTGGCCCCGGCCGTCGAAGACGAAGCCGGACCCGGATGCGCCGCCGGAGACGGTGCGGACCTGCACGGACACGACGCCGGGGAGTACCCGGGCGGCCGAGGCGACCAGATCGGTGGTTGTGGTGGAGGTGGTCGGGGACGGGGTGTCGGGGCGGGCGCCGAGGTAGCCGGCTGCACCGCCAGCGCCGGCCGACAACCCGACCACGGTGAGGCCGGCAAGCAACAGCATCGGCCACCGCCGAGCATCCGTTGGCGCCCCTAGCGTTGGTTGGCCTAACGTTAGCGGCCCTAACGTTCGTGCGGCTAACGTTGGTGCGGCTAACGTTGGTGCGGCTAACGTTCGTGCTCCTAACGTTGGTGCGGCTAACGTTGGTGCGGCTAACGTTGGTGCTCCTAACGTTCGTGGGGGGACGAACTCGGGTCCGCGGGGCGTGGGCCCCAGGCCGGCAGTCGACATGGCGGGTGTCTCCTCTCAGGGCAGACGGGCGAACCAGAACATCGACGCCAGCGCGGCCAGCAAAGCCAGCACCAGCCCAGCGCCGATGAAGCGAGCCGAAACGTCCTGCGTAACCGTGCGATGCCCGACCGAGCTGCCGATGTCGGCGTACGCGTCCCGCAGCTCGTCGGCGCTGCCGGCCTCGAAGTAGTTGCCGCCGGTGGCGTTCGCGACCGCCTGCAACGTCTGGCCGTCGACCGGCACCGGCGTGTTGCCCCAGACCACTCCTTCGGCGGTGCCGAACGAGATGCTGTCCACCGGCACGCCCAGTTCGGCGGCCAGCCCGGCCGCCTGGTCCGGGTTCTGCCCGGAGGTGTTGGCGCCGTCGGAGAGCAGCACCACCCGGGCCGGCGGGATGTCCTCGCCGGCCTGCGCGTCGAGGCTGCGGATGGATTCCAGCGAGGTGGCGATCGCTTCCCCGATGGCGGTGCCGCCGCCGGGCCCGGCGACCCCCTCGGCCAGCCGGTCGATGCCGGCGCCGACCGCGGCCCGGTCGGTGACCGGCGGGACCAGCACCGAGGCGGTCCCGCTGAAGGCGACCAGCCCGACGTTGAACTGTTCGGGCAGGTCGGCGACGAAGTCGTGGGCGGCCGCCTTGGCCGCGGCCAGCCGGTCGGGAGCGACGTCGGTGGCACCCATCGAGCCGGACACGTCGACGGCCACGAGTACGGTCGCCCGGTCCCGGGGCACCTGCACCTCGGCCTGCGGGCGGGCGAAACCGACCACCAGCAGGGCGAGCATGCCCAGGAACAGGCCGGCCGGCAGGTGCCGCCGCCAGCCCGGGCGTTTCGGCGCGACCCGGTCGAGCAGCTTCAGATTGGTGAATCGGACGGCGTATCGGCTGCGGCGGCGCTGCGCGATGACGTACGCGACGATCAGTGCGGCGACACCGGCCAGCAGCCACAGCCGTTCCGGGGAAAGCCAGTTCATGCTCGGGCACCTCCGATGCGGGGAGCGAGGGCGAGGCGGCGCTGCGCTCGTACGTGCCGGACGATGTCGGCCACCCAGTCGCGGTCGGTTCGCAACCGCAGATGGGCGGCACCGGATCGGCGTACGGCCGCGGTGATCGTGTCTTGTTGTTGTCGAGCGGCCGCGGCGTAACGCAGGCGCAGGCGCCGGCTCGCGGTCGCGACCTCGCGGCGGCGCCCGGTCTCCGGGTCGACCAGTGCCAGCAGGCCGACGTCGGGCAGTTCCCGCTCGCGCGGGTCGCCGACCTGGACGGCCAGCACCTGGTGCCGGGTGGCGAGCCGGCGCAGCGGCCGTTCCCAGGCCGGGGCGGCCGGGCCGAGACCGTCCTCGTCGAGGCCGTCGAGGAAGTCGGAGACGATCACCACCAGTCCGCGACGCCGGGCGGCCGCGTGGAGACCGTCGAGCGCGTCCGCCAGAGAGGGCGCCCCGGTGTCCGCCCGCGGCGCGGTGCCCAGGGCGCGCAGGATGGCCAGCAGGTGCAGGCGTCCGCCGCGCGCCGGGAACCGCCGGACGCCGTCCGCGGTGAGCACGTGGGCGCCGAGCCGGTTGCCGGCTCCGGTGGTGAGGAAGCCGACCGCCGCGACCGCGGCGACCGCCAGTTCCCGCTTCTCCAGGTCGGCGGTGCCGAAGTCCATGCTGGCGCTCGCGTCGACCAGCACCGACGTGGCGAGTTCCCGGTCGGCGTCCATCGTGCGCACGTGCGGGACGGCGGTGCGGGCGGTCACCGACCAGTCCATCCGCCGCACCTCGTCCTCGCCCGGCTGGTATTCGCGGCTGCCGGCCGGCTCACTGCCCGGTCCGGGCAGCAGACCGAGGTACGAGCCGTGCAGCAGCCCGTCCAGGCGCCGAGTGATCATCAACTCGAGCCGGCGAAGTGACAGCCCGCCGTCCATCACGCCCCCCTACCTTCGTTGAGGAGCGAAAGACCCAAAACGCGATCATGACGCTCGCTTCGCTCGGTCATGCCGCCACCCCCAGACCCGGGCCGGCGTCCGGCTGCGCGGGCGCGATCACCGGCAGCGGCACGGTCTCGAGGATGCGCCGCACGATGCTCTCGGGCGGCACGTCGTCGGCGACCGCGTCGAACGAGAGCACGAGCCGGTGTGCCAGCACGTCCGGGGCGATGTCGACCAGGTCGCCGGGCAGTACGTAGTCGCGGCCACGCAACAGGGCGAGTGCCCGGGCGGCGGCGACCAGTCCGAGGGTGGCGCGCGGGCTGGCCCCGTACGCAAGCTGGTCCTTGATCTCCGGGAGGCCGGCCGCCGCCGGGTCGCGGGTGGCCATCACCAGCCGCACGACGTATTCGGCCAGGGCGTGGTGGATGAAGACGTCCCGGGCCCGGGCCTGCAGCGCGGCGAGCTTGCCGGTGTCCAGCACCGGGCCGGCGGCCGGCCGGGTCGAGCCCATCCGGTACAGGATGCCGAGTTCCTCCTGCTCGCTCGGGTAGCCCACCACCACCCGCATCAGGAAGCGGTCCCGCTGCGCCTCGGGCAGCTGGTAGACGCCTTCGCTCTCGATCGGGTTCTGGGTGGCCAGGACCAGGAACGGCCGGGGTACGGGGTAGGTACGGCCGCCGATCGACACGTGCCCCTCGGCCATCACCTCCAGCAGCGCCGACTGCACCTTCGCCGGCGCCCGGTTGATCTCGTCGGCCAGCACCAGGTTGGCCATCACCGGGCCGAGCTCGACGTCGAAGCTCTCTCGGCTGGCCCGGTAGATCCGGGTGCCGAGGATGTCCGACGGCACCAGGTCGGGCGTGAACTGGATGCGGTGGAAGGCGCCGCCCACCGCGATCGCCAGGGTTTCGGCGGCCAGGGTCTTGGCCACCCCCGGCACTCCTTCGAGCAGGCAGTGCCCGCCGGCGAGCAGCGCGGTCAGCAGCCGCTCGACCAGCCGGTCCTGCCCGACGATCACCTTCTTCACCTCGAACAGGGTCTGTTCGAGCAACCGCACGTCAGCATCGGCGGCAAGGTCGGTCATGGCTCTCCTCGGTGACGGTGGGGCGGACGCCCGAGCCGGGGGTTGGCGTCGAGCGCCCGCCCTGGTCTCCCATCACACCGGGAAGCACCGAAAACGAGCCGAAGGCGAGACTTTCGCCGGTCTTTCGCCGGCTATCCGGCCGCCGGGGCCAGGACGATGTCGAAGCGCACCCGCGACCACGGCTGGTCGCCGAGGTCACGGCCGTCCGGGGTGGGCGTGGACGGCGCCTGCGGTTCGAAGTCCTTGACCAGCGAATCGCGCACGCCGAAGACGCTGTCCGAGTCGAGCAGGTCGTCGCCGCGGACGAAGATGTGCGTCACCAGGGTGCGCAGGCCCGGCGCTTCGACCAGGAAGTGCAGGTGTGAGGCCCGCATCGGGGACCGGCCGGTGGCGGCCAGGAGGCGGCCCACCGGGCCGTCGTGCGGGATCGGGTACGGCGTGGGAGTGATCGCCCAGAAGCGGTAGCTCCCGTCGGTGTCGGTGTGCAGGTGGCCGCGGGCGGCTACCCGGTCGTCGCCGTACTGCACGTCGTAGAAGCCGTCGTCGTCGGCCTCCCAGACCTCGATCCGCGCGTGCGGCACCGGCTTGCCCGCGGCGTCGGTGACCGTGCCCTCGACCCAGCACGGCTGCCCGGCGGCGCCGCCGGAGATGTCGCCGCCGAGCGGGATCTCCGGGGAGCCCTGCACGAAGAACGGGCCGAACACGGTGGCCTCGGTGGCGTCGCCGTACGCCTGATTGTTGACCGTGACGGTCTGCATCGACGCGCCGAGCACGTCGGAGAGCAGGATGAACTCCTGCCGCCGGTCGTCGGTGATGTGGCCGGTCGCGGTGAGGAAGGCGATCGCCTGTTGCCATTCCGCCTCGGTCAGCCGCACCTCGCGGACGAAGGCGTGCAGGTGCCGGGTGAGGGCCTGCATCAGCTCCCGCAGCCGCGGGTCGGGGGTGCCGGCGAAGGACGCGACGACCCGGTCGACCAGCTGGGACTCGCGGATTTCCTGTTCGGTGCTCATTGCGGCTCCTGTCCGGCCCACGCGCGGCGCAACAGTTCGGTGAGGTTGCCGGTGGTGACCGGCACGGGATTGCCGGGCGGCACCGCGGCCAGGATCGCGTCGACGGCGGCCGGGAGGTCGGCCTCGCGCAGCCCGTAGTCGCGCAGGGCGCGTGGCGCGTCCACCCGATCGAGCAGCTGCCGCAGGTCGGCCGGCGGGATCTCCGGGGCCGCGGCGGCGTTGAGCGCGAGGACGTGCGGCAGCATCACGGCGTGCGTCTGGGCGTGCGGCAGGTTGTACATGCCGCCGAGGACGTGGCAGATCTTGTGGTGCAGCCCGGAACCGGCCGAGGCGAAGGCCACCGCGGCCAGGTACGCGCCGTACAGCGTCTGTTCCCGGCCGGCGAACTCGCCGAGCCGCGGAAGCCCGCCGGTCAGGGCGTGGAAGCCGGCGAGCGCGAGCGCCCGGTTGATCGGGTCGGCCCGCGGCGCCCACAGCGAGTCGACGCAGTGCGCCACGGCGTTCAGCCCGGACGCGATGCCCAGCTCGAGCGGCAGGGACGCCGTCAGGGCGGCGTCGTAGACGATGGTCCGGGGAAGGACGCGGCGGTCGGATCCGGTGGTCTTGCGGCCGTTCTCGGTGAGCCCCCACACGTCGGTGGCCTCGGAACCGGCGTAGGTGGTCGGGACCGCGACGATCGGCAGACCGGTGGTCAGCGCGATCGCCTTGGCCAGGCCGGTGGTCGACCCGCCGCCGATGCTGACCAGGACGTCGGCGTCGTGCGCGGCCTTACGAGCTCGCTCGGCCACCTCGACCGGCACGTGCATGGCCACCTCGGTGAAGTGCGACGCGTCCGGCAGCAGACCGGACCGGTCCCCGATCACCAGAGGACGATCGCCCAGCCGCGCAATCTCCGCCGGAAGGACCTCGTGCGGCGCGAACACCACCCGCTGCGGCAGCGTCTCGTGGGTGAAGCGCAGGCTCATGACCGGCCGAGGATCGCGGTCAGGGCGTCGTGCAGGGCGCGGTGCGGGTCGGCCGGCAGCCGCACCGACCGCCAGCCGATGTGCTTGTCCGGGCGGACCAGCAGCGCACCCTCCTCCTCGATCTCCCGCACCCGGGCCCAGTCGTAGTACAGGTCGGTCACCGCGCGGCCGGGCCCGATCACCACGGCCGTCACCGGTACGCCCAGCTCCGCCCCGGCCTTCTCGGCGGCCGCCACCCAGGCTTCCCCGGCGATGCCGGTGAACAGCGTGAACCGGGTCATCGGGGCGAGGTCGAGAGTGGACATCCGGCGCTTCGCGTCGCCCACCCAGACGTGCGGCAGCCGGGATCCCGGGACGGTGGAGGGTTCGTAGTACAGCTCCGGGTCGCGCGGCGGGGTCGGCCGCGTGCTGCCGTCGGGGACCACCGCGGCGGAGGAGTAGAACTGGCCGAGGTCGACGCCGTGCGCGTTGAACTCGTAGTGCTTGAGTTCCATGGCCGACACGAGGGCGGCCCGCTTGGCCGCGCCGCCGGGGGTGTTGGCCTTGCGTTCCTCGATCCGGGCCGCCATCTCGGCCTCGTCGCGCGCGTCGAGCAGGCCGAGCACCTCGAAGAACTGGACGAACTCGCGCGACGACTTGTTGGCCCGCTTGACGATCTGTTCGGCGACCGGGGCGCGTTCGGTCGAATAGGTCTCGAGCAACGACGGATCGGCCTGCCCGCGCAGCACCGCGGCGAGCTTCCAGGCCAGGTTGTAGGCGTCCTGGATCGAGGTGTTCGAGCCGAGCCCGTTCGACGGCGGGTGGCGGTGCACGGCGTCGCCGGCGCAGAACACCCGGCCCTCGTGGAGCCGCGTTGCGTACATCTCGTTGTTGCCCCACAGGGAGGTTCCGGTGATCTCGACCTCGAGGTCGGGCAGCCCGACCAGGTTGCGGACGATCGCGGTGGCCGCGGCCTCGTCGACGACCGGCGCCGGCGAGTTGATGTCGTAGCCCCAGACGATGAGCCACTCGTTCCACGGCCGCACCATCCGGACCAGGCCGGCGCCGATCCCACCCACGTTGGAGCCGGGCTGGATGACCCAGTAGAGCACCGACGGCCGGTGCCCGACGTGCGCGGCAAGGTCGGCCTTGAAGGTGATGTTCATCGAGCCGGCGATGTCCATCGCGCCCTCCATCGGCAGGCCGAGGTCGGCGGCGACCATCGAGCGGGCCCCGTCGGCGCCGATCAGGTATTTGGCGCGGATCGTGTACTCCTCGCCGGTGAGCCGGTCGCGGACCAGCACGTCCACGCCGTCGTCGTCCTGGGCGTGGGAGAGGTATTCGGTGGAGAAGCGGGTCTGGGTGCCGCGCTCGGTCGCGTTGCGCACCAGGATCGGCTCGAGGTAGTTCTGCGGGATGTCGACCGGCAGGCAGGGCGACGCGACCCGGTAGTCGCCCTCGCGGACCGGGTGGGTGCCCCAGGTGAGGATGCGCCCGATCTCCTCGCCGGCGATCGAGGTGCAGAAGACGGTGTCGCCCATCAACTCGTGCGGGGTGGCGTCGGCCTGCACCTGGGCCTCGATGCCGGCGTCCCGGAAGACCTCCATCGCCCGCTGGTTGGTGATGTGCGCCCGCGGCGTGTTGGCCGTCCACCGGTACTTCGTGATCATGATGTTCGGAATTCCGAGGGTCGACAGCAGCAGGGCCGCACCCGCCCCGGCCGGACCTGAACCCACGATCAGCACATCGGTCGTCACCGTCATGTGATCAGTCTGCGGACCCGGGACGCCCTCTCGGCAAGGGCCGGGCCGAAACACGGCGGAAATCCGAAGATGCGGCGGAAATCAACGACCTAAACAGCACTTCGGCGTACGTCGGCCGCACGCACGCCGAAATGGGCCCGGAACGCCTGCGAGAAGTAGGCGGCGGAGCCGAACCCGCAGCGCGCCGCCACCTCGGCGATCGTCGTGCGCGGCCGGCCGACGAGCAGTCCACGGGCGCGTTCGAGCCGCCGCACCAGGACGAACTGCGGAAGGCTGGTGCCGGTGGCGGCGAACGCCCGGGACAGGTGCCGTTCGCTGATGCCGATGCCGGCGGCGACGCGGGAGGCGCTCAGGCCGGGGTCGGTCAGGTGGTCCTCGATGAAGGCGCGGGCGTTGGCCAGGTGCACCGTGCCCGGGTCGGCCGCGGTGCGCCCGGTCATGCCGGCCAGGAGGTGCAGGGCGGTGCGCTCGTCGACCGGCTCGTCGCTGCCGGGCCGCAGCGCGCGGTCGATCAGCCGGGCGAACGTGCGGGCGGCCACGTCGCCCTGGGCGAAGTCACGCACCAGCGGGGCGGCCAGCTCGTCGAGCCCGGTCAGCTCCCGGAAGGTCGCCCGGGGCACCTTGATCGCCAGCTCTTCCAGGCCGCGGGAGAAGCCGCGCATGAACGGGCGATCGGCGTCGCAGATCAGGGCCTGCCCGGGACGCAGGGTCAGGACACCGTCGTCGTGGTAGAAGAACGCCTCGCCGAAAACCGTCAGGTAGACCGCGATCGCGTCGGCCGGGCTCGACCTGATCACCTCGGCCGGGCGCTCGACGACGTGCGAGGTGCCGCGGACCCGGGCCAGATGCATCCGGTCGAGCTGGAGATTGAGTTCGCTGCCCTCGAACGGCACTTCACTGATCATGCGACAGCGCAGGCCGATCAGGGCGTCCCGGTTGTGGTCCTCCCAGCGCGCGATGCGCTGGGCGGCGGGCAGTTCGGCCGTGTTGAAGCTCACCAGCTGCGGCACGCTCACCCCCGTGTGTCGGCAATCACACGCTAGCGCAGGGTGTGCCCAACCGGAAAGACACTGATCGATGTGCGGCCGACGGTCGAGCCCCACAGGCCGCGCGGGGCGAGCAGGACCACGGCGACGCCCACCGCGCCCAGGATGATCAGGTAGACCGGGCCCTGCGCGGACAGGGCCTGCTGGAGCCCGAAGAACAGCAGAGCCCCCACGATCGGGCCCTCGATCGTGCCGATGCCACCGACCACCACCATGAAGATCATGTACGCCGACCACTGCACGCTGAAGACGCTCTCCGGCTGCACGGTGAGGGTGTTCAGGCAGACGATCGCCCCGGCCGCTCCGGTGCCGGTCCCGGCGATCAGATAGACGAGCCGTTTGGCCCGCCGCACCCGCACACCGGCCGCCTCGGCCGCGATCCCGTCGTCCCGGATCGCCGTCAGCTGCAGGCCGGTCCGGGTGCGGATGAGCAGGTAGACGGCGGTCACCGAGCCGGCCGCCACGGCCAGCGCCAGCCAGTAGGTGTAGGCCACCCGGATGTCCGGGTCGTAGCCGGAGACCGTGGTGAGCGAGGCGCCGGAGCCCTTGCCGAGCGGACCGATCTGGGCCGTCACCAGCTTGACCACCTCGGCCAGCACCCACGTGCCGATCGCGAAGTAGCCGCCGTGCAGGCGGAACGCCAGGAACGACAGCGGCACCGCGAGCAGGCCGGCGGCCAGGGCGGCGAGCGGCACGGCCAGGAACGCGTTGATCCCGCCGTGCACCGAGAGAGCGATCACGGCGTAGGCCCCGGCACCCAGGTAGGCCTGCTGGCCGACCGAGACCAGTCCGCCGTAGCCGGCCAGCAGGTTCCACATGGTGGCGATGACCACGAACACGAACAGGTCGACGAGCGTGTGCGTGATGTCCGAGGTGACCAGGTAGGGCGCGGCGGCGAGCAGGAGCGCCAGCAGCCCGGCCGCGGACAGTCCGACCCGACCGGCGGTGCCGGCCCGGGTGACGACGACGGCCGTCACCGGGCCGCCGCCGGCCGGAGGATGCCCTGCGGGCGCAGCACCAGAACCGCGAGGAAGACCAGATGACCGGCGAGAATCGAGTACGCCGGGGAGATCTGCGCGCCGACGGTCTGGGCGACGCCGAGCACCACCCCGCCCGCCAGGGTGCCCCACAGGCTGCCCAGACCTCCGATGATCACCGCCTCGAACGCGAAGATGAGCCGGGCCGGGCCGATCGAGGGGTCGAACGTGGTGCGCATGCCGAACAGCACTCCGGCGACCGCCAGGGTCGCGAAGGCGATCGCGGTGGCCGTCGCGTACACCCGGCGGTGGTCGATCCCCATCAGCTGGACCGTCTCCTGATCGTCGCTGGTGGCGCGCATCGCGCGGCCGAAGGCGGTGCGGGCGAGGAAGAGCTGGAGCCCGACGAGTACGGCGATCGCGATCCCGAGGCAGAGGACGCCGAACCAGCCCACCGAGACACTGCCGGACAGGCGTAGCCCGGCCGTGCCCAGCCCGCCGATGTCCAGCGCCCGGCTGTCCGGCGAGAACACCTCCAGCAGCACGTTCTGCAGCACCACCGACAGGCCGAAGGTGACCAGCAGCGGCGCCAGCTGCCCGGCGCCCAGGCTGCGCTGCAGCACGAACCGCTGGAGCAGCCAGCCCAGCGCGGCCATGGCCGGCACCACCAGGACCAGCGTGGCGAACGCGTTCAGCGGCAGGGCGTCGATCAGCGCGAAGGCCAGGAACGCGGCGAGCACCGAGAGGTCGCCGTGCGCCAGGTTGACGATCCGCATGACACCGAACATCAGCGACAGGCCGGTCGCGAACAGCGCGTAGAGGCCGCCCAGCAGGATTCCCTGCACGACCGCGTTCACCCAGGTCATCGGGTCACACTCCGAAGTAGGCGCGGGTGACGGCGGCCCGGGACACGTCGCCGGCCGCGGCTTCCAGCGCGACCCGGCCCTCCAGCAGGCACTGGACCCGGTCGGCCGCGGCCAGGGCCTGGTTGACGTCCTGCTCGACCAGGAGAACCGTGGTGCCGGCCGCGGTGATGGCCGGCAGCACGGCGTACAGCTGCTTCACCACGATCGGGGCGAGGCCGAGCGACACCTCGTCGAGCAGCAGCAGCCGGGGATCGCTCATCAGGGCGCGGCCGATCGCCACGGCCTGCTGCTCGCCGCCGGAGAGCAGCCCGGCACCGCGCCGGCGCAGTGCCACCAGGTGCGGAAACAACTCGTAGATCCGGTCCGGCCGAGCCTTGGCCAGACCGGCGCCGATCAGCAGGTTCTCCTCGACGGTCAGGCTGGGGAACAGCCGGCGGCCCTCGGGGACCAGGGCGATGCCGAGCGGGGCACGGCGGTGCGCGGGCAGCCCGGTGATGTCGCGGCCGTCGAAGCGGATCCGGCCGCGACCGGGCCGCAGCAGACCGGCGATCGTCTTCAGCAGGGTCGACTTGCCGGCGCCGTTCGCGCCGATCACCGCGAGCGTCTCGCCGGCCTCGACGGTCACGTCCACCCCGAACAGCGCCTGCGCGTCGCCGTAGCGCACGTCCAGATCCTCGACGGTCAGCAGCGCGGTCATCCGGCGATGCCTTCCTCGAGCTCCTCGCCGAGATAGACCTCCCGCACCTCCCGGCTGCCCAGCACGGCCGATGGTTCACCGTGCGCGATGACCCGGCCGGTCGCCAGGCAGAGCAACTCGTCGACCACCTCGACCAGGGCGTGCACGATGTGCTCGATCCAGATCACGGCCAGGCCCGCACCGCGCAGGCCGATCACCGTGTCGATGAGGATCCGCAGTTCCGGCTCGGTCAGGCCGCCGCCGATCTCGTCGAGCAGCAGCACGCTCGGGCCGGTGGCGAGCGCCCGGGCCAGTTCCAGGCGCTTGCGGTCGAGCAGCGGCAGCCGGCCGGCCCGTTCGTTCGCGTACTTCCGCAGGCCGGTCCGGTCGAGGGCGGCAGAAGCCGCCCGATATGCCGCGGTGCGTCGCAGGCCGCCGCCCGCGCCCGCCGCGACCAGCGCGTTCTCGAAGACGGTCAGGTCGGTGAAGGGGCGCGGCACCTGATGGGTACGGCCGATGCCCAGCCGGCAGCGTTCGTCGGCGGACCGGGCCGTGACGTCCCGGCCGTCGAGCGTGACGGTCCCGGCCTCGGGCCGCAGTGCCCCGCTGATCAGGTTGAGCAGGGTGGACTTGCCGGCCCCGTTCGGACCCACCACCCCGAGGGCCCGGCCGGCGTCGAGCCGGAACGAGATGTCGTCGGCCACCAGCAGCGGCCCGAACCGCCGCCGTAACCCGTCGACGACCAGCGTCGTCACAGCGGCTGGACCTGTCCGGCCACCGGCACCGCCGTCTTCAGCGGATTACTGACGACGACCAGGTCGTAGGGGTACGTCGTGCCCTTCCGCCACTGGCCCCCGACCAGCGGCGTCTTGGCGACGTTGGGAACCGGGCCGGCCGTCCAGTCCAGCGAGCCCACCACGGTGTCCAGCTTGAGGGATTTGAGGGCGTTGGCGACGGCCTGACGATCGGTGGACCCGGCCGTCGCCACCGCCTTGGCGGCCACCTCGAACAGGGCGTGCACGAAACCGATCGGCTGCGTCCACTGCTTCTTGGTGGAGGCGGTGAAGGCCTCGGCGAGCTGGGCCGCCGTCTGCCCGGTCAGCGAGCTGGTGAAGGGATGGGTCGGCGACCACCACACCTCGGTACCGAGGTTCTGCCCGAGATCGCCGAGCGCCTCGATGGTCGACGGGAACAGCAACGCCTTCGCGATCGTCGCGATCCTCGGCCGGTAACCCTGCTGGGCGGCCTGCTTCCAGAAATTGGTGAAGTCGGGCGGCACCACCACGCCCAGCAGGATGTCCGCGCCGCCCTGCTTGAAGCGGGCGATCTGCGCCGAGTAGTCCTGGGTGCCGACCGCGAACCGGCCCGGGTCGACGATCGAGTAACCGTTCGTGGCGACGGCCGGCGGGAACCCGGTCTTCGGGTCGCCCCAGGCGTTGCCGTCGGGGTCGTTCGGGAAGAGCCCGCCGGCCTTCTTGCCGGCCCCAGCCGCCGCCCACATGTCCTGGTAGACGGCCTCAACGTCCTCGAGACCCCAGAAGAAGTGGTACGTCCAGGTGAAGCTCTTGCCACCCACCGCCCCGCCGCGGCCGAGGAACCACGGCTGCCAGGGCGCGACCGTGGATATGCACGGCACCCCGTTCGCCTCGCACTGGTCGGCCACCGGGTTGGTGATGTCCGGGGTGGACGACACCAGCATCAGGTCGACCTTGTCCGACAGGATCAGGTCGCTGGCCACCGTGCCGGCCCGCTTCGAGTCCGACTGGGCATCCTTGACCAGCACCTCGACCGTGAGGTCCTGCCCACCGACGCGCAGCGGGTTCTTGGCGAACCACTCCTTGACCGCCCCGACCACGTACGTGTCGGCCTCACCGAACGGGGCCAGCGCGCCGGTCTGCGGGGTGACGTAGCCGAGCTTCAGGGTGCCGGTCGAACCGGTCGACTCACTGCGTTTGATGCCGCTGCTACAGGCACCGGTGCCGGCCAGCCCGGCCAGTCCCGCCGCGGTGAGGAAGGTCCGTCGTTTCATCGCGTCTCCGCTCCACTGCCGCACCTGTGGTCCACGTCACCGGCGTGCTCAGTGTTGCGGGGCGACTCAGGTCCCGAGCAAGGCCGGGACGCCAAGACGGCGGAAATCCGAAGGTGTGGCGGAATCGACGAACTTGCTCAGTGCGGGCGCTCCTCCCGGGCGAGCAGGGCGACCAGGAAGTCGGCGCCGGGGTGGAAGGGACGCAGGTCCCAGGTGCTCAGCAGCACCTCGGGGCGCAGACCGGCGGTGGCCGCGTCCTCGAAGAAGTCGTGGAACTCGTAGTTGCGGGCGGCGCCGAAGCCGATCGCGGCGCGACCGCCGACGGCCAGGTGGGCGGCGAAGTTGCGCAGGACCTCGGTGCGGGTGGACGGGTCCAGGAAGGTCATCACGTTGCCGGCGCAGACGATCACGTCGAAGCCCGGCGGTTCCAGTTTCACCTCGGCCAGGTCGCCGACCAGCCAGGTGGCGCCGGGATGGTCGGCCCGCGCGGCGGCGATGAGTTCCGGGTCGATGTCGACGCCGGTCACGTCGTGGCCCGCCGCCGCGAGGTGGCCGCCCACCCGGCCCGGACCGCAGCCGGCGTCGAGGATCCGGCTGCCGCGCGGCACCATCGCGTCGATCAGGCGGGCCTCCCCGGCCAGGTCGTCGCCGCGCTCGGCCATGTCCCGGAACCGCTTGATGTACCACTGCGAGTGGCCCGGGTCGGCGGCGGTGCGCTGCAGCCAGAGGTTGTCGTTGCTCATGCCTCAATCTTCTCCCGAGGCGAAAGACCTCGTTCGGGGTGTCGGGTGGATGATCCACGGCGGGTCCGGGTAAGGAAGAACCCGCGCCGCCACACCACAACGTGAGGATCATCTGTGACCGACGAACCGCTGTACACGAAGCTGGGCTTCACCGACGCCGAATGGGGCCTGCTGGTCGGGCTGCCGCAGTCGGTGCTCACCGCGGCCAGCGTCGCGACCCCCGACAGCGCCCGCAAGACCCGGCACGAGAGCGAGGCCGGCATCGACGTGATCTCGGACGCCCGCGCGTCGGCCAGCACCCTGGTCGCGGCGGTCGCCGCCCAGCTGCTCTCCGAGGTCGGCGACCCCGAACTGGGCGAGGAAGCACCGGTCATCGAACCGAGCGACCCGATCGGGTACGCCGAGGACGTGCTGGGCCGCGCCGCCGAGGCGAACGCCCTGCTCACCGCGAAGGCCGAGCAGGCCGACGCGGAGACCTACAAGCACTGGCTGGTGGAGATCGCCGAATCGGTGGTCGGCGCCGCCTCCACCGGCGGTGTGCTCGGCCTCGGCGGCGAGAACGTCACCGACGACGAGCGGGCCTTCCGCGACGACCTGGCGAAGGCTCTCTCCGACTAGGCTGCGACGGGTGAGCGTCGACGAGTACGCCCAGGCCAGGCCGTCGGCCGCGCTGCTGCCGTACGTCGGTTTCTACTCCGGCTACCGGCAGCGCGGCCTGGCGCCGGCCACCCATCGGGGCCTTCCCTCGCCGTACCTCACCGTGGTTTTCACCATGGACGACCCGCTGGACGTGGCCGCCCACCCCGACCCCCGCCAGACGCCCGGCCGGTACGCCGCGCTGATCGGCGGCCTGCACCTGCGCCCGGCATTGCTCACCCACCCCGGACGGCAGTCCGGGGTGCAGGTGGCGCTGCGGCCGCTGGGGTGCCGGGCCCTGTTCGGGCTGCCCGCCGCGGAGCTGGGGGGCATCGACGTGGATGCCGCCGCCGTGCTGGGCGCGCCGATCGTGGCCGAGATCCGCGACCGCCTGTGTTCGGCGTCCTCCTGGCCGGCCCGTTTCGCGGCGATCGACGACGTGCTGGGCCGGCGCCTGTTCCCGGTCGCGGTGGCGCCGGAGATCCGGCACGCGTGCTACCGGCTGCTCGGCGGCGGCGCGGCCCGGTCGGTCGCCGACGTCGCCGGCGAGGTCGGCTGGAGCCCGCGCTATCTCACCGACCGGTTCCGCGCCGAGATCGGCCTTCGGCCCAAGGAGGCCGCGCGGATCGCCCGATTCGACCGCGCCCGCCGTTCGCTGAGCCCCTCGACCCGACTGGCCGACGTGGCCGCCGCGCACGGCTACGCCGATCAGTCCCACCTGGTCCGCGACTTCCGGGCGTTCGCCGGTTGCACGCCGACGCGGTGGGTGGCCGACGAGTTCGGTTTTGTCCAAGCCACCGCGCGACTGATGACCGAGGATCGGGAGCATGAGCGACTCACCACCACCCCAGGTCTGGCCGACGCTGCGGGCCGATGACGCCCGCGCCCTGATCCGCTTCCTGGTCGAGGCGTTCGGCTTCGAGGAGGCCGTCGTCTACGGCGAGGGCGACCGGGTCGACCACGCCCAGCTGTCCTGGCCGCTCGGCGGCGGCATCATGCTGGGCTCCGCCCACGACCGCGGCCCGGACGACAAGTGGTCCCTGCGCCCCGGCACGTTCGGCGCCTACGTGGTCACCGACGACGTCGACGCCCTGCACGAGCGGGCCGCCCGGGCCGGCGCCGAGATCATCCAGCCGCCGCAGGAGACCGACTACGGCTCCCGCGAGTTCGCGGCCCGCGACCCGGAGGGCAACCTGTGGTCGTTCGGCACCTACCGGGGCTCACTCCCGCCGAAGTAGGCCCTGCTCGAACGCCGCGGCCACGGCGGCCGCCCGATCGCGTACGCCTAATTTCGCGTACGCGTGCAGTAAGTGGGTTTTGACCGTCGCCTCGCTGATGAAAAGCTGGGCGGCCGCCTCGCGGTTGCTGTTGCCCCGCGCGATCAGCGTGAGCACCTCGATCTCCCGCTGGCTCAGCGGTTCCTTGGCCGGCGAGCGCAGCGAGCCCATGAGCTTGCCGGCCACCGCCGGCGACAGCACCGACTCGCCTCGGTGGGCCGCCGTGACCGCCCGGAACAACTCCTCCCGCGGTGTGTCCTTGAGGAGGTAGCCGGTCGCGCCGGCCTTGATCGCGGGCAGCACGTCCCGGTCGGTGTCGTAGGTGGTGAGCACCAGCACCCGGGCCGTCGAGCCCTGTTCGCGCAGTGCCACGATCGCGCTGACCCCGTCCATCTCGGGCATCCGCAGGTCCATCAGCACCACGTCGGGGCTGACCGCCCGGGCGACGGCCAGCGCTTCCTTGCCGTTGCCGGCCTCGCCCAGCACCCGGAAGCGGTCGTCGCCGGCGAACATGCCGCGCAGTCCATCCCGCACCACCGGATGGTCGTCGACGATCAGCAGGCCGATCACGCGGTAACCCCCATCGTGATGGCCGGCACGCAGGCCGACACGGCGGTGCCGCCGCCCGGTTCGGACTCGACCGCCAGGGTCCCGGCGATGCGCAGGATCCGTTCCCGCATCGCGGCGAGGCCGAAGGACGAGGTGTTTCGCGGTGCGGCCGGGTCGAAACCGGTGCCGTCGTCGCGTACGTCCAGCGTCACCACGTCCTCCATGTAGGACAGGGTCAGCGCGACCCGGCCCGCTTCGGCGTGCCGGGCCACGTTGGCCAGGGCCTCCTGTGCGGTGCGCAGCAGCGTCGTCTCGATCTCGGGCAGCAGCGGGCGGGGCGTCCCGGTGGTGATCAGTGCGGCCTGCACCCCGTTGAGCGCGGACCAGCCGGTGACGACCTCGTCGATCGCCTCGGGCAGCGCCGACGCCTCCAGGGTCTGCGGGCGCAGCGCCTGCACCGAGCGGCGGGCCTCGGCCAGGCTTTCCCGGGCGAGGCCCTTGGCGGTGCCGAGGTGGCGGCGCCAGGCGGCCGGGTCGGTGGCGGCCGCGTCGGCCGCCTCCAGCTGGGTGACGATGCCGGTCAGGCCCTGGGCCAGCACGTCGTGGATCTCGCCGGCCATCCGCTGCCGTTCGTCGTGCACACCGGCCTCGCGGGCCTGGGCCAGCAGCTGGGCGTGCAGGCCGGCGTTCTCCCGGAGGGCTTCCTCCAGGCGGGCGTTCGCCTCGGCCAGCTGCTCGATCATCTCGGCCCGCTTCTCCGACTGCTCGTCGGTCATCGTCGACAGGTACGTCATGGCGTTCGCGATGACCAGGTTGAACAGCAGAACCACCGAGAAGTAGCCCCACGAGTCCGGGTCGTCGATCGCCTGGAAACCGTTGGCCTGGGAGACCGCGGTGGCGAACGCGACCAGGGTGCCGCCGATCATCCGGTCGCGCTTGCCCCGCAGGGCGTAGGCGGTGAACAGATAGCCGGTCCAGGCGAAGAACCCGAACAGCGGGCTGGACCAGACCAGCAGGTAGATCAGGACCACCTGGACGGCGAAGAAGATCGTCATCCGGCGGTGGTCGAGTTCCCAGGCCGGGTGCAGGGTCACCCACCAGAGCATCCAGGCCGCGGTCACCGTCACCAGCACCGCGATCACCGGGTAGGGCAGATGCGCGGTGCCGGCCGGCACGAGCGCCGTGGAACAGGCCAGCGCACCGTACGGCACGTAGGTCAGCAAACGACGCCACTTGTCCAGCCGGCGCATCGTCACCCTTTCAGGACCAGCGGAACAGGCGGGAAGCCGCCAGCCCGAACACGACCAGGTAACCCACCAGCACGGTAGCCGACAGCGCGCTGGGCCAGTGGCCCGTCATCGCCTCGTGCACCGCGCGCTCGCCGGCGCCGAGCGGGGTGAAGTCGCTGATCCGCTGCAGCACGTCCGGCATCACCTCGCGCGGCGTCCACAGCCCGGCGAAGAACATCAGCGGGAAGAACAGCAGCGTGCCGATCGAGTTGCCGGCCTTGCCGGTGGGCACCAGGGCCGCGATGAACAGCCCGATCGAGAAGACACCCAGCGCGGAGAGGAGGAACGCGACCACGAAACCGGCGAACTGCGCCGGCAGCGGCACGTCGAAGAGGATCCGGCCGGCCGCGAGCGCCAGCGTCACCGACACCACCGCGGTGAGCAGGGCGGCGGCGAGTTGCGCCGCGAGGAGCAGGACCGGGCGTACCGGGGTGGTGCCGAGCCGCCGGAGAATGCCCTTCTCCCGGTAGGTGGCGAGCACCATCGGCACGACCTGCAGGCCCAGCATGGCCAGGGTCAGCAGCACCGAGATGCCGACGTAGACGTCGATGACCCGGATGCCGCCCAGGTCGTCCGACGGTTCCCGGAAGGCCGGGATGCTGCCCAGGATCACCACCAGGATGGTCGGGAAGAGCAGCGTGAAGAAGGCCGTCACCGGTTCGCGGGCGTTCAGCTTCAGCTCGGTCATGGTCAGTTTGGCGAAGACGCTCATGGTCACTCCGTCCCGTCCCGGCCGGTCAGCCGGACGAACGCGTCGTCCAGGCTGGCCTGCTCGATCCGCAGGTCGTTGGCGATGATCTGGTGGGTGGCGAGCAGCGAGGTGACCGCGTGCAGCAGGTTGCCGGTGCCGATGACCTCGAGCTGGCTGCCGTGGTGGCGCACCTCGCGCACCTCACCGAGCTGGGCGAACAGGGCATCGTCGAGCGGCGCCGACGGCCGGAAGCGGATGGTCTGCTCGACGGCGATCCCGGCGACCAGGCCGGCCGGGGTGTCGAGGGCGACGACCTGGCCGCGGTCGATCACGGCGATCCGGTCGCAGAGCCGCTCGGCCTCCTCCATGAAGTGGGTGACCAGCACGATCGTGACGCCGGTGTCCCGGATCGACTCGATCAGGGCCCAGGTGTCCCGGCGGGCCTGCGGGTCGAGACCGGTGGTCAGCTCGTCGAGGATCGCGATCTTCGGGTTGCCGATCAGGGCGAGCGCGATCGAGAGGCGCTGCTTCTGGCCGCCGGAGAGTTTCGCGTACCGGGTGCCGAGTTTCTCGCTGAGGCCGAGCTCCCGGGTCAGCGCCCGCCAGTCGGCCGGTTCGGGATAGAAGGCGCTGTAGAGCTCGAGCGCCTCCCGCACGGTGAGTTTCTCCGGGAGCTGCGACTCCTGGAGCTGGACACCGACGAGCCGGCGCAGCTCCGGGTCGCGCGGCTCGCGGCCGAGCACCCTGATCGTGCCGTCGTCCGGGGTGCGCAGACCGGCCACACACTCGATCGTGGTGGTCTTGCCGGCGCCGTTCGGGCCGAGGATGCCGAAGATCTCACCACTCTCGACGGTGAGCGAGACATCCCGCACCGCGACCGTGTCCCCGTAATGCTTCCGCAGATGATTGACCTCGATGACTGCCATGCATCGAGCGTCACATCAGCGCGGCCGCGGCGAATCGACCACCGGGCGAGCCTTCCGATCCACCGGTTGGTGGATGCGGGACTACGCCATCGCCTCGTTCGTCTCGCTCGGGTCGGGGCTGCTGCCTCGCCGTAGTCCGGCGACGGCCGAGTAGACCGAGCCGACCTGGGAGGCCACCCGCCGCCAGGAGTATGCCTGGCGGGCCCGGTCGAGCGCGGCGGTCGCGTACGCGAACCGGCGGACCTTGTCGTTGACCAGCCGGCGCAGCGCACCGCCGAGCGCCCGGGGGTCACGGGCCGGCACGAGATCACCGGTGAGCCCGTCGACCACGGTCTCGGTGAGGCCGCCCACCGAGGTGCCCACGATCGGCACCCCGCAGGCCATCGCCTCGAGCGCGGACGACTCCAGGTCGTCCTGCCAGGGCGCGGCCACCAGGACGTCGGCCGAGCGGTACCAGCTCGGCATGTCCGCCGCCGGCACCCGGCCGACCAGCCGGAACCGGTCGGCGACGTGCAGTTTCTCGGCGAGGGCGCGCAGCTTGCGGGCGCCGGGGTCGGCGGGCAGCGCGTCGGCGGCGGGACCACCGACGACCACCACCTCGGCGCCGGGCACCCAGCGCATGGCCTCGATGACGTCACCGAAGCCCTTGCGCTCGACCAGCCGGCCGACCGAGAGGATGCGGGGGCGGGCCGGGTCGCGTTCGACGGCCGGGCCCTCGGGGGTGAAGCGTTCGCTGTCGACCCCGGCCGGGACCACCGTGAGCTGCGCCCGGGGCACCCCGATCCGCACGAGTCCGCGCACTTCGTCCTGGGTCTGCACGACCACCCGGTCGACGGCCCGGCCGAGCGCCCGTTCGTAACCGGCTCGCGACGGTTTGCCGTCCGGTGCCGCGGTGGCCTCGCCCAGCTCGTGGAACGACTGCACCACCGGGATGCCGAGCTGGCGGGCCGCGGTGACCGCGGCCAGGCCGCTGGTCCAGAAGTGGGCGTGCACGACCTCGGGTGTCCAGCCGCCGTTGCGCCAGCGGTCCTCGAGCCACCGGGCGAACTCCCCCATGTACGGCAGGAGGAGGTCGGGCGGCACGACGTGGGTGGGGCCGGCCGGCACGTGCACGACCCGGATGCCGCCCGGCGTGCTGACCTCGTCGGCCACCACCGGGTCGTCCCGGCGCGTATAAACACGCACCTCGTGACCCTGTTCGGCGAGGGCGGCGGACAGGTCGGCGACATGGGTCTGCTGGCCGCCGTCGCCCAAGGGGCTGGCGTGCTCAGAAATCATCGCGATGCGCACGTGGTCCCTCCGGTCGGGCTGCGGTACGCGGTGCAGTTGCCCCTAGCCCAAATCCGTAAACATCAGCAGCCTATCTCCCGGTCTTACCCTAGAACCCCGCGATGAGCTGCGGAGATCACCGCGCGGTAGACCGATCCGGCGATCCGGCGGTCGCGGGCGAGGGCCGCGCGGGCCGCGTTCGCACCGGGCGCGCCGTGCACGCCGCCGCCCGGGTGCGCCGACGAACCGGCCAGGAACAGCCGGTCCACCGGGGTGTCGGCGCGGCCCAGGCCGGGCACCGGGCGCAGGAACAGCTGCTGGAACGCGGCCGAGGTGCCGCCGCCGAGCGAGCCGCCGACCAGCGACGGATTTTCCCGTTCGAGGCCGGCCGGGGAGAAGACGTTGCGCCCGGCGACCAGGCCACCGAAGCCGGGTGCGTGCTCCTCGACCACCGCCTCCATCCGCGCGACGTGCTCCTCGATCTCGCCGGCGGCCCAGTGCTCCCGGTGCGGCAGGTGGGTGTAGGCCCAGGCCGACTCGGTGCCGGGTGGCGAGTGCCGGGGGTCGGCCGTGGTCATCTGGCCGAACAGCAGGAACGGCTTGTCCGGCACCGTGTCGGTAGCCAGTTCGGCGGAGTAGCGGGTCAGGCCGTTGAGGTCGGCGCCGAGGTGCACCGTGCCGGCACCGGCCGCCGCCGGGTTCCGCCACGGGATCTTGCCCCGTACCGCCCAGTCGATCTTCACGGTGGCGCCGTCCCAGCGGAAGTGGGTGAGATCGTCGACCATGCGCGGCGGCAACCAGCGCTCCCCGACCAGGTCGAGGTAGAGGGCGGGCGCCGGCACGTCGGCGAGCACCGCGCGACGGGCCCGCAGATCCTGGCCGCCCGCGGTCCGCACCCCCATCGCCCGGCCGCGGGCGATCAGCACCCGTTCCACCGGAGCGTCGTAGATGATCTCTCCGCCGCGCGCGGTCAGCCGGTCCACCAGCGCGTCGGTGATCCGCTGGGCGCCACCGGCCGGGACCGGCCAGCCGACCTCCTGGCCGAGCATGGCGAGCAGCCAGCCGTAGACGCCGCCGCCGGCCTCTTCCGGCGAGAGATCGGTGTGCAGCGCGCAGCCCGCCAGGGCGAGGGTCGCGCCTTCGCCGCGGAAGAGCTCACTGCCGAGCTGGCGGACCGAGAGCACGAGCCGCCGCGCCATCCGGACCGCGCCGGGCACCTTCAGGCGGCCGAGGAGAGCGGCACCGGCCCGCACCGGCGGAAAGGGCCGGAGCACCGCCTCCACCAGCGGCCCGGAGATGCCGCGCCACTCCTCGTAGGCGGATCGCCAGCGCTCCCCGTCACCCGGTGCGAACTGCTCCATCGACGCCATCGTGACCGAGATGTCGCGATTTACGGTGGCGGCCCGGCCGTCCGGCAGCAGGTGCGTGAAGACGTCCGGTGCATGTCGCCAGTCCAGCCCCAGATCGAGGTCACGCAGGACCGGGGAGGCGATCCCCAGCGGGTAGAACGAACTGAACAGATCACTTAAATACCCAGGTGCGGTGATAAATCCGGAACGCACCGCACCGCCCGGCCGCGGGGTGGCCTCGACCACCACCACCGACCACCCGGCATCGGCCAGCAGATTGGCGGCGACCAGGCCGTTGTGCCCGGCACCGACCACGATCGCATCGACTGTGACTTTCATCGACCCTCGCCTCGTTTAGCACTGGATCACCCGGGCACGTCCTGAACAACACCACAGCAAGGAAGGGATGCACCCATGACTACCGTGACCGAGTCCGTTGACGTCGATGTACCCGTGCGTACCGCGTACAACCAGTGGACCCAGTTCGAGGAATTCCCCCGGTTCATGGACGGCGTCCAGGAGATCCGCCAGCTCGACGAGACGCACCTGCACTGGAAGACCGAGATCGCCGGCGTCAAGCGCGAGTTCGACGCCGAGATCACCGAGCAGCTCCCCGACGAGCGGGTGGCCTGGAAGGCGACCGACGGCGAGAAGCAGGCCGGCGTGGTGACCTTCCACCGCCTCGACGACACCCACACCCGGCTCACCGTCCAGATGGACTTCGAGCCGGAGGGCGTGGTCGAGAAGACCGGCGCCGCGCTCGGCGTCGTCGACCACCGGGTCAAGGGCGACCTGCGGCGCTTCAAGGAGTTCATCGAGGACCGCGACGGCACCGAGACCGGTTCGTGGCGCGGCCAGGTCGACCGCCCGGGCATCTGACCGGGTTGATCACTCGCCGACGGGGGTAGCTTGACGCCATGACGCATCCGACAGACGACGGCGTGTGGCGCGACGAGGAAAAGCTCCCGCTGGCCGAGCTCGACAAGGCGATGGCCACCTGGGACACCGACGGCCAGAACGACCCGTCGGACAACGAGACCGGCGCGGAACCGACCGACGACGAGCCCAGCACCACCGGCCACACCGGTCCGAACTAAACCAAAATTAATAATACGGGCATCGAAACGGTCCCGTAGCTACAGCGGGACCTGACTGCCACATCGGCCGGTCACCGGGCTTCCGGCCCGGCGACCGGCCGGGTGCGTCTCAGCCCACGGTCTGGAACGAGCGCTTGGCGAACCCCATCATGTAGCCCTCGATCGCCGTGCGCACCGGCGCCTCCGGGTCGGTTGCGGCGCCCAGCGTGACGAACAGCGGCGGGTACATCGCCATCAGCGGGACCCACGCGCCGTGATCGAGCTCGTAGGTCATCGAGTAGTAGCTCGGGTGGAAGCCGCCGAAGTCGTAGACCAGCGGGGTGTGCGCCGCGGCCGACGACAGCATCAGCGGCGCGCTCTCCCAGTGCGCCGAGACAGGAACTCGTCGTAGGCGCCCGCGGGGACCGCCGGATTGAAGAGAGAACTCATGAGTCGGCCTTCCGGGAGGGGCAGGACTCGCTGGGCGCGACCACCCGCATGATGCGGCGGCCGATCTCGCCGAGCTGCCGCTGCTGCGCCTTGGTGAGGGGGTCGAACACGAACTGGCGCACGGCCTCGACGTGCCCCGGCGCGGTCGCGACGACCTTGTCCCAGCCCTCGTCGGTCAGGATCGCCAGGGTGTAGCGGCCGTCGGCCGGGTCGGGGGTGCGGCGCACCCAGCCGCGTTTCTCCAGCCGCGAGACGACCTGGGACAGCCGGGGCAGCGAACCCTCGGCGACCACCGCGAGCTCGCTCATCCGCATCGTGCGCTCCGGCTGCATCGACAGGCCGGAGAGCACCAGGTATTCGAAGTGGGTGACACCGGCGTCGCGCTGCAACTGGGCGTCGAGCGCGCCGGGCAGCCGCATCAGGACGCCGGCCAGAGCCATCCAGGTCTCCTGCTCATCGGCCCCCAGCCAGCGCGGTTCGCTCTCCATACCCGCCATCGTAGCTTAACGTGTGAAGTTACGATCACTTGCGCCGTGAAGTCATTGTCGCGTAGGTTGCGCTTCACTCATCAAGTCCTGGAGGACCTGTGAACGTCGTCTTGTGGATCATCGCGGGCCTGCTCGCCCTGGCTTTCCTCGCCGCCGGCGTGATGAAGCTGCTGCAGCCCAAGTCCAAGCTGGTCGAGTCCGGGATGGGCTGGGCCACCGACGTCAGCGACAGCACGATCAAGCTGATCGGTGCCGCCGAGGTGCTCGCCGCGATCGGGCTGATCCTGCCGGCCGCGTTCGACATCGCCCCGATCCTGGTGCCGCTGGCCGCGCTCGGCCTGGTCATCATCATGATCGGCGCGATCGTGGTGCACGTGCGCCGCAAGGAGAACCAGATGGCCGCCGCCAACGTGGTGCTGCTGATCCTGGCGGCCGTGGTGGTCTGGGGCCGGTTCGGGCCCTACTCCTTCTGACGCGTGCGCAACGTCAGGGTGCCGATCGGGGCGAGCGCCCTGATCGCGTACCGTCCGGAAGCCGCCGGCCGGCCCAGGGTCTGCCAGACGGTTCCCGGCGGGGCGGCCGGCCCGCCGGGCCAGGCCGCGGCGCCCTGATCGAGTTGCAGCCGCAGCGGCGTGCCCGCCTCGGCCGTCACGGTCGCGCTGCCCACTCCCCCGCCCAGCGTGATCGGCACCGCGCCGTCCGGTTCCGGCAGGTTCAGCTCCACCAGGCCGGAGGCACCCAGGTCGAGCCGGGAGATCCGGCCTCGCCGCAGGTCCAGCTGCTGCTCACCGGCCCCCGCGGGCAGGCTGATCTGCCAGCGCACCTCCCGGTTCAGCACGATGCGCACCTCGTCCGGGCCGTCCCCGCCGGTCGGCAGCAGCGACACCCCGACCCGGCCGCCCGCTCCGGTGACCCGGGGCGTGAGCCCGGAGTCGGCCGGCGTGCTGATCCGGTAGAGCAGGCCGGGCAGGGTCGCCAGCACCACCCGGATCCGGGACGCCGCGTTCCGGACGGTGAGATAGCCACCGGTCCGGCCCAGCCGGGCCGCGGCGACGACGTGATCGCCCCCCGGCGGCGGTTGCACCGGGACGGGTTTTCGGTTCATACATCCGGACACGGCGCTGAGCAGCGACAATGCGACGATGAGGCGAATCATTGAGCCGCATGGACGCAAGGCAGGGGGCACCATCGGACAACGGAGAATCGGCCGAACGGGTGACGGCGATCCGTCCGGATCGAGACAAACTTTCCGAATGCGATCTGCCGGTTTCCTGTCCGAAAGTCAGCGCCGCCTCGCTTGGGTCGGCTTCCTGCTGGCCGCCTTCCAGGCGCCACTGGCCGCCAAGTTCGTCGACGACGCGTCCTGGCTCTTCGCCGTCGTGGTCGCCATGGTCGTCGCGACCGTGATCCTCGCCGACGACGTCGAGCGCCGCCGCCCGGAAGCGGTCGAGGAGGGCTGACCGGGCCTAGCAGGCCTCGTGTCCCGGCCGCCCGTGGGTGCGCCGGTGCTCCTTCAGCTCCGCCTCGTAGAGATGACGGCGGCCCTGTGCCAACTCGTCCCGGGCCGCCTTCTCGAGCGCGCGAAGCTCCGACCAGTACCCGTCGTCGTACTCCTCGACCAGCTGAAACGTCCAGTGGCCGGGGGTGACGTTGCGCCCGATCAGCTCCCGCTGGATGCGGCCCGCCAACTCCTCGTGGCCGGCCTGCATGAACAGCGACACCGCCTCGTCCAGCTGGAAGTCGGCCGTGCCGGTGAGCTGGTGCATCGAGTAGAGGTGGCCGCGGGCCCGCTCGGTCGTCTCGAGCGCCTCACTCAGCTTGCCCAGCGCCTGCACCGTCAGGTCGTCGAGCCCGTCCGGCCGCCGGTGCGCCTCATCCGGCCCGTCGTCGCGCATGCCCCCGCCTCCTGAATCCTCAACCAAGCTGCACCGTTGGGGAGAACCGTTCACTACCCCGGGCTCCGTAACTTTTCCCTCATGAATGGCCTGTTCAGCGGCGCCGCCGCCCGTGCTGCCCTCCGTTCCGCCAACGCCTGCCTCGCCGAGCTGCACGACACCGTGGGAGTCAGCGGCCTCGCCGCCGCCGACACCAACCCGGGTCTGATGGCACTCGTCGACCAGCACGCCGCCGGCGTCCGCGACAGCCTCTCGGCGGACACCCGCCCGCTGACCGCGGTGCTGCTGGCCGCGTACGCCGAGGGCGTACGCGACGCCGCCTTCACCCACGGCTGGCGCCCGCCGGTCGGCCCGCTCGACTGGGCGGCCAACGACTGGGTCATGCAGCGCCTGCTGGCGGTCTGCTCCCTCGCCCGCACCCTGCCCACGGCCAACTGACCTAACCACCACCGCTACAGGCTTACCGTCACACCGGGGCCGGCGCCAGGTTTTCCTGGCGCCGGCCCCTCTCCTATTTCCGGGCCCTGTGCAGCTATTTCCGATCCTTGCGCGGCGGTTCGGTCTCGCCGGGCGTCTCGTCGAGCGGCGGGATCACCTGGGTCGAGTCGCTGCCGATGACCACGGCGTTCGGCCCTGGGTTGACGATCGTGGTGTCGGCGGTGTCCGAGCTGATCACCGTGGTGCTGTCCGGATCGTCGTCCCGGTCGAACCCGGGCACCACGTGCGGTCGATCATCCACCGCCTCCAGGTCGACCGTGGTGTCGGTCACCCGCCGCGGCCGTCCCTGCCGCGGCGGCGGAATCACCTGGGTCTCGTCCGCCACCGCAGAGCCCGCTTCCCGATAGATGTCATCGGTGGTGGCCGCCCCCGGCCCGGTGTCGGCCACGACCTGCGTCACCGCCGAGTCGTCCCGCACCACCTGTGTCTCGGCGGCGTCCCGGCCGACCGTACCGGTCACCGCCTGGGTGGTCTCGGCCATCCGGGCCGCCTCGTGCCGGGCCTCTTCGGCCCGGCGAGCCTCGTCCGCCCGCCGGCGCTCCTCCGCGAGCCGCTTCTCCTCGGCCTGCCAGGCCTCCTGCGCCCGCCCGGCCTCCTCGGCCCGCCGCTTCTCCTCGGTCTTGCGGGTCTCCTCCGCCCGGGCCTCCTCGGCATGGCGCACTTCCTCGGCCCGCCGGGCCTCGGCAACCCGCTCCTCCTCCGCCTTGCGGGCCTCGTCGGCAACGCGCCGCTCCTCCGCGTACGCCTTCGCGTGCTCGCGGATCACCGACGATTCGGCCCCGGCCCGCTCCAGCCAGGTCTCCCAGCGCTGCTGCATCGGCCGGATCAGCCCACCGCCGACGCCGACGATCACCACTCCGGCGACCATCGCGAGCACCGCGATGAGCAGCGGCTGGGTCACCGAGGTCGCGATCCGCACCTGGTCCAGCGCGGCGATCACGCCGAGCGCGACGATCACGACGGCGACCACCCGGGCGACCAGCCGCCCGTAGGCGAGCCCACCCAGCGCGCTGACGATCAGGTCGTGCACGGCTCCGGCGATCGCCGCGGCCACCACCACGATCACGATCGCCACGAAGGCCCGCGGCAGCCAGGCGATCAGCGCCGTGAGCAGGTCGCTGACCGGGTTCGGTCCCCAGATCCCGAAGGCGAGCTGCAGCGCGAACAGCAGCACCGCGTAGAAGACGATCTTCGCGCACAGGTCGGTGGCGCTGATCCCGCCGCCCCGCAGCGCCCGCCCGACCGCACCGCGCGACACGGCCCGATCGAAGCCGGCCCGGCGCAGGCCCTTGGCCACCACGGTCCGCAACAGTCGCGCCACGATGTAGCCGACCACCAGGATCACGACAAAGGCCAGCGCGGCAGGCAGGAACAACAGCACCGATCGCCACATGTCGCTGAGCCCTTGGCCCAGCCCGTTCCCGGTCATCACACACTCCCATGGTTTCCGGCAGCTCGGCGTCCGCCAGCACTGCGACCATAGGACGAAACGAACGATTCCGCCCGTCGAGGCACCCCGTCCTCCGGACGGTGCCGATCAGCGGCTCAGCGCGACCGGACCGGGTCCAGGCCGGGCGACGGACGGTCGCCGGGAGCGGTGAGAGCGTCGGGTGCGACGGCGGGCCGGGTGGTCGGGGCCGGCACCGGTGCGGTCGCCGGCGCGGCGGCGCGGTGCACGACGGTGTAACCGGCACCGCCGGCGACGAGCGCGGCCACCGCCGCCAGAGCGAGCATCGCGGCCCGCCGCCGGCGACGGCCGCGCGGGGTCACCTGCTCGTGGTGGCGGGGCTCGGACAGGTCGATCAAGGGCTCCGCGTCGATCACGGCGGCGACCTTACGTGAGGGAAACAAGCATTTGCCAAGCTCAACCCGTGCCTGACCGTGATCCGGGTCCGCCCGTGCCGTCAACAATCGGACGGTCGGCCGGTGGGGCATCGTCCGAATGGCCGAGTCGGGCTACCCTTTTGAGCATGGCCGGTACGGGTGGGGTGAGCCCTTCGCACACGCCCACGCTGCCCACGCAGCCGGGCGGCCGCACCGGCTGCGCCGAGCTCGTCCACGACCTGGCCTGGGAGAGCACTCCGCTGGGCCCGCGCGACCGGTGGGACCCGGCCGTCACGGCGACCGTCGAGCTGGTGCTGACCTCGCCGATGCCGATGGCGTTCTGCTACGGCGACCGGTTCGTGCTGATCTACAACGACGCGTACGCGGATCTGATCGGCACCCTGCACCCGGCCGCCCTGGGCCGGCCCGCCGCCGAGTCCTTCGGGGAGATCTGGCGCTCGCCGGGCATCGGCGGGGTGGTCGAGGACGTCTACCGCAGCGGCCAGCCGTTCCTCGAGCCGGAGACCCAGCTGACCGTCGTGCGCGCCGAGGGCACCCGCCCGGAGCAGGCGTTCTTCACCCGCGGGCATTCAATGGTGCGCGATTCGCAGGGCACGGTCGCCGGCGTGCTGACGGTGGCCGCCGAGACCACCCAGGTGACCCGCCGCCTGCAAAATCTCAGCGAGCTGACCTCCCGGCTGGCCGCCGCGCTGACCGTCGACGACGTGGCCCGGGTGGTTCTGGGCTACGCGATGGCCTCCTTCGACGTCGACCTCTGCATGTTCGCGGTCGACGACGGCAACACGTTCCGGGCGGTCCGCCGCATCCGCGGCGAGATGCTCGACGAGGCCGACGAGCGACTGCCCCCGGTGTGGAAGCGGCTGTCCGACGACCCGCACGCCCCGCTGGTCGCGGCGGCCCGGTCCAACCAGCCCTCGTTCGTGCCCGACGGCGAGCCGCTGCGGGTGGTGGCGACCGACCGGCACGAGCGGCGCATCCGGGCGCTGGCCGTGCTGCCGTTGCGCACCGCCTCGCTCAGCGGCGCGCTCAGCATCGGCTACCGCAGCTCACACACCTGGTTGCCGGCCGAGCGCGCCCTGCTCAACGCCGCGGCCCAGCTGGTCGCGCAGGCGGCCGAGCGGGCCCGCCGGTTCGAGGCGCAGCACGGCACGGCCCAGCTGTTGCAGCGCAGCATGCTGCCGGAGCACCTGCCCGAGCTGGAGCGGTTCCGCATCGCGGCCCGCTACGACGTCGGCGTGGACGGCAACGCGGCGGGCGGCGACTTCTACGACGCTTTCCGGCTGGCCGACGGCCGGCTGGCGATCGTGCTGGGCGACGTGGCCGGCCACGACGTGCGCGCCGCCGCGGTGATGGGCCAGGTCCGGGCCGCGCTGCGGGCGCTCGCCCTGACCGAGCCCGACCCGCCGGGCGTGCTGGCCGGGCTCGACCGGCTGGTCGGTTCGCTGGGCGCCGAGTCGCGCAACGAGGAGATCTTCGTGACCGTCGTCTACGGGGTGCTCGACCCGGCCGACGGCACGATCACCATGGCCAGCGCGGGCCATCCGCCGCCGGTACTGCGCCGGGCCGGGGTGGCCGGCGGGCCGCCGACGGCCGAGCTGGTCAAGGTGCCGCCGGGTGCGCCGCTGGGCCTGGGCGGCCGGTGGCAGACCGGGCAGGTGCGCTTGGAGCCGGGCGACTCGATCCTGATGTTCTCCGACGGCGTGGTCGAGCGGCGCGGCCGGGCGCTGAACGACGGCCTGGACGCACTGGTGGCGGTGGCCGCCGGAGCGTCCAGCGGCGACCCGCGAAACCTCTGCGCGCTGGCCACCACCGCGGTGCCCGGCTCGACCGACGACGACGTGGCGGTGCTCGCCGTGGAGCGGGCGGTGGCGCTGAGCCGGTCGGCCACGATGCTGGTGGCGGCCGAGCCGACCGGGCCGAGCCGGGTCCGGCAGTGGATGACGACCCGCCTGCGCGAGTGGACGGTCCCCGAGCAGGTGATCAGTTCGGCGATCCTGTGCACCAGCGAGCTGACCACGAACGCCCTGCTGCACGCGGGCACCCCGGCGCAGGTGCACATCGACCTGAACGCCGAGCGGTTGCTGGTCTCGGTGGCCGACACCGGCACCCGGGGCAGCGTGATCCGCGCGCACACCGACACGATGAGCAGCCGCGGCCGCGGGCTGGGTCTGATCGAGGAGTTGAGCGACTCGTGGGGCACCGACCCGTCGGTCCGCGGCTCCACGGTGTGGTTCGAGTTGCTGCTCCGTTCCACATCGGACTGACCGAGTGTTTAACGGTCATGTAACGTCCGTCCCCCTGAACGATTACTCTTCGTAGCCACAACACCCGCCAAAGCGGACATTGAACCCTGGGGTAGTGACGAAGCGTATTGGGTGCCGTAAGGTGGTCAACTAAATCGGGGCATCCACGTTGGAGCGGCACATGCGGATAAGAGGCTTTGCGCCATCGACACCCTGCTGGGCGGAACTGACGACGTCGGACCCGGCCCGAGCGGCCAGGTTCTATGCGGATCTGTTCGACTGGGAGCTCGACGGTGACCGGTTCCTGCTCGACGGCCGCCCGGTGGCCGGCCTCGCCCGGAGCCGCCCGGATCGACCCGAGGGCTGGCTGACCTACCTGGCCGCGCCCGACCTGGAGCAGACGATCGAGCGCGTCGAGGCCGCGTACGGTCGCACTCTGGTCCGCCCGCAGGAACGGCCCGGCGCGCGCAGCGCGATCGTCGCCGACTCGACCGGCGCGATCTTCGGTCTGTGGCAGGCCGCCGGTTTCGCCGGCGCGCAGCTGCGCGGCGAGCCGGGCACGATGGCCTGGTCCGACCTGCTGACCGACGGCATCGGTGCGGCGACCGAATTCTACGGCTCGGTGTTCGGCTGGTCGCTGACCCACGAGTTCGGCAGTGGCGAGTGGCTGACGGAAGCGCACGACTCGGTGGCCGGGCTGATCACCGGGCGGTACGACTTCCGTTGGCAGCCGTCGTTCCAGGTGGCCGACTGCCTGGAGCTCGTCGACCACGTGGCCCGGCGGGGCGGCCGGGTGGCGGCCGGCCCGATGGAGATGGGCCTCGGGAAATACGTCGAGATCATCGACCCGCTGGGCACACCGTTCGCGATCACCGCGCCGGTGCCGCGCCCGGTCGAGCTGTCGGTGGCCTACAACGACATCATCGGCCTGGAGCTCACCTACGGCGGCTGACCTGGCGATAGAAGGGCCGGCGCGTTCGCGCCGGCCCTTCTTTTTGCCCGTCGTGTCAACCGGGGTTGACGCTTGCCGTTCGTCAACGTAAGTTGACAGCATGACTGAAGCAACCGACCTCGCCGCCGCCGCCGGCAGCGCCGATCCACGGGTCGGCCTGCGTGCGGTCGTGGCACTGCGCCGCCTGCTCGAGGGCCTCGAGCACCTGCAGGTGGCCAACGCTCGCCGCAACGGCTGGTCCTGGCAGGAGATCGCCGACGCGCTCGGGGTGACCCGGCAGGGCGTCCACAAGAAGCACGCGCACCTGATGCCGGCGCGCGACCCACGGGAGGACTGACATGTTCGAGAGGTTCACCGCCGCCGCGCGCCAGGTCGTCATCGGCGCGCAGGAGGAGGCCCGCGATCTGGGCAACGAGCACATCGGCACCGAGCACGTGCTGATCGCGATGCTCCGCGACGAGGACGGCACGGTCACCCGGCTGCTCCGCGAGCACGGCCTCGACGGCGACACCGCCCAGGCCGACGTCCAGCGGCTGATCGGGGTGATCGAGCCGCCCGAGCTCTCCTTCACCGACCCCGACGCCGAGGACGCGGCCGCCCTCAAGGCCATCGGCATCGACCTCGACAAGGTGCGCGCCGCCATCGAGGAGAGTTTCGGCGCGGGCGCGCTGCGGCTGCCGAAGCCACCGCCGAGGAAGCGCGGTTTCTTCGGCAAGCTCTACGCCTCCGGCGGGCACATCCCGTTCTCGCCGCGCGCCAAGAAGCTGCTGGAGCTGTCCCTGCGCGAGGCCATCCGGCTGCACCAGAATTTCATCGCGCCCGAGCACATCATGCTGGGCCTGCTGCGCGAGGGCGAGGGCCTGGCCGCCCGCATCCTCGCCGACCACCACGTGGATTTCGCCACCATGCGCACCGACCTGGAGCGCTCCCTGAAGGACCAGGCCGCCTAGCGCTAACCCCGGAAATAGATGCGCAGTTGATGGCCGCTGGCGGTGTGGTGCCAGCCGACGTCGCCGAGGGTCTCGATGTCGGGGCGGCGCTCCAGCCAGTCGGCGGCCATCGCGAACGCCTCGGCCGGGGTCTGGCCGACGAACGAGACCCGACGCTCCCACTCCTCGACGATCGCCGGGCCCGGCCGGGTCCGGTGGTCCAGAGCGCTGATCACCGCGAGCGGCCCGACCCGGCGCCCGTTGCGCACCGCCTGCACGAACCAGTCGTCGACGTCCTCGTCGTGCTCGACCGCCCAGCCGTCGAAGCGGTCCAGGTCGTTCGCGATCGCGTTGCGGGCACAGTCCAGCGCGGCTTCCAGGGTGGCGAGCTGGATGTCCTCGCCGTTGTACTCCACCCGAAACGCCATGCCGCCCCCCAGACAGCACCATCGATCACGCGTAATCGGGTCGATGATAATGGAGACCCGGCCGTTCGTCGCCCGTGATGATCAAGACATTGCTGGAGTACGTTGCAGCCATGCATGTCCTGGTGACCGGCGCTGCCGGCTTGGTCGGCACGGCCGTGCTCGACCTTCTCGCGGCCCGAGGCGTCCCGGTCACCGCGCTGGTCCTGGAGCCGGTCGCGACGATCCGAGCCGACCGGGTCGTCGTCGGGGACGCGCGCGACGCCGCGGTCGTCGACGACGCGCTGCGGGCGGCGACCGCCGTGATCCACCTGGCTGCCATCCCGAACCCGAACGGCGATCCCGGTGAGGTCGTCTTCGGGCACAACACCCTGGCCACGTTCACCGTGCTCGACCGGGCCGGGCTCGCCGGCATCGAGCGGGCGGCGATCGCGAGCAGCTACGCGATCTGCGGCCTGCCGTTCGCGCGCACCCCGCTGCGGATGCCCTACCTGCCGATCGACGTGCGGCTGCCGCTGCAGGCCACCGACCCGTACGCGCTGTCGAAGCAGGTCGACGAGGCCACCGCCGCGATGATCAACCGGCGGTACGGGATGAGCGTGGTGGCCCTGCGCCTGCCCTTCATCGGTACGGCGGACGGCCGGCTCGCCGAGGCCTCGGCCGTTTTCGCGCACGAGCCGGAACGCGGCGCGGCCGACGTGTGGAGTTATCTCGACGCCCGGGACGCGGCCGCGGTGCTGGTCGCGGCGCTGCGGCCGGCCACGCCGGGCTGCCACGTGGTGTACGCGGCGGCCCCGGAAACCCTGGCGCCGCAGCCGACCGAGTGGCTCCTCGACAAGTTCCATCCCGGCGTACCGCGGCCGTCCTTCCCCGGCCGGAGCGTGCCGATCGACCTCGCCCCCGCCAAGCAGCTGCTCGGCTTCGAGGCGGCGTTCCCGTTCCCGGTCGCCGCATGACGTCGCCGACCATCACCGGGCTGCGCGCGATCGTGACCGCACCCGAGGGCGTCAACCTGGTCGTGGTGCGGATCGACACCTCCGAGCCGGGCCTGTACGGGCTGGGCTGCGCCACCTTCCACCAACGCTTCGCGGCCGTGGTCGCCGCCCTCGAGACGCACGTCACGCCGCTGGTCGTCGGCAAGCCGGTGACCGGCATCTCGGAGATCGGCCGCCTGCTGCACTTCTCGTCGTACTGGCGGGGTGGTCCGGTGCTCAACAGCACGCTGTCCGGGGTGGACATGGCGCTGTGGGACATCGCCGGGAAGCGCGCCGGCATGCCCGTCCACGACCTGCTCGGCGGCCGGCTGCGCGGCGACGTTCCGGTCTACCTGCACGCCTCCGGCGCGACGGTGGAGGAGACCCTCGACGACGCGGCCCGCCTCATCGACGCCGGCTGCCGGCACGTGCGGTTGCAGACCGGCCAGCCCGGCCTCGGCACGTACGGCGCACCCGGCTCCCCCGGTGGCTATCCGGGCGCGCCCTACCCCGACGGCTGGAACGTGCACCACTACCTGGCGACCACGCCGCGCCTGTTCGCCGAGGCCCGAGCCCGGTTCGGCGACGAGGTCGAGCTGCTGCACGACGTGCACAGCCGACTGACCCCGAAGCAGGCCGTGGTGCTGGCCCGCGCGCTCGAGCCCTACCGCCTGTTCTTCCTGGAGGACGTGGTCGCGCCCGAGCACTACGACCGGCTGCCCGAGGTGCGCGCCGCCTCGCCGGTTCCGATCGCCGTGGGCGAGCTGACCGTCTCGGTCGCCGAGGCGGCCCGGCTGGTCAGTGCGGGCGGGGTGGACCTGCTGCGTTGCCACGTGTCGGCGATCGGCGGCCTCACCCCGGCCCGGAAACTGGCCGACCTGTGCGAGCTGACCGGTGTGCAGACCGCCTGGCACGCCCCGGCCGACGTCTCTCCGATCGGCGCCGCCGCCAATCTGGCGCTCGACCTGACCAGCCCGGCGTTCGGCATCCAGGAGGGCCACGTCTACCCCGACGTGGTCCAGGAGATCTTCCCGGGCACACCGGTGATCGAGGCGGGTCATGCCCGCCCGTCCACCGCACCGGGCTGGGGCATCGAGCTGGACGAGAAGCTGGCCGCCGCCCACCCGCCGGTGATCGGCGGCCACGAGCGCTGGGCGGCCACGGTCCGGCGCCCCGACGGCTCGATCGAGGCGCCCTGAGCGGCCCGCCTCAGTCGGTGTGCGGGAGTCGGCCGGCCGGGACCACGCCGAGGCGGCCCTTCTTGAAGTCGTCGAAGGCCTGAGCCAGCTCCTCGCGGGTGTTCATGACGAACGGGCCGTAGTGGGCCACCGGCTCGCGGATCGGCCGGCCACCCATCACGAACAGCTCCATGGCCGGGATGTTGGAGTCCTGGGCCGGGTCGGCCTCGACCCGGATCGCGTCGCCGGCGCCGTGCGCGGCCAGCTGGCCGATCTGGATCGGCCGCCGCTCGACGCCGACCGTGCCCCGCCCGGCCAGCACATAGACCAGGGCGTTGTAGTCCGGCTGCCAGGGCAGGTCGAGCCGGGCGCCGGGCTGCAGGGTGACGTGCGCCAGGTTGATCGGGGTGAAGGTGGAGCCGGGGCCGGCGTGCCCGTCGACCTCGCCCGCGATGATCCGGATCAGGGCACCGCCGTCCGGGGAGGTCAGCAGGGCCGACTCGCGGCCGCGGATGTCCTGGTACTTCGGGGTGATCATCTTGGCGGCCCGGGGCAGGTTGACCCACAGCTGCAGGCCGTGGAAGAGGCCGCCGCTGGTGACCAGGTGCTCGGGCGGCGCCTCGATGTGCAGGATGCCCTGCCCGGCGGTCATCCACTGGGTGTCGCCGTTGGTGATGGTGCCGCCGCCACCGAGCGAGTCCTGGTGGTCCATGATCCCGTCGATCATGTAGGTGACCGTCTCGAAGCCGCGGTGCGGGTGCCACGGCGTGCCCTTGGGCTCGCCCGGCGCGTAGTCGACCTCGCCCATCTGGTCGAGGTGGATGAACGGGTCGAGCTCGTTGATCGGCACCCCGGCGAAGGCCCGGCGCACCGGGAAGCCCTCGCCCTCGTAGCCGGCGGGGGCGGTGGTGAGCCGACGGACCGAACGGAAGTCGGTGCCCTCACCGAGAAGCGGCAGGCGCGGCAGGACCAGTACGTCGTCGACCGTGATGGCGGGCATCTCAGGCCTTCCTTACTTTGTCGAAAACCCGAGCGATGACGTCGAGCTCGTCGGGGTCGAGCCGGTCGATGAACCGGTCCCGCACGGTGATCAGGTGCAGCGGCGCGGCCGATTCGAGGGCGGCCATGCCCTCGTCGGTGAGGATGGCTTCCTGACCGCGGCCGTCCTCGGGACAGGGCTGCTTGAGCACCAGCCCCCGCTTGACCATCGAGTTGATCTGGTAGGTGACCCGGCTCGGCGAGAAGACCAGGTGACCGGCCAGCTCACCCATCCGCAGCCGGTGCCCGGGCGCCTCGGAGAGCACCACGAGCACGTGATAATCATTCATGCTGAGACCGGTCGCGGCGCGCAGATCGTCTTCGAGGTGGGTGTGCAACGCCCACGAGCTCTCGATGAAGGTGCGCCAGGCGCGCTGTTCGGTGTCGCTCAGCGGTTCGGCCATGCCCACACGGTAACTCTTTCAAATCTGAAACAACAAGTGCCGTCGCTCACGGGTTCTCGGCCAGGACCCGCTTCATTACCGCCTCGAACCGGGCCGGCTGATCGAACATCGATCGGTGCCCCGCGTTCCCCAGGGTCACGGTCTCCTTGCGCGGCGCCTGCAGCGCCGAGAACCACCGCGCGAGGTCCCGCACCCGGGCGGGCACCTCACGGTCTCCGGCAACAAAATAGACGGGTACGCCGAGCGAGGGCACCTGTGTCCGGAAGTCGACAGCACGCACCCGTGGGTAGAAGGCGTCGAAAGAGTCCAGGAACCCGGCGATCACGTGCACCTTGTCGAGCGCACCGAGCTCCGGCGCCTGCGCGTTCGCCAGCAGCGCGTCCCCGTTGTCCGTCCCGTACACCGCGTCCTCGTTCAGCAGCATCGGTTCGTACCCGTAGATGTTCGCGTAGGGCGGCGGGCCCACCTGCTCGAGGCGCGCGATCAGCGTGGCGTCGCCCTTCGACCGCGCCCAGGCGAGGGTGTCGTCATACTGCGTGCGGTCGCTGGCCGTCGGGTCGGCGACCTGCCCGACCCCCACGTAGGCGGCGAACAGCGCGGGCGAGTCCTGCACCGCGAGGGTCGCACCGATCGTGCCGCCCGAGTGCGCCACCAGGTAGATCTTGTCGCGCCGGAACCGGGCCCGGAGGTAGTCGGTGACGGCCAGCACGGTGCGCCGCTCGTCGTCCACGGTGAACGTCGGCGTGGGGTCGAGCGCACCGAACGACCGCCCGCCGCCCCGCCGGTCCATGGTCACCACCACGAACGTCTGCTCCAGCGCGCCGAGTCTCTGCCGCATGGCGGCCAGCTCCGAGCCGCCCGGCCCGCCCGGCACGAACAGCAGCACGGGCGCGTCGGCGCGGGCTCCCCGGATCATCAGACCGAACTTCCCCGCGTACGCCATCTCGGAGATGCCGCCGCGGATCGGCGCGACCCGCCCCGGAAGCACCACCGCCACCCCGGTGACCAGGACGACCAGGGCGAAGACACCCGCGACGAAGCGCCCCACGAACCGCCAGGCACTGCGGCTGCGCCGCCGGGACCCGGCACCGTAGGCCGCACCCACCGCCATCGGCAGCAGCGCGAGCAACGCGTAGAGCCCGCGCCCGACGATCAGCGCGAGCAGCCCGAGCGGCGTCGGCCGCGGGTAGTCGACGGTCGGCCCGGTGAAACCGACCCGGGTGATCTCGCCGGCCAGCGCGAAGAGAACCGGCGCCAGCAGGATCGCCCAGCGCGACCGCGCGATCCGCCCGGCGAACACCCCGACCACGATGCTGATGACCAGAATGGCGATCGCGTCGATCGGGAAGATCGGCCCGCGCGGCCGCCAGAAGCCGGCCAGGACACCCCAGACCAGCGCCGGAAGCAGACCAACGCCGCGAACCATGCTGGGACGTTAGTTGATATTCGATACGTCGCGCTGCCCCCGGTCGGTGAACGTCCGTGCCAGGATCCCTCACCGCTTCGGGCGTCACCCGATGGTGAGTCGCCGGCGGAGGGCGGGAATACGCCACCGTGTCGGCCTCGACGATGCGCGTTCTCATATGACAGAGTGCCGTCTGCGAAATGCAGACGGCTGCTGGCCGTCGGAACTATGCTGACCGGATGAGAGGGCCAGGTATGGGTTCGGTGGAGATCAACGACGCTCGAGGGCCGGCGGCCTTCGACCAGCTGATGAGGCTGGAGCAGGAGTCGACGGAGATCTTCCAGGTCCAGCCGAGCTTTCTGCCGGGCTTCGTGCAGGTCGAGGGCTACGCCGCCGCCGTGATCGGCGAGATCACCCGGCCGGCGCCGGTCGACACCGAGCTCACCGAGAAGGTCGGCGTGCGCATGCAGCGGGCCCGCGCCTTCGAGTCACGGCTCAAGGGCGAGACACCGCCGCGGATGTGGGCCGTCATCGACGAGGCCGTGGTCCGCCGCGTGGTCGGCAGCCCGGCCGTGATGCGCGAGCAGCTCGCACACCTGATCGCGCTGTCCAGGCTGAAGACCCTCACGCTGGCGATCATCCCGTTCGATCGCGGCGTCCACCCCGGCATGGCCGGCCCCTTCGAGGTCCACCAGGTCGCCGAGGGCCAGGCCGCGGTGTTCTTCGAGTGCACCAACGGCGACGAGATCGTCGGCACCGACCAGGAACTGGTCCGGCACTACCGGGAAACGGCGGAGTCGATGCTCGCGTCGGCCGTCACCGGCGACGAGGCGACCGCCCTGCTCGAGTCGATCAGCGGCTCACTGTCTTCCTGACGTCGCCGACTTCCTGACGTCGCCGACGAACACCCGCCAGGCATCGCGCCCGAAGGTCAGCACCGGTCCGGCCGGATCCTTCGAGTCGCGCACATGGATCGAGTCGCCGCTCTCGGCGACCTCCACGCACGCGCCGCCGGAACTCCTTCTGCTCTTTCGCCAGGTGAGGTGGCGTAGATCGTCCATTGTTCCTCCCGCGTCGGTCCGGCCTCATGTCCTGCCACCATGAAGCCGACCGATCACTCACAGTACCGGATATTCAGAGCCATTCATGTCTCCTGAAGTTCTGGCATTAGCGCCGAAGTACGATAGGGTCTCGCGGATGGGTTTCTGCTACCTGCAATCCGCAGATCTCGTTGACGCATCGGGGCGGCATCTGGATGATCGTGGCCATGGCCGACGTGCATGAGCCCCCCGCCGCGCCCTCTTCGCCGGAGGTGGGCCCCGCCGTTGCCCGCGAGCTCGTCCGGTCGCGGCTGAAGCAACTGCGCGAGGCCAGCGAGTTGTCGCCGGCCACCGTCGCCGACCACACCGGCTGGTCCATCTCGAAACTCGCCCGGATCGAAAAGGGCGAGGTCACCGTCCAGCCGCTCGAGGTGCGTGCTCTGCTCACCTACTACGGCGTCGACGACCCCGACGAAATGGCCGCGCTGGCCCGGCTCTCACACGCTTCCCGCGCCCGGCAGTGGTACAGCAAGCATCGGCTCGCCGGCGATTTCCAGCGCTTCGTGGCATACGAGAGCGAAGCCTCCACCATCAATGTCTGGCAGTTGCTGTTCATGCCGGGAATGCTGCAGACCGAGGAATACGCTCGCGCGGTGACCGGCCTGTCCACCCGGCGCAGCCCCGATGACAAGGAGACGCTGGCCCGGGTCAAACTGCGCATGGACCGGCAGCAGGCATTCCGGGAACGACTGGTCAAGCCGGAGCCGCCGCGCATCGTCGCGGTCATCGACGAGTCGGTGCTGCGGCGCCCGATCGGCGGCCCCGACGCCCTCCGGCGGCAGCTGACCCACCTGCTCGACCTGGCCGCACAGCCGGAGGCCTACACGATCGCCGTGATCCCGCTCGAGATGACCCACCAGTCCGGCATCGGCGGGAACTTCGAGCTGCTGCAGTTCGACACCGGCCAGCACGGCGACGTGCTCTTTGTCGAGGCCGCGAACGGATTCGACTCGCTGACCACGGCGTCCGATGCGACCAGCCTCTTCCGCGACATCCTCAAGGACCTGCTCGACTACGGCCGCACCGGTGATGACGCGATCGAGATGATCGAGGAGATCCGGGACTCCATCCGGACGCCGTGACCGTCACCAGTGGTGGGTCTCGATCGCTCGGATGACGGCCCGGCGCACCTGCTCGAACTCGCGCTGATTGCGACTGCGGAACAGCACGATCCGCCGGCCGCGACAGGTGGCCCGCAGCTCCATCCACCGTGGATTTCGCCGGTGGTCGAGCAGGATCGCGGCGGCCAGGCCCGCGGCGTCGACGACGGCCACGCCGAACATGGCCGCCACCCCGAAGTACATGGTGAGCACCAGGCCGAGGACCAGCTCGACGGCCCCGGCGAGGAGCGCGACGGTGCTCGCCGGGTACTGGTAGGAGTGGACTCGCGTCACCTGGCTCAGGTCGCGGACCAGGTAACGGCCACCGTTGATGACATCGATGTGGTGGCTGGTGACGAGAATGCGGGAGCCGCGATAGAAGACGACCCACCCGCTGTGACTGGCTGCCGAGGTACCCGAGTTGAGTGCCATGACGACCTCCCTGATGTAACTAATCGTGAGGTGTCAAGCGGCTGACAGCAAGCGGCGGACAAGGAAAGTCCGTCGGCTGGCGGCTAACTGCGATACGCAGGTTCGAATTTAAGAGACCTTTGCCCTGTTTTACGAGGAAAGATTCGTGGCTTTCGTGGGCCTTTCTACCTTGGCCCGCGAACTGCACCACCTCGCCGGGCACCACCGGCGCCCCCGCGCTGATCTAGTCTGTCCCGCATGGGACAGATCGAGCGCTTAGCTGACCTGGTCGTCCGGGCCGGGGTCAACGTCCAGCCGGGTCAGGGTGTCGTGGTCGACAGCGACACCGCAAACCTGGAGATCGCCCGAGCCGTGGTCGAGGCCGCGTACCAGGCCGGTGCCGGCTGGGTGGAGGTCAATTTCACCGACGGGCCGATCCAGCGTTCCGCTGTCGATCACGCGTCGCTCGAGGAGCTCACCGCGAGCCGGCCGTGGGCGCTCGCCCGGTTCGCCGAGTGGCGGGCGGCCGGGGTCGCCTCCATCGGCCTGGTCGGCGACTCGGACCCGCACCTGTTCGACGGTGCCGACCCGGTCCGGGTGGCGGCCCGCCGGCACGACGAGGCGCGCGCCCGGCGCGACGCGCTGTTCGGCGGCATGCGCTGGTCGCTGGTGGCCGCACCCAACCCGGGCTGGGCGAAACAGGTCTTCGGCGAGCCCGACATGGACCGGCTGTGGGCGGCGGTGAGCACCGCGATGCGGCTCGACTCCGCCGACCCGGCGGCCGAGTGGCAGGCCCGCTCGGCCACCCTCGGGGCCCGCGCCAAGCAGCTCGACGCGCTGGAGCTGACCGAGGTGCACTACATCGGCGAGGGCACCGACCTGACCGTCGGCCTGCTACCGCACACGCGCTGGACCGGCGGCGGGATGATCGACGCCGACGGCATCCCCTATCTGCCCAACCTTCCCACCGAAGAGGTGTTCACCAGCCCCGACCGGCGGCGCGCGGACGGCACGATCCGGGTCAGCCGGCCGATGGTGATCGCGGGTCAACAGATCACCGGGCTGCGGGTGACGTTCAAGAACGGGCGGATCACCGAGGTGTGGGCGGACGAGGGCGGCGACGTGATCCGAGCGCAGATCGACGCCGACGAGGGCGCCCGGTTCCTGGGTGAGGTGTCGCTGGTCGACCGGGACAGCCGGATCGCGAAGGCGGGCATCGTCTTCCACAACACGCTCTACGACGAGAACGCCGGCTGCCACGTGGCGTGGGGGCAGAGCTTCCCCTGGTCGGTCGAGGGCGGCATGGCGATGACCACGGAGCAGCGGGCCGCCGTCGGGCTGAACCAGTCCGGCGTGCACACCGACGTGGTCATCGGCGGCGACGGCATGACGGTCACCGGCACCGGCCCGGGCGGCACGGTCGACATCATCCGCGACGACACGTGGGTGCTGTGATCCGCGTTCGCTGAGGGCGGACCGCTCGGGGCGGCGAGCCGGTCCCGATGACGGCAGCATGACGTGATGACACCCATCGCGGTTTACGACGAGATCGCCGACTGGTATGAAAATCAGTTCCTGCCGGCGTCGACCCCGGGCGACCCGATCGGCATCCGGGCGTCGCTGGCGGAGCTGCTCGGGCCCGGCGACGAGCCCTGCCTCGAGGTGGGCTGCGGCACCGGCGTGCACGCGGCTCAGCTGCGGGAGCTCGGCTGGGATCCGGTAGGGGTCGATCTTTCGGCGCGCATGTTGGCGTACGCGAAGGAACGCCTGCCGATCGCCCGGGGTGACGCTTCCCGGCTGCCGATCCGCGACGCCGCGCTCGGCGCGGTCGTCGCGATGATGGTGCACACCGACATGCCGGACTACCCGGCCGTGCTGCGGGAGGGCGCCCGGGTGCTACGACCGGGCGGGGTGTTCGTGCATGTCGGGGTGCATCCGGCGTTCTGCGGCGGCTTCGCCGACCGCTCCGACCCGGAGGCGGTGGTGATCAGCCGCGGTTATCTGGACGGGCACTGGACGAAGAACTCGTGGACCACCGAGGGAGTGCGCAACCGGGTCGGCGCGACACATCTGCCCCTGCCGGCGCTGTTGCGGGCTTTTCTGGACGCCGGCCTGGTGCTGACCGGTTTTGCCGAGGGTGGTGATCCGGTGCCCACGACCCTGTCCGTCAAAGCCGTCAAACCAGCGGTCAGACCATGAACAGCATGGCCGAGACACCCATCAGGACCAGCAGCAGGACCGCGATGAGCAGGCCCTTCTCCGCGGCGGCGGCGTCGGTGGCGTCGGTGATGGCAGTGGTCGTGGCGAGCGGCTCGCTGCTCATGGCTGATCCCTCCGGGATTTTGCGAGCGGGGCACCCTGAAAGTGCGCCCGCTGGTCAAGCGGCATAACGTGAGGGCTTCGTCGACCTCGAAAGGCTGCGTCTCGGTGGATTGGTTTCTCAATGCGCAGGAGCGCGGCAACCCGGACTCCTCCATACCCACGTGGTGCGAAGGAAACACGGCCGAACCGTTAATTCACGGAATAACGTATTTTGACCGGCTGGTGTCCGAGGTGGAAAGCCTCCGCGAGGGTGACCATCTGTTCTTCACCGACTGGCGTGGCGACCCGGACGAGCGGATGCGCGACGACGGCCCGACGGTGGCCGAGTTGTTCGGCGCGGCGGCCAAGCGCGGCGTCATCGTCAAGGGCCTGCTCTGGCGCTCCCACCTCGACAAGTTCGCGTACAGCGAGGAGGAGAACCGCAACCTCGGCGACGACATCAACGCGGCCGGCGGCGAGGTGCTGCTCGACCAGCGGGTCCGGCGCGGCGGTTCACACCACCAGAAACTGGTCGTGCTGCGTCATCCCGGGCATCCCGAGCTGGACATCGCGTTCGCCGGCGGCATCGACCTGTGTCACAGCCGCCGCGATGCCGCCGACCACCACGGTGATCCGCAGGCGGTGCAGATGGCCTCGGCGTACGGAAAGAATCCGCCCTGGCACGACGTGCAGCTCGCCCTGCGCGGCCCGGTGGTCGGTGCCCTTGATCTCTGTTTCCGGGAGCGCTGGACCGATCCCACCCCGCTCGACCAGCACGGCCCGATCTCCACCGTCGTCGACCGCCTCCGGCACGCCGACCAGCACGCGGACAAGCTACCGCCGCAGCCGCCGGACCCACCCGCGTGCGGGCCGCACAATATCCAGGTTTTGCGGACATATCCGGCTATGCGCCCGCCGTACAGCTTTGCCCCGAAGGGCGAGCGCACCGTGGCCCGCGGCTACACCAAGGCGATCCGCAACGCCCGGCGGCTGGTCTACCTGGAAGACCAGTACCTGTGGTCGACCGAGGTGGCCGACCTGTTCGCATCGGCGTTGAAGGAGAACCCGGACCTGCACCTGATCGCGGTCGTGCCCCGGCACCCCGACGTCGACGGCCGGTTCGCGCTGCCGCCCAACGAGATCGGCCGCGAAGAGGCGATCAACCTGTGCCGCAAGGCCGCCCCCGAGCGCGTCCACGTCTTCGACCTGGAAAATCACGCCGGCACCCCGGTCTACGTGCACGCCAAGGTCTGCGTCGTCGACGACGTGTGGTGCAGTGTCGGCAGCGACAACTTCAACCGCCGCTCGTGGACCCACGACAGCGAACTGTCCTGCGCCACCCTCGACGAGACCATGGACGAGCGGACGCCCAACTCCTGGGGGCCCCGCCGCTTCGCGCGGGACCTGCGGCTCGCGCTGACGCGCGAGCACCTCGACCGGGACGACGACCAGGGCCTGATCGACCCGCTTGATGTCGTACGGGAAATGACCGCCGCCGCCGACCGCCTGCAGTCCTGGAAGGACGGCGGCCGGAAGGGCCCGCGCCCGCCCGGCCGGCTCTTCCCGCATCAGACCGAGCGCCTGCCCTGGTACCAGCGGATGTGGGCGATCCCGGCCTACCGGCTGGCCTACGACCCGGATGGCCGCCCGTGGCGGACCCGCCGGTCGGGAACCTGGTAGGAACTCGGCACCCAGATCGGGCCGGCCGGCTCCAGGGTCACCTGCCACGCCTGGAGCGGCGGGCGGCCGGCCGCCACCCAGTCGTCCAGGATGCCGGCGGCCAGCGAGGCGTAGGCCTCGGCCTCGTCGCCCCCGGCCCAGACGCTGCCGTCCGGCGGGATCACCGCGCCCGCCGAGCCGGTGCGGTCGAGCAGAGCCAGGCAACTCTGCTGGCGGCCGGGGACGGCGGCGTGCGAGGCGCGGCGGTTCCAGGCGCCGGCCGCGTACCAGAGGTCGCGGTAGTTACCCTCGGTCAGCGGCGGATCGAACCGGGGCGGGGCGTAGGAGGTCAGCTCGGCCAGGGCTGAGGCCGGTGGGGGGAACGCGCCTGGGAAGTCCGCGTTGAGTGGCCCGGACGCCTGCATGAAGCCAGCCGCGCAGATGGGCCGGCCAGTTACGTGTGGACCCCTAACGTTCGCGTCACTAACGTTCGCGTCACTAACGTTAGGGAGACTAACGTTAGTGAGACCAACGTTAGGAGCGCCAACGTTAGGAGCGCCAACGTTAGGAGCGCCAACGTTAGTGTGGCTAACGTTAGGGGCGCTAACGTTAGTGCGGCTCACTTTCAGGATCGGGTGGGTGCCGGCGTGGACCACCGGGGCCAGCACGAAACCGTCCGGTGAAAGCTGCTCCAGCCAGTGCGGCGACACCCCGGCGATCCCCACCGTCACGATCACCCGGTCGAAACGCTCCTCCGGCAGCCCCGTGTACCCGTCGGCGTGCTCCACCCGTACACCCGCTATTCCGGCCCGGGCCAACGCCGTGCGCGCCCGGACCGCCACGTCTTTCTGCACGTCGATGCTGGTGACCGACGCCCCGAGCGAAGCGAGGAGGGCGGCGTTGTAGCCGGTCCCCGCGCCCACCTCGAGGACCCGCAGCCCGGGCGTCACCTCGAGCGCCTCGATCATCACGGCCATCAGCGACGGCTGGCTCGACGAGCTGGTCGGGGTCCGGCCGTCCATCTTGGTCACCAGCACGTCGTCGCTGTAGACGGCGGGCAGGAACTCGGGGTCGGCCGGTCGCACCCGGGTGCCGTCGCGGCGCTGGAACCCGTCGGGCACGAACGCCTCGCGCGGCACCGACGCGAACGCGGCGGCGAGTTCCGGCGAGAGCGCGACACCGCCCCGCCGGATCTGTTCCAGGTACTCCCCGCGCGGCCCGGTCATCCCCTCACCCTATGACCGATCGACGGGGATGCGGGCAGTCGTAACGTACGGCGGATACCGTGCGGTGCGTGAGTGAGATCGCCTGCATGCTCGGCTTCGACGTGTCCGAACCGGCCGAACTGGTCCTCCAGATCGCCGTGCCGTCCCCATCCACCGAGACGCTCTCGGTCGAGGCGGAGGAGTTGCCGGGTCGCCAGCACTATCTGCGCGCCGAGCCGGGGAAGCTGACCGTGGAATACCGGGCGACGGTCGGCGAGCTGCCGCCGCCGGCGCCGGTCTCGCAGCTGGACCGGATCGTGGCGCTGCGGCCGAGCCGTTACTGCCCGTCGGACCGGCTCGGTGGGTTCGCCGGAAAGCAGTTCGGCTGGGCGTCCGACTCGACCGCGGCGGTGCGGGCGATCACCGAGTGGGTGCACGACCACCTGTTCTACACGGTCGGCAGCAGCGGCCCGAGCACCGACGCGGTGGACACCCTGCTGTCCGGCGCGGGGGTCTGCCGCGACTACGCCCACCTGACCGCCACTCTCTGCCGGGCGCTGGACATTCCCGCCCGGGTCGCCGCGGTGTACGCCCCCGGGTTGAGCCCGATGGACTTCCACCTGGTCGTGGAGACCGCCCTGGACGGCACCTGGCGGGTGTGGGACTCGACCCGGCTGGCACCCCGGCAGACGCTGATCCGCATCGCGACCGGCCGGGATGCCGCCGACACCGCCCTGGCCACCACCCTGTCCGGGGTGCTCACCCTGTCCGAGATGTCGATCCTGGCGGTGGCCGACGGCGACCTGCCGATCGACGATCACACGTCCCTGGTGTCGCTGTCCTGAGGGTCACTCTCCGGACGTGATCTCCCGAACACGAACGCCGTCTAGGGTCGAGGCATGGTCGATCTCGTGCTGCGGTCCCGCCGCGTCGTCACCCCCACCGGGGTCATCCCGGCCACCGTCGCGGTCGCCGGTGAGAAGATCGTGGCGGTCGGGCCGTACGACGCGGAGGTCGAGGCGGGTCTGACCCTCGACGTGGGTGACGCGGCGGTGCTGCCCGGCCTGGTCGACACGCACGTGCACGTCAACGAGCCGGGCCGCACCGAATGGGAGGGTTTCGCGACCGCCACCCGGGCCGCGGCGGCCGGCGGCGTCACCACGATCATCGACATGCCGCTGAACAGCCTGCCGCCGACCGTCGACATCGAGGCGTTGAAGATCAAGCAGGCGGCCGCGACCGGTCAGATCCACGTGGACGTGGGTTTCTGGGGCGGCGCCATTCCCGGCAATGCTGACAAATTGCCCGCCCTGCACGAGGCCGGGGTCTTCGGCTTCAAATCCTTCCTGGCCGACTCCGGCGTGCCCGAGTTCCCGCCGGTCTCCCCGGCCGAGCTGGCCACCGCCCTGAACGCCGTCGACGCGCTGTTCGTGGTGCACGCCGAAGACCCCGGGCACCTGCACGACGCCGCCTCGTCGGCCACCTACGCCGACTTCCTCGCCTCCCGGCCGGCCGAGGCCGAGCACGCCGCCATCGCCACGGCGATCGCGGCGGCCCGGAAATCCGGCCGGCGCGTGCACATCCTGCATCTCTCGGCGGCCGGTGCGCTCCCGCTGATCGCGCAGGCAAAGGCCGAGGGCGTACGCGTGACCGCCGAGACCTGCCCGCATTACCTGACCCTGGACGCCGGTGCGATCCCGGACGGCGCCACCGAGTTCAAGTGCTGCCCGCCGATCCGCGACTCGGCGAACGCCGATCAGCTGTGGCAGGCCCTCGCCGACGGGCTGATCACCTGCGTGGTCAGCGACCACTCGCCCTGCACACCCGAGCTGAAGCGGCAGGACACCGGCGACTTCGCGGCCGCCTGGGGTGGCATCGCCTCGGTGCAGCTGGGCCTGCCGGTGATCTGGACGGCCGCCCGGGAACGCGGCTACGGCCTCGCCGACGTGGTGGACTGGATGGCACGACGACCCGCCGACCTGGTCGGGCTGTCGCAGAAGGGCCGGATCGAGGTGGGCGCCGACGCCGACCTGGTGGTCTTCGACCCGGACGACACGTTCACCGTCGACCCGCGGCGGTTGCACCACAAGAACCCGGTCACGCCGTACGCCGGAAAGGTCTTGCACGGGGTGGTCGCCAAGACCTGGGTGCGCGGGCAACTGGAGCCCACCGGCCGCTTCCTGACTCGGAAGGACTGAACCATGGAGGACTTCAGCACCAAGCCCGACCTCGCGTCCCGGGCCCTCGGCGGCGGCGTGGTCTTCGCCAACGACGAGTTCTTCGCCGCCGCGGATCACCTGGTCATGCCGGAGCCGCCGACCTACTCGCCGCGCACGTTCGACCACAAGGGCCAGGTCTACGACGGCTGGGAGACCCGTCGCCGGCGCAGCCTCGGCCAGGACGTGGCGATCGTCCGGCTGGGCGCGCCCGGCGTCATCCACGGCATCGACGTGGACACCGCGTTCTTCACCGGCAACTACCCACCGCACGCGTCGGTGGACGCCCTGGCCGTCGACGGCTACCCCACGCCGGCCGCGCTGCAGGCCGCCACCTGGGTGCCGATCGTGCCGAAGAGCCCGCTCGACGGCGACACCCGCAATCTCTTCCCGGTGCACGACAACCGCCGGTTCACCCACGTGCGCCTCACGATCCACCCGGACGGCGGTGTGGCCCGGCTGCGCGTGCACGGCGACGTGGTGCCCGACCCGACCCTGCTGCCCGAGGTGTTCGACGTGGCCGCGCTGGCCAACGGCGGCCATGTGACCGGGTGCAGCAACATGTTCTACGGCCGCCCGCACAACATGCTCAACCCCGGGCTGGCCCGGCACATGGGCGACGGCTGGGAGACGGCCCGCCGCCGCGTCGACGGCAACGAGTGGGCCGAGATCACCTTGGCCGCCCCCACCCAGGTCGAATTCGTCGACCTGGACACCACGCATTTCAAGGGCAATGCGCCCGGTTCGGCGTCACTGCGCGGTTCCCTGGCGGGCGGCGAATGGTTCGACATCCTGCCCGCCGCGCCCCTGACCCCGGACACTCCGCACCGTTTCCCGGTCCGGCCGGCCGACCCCGCCGACCGCGTGCGGCTGGACATCATCCCCGACGGCGGAATGGCCCGCCTCCGGGTGATCGGCCGCCCCGACCGCAAGATTCTCGAGGAAAACTTCCGCCGTCATGTCGAGGCAGGATAGGCCGCTCCGACCGTAGGGCATGACCAAGGTAATCGCGGAAATGTCCATGTCGCTCGACGGTTTCATCGCCGACGAGAACGACGGAATCGACGAACTCTTCGGCTGGTACGGCAACGGTGAGGTGGCCGTGCCGACCGCCGTCGAACACATGACCTTCCAGGTCAGCCCGGCCAGCGCCGAACACCTGCGCCCGGCGTTCGCCGGCGCGATCGGCGCGCTGATCTGCGGCCGCCGCGTGTTCGACCTGACCAACGGCTGGGGCGGAAAGCACCCGATCGGCTGCCCGGTCTTCGTGGTCAGCCATTCCGTCCCCGCCGACCAGCACGGCGCGGCCTTCTTCACCGACCCGCTGGAGGCCCTTTCCGCCGCCCGCAAAGAGGCCGGCGACCGCGACATAGCGGTGGCCACCCCAACAATCACCCAGCAGTTCCTCGACGCCGGCGAACTCGACGCGATCGTCGTCTCCCTGGTCCCGGTCCTGCTGGGCCGCGGAATCCGGTTCTTCGACAACCTCGCCACCACCCCGGTCCGCCTTTCCGACCCGACGGTCACCGAGGGCCGCGGCGTGACCCACCTGACTTACAACATCATTTGAGTACGGCGTCGGGGCCCCAACCGCACCATCGGCGAACCCCGCCTACGGCGGCTGCCGCCCGCAAGCTGAGCGACCGGCCGCCGCCGTAGCGCGCCTCACGCGAGAATCGTCGCAACCGCTTGCCGAAGCCCGACACCCGGCGGCGTGTGCACCAGAACGGCCGGAATGCCGACGGCTTCGGCGCCGCGAACATCGGCGACCGGGTTGTCGCCGACCATCCACACCCGATCCGGCCGGCCCATCGCCCGCACAACCCGCCGGAAGAACTCCGGGTTCGGCTTCTCCCAGCCGACACCGGCCGAGGTGAATACCGTGTCCACGTGTTCGCTCAGGCCGAGTTCGAGCACGAGCCGCTCCAACTCGGGGACGTGATTGCTGGCGATGGCGTTGCGCCAGCCGGCCGCGGCCATGGCTTGCAACGCGGGCCGGGCCTCGGAAAACACCACCCATCTGTCGACCTCGGCGAAGCGGTGCCGCATCAGCCCGGCGGCCGGTCCAGCCTGCGACGGCGGCACCCCCGCGCCGCGAAGAGCCGCCACGAAAAGAACCTCCAGTTCGGCCCACCAGGCGTCCGGGTCGGCCAGATGCTCGTGCCCCTGGTCGTGCCGGTGCCATGGATATCCGTAGCGCAGGAAGGGCCGGATGTCGTCCAGCCCCACCGTCGGCTCGCCGCCGGCGACCTCGGCGAGGCACTGCAGCAGGCAGGTGCTCCACCGGCCCGGACGTTCGGCGAGAGTGCCCTCGAAATCCCAGAGGACCACCGGACCGGACACCCGACCAGCCTGATGGATCATCGGGCGGCCCGCAACGTCAGGGCTCGGTGGTGATGCCGGTGCGGAGCAGGGCGACCAGGTGGCGGGCGTGGGTCACGTCGGTGGTGAGGGCGGCCCCGCTGACCAGCGTGAGGACGTCGGTGGCGGTGAGGCCGGGGCGCAGGCCGGGGCGGGCGCGCTCGATCAGGCGCTCGGCGATCGACGTGATCGACGTGTGCCAGCGGTGGAACAGCGCGGTGCGGCGGTCACCGGTGCCCTCGGTCGCGGCCAGGGCCAGCGGCCGTTTCGTGGCCACGTGCACCACGAACTCGTCGAGCCAGGCGAACAGCGCGTCCACCGGATCGGCCGGCTCCAGCAGTTGCTCGCCGCGCCGGCACAGGGCGTCGACCTCGTCGGCGTAGACCGCGACGAGCAGGTCGGCGCGGGTCGGGAAGTGCCGGTACAGGGTGGCGTTGCCGACCCCGGCCCGCCGGGCGATCACATCGAACGGAACGTCGTCACCGACCTCGGCGAGCGCCTCGCGGGCGGCGGTGATCAGCCGCTCGGCGTTGCGGGAGGCGTCGGCACGCTTGCGATCCGGGGACATCCCCGGATAATAACCGGGGACATCCCCGTTTTTGAAGGAGCGCCATGACTCCCGACGACCGGATCGCCATCACCGATCTGATCAACCAGCACGGGCACCTCACCGACAGCGGCGACTTCGACGGCCTGACCGAGCTGTTCACCGCGGACGTCGTCTACGACGTGTCCGCCCTCGGCGGTGGCACGCTCGTCGGCCTGGCCGCCGCCCGCGAGGCCGCGCTCGCCCTGGGCGACGCCAACCCGGTCGCCCACCACGTGACCAACATCGTTCTGCGCGAGACGGCCGACGGCGTCGTGCAGGCCCGGTCCAAAGGGCTCGGCATCATGGCGGACGGATCGGCCGGCAGCGTCACCTACGCGGACACCGTCGAACTGACGGCGGCCGGCTGGCGCATCACCCACCGGGTCGTCCGGCCGCGCCGCGCACCGCTACGAGACTGACCCGGGTGTCGGCTCGCTGACGTTTGTGTCGCTTTTCGGCGAGTGGGTCACGATGGTGACGGCATGACGATGCCGTTCGACCGCCACCTGGTGCGCAGTGCCGCGGAGTCGCTTCGGCAGGCGCGGCTGCGAGTTTCTCCGGCCCGGGATCCGCGCGGGTGTGGATGGGATCCGCCGCGGGAGCCGATGGCCGAGGCGCTGGCGGCGCCGGCCGTGAGCGTCGGGGCGGTCATCGCGAAACTGTCGGCGGTCGGGCCGGTCCTGGACCAGGCCGGCGCCGACCGGGTCGCCGCCTTCAACCAGCTCTACCTGGCGATCTCGCGGCGGGTGCAGAGCGCGCTGCAGACCGTGGCCACCGAGCCGGTCTACCTCGAACTGCTCGCCGTCGAGCTGGCCAAGCGCTACTTCACCGCCCTCGACGGGTGGAACCGCGACGACGAGGACACCCCCGCGGTGTGGGCGGTCCTCTTCGGGCAGTCCCGCGACTCCGGTCCGAGTCGGCTCACCGCGGCCCTGATCGGCGTCAACGCGCAGCTCAATCACGATCTGCCGCTCGCCCTGCTCGGCGTCTGGCGCGAACTGGGGCCGCCCACCGGCGACCAGGTCCACCCCGACTACCGGCTGCTCGACCAGATCTACTACGACGAGATCGCACCGTTGCGGCGCGGCTTCTCCGCGGAATGGGAGCGGGACCTCGGCGAACTGATCGGGCCGCTCGACGACTGGACCGGCCGTGCGGTCGGCACGGCCGTGCGGGCACACTCCTGGGCCCAGGCCGGACGGTTGTGGCCGTTGCGCGACGACCCGGCGGACTTCGGCCAGGCGCGGCACGCGATGGACGAGGCGGCGGCGCTGATCGCCGAGTGGGCCATCGTCGGCGACCGGCTCGGGACCGGCGACGACCTCCCGGCCTGATGCTGGGCCTCCCGCGCCTCGCCGTAGCGGCCCGCACGGGCCCGGCCACCCACTCGGCCGGGTGGGGCCGGCCGGTTCGCGATGGTGCGGTTGTCCGGCCCCGTGCCCGTACATCTGGATGGTTTGCGTTCGTTGCCACCTACCGTGGGTAATGGACCGGCATGGCTCTTCCGATCGAGGATTACGCGATCATCGCGGACACGCAGACCGCCGCGCTGGTGGGGCGGGACGGGTCGATCGACTGGTTCTGCGCGCCTCGGTTCGATTCCGGGGCGGTGTTCGCGGCTCTGCTCGGCGATCGGGAGAACGGGCACTGGACCATCCGACCGGCCGGGGAGGTCGTGGCGACGCGGCGGCGCTATCGGGACGAGACGCTGGTGCTGGAGACGGAGTTCGAGACCGCGGACGGCGTCGTGCGGGTCATCGACTTCATGCCGCCGCGGGGCGAGGCGCCCGACGTGATCCGGATCGTGGAGGGCGTGCGCGGCACCGTGCCGATGGAGATGGTGCTGCGGCTGCGCTTCGACTACGGGCACGTGGTGCCGTGGGTCTACCGCGAGCAGGACGACCTGGTCGCGGTGGCCGGGCCGGACGCAGCGTGGCTGCGCACCCCGGTCGAGACGCGCGGGGAGAACATGGCGACCCACGCGTCCTTCGAGGTCAGCACCGGCGAGCAGGTGCCGTTCATCCTGACCTGGCGGCCGTCGCACCTGCCGCCGCCGGAGCCGCTCGACCCGCTGCACGAGCTCGGCGTCACCGAGGGCTACTGGCGCGGCTGGGTCTCGGCCTGCACCTACGAAGGCGAGTACCGCGAGGCCGTCGTGCGGTCGCTGCTCACCCTGAAGGCGCTCACCTACGCCCCGACCGGCGGCATCGTCGCCGCGGCCACCACCAGCCTGCCGGAGAAACTCGGTGGCGTCCGTAACTGGGACTACCGCTTCTGCTGGCTGCGCGACGCCACCATCACGCTGCAGTCGCTGATGTACTCGGGATTCCAGAGCGAGGCGATCGCCTGGCGCAAATGGCTGCTGCGGGCCATCGCCGGAAATCCGGCGGAACTGCAGATCATGTACGGGGTGGCCGGCGAGCGCCGCCTCGACGAGTACCAGGCCGACTGGCTGACCGGCTACGACGGCAACCCGGTGCGGATCGGCAACGCCGCCGCCGAACAGTTCCAATTGGACGTGTACGGCGAGGTCATGGACGCGCTGCACCAGGGCCGCCGGGCCGGCCTGAAAGCGGCCGACCCGGCGTGGGGTCTGCAGGTCAAACTCATGGACTTCGTCGAGGAGCACTGGCGCGACCCGGACGAGGGGATCTGGGAGGTGCGCGGCGGTTCGAAACAGTTCGTGCACTCCAAGCTGATGGCCTGGGTGGCCGCCGACCGGGCGGTGAAGGCGGTCGAGGAGTTCGGCCTGGAGGGCCCGGTCGACCGCTGGTCCCGTCTGCGCGACGAGATCCGGGACGAGATCCTTTCCGAGGGCTTCGACACCGCCCGTAACACCTTCACCCAGTTCTACGGCTCGGATGAACTCGACGCCGCGATGCTGATGGTGCCGCTGGTCGGGTTCCTGCCCGCCACCGATCCGCGGGTGAAGGGCACGGTTGCCGCGATCGAGGAGCACCTCCTGGTCGACGGTTTCGTGCAGCGCTACACCCAGCACCCCGACACCGACGTCGACGGCCTGCCGCCGGGCGAGGGCGCGTTCCTGGCCTGCACGTTCTGGCTGGCCAGCAACTACGCGTTGATGGGCCGCTCGGACGATGCCCGGGAGACGTTCGCCCGCCTGCTGGCCCTGCGCAACGACGTCGGCCTGCTCTCCGAGGAGTACGACACTTCCGCCGGCCGGTTGGTCGGCAATTTCCCGCAGGCGTTCAGCCACGTCCCGCTGATCGACACCGCCCGCACCCTGAGCACGGCGGTGGCGCCGACCGAGGTGCGCTTGCAGTAGGTCGTATACTCGTCGACGAGCATTCGTGGACGAGGAGGTTCGGTGGCCAAGCGGCGGAAAGTCGGCAACCCGATGGCGCTCGGGGTGCTGTCGGTCGTCGCGTTCCGGGAGATGCACCCCTACGAGATGGCCGCCGCCCTGAAAGGCTGGGGCAAGGACCGCGACCTGCAGATCAAGTGGGGTTCGCTCTACACCGTCGTCGGCAACCTGGCCAAACACGGCCTGATCGCCGAGGTGGGCAGCGTCCGCGCCGGGAAACGGCCCGAACGCACGGTCTACCGCATCACCGACGCAGGCCGGGCCGAGCTGATCGACTGGACGCGGGAGTTGCTGTCCACCGCCGAGCCGGAGTTCCCGCGCTTCCGCACCGGGCTCTCGGTGCTCCCGGTGCTCGCCCCCGACGAGGTCATCGCGCTGCTGCAACAGCGTCTCGACGCCGTCGGGCGGGGCATCGAGGCCACCGTCGCGACCCTCGCCTCCGAGCAGGTGCCGCGGCTGTTCCTCATCGAAGTCGAGTACGACCTGGCCATGCTGCGGGCCGAAGCGGCCTGGATGCGGTCGCTGCTCGACGAACTGGAAACCGGAACGCTGCCCGGCATCGACGACTGGCGGCGCTTCCACGAGACCGGCGAGCCACCCGACGAGATCAGGCAGCTCGCGGAGGACGCCATCGAAAACAGGTAGAAGCGGTCCCGGCGACCTGCTGCAACAGGCCGCCGGGACCAACCCTCGATCCGATCATGGGAACCACGACCCGGTCCGAAGGCGGCAATCTCAGGATACCGGGCGCGAGGTTCCCCCACCCTGGGAGAACCCATGACACGAGTACGCACCGTCGCCGTCATCGGCGGCGGCATCGCCGGACCGGTAGCTGCCCTGGCCCTACGCAAGGCCGGCATCGAGGCCACCGTCTACGAAAGCCACCCGACCACCGCCGACGGCGTCGGCGGCACCATCGCGATCGCCCCGAACGGCATGGCCGCCCTCGACATCGTCGGCGCCGCCGCCCCGGCCGCCGAGGTGTCCTGGCCGGTTCACCGCCAGGTCATGACCGTCGGCCGCAAACGCCTGGACCTGCCCGGCCTGGCCGGTGCCGGCCCGCTGCACGTCGTCCAGCGCAGCGACCTCTACCGCATCCTCGCCGCCGACGTACCGATCCAATACGGAAAACGCCTGGTCAACGCCGTCCAGGGGGCCGGCGGCGTGACGGCGGCCTTCGCGGACGGCGACGAGATCGAAGCCGACGTGCTGATCGGCGCCGACGGCGTGCACTCCACGGTCCGCCGGCTCATCGACCCGGCCGCGCCCGGCCCGCACTTCACCGGCATGGTCGCCATGGAAGGCCGGTCACCACTCACCGTGCCGGAGGAACCCGGCACAATGATCTTCGCCTTCGGCAAACGCGGTTTCTACCTGTACGGGCCGGCCCTGGGCGGCGGCACCACGTTCGGCGTGAACCTGCCGCACCGCCCACTCACCGTGGCCGAGGCCCGGGCCATCCCCAGTCCACGGTGGAAGGAGACACTGCTGGAGGTCTACGGTTCGGACACGCCGGGCGGCGACCTGATCCGAGCACTCCCGGCCGAGGAACTGACCGTCAACGGCGCCCTGCACATCATGCCGCCCGTCCCGCACTGGTACCGCGGCCGCATGGTCCTGACCGGCGACGCCGTACACGCCCCGTCGAACAGCTCCGGCCAGGGCGCCTCGCTGTCCATCGAAAGCGCCATCGAACTGGCCCAATGCCTGCGCGACATCCCCGACGTGACCGATGCTTTCCGCCACTACGAAAGCCTGCGCCGCGCACGCGTGGAAAAGGTGGCCGCGCGGGCCGCCCGCACCAACAGCGTCAAGGCGCCCGGCCCGATCGGCAGAGCCCTGATGCCGATCATCATGCGAGCGTTCATGAGGTTCGCCATGAACCCCGAGAAGGTCATCGGCCCGGAGCAGCGGTATCGCATCGATTGGGCCAAAACCCTTTAGCCGTACGCCGTCCGGGGCGGACCGACCGCCCCGGACGGCGCACGTTTGCTTCCGGCTGTCACGGTGACGGTATGGCTGGCTGGGTTGCCTTGGTCGCCGCCTTGGTCGGCGCGATGGCCGGAACGTTGTCCACCTACCTGACGCTGCGTCCCAAGCTGACGCTCGAACTGGAGTACGCCTACGACCGCACGCTGCGCGACCAAAGAATCGACGCTTACCAGCGCCTTTTCTATGTCACTCGGCACTTTCCCCGCTTCTATCTGGAAGACGAGCGCCCCACCGGTGCCGACCTGCAGAAGTACCGCCACGAACTGCAGGATTGGTACTTCAACCAGGATGCCGGCGGCATGTTCCTGACCGCGGCGGCCAAGCGAGCCTTCCTGGAGCTGCAGAACCACATAGCCGGCCTGGTCTTCACCGACGGCCGGCCCCGCGATGATGCGAGCGAGCAGATCTCCCCCGAGACGGGCGACGAACTCCTGGCCCTCGGCCGCCGGTTACGTCATCAGTTGGTAGCCGACATCGGCTCCGCCAACACCGCGCGAATCCCGGGAACACGCCCCGGAGCGCCCCTGGATCCCCCGGGCACCATCCTGCGCTCGCGCTAGTGCCGGGGCCGGTCCGCGGCGGCGTAGGAGGCGGCGGCCGTCAGGGCGGCGACGGTCAGGACCGAGGGCCAGGCGCCGATGCGCTTGGCGAGCGGGTGGGACAGGCCGAAGGCGCCGACGTAGGTGGCCAGCAGCGCCCCGGTCACCGCCGGGCTGGTGCGCCGGGCCCACTCCCGGCCGGCCAGCACACCGCCGGCGGCGAGGACCACGCCGCCGAGCGGCCGGATGCCGGTGCGGCGGGCGAGCTGCCATCCGCCGATGAGGGAACCCGCGGTGATCGCGGCAGTGGGTAGGCGCATGCCCCGAAAATACACCGCGCTCAGCGAGGGCGGCCGCCGAAGCGCCAGGGATGGATCTCGACGCGGTCGTATCCGGCGCGGCTGTGCGACATCATCTCCTCGGCCGCGGCCAGGTCGGGCAGATCGGCCAGGATCGCGGTGCCCTGCCGTTCAATACCGTCGTCGGACAGCAGCGGTCCGCAGGCGATCAGCCGCTCGCGGTACTCGGACGGCACCTGATCCCCGGTTCCCCCGTGCCCGATGATCAGGAAGCCCGCGTTGCCACCCGGGAACTCCCACATGGTCCGCCCGAGCTCGTTGACGAACCGCCGGACCAGCACCTCCCGGTAGACGCCGGCCAGATAGTTGGGTTCCTCGAAGGCGAACACCCGGGCCGCGTCCGCATCGGGCAGGTCGACGATGTGCACGCTGCCGGTGGGAGTCTCCCCGTCCGGAGTCAGGGTCGGGCCCCGGGCGATCATCCCGTCCGCGTAGCGGTCCATGAACGACCAGTGCGTCTCGGCGAGCTTCCACCGCAGTTCCAGGGAATCGGGCCGGTCACGGCAGTAGACGAAGTACTCCACGCTACGAGAAGGTACCGCGCCGGATGCGCCACCGGCCGACCGCGACCAGCAGCGCGGCGGCGCCGAGGTAGAGCGCCAGCTCGATCCACTGGAAGGGCCAGAAGCGGCGGTTCGGCTGGTAGGCCAGGTCGACGTGCAGATCGAGCCGGCCCAGGCACACGGCGATGTCGCCGAAGGTGCCGGTCGCGCCGGTTTGCGGGGCGTGCGAGAAGCAGGTGTCGAAGGCCGCGTCGGACAGCACGCGGCCGTCGGCGGTGCGGAGCCGGCTGGTGGACGTGATCCACGCATCCGGCATCTCCAGGCCGCCGATGATCGGGCCGCCGGTGATGCCGCCCAGCATGCGGGCACGGTTGATGGCGTCGGCGGTCATCGCCACGGTCGCCCGCTCCGGCGGCAGGTAGTGCGGGCGCAGCAGGTTGGGCACGGCGACCTGCACGGCGATCACCGCCAGGAAGACGAGGGCCATCGTGGCCAGGGTGCGGCGGAGGAGCAGGCCGGTGACGGCGCCGAGGACGAAACCGAACGCGGCGTAGCCGATGGGTGCGATGCCGCGCGCGCCGAACATGACCGTGCTGAACCGGTCGCCGGTCGCCTGGTCGACCGGGGTGGCGGCCCAGGTGAGGGCGGCGCTGAGGAGGCCGGCGGCGGCCATCGAGGCGAGCCCGACCACGGCGAGTTTCACGGCGAGCCAGCGGCGGCGCGGCACGCTCTGGTTCCACACGAGACGGTGGGTGCCGGTCTCCAGTTCGCGGGCGATGAGCGGGGCGCCCCAGAACGCGCCGATGAACGCGGGCACCAGGCCGGAACCGCCGGCCAGGAACAGCATCGTCTGGTGGTGGTCGGCGGGGAGCCGGGCGGCGTGGGTGGCGCCGCCGAGGCGCAGCAGGTAGACCGTGGCCAGGGTGAGCAGCACGGCACCGGCGAGGGCGGACAGGCGGAACTGGCGCAGGCTCATCCGGATCATCGGGCCACCGCCCCGGACATGTAGGCGAGCACGAGCTGCTCGAGCGTGGTGTACCGGTGGTCGGCGAGCAGCTGCCGCACCGGGCCGGCGACCTGGACCCGGCCCGCGCCCAGGACGATCAGGTAGTCGCAGACCTGTTCCACGTCGCCGAGCAGGTGCGAGGAGAGGACGGCGCTGGCACCGAGCTCGCCGACGAAACCGACGAGGCTGCGCAGGAACGCGTCGCGGGCCAGCGGGTCGAGCGCGGCGGCCGGCTCGTCGAAGATCAGCAGCTCCGGACGTTTCGCGGCGGCGATGGTGAGGGCCAGCTGAGCGCGCTGGCCGCCGGAGAGCCGGCCGGCCTTCTGCGCCGGGTCGAGGCCGACCTCGGCGATGCGGCGCTCAGCCAGCGCCGCGTCCCACGCCGGGTTGAGCCAGGCGCCCATCCGCAGGTGGTCGGCGACGCTGAAGGACGGGTAGACCGGAGTGTCCTGGGCGACGAACCCGACCCGGCCCAGATGTGCGGCGCCGGCTGCCGGGCGGGCGCCGAGCACCTCCAGCGTGCCCGAGGTCGGTGCGATCAGGCCGCAGGCGAGCTGCAGCAGGGTCGACTTGCCGGCACCGTTCGGCCCGACCAGGCCGACGATGTGCCCGCTCGGGACGGCCAGGTCGCAGTCGACGAGGGCGGCTCGTCGCCGGTAACGCTTGGTGAGCCTTTCGGCGCGCAAGGTGTGCATGGCGGTCAATCCTGGCCGGGCCGGCCGGGTTCGTCATCCGACCAAAGTCGATGATTCTCACCGACTTTTGACCGGTTCGCAGCCGCGCCGATTCTCGTACCTTGAAGCCCGTGAACATCCGCATCGCGTCGACGGCCTCGCTCGCCGTCGCCCTGCTCGCCGCGCTCGGCATCGAGGCCATCGCGATCGCCGCGAGCTGGGGCGTCCGCTATTGGCTGGTCGGCGGGGCAGCCGCGGTCGTCGTGGGCGGGCTCGCGCTGGCCCGGCACCGGCACCTGAGTCGGGCGGCGGTCGCCGGTCTGGTCGTCGCCGGCGTGACGGTCGCGGCGGCCCGGGCCTTCCACCTGCCGACCGAGCCGGGCCCGGCGATGGCTCTGGCGCTGGCCGTGCTCATCGGCTCGTCGGTCCGCACCCTGCCGGTCGCGCCGGCCGGCGCGGTCGCCGCCGGCGGTCTCGCCCTGGCCGCCGGCGCGTTCCTCGCCGCCCGGCCGCACTCGTCCGGGGCCTCGGCGGCCGTCGTGCTCAACGTTGCGGCCTGCCTCGGCGGCATCGCAGTCGGCCTGGCGTTACGGCTGCTGGACGAGCGTTCCGCGGCCGCCACCGAGCGGGTGCGCCGGGACGAGCGGCTGGAGCTGGCCCGGGAGCTGCACGACGTGGTCGCCCATCACATCACCGGCATGCTGATCCAGGCGCAGGCCACCCATGTCCTGGCCCGCCGCGATCCCGGCCGGGTGGGCGAGTCGCTGTCCGGGATCGAGGCCTCCGCCGCCGAGGCGCTGCGCGCGATGCGGCGGGTGGTGGGGGTGCTGCGCGACAGCGACAAGGGGGCGGCCACCTCGGCCGGCCCGGAGCGGCTGGCCGAGCTGGTCGAGCGGTTCGACCGGCCGGGCTCGCCGGTCGTGCTGCGCACCTCGGGCGATGACGCCGCGTGGCCGCCGGAGGTGCACAGCACGGTCTATCGGGTCGTCCGCGAGGCACTGACCAATGTGGCCCGGCACGCGCCGCACGCCGGGGACGTCCGGGTGGTCGTCGGCGAGGGCCCGGCCGGCGTCACGGTCGAGGTGACCGACGACGCCGCGCACGACCCACCGCACGGCGGCCCGGCAGCACGGGATGCAGCGCGCGGCGGTTACGGGCTGCTCGGCATGCGGGAACGCGTGGAGACTCTCGGCGGCACCCTGCACGCCGGACCGCGCGCCGAGGCAGGCTGGTCCGTGCGGGTGACTCTGCCGGTCGACATAGGACGGTCACGCGGAGCCACCGCAGCTGCCGAGGACGCTGGAGCCGTCGACCGGCTGGGTGGCGGGCGCTGATGACGATCCGGGTGCTGATCGCCGATGACCAGGCGATGATCCGTGGCGGTCTGCGGCTGATCCTGGAGGACGAACCGGACATCACGGTCGTCGCCGAGGCGGCCGATGGGGTCGAGGCGATCGAGCAGGCCCGGCGCCTGCGGCCGGACGTCTGCCTGGTCGACATCCGAATGCCGCGGCTGGACGGCCTCGAGGTGACTCGCGCCCTGGCCGGCCCGGCCGTGCCGGACCCGCTGCGGGTCGTCGTGGTGACGACCTTCGACCTTGATGAGTACGTCTATGGCGCGCTGCGCGGCGGAGCGGCCGGCTTTCTGCTGAAGGACGCCGGCCCGGCTCTGCTGGTCGAGGCGGTCCGGGCCGCCCACAACGGCGACGCGCTGGTCTCGCCGTCGGTCACCGTGCGGCTGCTGCGCCACCTCACCGCGCCGCCCCGCGTGCCGGACAAGGCGATCCGGACGCTGACCGACCGCGAGGTCGAGGTGGTGCGCGAGATCGCCCGGGGCCGCACCAACCTGGAGATCGGCGCCGAGCTGTTCATCTCGCTGAGCACCGTGAAGAGCCACGTCTCGACGATCCAGACCAAGCTGACCCTGCGCAACCGCACCGAGATCGCGGTCTGGGCCTGGGAGAACCGGGTGGTTTAGGGGCTGCCCTGCCGATCACGAGGGGCTGCGGCTCCGGCGTGATCGGCAGGACCGGCCCTAAGCGAGTTTCTGCAGGTCGGAGCGGGGCAGGCCGGCGTCGGTGAGGGCGCCGCAGTCGAGGCCGCGCAGCAGGTAGCCGGCCAGGGCGCGGGCGGTGGCCGGCTCGTCGGCGATGCCGCTCTCCTGGCGGGAGAGATAGCGGTGCAGGCGGCCCACGGCGGCGTCGCGGCCGTCGCGGAAAAAGGCGTACGTCGCCGCGTAACGGGTGGGCAGCTGCGCCGGGTGGAGGTCCCAGCCCTGGTAGAAGCCGCGCTCCAGGGAACGGCGGACCAGGCGGTGGTGCAGCGCCCACGCCGCCTGGATCTCCTCGTCGGTGCCGACCGGGAGGATGTTGGTGGAGCCGTCGGAGAGGCGGACCCCGGTCTGCGCGGCGGCGGCCTGCATGACCGCCTTGGCGTAGTCGGCGGCCGGGTGCTCCATCGACTGGTAGGCGGCGGCCACCCCGGCGGCGGCGCTGTAGTCGTACGTTCCGTAGTGCAGGCCGGTGCAGCGGCCGCCGGCCGCCGTGATCAGCCGGGCGACCGTGGCGGTGCCGTCGGCGGCCAGGATCGCGGACGGCAGTTCGACCTGGATCTCGAAGGTCAGGGTGCCGGCCGCAAGGCCGTACGCCTTCTCCAGTTTCTCGCAGAGCGTGACCATCGCCGTGACCTGGTCGGTGCCGCTCACCTTGGGCAGCGTGATCTCGACAGTGTCCTGGTAGGAGTCCAGGAACAGGTCCAGGGTGCGCAGCGCGCGGCGGCGGGTGGCCGCTTCGAGGGACTTGATCCGGATGCCGAGGAACGGCGGCACCGGGCCGGCGCGAAGGGTCTTGACCGCCCGGCGGACCGCCTCGTCCTCCTCGTCGTCCGAGCGGACGCCGTAGCCGTCCTCGAAGTCGACGCGCAGGTCCTCGATCGGCTCGCTCGCCAGTTTGGCCCGGATGTCGTCGGCGTCCCACGGGAAGTTCCTCATGGCGTCGAGCGCGACGGAACCCCACGATCGGAAGTCGTCCAGGCGGTCGGCCGGGATGTACACGGTGTGTACTGGCTGGCGGCCGGGGCGCTCCCCCGGGTAACGGGATTTCAGGAACGCATCGTGCTCGGCCAGCCGGACGTCCAGCTCCGTGTAGTCATTGTCGGACAGGCGCATCGCTCAGTCGATCGAGTCGTAGGCGGCGGTGGTGAGGAAGTCGGCGAAGTCGTCGGCCAGGGCAACGCGCTCGAAGAGCTTGCGGGCGTCGTCGAAGCGGCTGGACGCCCACGCCTCGTCGCCGATCGCCTTGCGGATCGTGACCAGTTCCTCGTCCTCGATCCGGCCGACCAGCTCGGCGGTGATCGACGTGCCGTCGGGCAGGCGGACGTCGTTGTGGATCCACTGCCAGACCTGGGAGCGGGAGATCTCGGCGGTGGCCGCGTCCTCCATCAGGTTGTTGATCGCGACCGCGCCGTTGCCGCGCAGCCACGCCTCCAGGTACTGCAGCGCCACCGACACGTTGCCGCGCAGGCCGGCCTCGGTGACCTGGGCGCCGGTCGACGACACGTCGAGCAGCTGAGCGGCGGTCACCGTGACGTCGGGACGCTGCTTGGCCAGCTGGTTGGGCTGGTCACCCAGCACGCGGTCGAAGATCTCCTGGCACACCGGCACCAGGTCGGGGTGGGCCACCCAGGAACCGTCGAAGCCGTCGCCGGCCTCGCGGTCCTTGTCCTCGCGGACCTTCGCGAGAGCCACCTCGTTGACCTTCGGGTCGCGACGGCTCGGGATGAAGGCGGCCATGCCGCCCATGGCGAAGGCGCCGCGGCGGTGACAGGTGGAAACCAGCAGTTCGGTGTACGCCCGCATGAACGGTGCCGTCATCGTGACCGACGCCCGGTCGGGGAGGATCATGCTCGGGTTGTCGCGGAAGTACTTGATGATGCTGAACAGGTAGTCCCAGCGACCGGCGTTCAGCCCGGAGATGTGGTCGCGGAGCACATAGAGGATCTCCTCCATCTCGAACGCGGCCGGGATCGTCTCGATCAACACGGTGGCTCGGATGGTGCCGTGCGGAATTCCCAAAACCTCTTGGGCGTACGTGAAGACGTCGTTCCACAGAGCCGCCTCCTTGTGCGACTCCATTTTCGGCAGGTAGAAGTACGGGCCGCTGCCCCGCTCGAGCAACTCCTTCGCGTTGTGGAAGAAGTAGAGGCCGAAGTCGACGAGAGCGCCGACCGCCGGCTCGTCGTCGACCGGCAGGTGCCGCTCGTCGAGGTGCCAGCCGCGGGGGCGCATCACGATCGTCGGGTACGGCCCCTCGCCGAGCGAATACGTCTTCTGCGGGGTCTCCAGGGTGATCGTGCGGCGGATCGCGTCGTACAGGTTCTGCTGGCCGTCGACCACGTTCTGCCAGTGCGGGGTGTTCGCGTCCTCCAGGTCGGCCAGCCACACCTTGGCACCCGAGTTGAGCGCGTTGATGGTCATCTTGCGCTCGGTGGGACCGGTGATCTCGACCCGGCGGTCGGTCAGGTCGGCCGGGGCCGGCGGCGCCTGCCACTCGGCGGCGCGGATGTCGGCGGTCTCGGCCAGGAAGCCCAGCGACGCACCGGAGGCGATCTCGGCACGGCGGGCGGCACGGGCGGCGAGCAGTTCGTTGCGGCGGGGCCGGAAACGACGGTTCAGATCCGCGACGAACGCCACGGCCTCGTCGGACAGGATCTCGATCATGGCGTCGGCTCCTCTCGGTGCGATTACTCCCTCGTACCGTAGTGGAGCCCAGGCCCGCCGTCAGCGCTGAACTAGATCACAGCCGCTACCGGGCGCCGCTCCCCCGCCGCGATCTTGGAGAGTTCCCGCACGCCGGGAGCACTGAATCGACACGCTCGCCGGGACCCGGGCCGCCGGGACGCGGGCCGCCGGGACGCGGGCCGCCGGGACGCAGGCCGCCGGGACGCAGGCCGCCGGGACGCAGGCCGCCGGGACGAGAAGGCGGCGGGGCGGGGAGGTGCGGGCGCGGCGGGGACGTCTGGCCACGCCCGCACCTCGGGGAGTAAGGATCTGAGGATCTCCCCGCGCGAAAGGCGCGCTACGACCCTGCCGCCCGCGATGATCGCGGGCGGCAGCCGCCGGAGGCGGGGTTCGTGCTAGTGCGTTTGTCGGGCTTTATCGGCGTACGGTTAGAAAGTTCCGTCGGTGTTGCACTTTGCCTTTTGGACGATGCAGTCCTTGACGCGGTGTCCGAGGGCGGCGTTCTCCCAGGCGAAGAACGCGTCGCCGTGCATGGAGCTGGCGTTGCCGGAGGCCAGTTTGAAGCCGGCGGTCGTGCCGGACGTCGGGTAGCCGATCACGAAGGACAGGCTCGGGATCGCGACCGGGTATTTGCCGCTGCACTTGCCGCTTCCGTCGGCCGGGCCCACGTGTGACTTGTGGTCGGGGCTGTCCAGGTGGACGCCGTCCCAGCAGTCGGGGAAGGTCAGCTGGAAGGTCAGCTCGGCGGTTTTCGCGCAGACCGGCCAGTTGCCGTCGGCGCTGCGGCCGATCTCGCCGCCGGCGCCGGCGCACCAGAACTGGCCGGGAGCGCCCTTGGGGGTGTCGACCTGGCGTTTCGCGTCGCCGACGATCATGCGGAAGCCCTGCGGGAACGGGACCGTCTTGGTGGTGTCGGCCAGCCGGCTGCCGTAGTAGACGGTGACGCCGTGCGGCTCGACGGCCTGGCCGTTCTCGTAGAGCGTGGGGATCCAGTAGGCCGAGTGGTCGTCGAGCGGCTTACAGCTGGAACCGGTGTTCTTGAGCAGGGTGTCCGTCGTGGTGGCGGCATCCGTGATGTCGTTGCCCAGGAACGAGTGCATGTGCGAGGCGCCGGGCAGGTTGGGGAAGACGATCGGGTCGTCGGTCTTCGAGTGGCTCACCGTGCAGGCGGCGTTGAACTCGGCCACGCGGACCGGGTTGTTGGTGATCGGCCGGAAGGCCATCGCGTTGAACTCGGCCAGCTGGGCCGCCCATTTCGCCGGATCGACGTCCACCCAGCCGGCTCCGGTCGATCCGGTCGGCGCGACTGTCGCCGGGGTCGTCGCGGGCGTGGTCGGACTCGTCGTCGCGGGCGTGGTGGGGGTGGCCGTCGTGCCGCCGAGCGTGAACCAGTTGAGGTTCACGAAGTCCGATTTTTGCGGGCTTTTCATGACCGCTACCAGCGTCTGGCTGCCGGTCGGCGGGGTCTTGATCGTGGCGGTCTTCGTGTCCCACTTCTGCCAGCCGCCGGTCTTCGTCACCGGGAAGGACGCCAGCAGCGTGCCCGTCGTGGTGCCGAGACGCAGCTCGATCGTGCCGCCGGCCGTGCTGTCCGAGGCGATCCGGGCCTCGACGGTCGCGCCGATCGTGACGTTGTCGTAGCGCAGCCAGTCGCCGCTCGCCAGCCAGCCGACGTTCTTGCCGCCGTCGGCGTCGCCGGTGTTCTCGGTCTGCGCGCCGGACTGGGCGGAGTAGGCCTCCGCCTGCAACCGGCCGGGCACCACGGTCTCGGCGGCGTCGGCGTTGGCGATGTAGAAGCCGCTGGCACCCAGGGCCACGGCCACCGCCGAAGCGGCGATGACCCGGGTGCGTGCGCGGTGGTTGCGCGGGGGTGCGTGGAGAGGTTCGGTCCGCATTGTTCTCTACCCTTTTCGATGACCGAGGGGGCTCGATTCATAAGGGAGTATGCCGAGGTAGAGGGCTTGTTTCAACGCGTGGAGAAAGACTTATGAATAACGCTTTTTGTCGCCGCAGGTGGCCGCGTTTTCCATTCTGAATAACGCTTTTCCGGGTGCTCGGCCTTAAATTTTTCTTAAGTCTGGAGAAGGCGGCGGTGGGCTCGCCGCGCCGCGCGGGTCAGCGTCTCGGCGTCGGCGTGGACCAGCTGCGCACGCTCGACGATGGGGTTGCCACCGACCAGGGACAGCTCGACCGGGGCGGGCGGGCCGAAGACCAGGGCCGCGCGCTTGTCGTCGATGCCGTCGTGGCCCAGGCCGTCGAGACGCCACAGGACCAGGTCGGCCAGCTTGCCCGGTTCGAGGGAGCCCAGGTCGGCGTCGCGGCCCAGGCAACGGGCGCCACCGATGGTGCCCAGCCGCAGCGCCTCGGCGGCGGTCAGCGCGGCCGGGCCGCCGCGCAACCGGGCCGTGTAGAGCGCCTGCCGCAGCTCGGCGCCCAGGTGGGAGACCTCCTGCGAGGCGGCGCCGTCGACGCCGAGGCCGACCGGGACGCGATGGTCGAGCAACTCGCGCACCCGGGCGCTGCCGGCCCCGAGCCGCGCGTTGGAGCTCGGGCAGTGCGCCACGCCGGTGCCGGTCGCGCCGAGCTTGGTGATCGCCGAGTCGTCGAGGTGGACGCCGTGGGCCAGCCACACGTCGTCGCCGAGCCAGCCGAGGCGCTCCGCGTACTCCACCGGGGTGCAGCCGAAACGCTCCTGGCAGAAGTCTTCCTCGTCGTCGGTCTCGGCCAGGTGGGTGTGCAGGCGGACGCCCTTGCGGCGGGCCAGGACGGCGGCCTCGCTCATCAGTTTCTGGGTGACCGAGAACGGCGAGCAGGGCGCCACCGCGATCTGCAGCATCGCGCCGGGCGACGGGTCGTGCCAGCGGTCGATCGCCGCCTCGGTGGCCGCGAGGGCCTCGTCGATGTCCTCGACGACGTTGTCGGGCGGGAGGCCGCCGTCCTTCCGGCTCAGGTCCATCGAACCGCGGGTCGGGTGGAAGCGGACGCCGATCTGCCGGGCCGCCTCGATCTCGGCCTCGAGGACGTCGCCGCCGTCGCGCGGGAAGACGTAGTGGTGGTCCATGCTGGTCGTGCAGCCGGCCAGGGCCAGCCAGCCCAGCCCGGCGCCCGCCGCGGCGCCGACGATCTCGGCGTCGAGCCGGCCCCAGATCGGGTAGAGCGTGGTCAGCCAGCCGAACAGGGTCTCGTCGAGGGCCAGCCCGCGGGTCACCCACTGGTAGAGGTGGTGGTGGGTGTTGACCAGCCCGGGCGTGACCAGGCAGCCGGCGCCGTCGACCCGCCGCACCGAACCGTGGTAGCGGCCCGCGTGCCCGGAGCCGACCGCGACGATCCGGCCGTCGTCGCCGACCACCACGTGCCCGTCGGGGTGGTAGGTGTCGTTCGCGTCGACGGTGGCGACCGCGGCGTTCTCAATGATGATCACGAATACCACTCCGCGGCGGCCGGGGGCGCGTCGTCGCGGGTGACCGTGCCCTCGATCAGGCCGTAGGGCCGGTCACCGGCGATGAACACCTCGTTGTCGTTGGCGAGGTCGAACGGGGACAGGTCGACCAGGTAGTGGTGCTTGTTGGGCAGCGCCAGCCGCACCTCGGCGATCTCCGGCCGCTGGGACAGCACGTGGCTGCCCATCGAGAACAGCGTCTGCTGCAGCGAACTGCTGTAGGTGTTCACGAACGCGCTGGTCAGGGCGTCGAGGGCAGCCGCGTAGGACTTCGCGAAGTCACCGCTCGCGGACAGGTGCCGCCAGCGGGCGTCGACCGCGGTGGCCAGGATGCGGTCGGTGGTCTCGGGCAGCGTGGTGTATTCGTCGCGGGGGAAACCGCGGAACTCCGACGCCGTCGAGTTGAGCAGCACCAGGCCGGTGACGCCGGAGACGACCTGCTCGAACTCGTCGGTCACCAGCACCGAGGCCAGCCGGGTGTGATCGCCCTTGCGCGCGAACGAGTGCGGGCCGAGCCGCTGCCAGCCGAACGACTCGATGCTCACCCGGGCCGCTTTCACCTGCGGCTGGGTGGCCACGAAATGGCGGGCCAGCAGCAGGCCGAACTCCTCGGGCTCGCCGACGCCGTGTTTCTTGGCGAACGCGTACACCGTGTTCTTCATCGTGTCGGTCGGCAGCACGCCGGCGTTGTCGCCGGTCAGGTGGGTGGCGGCCAGGTCGCCGGAGAGCGCGACACTCACGTTGAGGTCGACCAGCGCATGGGTGTCGCCGTCGCGGGACACGCGCACCAGCCGCGTCTCCGCCTTGCCGTAGCGATTGGGTCCGAGCACGATCGCCACGGCGTCAGCTCCCTCGGTAGGTGGTGTAGCCGTAACGGCTGAGCAGCAACGGAACGTGATAGTGCCGCTCCGGGTCGCGGACGTGGAACGCGATGGTGACCTCCGGGAAGAAGCCCTCGTCGCCCAGGTAGGGCTCCACCCAGAAGAACAGGCGATAACCGCCGGCCTGCCACTCGTGCAGCGGCACGCGGTAACGCAGGCGGCCGTCGGCGTCGGTGCGCCCCTCGGCGATCGTGCGCCAGCCCTCGGAGTCGCGGCGCTCGAGCCGGACGTAGACGTCGCGGGCCGGATCACCGGTCGTCGTGTCGAGGATGTGCGTCGAGATCTTGGCGTGGAACTCGGGCTCCGTGCCGTCATCCGAGGGCATCGAGCACCCGCTCCAGCCGCAGCAGCGCGATCTTGCGCAACTCGTCCTGCACGATGACCTGCTCGGTCTCCTCGTCGTTGGTCAGCCGCTCCTGCGCGGCCGCCAGGATCTCCTCCTGCGTGCGGCCGCTCGCGAAGATCAGGAACACGTGGCCGAACCGCTCCTCGTAGGCCCGGTTGGCGTCGATCAGCGCGGACTTGGTCAACTCGTCGGCACTCTGCGCCGCCGCCGACTGTTCCCGCCGCGACCAGGACGCCTCCTTCGAATCACCGGCCGCCCGCTCCCCGATCCGCGGGTGCGCCGACAGCCCCACCCGCACCTCGGCCCAACTCAGGTCGCGCGCCGCCGCGTCGGCCGCCGAGATGATCTCGAGTCGCTCGCGGTAGGGCCGTTTCGCCGCCACCGCCGCGCCCCACCCGGGCGCCGCGCAGCAGGCGAGAAGGTCTTCCTCGAGGCGTGCGGCCGGCAGAGCGTTGAAAACCTCGACCGCATCCATCTCCGACCCCCTCCTGGTGTCGATCAGTCAAGCAGGCCCGGTCGTGCGAGTGCAGACCTTTGCGCGGGAATTCACAAACGCGTCCCTGGCCGCAACACGCCGTGAGTCTGCGTCACCATGGTCCCGTGCTCCTCCCCGACACCGCCCTACCCGATCTGCCGATCCGGACCCTTCTGCCGCAAATTCGCGAATCGCTGACCGGTTCCGGGGCGGCGGTCCTGGTGGCGCCGCCCGGCACCGGCAAGACCACGCTGGTCCCGCTCGCCCTGGCCGGAACGCACGGCCGGGTGGTGGTCGCCGAACCGCGGCGACTCGCGGCGCGAGCCGCCGCTCGCCGGATGGCGTCGTTGCTCGGCGAGGCGGTCGGCCAACAGGTCGGTTTTTCCGTACGGGGTGAGCGCCGCGTCTCCCGCCGCACCCGGGTCGAGGTCGTCACCACCGGCGTCCTGGTCCGCCGCCTGCAACGCGACCCGGAGCTGGCCGGCACCACGGTGGTCGTCCTCGACGAGTGCCACGAGCGGCATCTCGACACCGACCTGGCCCTGGCGTTCCTGGTCGAGGTGCGCGCCGCCCTGCGCCCCGATCTCCAGCTGCTGGCCACCTCGGCCACCGCCGACGCGGAACGCCTGGCCGAGGTGCTCGGCGGCGCACCCGTGGTCAGCGCCGAGTCCCGCCTCTTCCCGGTCGACGTGCACTGGGCACCCCCGGCCACCCCGATCTCGCCGCCGCTCGGCCTGCGCGTCGACCCGCGCCTGCTCGACCACGTGGCCGCCACGACCCGGCGCGCCCTGGCCGACGGCGACGGCGACGTCCTCGTCTTCCTGCCCGGCGCCCGCGAGATCGACACGGTGGCCGGCCGGCTCGGCGGGGTCGACGCCGACGTGATCCCGCTGCACGGCCGGCAGCCCGGGTCCATTCAGGACGCCGCGCTGCGCCCCGGGCCGCGGCGGCGGGTCGTGCTGGCCACCGCGGTCGCCGAGAGCAGCCTGACCGTGCCCGGCGTGCGGGCCGTGGTCGACGCCGGCCTGAGCCGGGTGCCCCGCATGGACCACGCGCGCGGTCTCGGCGCCCTGGTCACCGTGCCGGTGTCCCGGGCGTCCGCGACCCAGCGAGCCGGCCGGGCCGGCCGGGAAGCACCCGGCCGGGTCTACCGGTGCTGGTCGCAAGCCCAGCACGACCGGCTGCCGGCCCAGCCGGAACCGGAGATCGCGGCGGCCGACCTGACCGGGTTCGCCCTGGATCTGGCGCTGTGGGGGCACCCCGACGGCAGCGGCCTCGCGCTGCCCGACGCCCCGCCCGCCGGAGCCATGCAGACCGCGGTCGGCACCCTGCACGACCTGGGCGCGGTGGACGAATCCGGCCGCATCACGGCCCGCGGCCGCGCCCTGGCCGACGCCGGCCTGCACCCACGCCTGGCCCGGGCCCTGCACGACGGCGCGCCCCTGGTCGGCCCCCGCCGGGCCGCCGAGATCGTCGCCCTGCTCGACGACGACCGGGCGACCACCGACGACCTGGTCGCCGCGTGGCGGCAGGCCCGCTCGGGCGGCGACCCGACCTGGCGGTCCGAGGTCCGCCGCCTGACGGCAGCCCTGGACCGTACGCCGAGCGACGACATCTCCGCCCCGGAGGTGGCCGACACCGCCGCCGCCCTGGAGCCGGACATAACCGGCACAGCGGAGAGCCCAACCACGATTCCGGCAACGGCAGCCACCGGTGGCAACTCTGTTCCGGCCAGCAGCAGCGACGCCGCCAGCGGCACCAGGCCCGACGGCAGCGGCGGCGGCAGCGGCAGCGGCGCGGGTGGGTCGGGCGGTGGAGGTAGCCGGCGGCGGGAAGAGGCGGCGGCCGGGTGGGTGCCGGATGATCTGGCGGCCGGGCTGGTTGTCGGGCTGGCCTATCCGGAGCGGGTGGCCCGGGTGCGGGAAGCCGGTGGACGGTCGTATCTCATGGCCGGTGGCACCGCCGGTGACCTGGGGCCGGGCAGCGCGCTCGGCGGAGTGACGTGGCTGGCCGTGGCCTCGGCCGACCGCACGGCCGGGGCCCGGACGGCGCGCATCCGGGCCGGCGCACCGCTCGACGAGGCGACCGCACGGGAGGCCGCCGCGACCCTGCTGACCGAGACCGCCGAGATCGCCTGGGTGGACGGCGATGTGGTGGCCCGCACCGTGCAACGGCTCGGCGCGATCACCCTGGTCGAACGGCGGATCGCGCAGCCCGACCCGGCCCTGGTGCGGGACGCGCTGGCGGACGGGCTGCGCCGCGAAGGACTGGGCCTGCTGACCTGGTCACGCACCGCGGTCGAGCTGCGGGAACGGCTGGCGTTCGCGCACGCGGCGCTGGGCGATCCGTGGCCGGACGTGTCCGACGAGGCACTGCTCGGGCAGGCCGCCGAGTGGCTGGAACGGAGTTCGGCGCGGCGACGGGCCGACCTGGCGAAGCTGGACGTGACGGCGGCCCTGCGGCGGCTGCTGCCGTGGTCGGTGGCGGGCCGGCTCGACGAGGTGGCACCGGAGCGGTTGCCGGTGCCGAGCGGCTCCCGGGTCCGGGTGGACTATTCCGATGTGGAAGCGCCGGTGCTGGCGGTGAAGGTGCAGGAGGCCTTCGGCTGGAAGGACGCGCCGAAGCTGGCCGACGGCCGGATCCCGGTGCTCCTGCACCTGCTCTCCCCGGCCGGGCGCCCGGTGGCCGTCACCCGCGACCTGGCGTCGTTCTGGCAGCAGGGATACCCGCAGGTTCGCGCCGAGCTCCGCGGCCGCTACCCGCGCCACCCCTGGCCCGAGGACCCGACCACCGCCCAGCCGACGAAACGCGTCAATCCCCGCTCCCGCTGACCCAGCGCAAGCGGTCCAGCGCCGGCCGAGCGGCACGACCGGTCCAGCGCCGGCTGAGCGGCACGACTGGCCCGGCCCGGCCGAGGCGCGTGTCGGCCGCGCGGGGCCGGCACAACCGGCCCAGGCGTCCTAGGAGGCTAGGCGTGTGGCTGCCGCCAGGCGGTGGCGGCGCTCGTGGGACAGGTCGAGGTGGTGTTCGCCGCCCGGGTGGCTGTCCGGGTCGACGTGGACGGTGGCGCTGACCAGGCGCGGAACGTGGTGGGTGAGCTGGTGTTCGGCGTCGGCGGCGATCTCGTGCGCGGCCAGCAGGCTCAGGTCGGCGCCGACCACGACGGCCGCCTCGGCGTGCATGCGGTGGCCGATCCAGCGCAGGCGCAGCCCGGACACGTCGCGGACGCCGGGAATCGCCCGCAGCGCCTCCTCGGCCCGGTCGACGATCTCCGGATCGACCCGGTCCATGAGCCGGCGGTAGACCTCACGGGCGGCGTCCTTGAGCACGAACGCGATCGCCACGGTGATGACCAGCCCGACCACCGGGTCGGCCCAGGACCAGCCGAGCCCGGCACCGGCGGCGGCGAACACGACGGCGAGCGAGGTGAAGCCGTCGGAGCGGGCGTGCAGGCCGTCGGCGACCAGCGCGGCCGAGCCGATGCGCCGGCCCACGGTGATGCGGTAGCGCGCCACGACCTCGTTGCCGGCGAAGCCGACCAGCCCGGCGCCGAGAACCCAAGGCAGGTGGGTCATGGTGCGAGGGTCGAGCAGGCGGTCGATCGCGAACCAGGCGGCGGTCACCGAGGACGCCGCGATGACCAGCACGATGACGATGCCGGCAAGATCTTCGGCCCGGCCGAAACCATAGGTGTACGCCCGCGTGGCCGCCCGCCGCCCGAGCCAGAACGCGATGCCCAGCGGCACCGCGGTCAGCGCGTCGGCGACGTTGTGCAGGGTGTCGCCGAGCAGCGCGACCGAGCCGGAGAACACCACGATCAACGCCTGCGCCGCCGCCGTCGCGCCGAGCACACCGAGCGAGATCCACAGGGCCCGCATGCCCGCCCGGGACGCTTCCAGGGCGGAGTCGACCTGGTCGGCGCTGTCGTGCGAGTGCGGCGTGATCAGGTGCTTGACGCGATGCCACCGGCCGCCGTGCTGGTGCGTGTCCATGGCATTCAGGATAGGCGCGGGGGTTGCTCCGCGACAATGCGGCAACCGCCAACGACCTGCAACAACCAAGGCCTAGCTGCCTTCGGGGCTGAGGTCGCGAGAATCGAACCCACTTTCCGGTACGGGCGACACCGTCGACAACCGCACCATCACCCGGCCGCCGTCACCACGCCAGCGCCGCGCTACACCGGCACGTGCCGCGACTCTCGCGCA
>NZ_BOQN01000025.1 GCF_018332695.1 Paractinoplanes toevensis
TCCATGGGCAGTACACCTAGGTCAGGCGACTCACCGCGGCGGCCACCCGCTCATCGGTGGCGGTCAAGGCGATGCGCACCTGCTGCGCCGCGGCCGGGCCGTAGAACGCGCCGGGAGCGGCGAGGATGCCCCGCTCGGCGAGCCAGTCGACGGTCTGCCAGCACTCCTCGCCGCGAGTCGCCCACAGGTAGAGGCCGGCTTCCGAGTGGGTGATCTCGAAGCCCGCCTTGACCAGGGCGGTGCGCAGGATGTCACGGCGGGCCGCGTATCGCTCCCGCTGCTCGTCGACGTGCGTCTCGTCGCCGAGCGCCGCGATCATCGCGGCCTGCACCGGAGCCGGCGGGATCATGCCGGCGTGCTTGCGGACGGCGAGCAGGTCGCCGATCAGCGCCGGATCGCCGCCGACGAAGCCGGCCCGGTAACCGGCCAGGTTGGAGCGCTTGGACAACGAGTGAACGGCCAGCACGCCGGTGTAGTCGCCGCCGGTCACCGCGTCGTCGAGCACCGACACCGGCCGAGTCTCCCAGCCCAGTGACAGATAACACTCGTCGCTGGCCACCACGGCACCGCGCTCGCGCGCCCAGTCGACCACCTTGCGCAGGTGTTCGGCGGGCAGCACCCGGCCGGTCGGGTTGGACGGCGAGTTGACCCAGACGAGCTTGACCCTCGGGGTCGGGCCGAGCGCGGTGAGCGAGTCGGAACGCACCACGGTGGCGCCGGCCAGCAGGACCCCGACCTCGTAGGTCGGGTAGCAGACCGACGGGATCACCACGGTGTCGCCGGGACCCACGCCGAGCAGCGTGGGCAACCAGGCGACCAGTTCCTTGGACCCGATGGTGGGCAGCACGCCCAGCGCTCCGGTCGCCCCGCAGGAGCGGGCCAGCCAGCCGGCGATGGCCGCGCGCAGCGCCGGGGTGCCCGCGGTCAACGGGTAACCCGGCGCGTCCGACGCGTCGGCGAGCGCACGGCGGATCAGCGCGGGCACCGGGTCGACGGGGGTGCCGACCGAGAGGTCGACGATGCCGTCGGGGTGCGCCACGGCCTTGGCCTTCGCCGGCTCCAGCAGGTCCCAGGGGAAGTCCGGCAGGGCCGACGCCAGAGCGCTCAGTGCTCGCCCCGCGGCGGCTGCCCCACGATGAATGTGGCGTCCTTGTCGACCTTGCCGAGCTTGGCGGCACCACCGGGCGAACCGAGATCCTCGAAGAACTCGTAGTTCGCGTTGGTGTAGTCCTTCCACTGCTCCGGCACGTCGTCCTCGTAGAAGATCGCCTCGACGGGGCAGACCGGTTCACAGGCCCCGCAGTCGACGCACTCATCGGGGTGGATGTAGAGCATCCGGTTGCCCTCGTAGATGCAGTCGACCGGGCATTCCTCGATGCATGCCTTGTCGAGCACATCGACGCACGGCTCAGCGATGATGTAGGTCACGGGTCTTTCCCTCCAAAGCCACGCCGCAAGAACAGTCGGCGACAGTTGCAGAGCCTAGTATCTCCGCCGAAGGAGGTGACACGTGCTCCGTCGGCAGGATGTGGGACACCGGGTGGTGGTGCGTCGGATTGTAGGCGTTTCCCAGGAGCGAACGCTGTATTCAGATGCACTCGGGGAGCTCGTGGAGCTCACTGAGACTGATCTCACCTTAGCCACCGCCAAGGGCACGCTGCGGGTTCCGCTGGACGAGGTCCACCGGGCCAAGCGGGTGCCGGTCGCCCGCCGCCCGCCGGCCGCCGACGTGGTCGCCCTGGAACTCGCCGCCAACGACGCCTGGCCCGCCCCCATCCAGTCCCACCTGGGCGGATGGATCCTGCGAGCGGCCGGCAACTGGACCGGCCGGGCCAACTCGGCACTGGCCGTCGGCGACCCCGACCGCACCCTCGAGGCCGCGATCGACGGCGTCGTCGAGTGGTACGAAGCACACGGCCAGCAGCCGCTGATCAACGCGCCGATGCCGCTGGCCGCCCCGGTCAACGCCGCCCTCGACGCCCGCGGCTGGACCGCCCGCCCACTGACGCTCGTGCAGACCGCCTCGGTGGTGGCGCTCCTCACTGCCATCCCGGCGAACGCCGACCTGCCACCGGTGGAGTTGGCGGACTCCCCCGGCGACGACTGGTACGAGATGGTGACCGAGCACAAGGGCGCGCTGCCGCCGATCGCCGTACGCATCCTCACCGCCGTACCGGAAGTGGTCTTCGCGCACGTCCGCGACACCGACGGCAGCCTCCTCGCGGTGGCCCGCGGCGCGGTCACCGGCCCGGACCGATGGCTCGGCATATCGCTGCTGCAGACCGCCCCGGCCGCGCGCCGGCGTGGGATCGCGCAGCAGGTCGTGCGCGGCCTCGCGCAGTGGGCGACGCAGCGCGGCAGCAACCGCGCCTACCTGCAGGTGGAAGAGCGCAACACGGCCGCCGTCGCCCTCTACGGCCGGGTCGGTTTCGGTACGCACCACACCTACCTCACGCGGGAAGCGCCGGCGAACTAGGCACCTTTCGAGGTCAGGGTCGCGAGAATCAAACCCTTTTCCGGTACGGGCAACCCCGTCAACAACCGCAACCACCCCCGACCGCCGCCACCCCGCGACCAGCCTGCAACACCGGCACGTGCCGCGCCTCTCGCGCATCGAGGAAGCCTGGGCTGAGGTCCCGTCCTTTCCGGAAATGGCGGGACCCCGACCCGGAAAGATCTCTAGCGGCGGACCACCCGGCGCGGCTTGGCCGCGCTCCGCTGGGTGAAGGCCTTGAGCGAGCGCGAGCGGTAGTCGCGGCCCAGCATCACGGCGATCCAGTAACCGAGCAGCGTGCCGACGATCGCGAAGCCGCCGTAGAGCCAGACCTGCGCGAAGAAGTCACCGGCCCCGTTCTTGAACGGCTGGCCGCCGCTGATGAACGGTCCGACCAGGACGGTCAGCAGCAACCCGCCGACCGCGCCGAGGACCAGATCGGGCAGCAGCCACTCGCTGGGCCGTTTGCGCTGACTGGCCCGGAACGTCCAGATCGCCAGGACCAGGCCGATCACGCCGAACATGATGATGGTGGCTCGACCCTCGGCCGAGTCGTCGCCGTCGAAGCCGAAGCGAATGATCAGGCGGGCCGCCACGTTGATCGCGAACAGTCCGACCGCCAGCGCCGCGGCGGGAAACCAGCGCTGCCTCATGTGTCCTCCCCGGGACAGAACACCAACGCGGCCGCCCTGACTGCGCGCCGCAGACGAATCGTGGGTCGGGATCGTAACGCCGGGTGAACGCCGAACGCTCGATCCATCGGTCATCTTTGCGGATGACGCGCCACGCGTCCTGTGCGAAAGCTGGGAGTCCGCTGCTAGTTCTTACCGAGGTCGGCGACTTCGCCGTGCGGCCAGGCCGCCCGGACCGCGCGCACCGCCCGGTCGACGTCGGCCGGCAGCAATGCCCCGAACCGCTGCTTGTCCACCCGGACCACCGGTTCGACGTCGGCGTTGCCGGCACTGCGGATCGCCCGGCCGACTGACAGCTCGACATCGATCTGCACGCCGAGCGCGGCCGGCGGAAACACGACGCGCCGGCCGCCGAGCGAGACCCGTACCGGATCGGCGGCGTGCTCCGCGACCGGCCGGCGCAGCGCCTCCTCGGCCTCGCTGCGCGAGAGGCCGCCCAGGTCCACGCCGAGCATCCGGGTGCCGTGCGGCACGTCGCCGTTCATCCGGTACGCCACCACACCGGTCACCACCAGCACGACCATGGCCAGTACGCCGACGAGAACCGCGCGCCGCACGTCGAACCGCCCCGCGTCGTCCACGACCGGAGAAACGCTAGTTGTTCGCCGGTCCGCGCGGGATCCGCCGCAAGATCATCCGATAGGAGTACACCGCGAACGACAGGCTGCCGACCAGGATCATCACCAGCGCCACCCAGTCGTCCCCGCCGATCAGGTAGTCGCCCTCGCTGGTGCGCACCCCCGCCGCGAACAGCATCATCAGCGTCCAGAGCGCCCACGGCGGGGCCAGCGCCCAGCGCTTGCCGGTGGTGCTCACCGCGAACCAGCCGATGGCGTAGTTGGCCACCGCCGCGAGCAGGACGGCCACGCCGATCGGCGGGCCGCTGCCGGAGCCGATCGCGTCACCCCGCCAGATCGTGACGACGTCACCGGCCCGCAGCGCGGTCAGCAGGATCTCGAGCACACCGGAGGCGAAGGCGGCCAGGATCGCGACCACCAGGCCACCGACCACGATCACCGGTTCCCAGCCCCTCTTGCTCTCCTTCGGGGCGGTCTCGTCGGGTATCGCGGTCTCCGTCGGCGTCATGGCGTCTTGACCCCGCTGAACAGGTCGTTCTCCCAGTTCTGCGGGCCCTCGCCCGGGCCGCGCTCACCCTTGGCGAGCAGGAAGTATTCGACTCCCATGAACTCGCCGCCGAAGTCACCGGCGATCCCGTACAGCCAGGAGTTGTCGGGGATCTGGGTGGCGTGCGCACGCATCGCGGCGACCTTCCGGTCGTAGTGGTCGGTGCCGTCCATCCGGGCCGCGATCTCGTCGTCGGTGTGCCCGAACGGCAGATCCTCCACCTTCTCCACGTCGGCGAACGGGTTGTCGTCCAGCTCGCGGAACGCCTCCATGCCCTCTTTCAGCACGCTCAGCGGCATGGCCGTCCAGTAGATCTTCTCCGGGCCGTCGGCACCGGCCAGCTCGGCCGCGCGCATCGCCACCCGGTGCGCCTGGATGTGATCGGGATGCCCGTAGAAGCCGTTCTCGTCATACGTGATCATGACCTGCGGCTGGATCTCCTTGATGATCTCCAGCAGATGGCCGGCCGCCTCGTCGAGGTCGGCCTGCCAGAACGCCCGCGGGTGCTCGTTGGTCGGCAGACCCATCATGCCGGAGTCGCGGTAGCGGCCCGGCCCGCCGAGGAACCGGTGGTCGGTGACGCCGAGCGCCGCACACGCCCGGGACAGCTCGACCAGGCGGTAACCGCCGAGCTGGTCGGCCTGCTTCGCCTCGAGCTGGGACAGCTCCGGGACGTGGATCTCGCCCTCCTCGCCGAGGGTGCAGGTAACGAGGGTCACGTGCGCGCCGGCGGCCACGTAGTGGGCCATCGTGGCGCCGGTGCCGGTGACCTCGTCGTCGGGATGTGCATGCACCAGCAGCAGGCGGCGCGGGGGCAGGGCGTCAGTCACCCGCGCCACTTTACGCGGCAGTCGCACAAGCTTTCCGGAGCCGGGCTGCGAGTTTGCACGGCGCAACCGCGTCTTGATCAGCGATGCTGGACCCGTGGATTACCCCGGACTCGCCGACCGCACCGGTCACTTCAGCTACGGCGCACCACGCGACGTCACGATCGGCGGCGACGGCTCCCGGGTGGTGTTCCTCCGATCGGCCGGCCCGGAGGACCCCGACGCCGCACTCTGGCTGCTCACCGTGGCCACGGCCGAGGAAATCAAAATCACCGAAGGTCCGATTCAGGCGTACGCCGTAGACCGCGATGCCCGAGTCGCCGCCTTCGCCCGCGACGGCCGGTTGTTCCGCGCCGACCTGATCGGCCGCGAGGTCACCGAGGTGGCCACCGACGGACCGGCCGAGGATCCGCGACCCGACCCGATCGGCCACCACATCGGGTACGTGAGCCGGGCCGGCGGTTCCGCCTCGCTGCGCGTGGTCGGCCCGGACGGCGACCGGCTGATCGCCGGCGAACTCGGGAACGCCTGGCGCGAGCACGGCGGGCTGATCTCCTGGGGCGTGCCCGACCCGGCCGCCGTCCAGTTCGGCCGGCGGCGCGGCTGGTGGTGGTCGCCCGACGGCCGCCAGATCCTGGCCACCCGCACGGCCGCCGCGACCAGCCTGCACCTGCTCGACCTGGACGAGGGCTGGGTGGACGTGCACTGGGACCGGGAGACCTATCCCTACGTGGTCAACGTGCGCTGGGCCGACGGCGGTGGGCCGCTGATCACCGTGCTGCGCCGGATGCAGCAGCACGGGCTGGTGCTGGCCATCGACCCGCGGACCGGCGAGACCCAGGTGCACGCCGAGCTGGCCGACGCCCGCTGGGTGGAACCGGTCGACGGCACGCCGCGGCACCTGCCGGACGGCCGGGTGCTGGTCGGCGGGGAACTGGCCCACGACGGCTTCGATGCCCGGTGCCTGTTCGCCGACGGCAGCCTGCTCACCCCGCCCGGCCTCTACGTACGGCGGGTGGTCGGCACGCTGCCGCGTAGCGGAGCGCCGTCCGGCGCGCCCGACCTCGTGATCGAGGGGACCGACGGAGACCCGGCCGCCCAGTCGGTCTTCCGCGTGCGCACCTCACTGGGCGGCGGCGGAGCGGAAGCCCGCAAGATCAGCTTGACCCCCGGCTGGCATCGGGCTTTCGTCGGCGGCGATGTTCTCGTCCTGGACGACACTGTCTGGCGGGGCGACGCCCGTGTCGCCACGCTCGGCAACCTCGCGGCGCCGCTGCCCTATCACCCCCGCCCGGCCCTGGAACGCGTCACCGACCGGCGGCTTCCCGCCGCGGTGCTGTACCCCGCCGGCTTCGTCAGCGGAGCGAAGATCCCCGTGCTGGTCACGCTGGGCGAGGGGCCGGGCCACCAACAGGTGACCTCGGACCCGGCCGCGTGGCAGGAACGGCAGTGGTGGGCGGACGCCGGCTTCGCCGTCGTGAGTGTCGACAGCCGGGGTACGCCGGGGGTGGCGCCCAGCTTCGAGAAGGTGGTGCACCGCCGCCTCGGCGACGTGGCCCTGACCGATCAGGTCGACGCCCTGCACGTGCTGCTCGGCAAGCACCCCGACCTGGACCTGACCTCGGTCTCGGTGCGCGGCACCGGGCTCGGCGGCTGGCTCGCGGCACTGGCCGTGCTGCGCCGCCCGGAGGTCTTCCACCGGGCCGTCGCCCGCCACCCGGTCACCGACTGGTCCGAGCTGGCCCCGCCGTTCGCCGAGCGTTACCTGGGCGACCGGCACGACGCCGCCGACGTGTACGCCCATCACAGCCTGCCGGAGGCCGCCGCCCAGTCCGACCACTCGCGCCCGCTGCTGCTGATCGGCGCTTCCGTGCCGGGCTGCACCTCGGTCCCGGCGGCCACCCTCGAGGAGGAGTTAGCCTTCCTGCGAAGCTAGGCGAGCAGTAGTCGCTAGGAGAGTTGGCATGAGACTAGTCTTTGTGGGAGAGTCTTACCTCGAACACAAGGGAGACACCATGACATCAGCCATCCTCAGCGACGGGATGCCGATCAGCGAGGAGGACTTCCTCGCGATGGGTGAGACGCCCGATCGCATCGAGCTGTTCGACGGAAGTCTCCACATGACCCCGAACCCCACGACCACCCATCAACATCTTCTCGGCGAGCTTTTTGCAGCGCTACGTCTCCCCGCGCGCGACGCCGGCCTGCGCGTCCTCCTCGCGCCGAACGTCCGGCTCCAGCCGAACCGGATACCGATCCCAGACCTGGTAATCACCTCGGACATGGAACGCAAGCTGGCCATCGAGGCCGAGACCGTGCTGCTGACCTGCGAAATCACCTCGCCCTCGAACGCTGCCACGGACAAGGTGCTCAAGATGCACTACTACGCCTCCGCCGGCATTCCGTGGTACCTCCTGGTTGAACAGGCGACCGCGGCGTTGCGTCTCTACCGGCTGGCCGGCGAAACCTACGTCGAGCATGCGGTCGTCGAGCAGGGCGCGATTCTTCGACTGCGCGAACCGGTCGTCGCGACCCTCGACCCGGCGGAGTTGGCTCCGCCGGTCTGAGTTTTGTCGTACCGGTCCCCTAGGGTCGGTGCATGAGCCACTTCGATGAGGCGTACTCGGCGGTCCAAGCCGCGCTGGACGCCGGGGCGCGATATGCGGACGCGCGGATCATGTTGCGTCGCACGGAGTCGATGAGCGCCCGCAACGGGGATGTCGAGGATCTCAATTCCGACGAGAGCGCCGGTCTCGGTGTCCGCGCCCTGGTCGGTTCGAGCTGGGGTTTCTACGCGGTGCCCGACCTTTCCGACTCGGCGGCCCGCGCGGCCGGGCGGCGGGCCGCGCAGATCGCCGCAGCCAGCGCCACCGTGCCGGGGCCGCCGATCGAGCTGGTGCCGGCCGGCGCCGGTGCCGCCAGCTGGGCCAGCGAGTGCCGCATCGACCCGCTCGCCGTCCCGCTCGCCGAGAAGGGCGACCTGCTGGTCCGGGCCACCCAGGCGGCCAAGGAAGCGGGCGCTGATCAGGCCGAGGCCGGCTACGCGATCTGGGACACCCACAAGTGGTTCGTCTCCAGCGACGGGCATCGCATCGACCAGCACGTCCGCGAGTGCGGCGGCTCGGTGACCGCCAGCGCCCTCGGCGACGGCGAGGTGCAGCGCCGCGGCTGGGGTCATCAGTACGGCACCCGGGGCTGGGAGCTGATCGAGGAACTTGACCTGGTCGGCAACGCACCCCGGATGGCCGAGGAGGCGCGCGCCCTGACCACCGCGCCGCTCTGCCCGTCCGGCGAGACCACGCTGATCCTCGGCGGCGACCAGCTGGCGCTGCAGATCCACGAGTCGGTCGGGCACGCCATCGAGCTCGACCGCATCCTCGGCTGGGAGGCCGCGTTCGCCGGCACCAGCTGGCTCGACCTGGAAAAACTCGGCTCGCTGCGCTATGGCTCCGAGCTGATGAACATCACCATCGACCCCACCATCCCGGGCGCGCTCGGCAGCTTCGGCTACGACGACGAGGGCACCCCGGCGGCCAGGCGCGACGCGGTCCGCGACGGCATCTGGGTGGGCGTGCTGGCCGGGCGTGACTCGGCCGCGGTCGCCGGCCTCGACTACGCGGGCAGCGTCCGCTCCGACGGCTGGGCCCGGCTGCCGATGGTCCGGATGACCAACGTCGGCCTCGAGCCCGGCCCGCACACCCTCGACGAGATCATCGCGGCCACCGACGACGGCATCTACATGGAGACGAACCGATCCTGGTCGATCGACGACCGCCGGCTCAACTTCCAGTTCGGCTGCGAGATCGGCTACGAGATCAAGAACGGCAAGCGCGGCCGCATGCTGCGCAACCCGACCTACACCGGCATCGGACCGCGGTTCTGGCAGTCGATGGACATGCTTTCCGCCGAGACCGTGCCCTACGGCATTCCGAACTGCGGCAAGGGCCAGCCCGGCCAGGTGGGGCACACCGCGCACTCCGCGGCGCCGGCCCGGTTCACGAACGTACGCGTGGGGGTGCACGGATGAGCATCGACATCGCCCGGACAGGCGCCGAACTCGAACTGGCGGCTCGCGTCATCGAGCTGGTCCGCACGGCGGTCGGCCCGGCCGCCCAGGCCGAGGTGATGGTGTCGCACAACGCCGAGGCACTGACCCGGTTCGCCAACTCGGCCATCCACCAGAACGTCGCCGAGGCGACCACCTCGGTCCGGCTGCGGCTGCACCTCGACGGCCGCACGACCGGCGGCTCCACCACTCTCACCAGCGCCGACGGTCTGCGCGCGCTGGTCGACCGCACGATCGCGGCGGTCCGGGTCAGCCCGGCCGACCCGACCTGGCCGGGCCTGACACCGCCCACGCCGCTGCACCACTCGGCCGGCTATCACGGCTCCGGCGAGCACTCCGGCCTCGACTTCGGCTTCGACGAGGCGACCGCGCGGGCCACCCCGGCCGAGCGGGCCACCCTGGTCGGCGACTTCGTCCGGGCGGCCGGCGGCCTCGAGACGGCCGGCTTCTGCCGCACGGTGTATTGCTCGGCGGCCTTCGCCAACAGCGCCGGTCAGTCCGTCGAGGGGCGGACGGCCGAGGCGGCCATGGACGGCATCGCCCGGCTCAGCGGCTCCGACGGCGTGGCTCGGCTCGCCGCCGGCCGCCTCGCCGACCTGGACGGCGCGGTGCTCGGCGCGCGGGCCGCGGCCAAGGCACGGGCCGGGGAGCGGCCGGTGGAGTTGCCGCCCGGCCGTTACGAGGTGGTGCTCGAACCGGAAGCGGTCGCTGACGTGCTGAGCAACCTCTCGTTCTTCGGGTTCAACGGCAAGACGTTCGCGCAGCACCAGTCCTTCGCCGAGCTGGGCGCCGAACAGTTCGACCCGTCGGTCACCATCGTGGACGATCCGCTGGGCAGCCGCGGCGAGCCGGCCCCCGGCCTGCCGTTCGACGTCGAGGGCACGCCGCGGGAGTCGCTGGTGCTGGTCCGCGACGGGGTGACCAAGGCGGTGGCGCACGACCGGCGGTCGGCCGCCGAGGTGGGCGCCGAGTCGACCGGCCACGGCTCCGGCACCTCCCGCACGTGGGGCCCGATGGCCACGCACATGCGGCTCGAGGCCGCCCAGGCCGCGACCGAGCCGGTGCTGCCCGCCGACCCGGTCGGCCCGACCGCCGAGTCGGCCCGCCCACTGGTGGCCCGGATGGAGCGCGGCCTGCTCATCACCGATTTCTGGTACACCCGGGTCCTCGACCAGAAGAGCCTGGTCATCACCGGCCTGACCCGCAACGGGGTGTGGCTGGTGGAGGACGGCGAGGTGACGTCAGCGGTGAGCAACATGCGCTTCACCCAGTCCTATCCACAGGCGCTGGGGATAGGCGCGGTGCTGGGCATCGGCAGCGAGACGGTCCTGCTGCCCGACAGCTGGTCCGGCGTGCGATACGCGGCGCCGGCACTCCACCTGGCCAGCTGGAACCTCACCGGCAACGCCTCCGGCTAACGATCCGAAGCGCCCGACCGACCAATCCTGCCGACAGACATGGGCACTCCTGCCGCCGCGGGGGGCGGCGGCCCTGACGGTCGTGCGGCCGCGGGCCTGACGGTCGTGGGGGCGGGCGGCGGCCCTGCCGGTCTTGCGGCCGCGGGCCTGACGGTCGTGCGGGCGGGCGGCGGCCCTGCCGGTCTTGCGGACGGCGGGCCTGCCTGTCTTGCGGCCGGCGGGCCTGCCTGTCTTGCGGACGGCGGGCCCTCCCAGTCGCGCGGACGGCCGGCCCTGCCCGTCGCGCGGGCAGCGGCGCATTGACCGGCGTGCTTCACTGGGCCGGTGAGCGACACGCATCGCGAGCCGGATCACGACGACGTCCCGACCAGCCGAATCCCGGCGCAGCGGGGCCGGGATGAGCCTGCCGACGAACCGGTGACCGGCGGTCCGGCGGGTTCGTCCGACGTGTCCGAACCGGACGATTGGGTGGGCCCGGCCGGGCGGAAGCCGCCGGCCCGGCCCACGCGAAGCCGCGCCGCCGAGGCGGGCGGCGACGACGACGGCGCCATCGCAAGCGGTCCGGACGCGGCCGCCGGCACCACGCCGCGCGGCGCCGCGGGCGGGCTGGGTGACGCCACGGGCGGCAGGCGGGGCGGCACTCAGCCGGGAGCCGCGCCGGGCGGCCTGGGCAGCTCTCCACCGGAAGGCGGACGAGGCGGCTCTCTATCGGGCGGCTCTCCATCGGGCGGCTCTCCATCGGGCGGCTCTCCGCCGGAAGGCGGGCTGGGTGGTGACGCCGATGCTTCTTCGACTTCCGCATCGGTGGCCGCTCCGACCTCCGCGCCGGGACGTGCTGGTGGCGGTGGGCGTGGGCGGCGGATATGGCGGCTCGGGCCGGTGGCCGAGGGGCCGATGGATGAGCGGCAGCGGAGTCGCCGGCGGTGGTTCGTGGCCGGGATCTCGGTGGCGGCGGCCATCGTCGTGGTGGCGCTCTGCGCCGGAGCACTGTCCGTCATCTCGACGGTCGACGGGGTGCGGGATCGGGCTTCGGACGCTCGGGACACCCGAGTGCTGCGCGAGACCGACTGCCTCGACCTGGAAGGACGGCTGAACCGGCTCGTTCCGCCCGGGGCGACCGGCAGCCCGGCCGCGCGGGCCACCGCGATCCGCGACGAGAACCTCGCCGTCCGGCTCTATCTCGACCAGCTGGACAACCAGCGGGACGAGGACGCCTGGCGGCAACTGCTGGACGCGCGCACCGTCTTCGCGGACGCACTCGACCGGCAGGACAAATCCCGTACGCCCGCGTTTTATGTCGCTCCCCGGACCACCGACGGCCTGGTCGTGACCGACCTGCTGGTGCAATGGTCGCCGGCCCCGTGCGCCGGACCGGTCCGGCGATTGGCCGTTCCCGAGCTCTGATCCCAAGATCCACTATCCCGTTTGCCCACGTCGATGTGAGCAGGGCTCGAATTTGTGACCTAGACCCCATCCCTGAGCCGCAAACTGTCTGACCCCCGGCGTAACGTGTGCCCCACATCACGCGAGCATGGCGGCTGGCGGGCCTCGCCCGTTAACAGCCGGGTCATATGACAGGCACGTCAGGGAGATCGAATGACGACGACGGCAACGAAGCCGGACGCTGGACGCTCACGCGCAGCGATCGCGGCAAAGACGTTGCGCACCGACCGGTGGTGGTTCCCCCCACTCATCACCTTCGTGGGTCTAGCGGCATGGGTCACCTACGCGACCGTCCGCGTCTTCATGCACAAGTGGTATTACGTCGACGACTACCACTACCTCACGCCGTTCTACTCACCGTGCATCACCGACCGGTGCGTGGAGGGCTCGGCCGAGTTCGGCACCCCGCTGCCGTCGTTCTGGCTGATTCCCGAGGCGGCGTTCACCCTGCCGTTCCTGCTGCTGTTCCGGCTGACCTGCTACTACTACCGCAAGGCGTACTACCGCGCCTTCTGGCTGTCGCCGCCGGCCTGTGCCGTGCCCGATGCGCACCAGAAATACTCCGGCGAGACCCGTTTCCCGCTGATCTTCCAGAACATCCACCGGTATGCGTTCTACGCCGCCGGGATCATCTCGCTCATCAACACGTGGGACGCGATCCGCGCCTTCCACAGCGGCGACGGCTTCGGCTTCGGGCTCGGCAACATCGTCCTGGTCGGCAACGTGGTGATGCTCTGGCTCTACACGCTGTCCTGCCACTCGTGCCGGCACATCGCCGGCGGGCGGCTCAAGCACTTCTCCGCCCACCCGGTGCGATACCGCTTCTGGACCTTCGTGTCGAAGCTGAACACCCGGCACATGCTGCTGGCCTGGATCACCCTGGGCACGCTCGCGCTGACCGATTTCTACGTCATGGCGGTTGCCGCCGACTGGTTCCCCGACCTGCGGTTCGTGGGCTGAGAGGGAGCTGAGCGATGACTACCCGAATCGAACGACACCACTATGACGTCGTCGTGATCGGTGCCGGCGGCGCCGGCCTGCGCGCGGCGATCGAGGCCCGGCTCGCCGGAAAGCGGACGGCGATCATCTCGAAGTCGCTGTTCGGCAAGGCGCACACGGTGATGGCCGAGGGCGGCGCGGCCGCCGCGATGGGCAACGTGAACTCGCGCGACAACTGGATGGTGCACTTCCGCGACACCATGCGGGGCGGCAAGTTCCTGAACAACTTCCGGATGGCCGAGCTGCACGCCAAGGAGGCGCCGGAGCGGATCTGGGAGCTGGAGACGTACGGTGCGCTGTTCGACCGCACCAAGGACGGCAAGATCTCCCAGCGCAACTTCGGCGGCCACGAGTACCCGCGTCTCGCCCACGTCGGCGACCGCACCGGCCTGGAGCTGATCCGCACTCTGCAGCAGAAGATCGTCTCGCTGCAGCAGGAGGACTTCGCCGAGACCGGCAGCTACGACGCGAAGATCAAGGTCTTCGCTGAGACCACCATCACCGAGCTGCTGCTCGACGGCGACCAGGTGGCCGGCGCGTTCGGCTACTACCGCGAGTCCGGTGAGTTCCTGCTGCTCGAGGCACCCGCCGTGGTGCTCGCGACCGGCGGCGTCGGCCGCAGCTACAAGGTGACCTCCAACTCCTGGGAGTACACCGGCGACGGCCACGCGCTCGCGCTGCGGGCCGGCGCCACGCTGATCAACATGGAGTTCCTCCAGTTCCACCCGACCGGCATGGTCTGGCCGCCCAGTGTCAAGGGCATCCTGGTCACCGAATCGGTCCGGGGTGACGGCGGTGTGCTGCGCAACTCCGACGGCAAGCGGTTCATGTTCGACTACGTCCCCGACGTCTTCCGCAAGCAGTACGCGGAGACCGAGGAGGAAGCCGACCGGTGGTACGACGATCCGGACAACAACCGCCGTCCGCCTGAGCTGCTCCCCCGCGACGAGGTCGCCCGCGCGATCAACAACGAGGTCAAGGAGGGTCGCGGCACCAAGGCCGGCGGCGTCTTCCTCGACGTCTCCACGCGGATGCCCGCCGAACGGATCGTCAAGCGGCTGCCGTCGATGTACCACCAGTTCAAGGAGCTGGCCGACGTGGACATCACGAAGCAGCCGATGGAGGTCGGCCCGACCTGTCACTACGTGATGGGTGGCGTCGAGGTCGACCCCGACTCGGCCGCCGCGTCGGGCCGGGTAACCGGCCTGTTCGCGGCCGGTGAAGTGTCCGGCGGCATGCACGGCTCGAACCGCCTCGGCGGCAACTCCCTCTCCGACCTGCTGGTCTTCGGCAAGCGGGCCGGCGAGCACGCGTCGGCCTACGTGGACGCACTGGCCAAGCGGCCCAAGGTCGCCACGGCCGACGTCGAGGCCGCACTCGACGTGGCGCTCGCCCCGCTGAACCGGCAGAGCGGCGAAAACCCGTACACGTTGCAGCAGGACCTGCAGGCCGTGATGGGCGACCTGGTCGGCATCATCCGCCGGGCCGGCGAGCTGACCGACGCTCTCAAGCGACTGCAGGAGCTCAAGCTCCGGGTCGCGAACGTCGGCGCAGCCGGCGGCCGGCGCTACAACCCGGGCTGGCACCTCGCGATCGACCTGCGCAACATGCTGGTCGTCTCGGAGTGCACGGCCAAGGCGGCGCTGGAACGGGAGGAGTCGCGCGGTGGCCACACCCGCGAGGACTTCCCGGGGATGAACCCGCAGTGGCGGAAGGTCAACCTGGTCTGCTCGCTCGACAAGTCCGGTGACGTGCACCTGGAGCGCAAGCCGCTGCCGAAGATGCGCGGCGAGTTGATCTCCCTGTTCGACCGCACCGAGCTGTCGAAATACCTGACCGACGATGAGCTGATCGAGTTCGACGCGCTGGAGGCGAAGTAATGGGCACCAAACGTCACTTCCGGGTCTGGCGCGGCGACGAGTCGGGCGGCGACATTCAGGACTACGACGTCGAGGTCAACGACGGCGAGGTCGTGCTCGACATCATCCACCGGTTGCAGGCCACCCAGACTCCCGACCTGGCCTGCCGGTGGAACTGCAAGGCCGGCAAGTGCGGCTCCTGCTCGATGGAGATCAACGGCAAGCCGAAACTCGGCTGCATGACCCGAATGTCCACGTTCGAAGAGGACGAGACGGTCACCATCACGCCGCTGCGCACCTTCCCGATCATCCGGGACCTGGTCACCGACGTCACCTTCAACTACGAGAAGGCGCGCGAGACCCCGGCGTTCGCCCCGCCGGCCGGGGTGGCCCCGGGTCAGTACCGGATGAAGCAGGTCGACGTCGAGCGCTCGCAGGAGTTCCGCAAGTGCATCGAGTGCTTCCTCTGCCAGAACACCTGCCACGTGGTCCGCGACCACGAGGAGAACAAAGCGGCGTTCTCCGGCCCGCGGTACTTCATCCGGGCCGCCGAGCTCGACATGCATCCGCTGGACGCGCGCACCGACCGCAAGGACTACGCGCAGGCCGAGCAGGGTCTCGGATTCTGCAACATCACCAAGTGCTGCACCGAGGTCTGCCCCGAGCACATCAAGATCACTGACAACGCGATCATCCCGATGAAGGAGCGCGTCGTCGACCGCCGCTACGACCCGCTGGTCTGGCTCGGTCGCAAGATCTTCCGGCGGGACCAGCTGGACGGGTCCGCACACGGCGATTCGATGGCACCGAGCACGTCCGTCGGCGTCACCGGGGTCGCGGCGGGTACCCCGTTCTCCAGCGCCCGCCCCTCGGAGGCTGCGCCCGTCCGCGACGACGGCCGGATGGATGTCGCCGAGCTGGCTCTCCCGCAGCAGGGCGGCCCTTCGCCGTTCGGTGACGACCAGGAGCTACCGCTCCCGCCCGGCGAAATCGTCTACAACCACCCCGCGCCCGGCAAGGACGACACCGGCCCCAAGGGCGACGCTCACTGAGCACTCTCCGGCCGCCGGCTTCGCAGCCGGCGGCCGGGTGGCCGGACCCTCAGGCTGGTGGCCCGTCATCGTCGGCCAGATCGAGCTGGCTGATGGCCACGTCGTGCCAGGCGCCATTCTTGAAGCCGATCCGGCGATGCACGCCGACCGGCTGGAACCCGAGCGCGGCGTGCAGGCCTTCGCTCGCCGGATTGGGCAGCGTCATCTTGGCCACCGCGACCCGGAATCCGCGCTCGGTGAGGCGGTCGAGCAGCACACGGTAGAGAGCACGGCCGAGGCCGGCGCGGTGCCGGCCCGCGGACAGATAGACGCTGGTCTCGCACGACCAGCGGTAGGCCTCGCGGGCCGCGAACGGCCGGGCGTACGCGTAGCCCGAGACCTCGCCGTCCACCTCCGCGACCAGCCAGGCGTGGGTGCGCGCCGAGTCCCGGATCCGGCTGGCCATCTCCGCCTCGGACGGCGGTTCGATCTCGAAGCTGATGGCGGTGCCGATCACGTACGGCCGATAGATGGCCGCACACGCGGCCGCATCCTGCTCGCCCGCGTCGCGGATCGTCACCCCCGCCGCTTTTTGGCCGGACATCACAGCACCTCCGGGGCGTGCTTCGTGGGAACGGCGAACGGATGGGCCGGCCGGGTCCGGCCGTGGGTGTCGTGGTCGAAGTCTCCGGCGAGCCTCTGCGTCATGGTCAAGCCGGTTTTCCGGCGGCCAGCCATGCTTCCAGGCCGTCCAGCAGTCTTTCCAGGCCGAAGACGAAGCTGTCGTGCCACATCTTCTCCGGCTCGGCGATCACCACATTTTCCTTGCGCCAGGTGTCGTAGCGCGGGTTGTCGGCACTGAGCCGCTCCAGGATCGGCTCCAGCTCGTCGGCCATCTCCGCGAACGTGCGGCCGGCCCGTTTCGTGGCGGTCGCGACCGCGGCCTCGGTGGTGGCCGAACCGAGCGCGTGCGCGTGGATCATCGCGCTGACGTGGGACACCTCCATGCCGGTAAAGCCGGCGGCGGTGAGCAGCGCGACGCTCCGCTCGCCCATCCGCATGGCGTTGGGCCCGAGGGTGGGCTTCGTGCCGAGTAGGCCGATCACCCAGGGGTGACGCAGGATCGCGCTGCGCATGCCGTTGGCCATCACCGACAGGGCTATCCGCCAGCCGGTGTCGCCCGGCTCGGGGACGTAGATCTCGCCCAGTACCTCGTCGATGGCGAGCTCGAGCAGATCATCCTTGTTCGCCACGTGCCAGTAGAGCGACGTGGCGCCGGCGCCGAGTCGGGTGCCAAGCCGGCGCATGCTCAGGCCGGCCGGGCCGTCGGCGTCGAGCAGCTCCATCGCGGCCCGCACGATCTGGTCGCGGTCGAGCGTGGGCTGACCAGTCCGTTTACGCGATGGTGGGCGCAGCCACACCGAGTCGAAAAAGAGCTCCGCCATGGCATCAGTCTATCGAGGGTCGAACAGCGTGCGACATCAATGGTACGTTGTGCGAATCACTCGAACAGCGTACGAGGGAAGCCCCCAATGCCCGATCGGAATCCGCGCCGCTGGTTGATCCTCGGCGTGCTGTGCCTGAGCCTCCTGGTCGTCGTCATCGACAACATGGTGCTCAACATCGCCATCCCGTCGCTGATCCGCGACCTGGGCGCCAGCTCGTCCGATATCCAATGGATCATCGACTCCTACATCCTCGTTTTCGCCGGTCTGCTGCTCATCGCCGGCAGCCTGTCCGACCGCTTCGGCCGGCGCCGTGGCCTGGTCATCGGCCTGATCGTCTTCGGCGGCGCCTCGGTGCTCGCCACCCTCAGCCAGACCCCCGGTCAGTTGATCGCGGTCCGCGGCCTGATGGGCGTCGGCGCGGCGTTCCTGATGCCGGGCACCCTCTCGATCCTCACCACGGTCTTCGACGACGAGGAGCGCAAAAAGGCGATCGCGATCTGGACATCGGTGCTGATGCTCGGCGCCCTCGGCGGCCCGGCCGCCGGCGGCCTGCTGCTGCAGCACTTTTGGTGGGGCTCGGTCTTCTTGATGAATATCCCGATCGCCGTGCTCGGCATCGTGGCGGCGCTACTGATCATCCCGGAGTCGCGCGGGCCGGCCGGCCGGCCCGACGTGATCGGTGCGCTGCTGTCGATGGTCGGCACGACCGCGCTGGTCTGGGGCGTCATCAACTCGGCCAAGGAGGGCTGGTCCTCCGCACAGACCGTCGGCGGGTTCGCCGTCGCCGTCATCACGCTGGCCGTGTTCGCCCTGTGGGAGCGCCGGGTGGCCGAGCCGATGCTGCCGCTCGCGTTGTTCCGCAACCGCAACTTCGCCGGTGCCAGCCTCTCGGTCGTGCTGCTGTCCTTCTCGGCCGGCGGCATGCTGCTCGCCCTCACTCAATATCTGCAGTTCGTCCTCGGCTACGAACCGGCGAAGGCCGGCCTCGCCTTCATCCCCATGATCGTGACCACGATGATCTGCAACGGCTTCGGCGTGGTCGTCGACAAGAAGTTCGGCGCTCGGGCCGCCCTCGCCGCCGGGCTGCTGCTGATGGCGGCCGGGTTCGGCGTGATCGCCATGCTCGATCCGGGCGACGGCTTCAGCCACCTGGCCGTCGCGATGGTGGTGATGGGTGCCGGCAGCGGCGTGGCCGGGCCGGCCGCCGTCGGAACACTTCTCGCCGCGCTGCCGCCGGAGCGGGCCGGGGTCGGCTCGGCCGTCAACGACACCGTTCAGCAGGTCGGTGCGGCGCTCAGCGTGGCCGTGCTGGGCAGCGTGCTCGCCACGGCCTATCGGGCCTCGATGCCGTCCGACGTCGTCGAGCAGGCTCGGGAGTCGATCGGCGATGCCCTGCGGATCGCGGCGCAGACCGGCGACGTCGCCCTGGCGCAGCTCGCCCGCGATGCCTTTGTGGACGCTCTCTCGTCAACCGCGCTGGTCGGGGTGGTGGGCGGGGTCGCGGCCACCATCGTCGCGGTGTCGGTCCTACGGCCTCGGCCGCCCGCTGCCGGTCCCGCTCCGGTTGAGTCGCCGGCGGTTCCGGATGACGAGCCCGCCGTTCGCTGACGCCGACTCCGGCCGGTCGGGATCGATCCCGACCGGCCGGAGGGGCTTCCGTGGACGAGGGTCAGGAGACGGTGAAGGAACCGGTCAGCGGCAGGTCACGGGAGCTGGCGCCCACCTGCACCTGGTAACCACCGGTGGCGATGTCCCAGGTGTGCCCGGCGGTGTTCCAGAAGCTCAGCGGGCGGTCCGGCGACGTCGCGTCGATCGTCAGCTGCACCCGGGTGCTCTGCCCCGGCCGCAACGTGACCTGGTCATATCCGACGAGGCGCTTGCCCGGCTCACCGGTGACCGACGGCAGGGTGAGATAGAGCTGCGGGGTCGCGGTTCCGGTGCGGGCACCGGTGTTACGCACGTCGAAGGTGACCGAGACCGTGCCCCGCTTGCCCTTCAGATGCGGAGTGACCCGCAGGTTCTGATAGACGAAGCTGGTGTAGGACAGGCCGTAACCGAACGGGAAGAGCGGTTCGATCGACTGCGAGTCGTACCACTTGTAGCCGACCTTCAGGCCCTCGCTGTAGCTGACCTGCCGGATCTCGGTGCTGCCGGCCGGCCGGGTGGTCGAACCGTCGGCAAACGTGCCTGGGTATTGCGCCGGGGTGTTCGTCGGGGTGTCGGCCAGCGACTTCGGGAAGGTCATCGGGAGCCGCCCGGTGAAGTCGGTGTCGCCGTAGAGCAACCGGGCCAGGGCCGTGCCCTGCTGGTCACCGGGATACCAAGCCTGCACGACACCCTTGACGCTCGCGAGCCACGGCATCGTGGTGGCGGTGCCGGTCTCGAGCACGACGACCGTGTTCGGGTTCGCGGCCGCCACGGCGGCGATCAGGTCGTCACCGTTGCCGTCCAGCGCCAGGGTCGTGCGGTCGGCGAACTCGCCCTGCTTGGCGTACCCGAAGACCACCGCGACGTCCGCGCCTCGCGCGACCGACGCCGCCGCGGCCGGATTGGCTCCGCTGTCGTAGGAGACCGTCTGGCCGGCGGTCGCCGCCCGGCCGGTGATCGCGTCGAGCGGCGCCACCGGGTTGGGGCAGGCCGCCGAGGTGCCGCGCCCCTCGGCGCAGACCGTGCCGGCGCTGACCCCGCCGGTCGGCGTGTTCGAGGCGGTCTGGCCGATCACCGCGATCTTTTTGCCGCGGCCGGCCAGCGGCAGGATCGACCCACTGTTCTTGAGCAGCACCGAACCCCGCTCGGCGACGGTCCGCGCGATCGCCTTGTTGGCCGGAGTGGAGGTGCTGGTCGACGGTGTGGCCGGCAGCGGGTGGTCGAAGAGACCCGCCGCGATATAGGCCCGCACCACTCGCAGCGCCGCCGCGTCGATCTGTGCCATCGAGACCACGCCGGTGTCGAGCGCGGCCTCGATGTTCGCCGGGGTGTAGAAACGCGGCCGGTTCAACTCCTGGTCGAGGCCGCCGACCAGGGACGGTCCGGTCGAGTGCACCGAACCGAAGTCGGAGACGATGTAACCGTCGAAGCCGGCCTCGGTCTTGAGCAGGTTGTTCTGGATCTGGTTCTCGCAGGCCCAGACCCCGTTGACCTGGTTGAACGAGCACATCACGCCCCCCGGGTCACTCTTCGCGACGGCGATCGCGAACGGCAGGTCGTACACCTCGCGCAGCGTGCGGCCGTCGATGTTCGACGAGCTGGTCTGCCGATCGAGTTCCTGCTCGTTGGCGATGTAGTGCTTGAGCACCGCCATCACCGGCTGCTTCGGGTTGCCCTCCTGGATGCCGTTGGTCTGTGCGGCGGCCAGGTTGCCGCTGAGCAGGGAGTCCTCCCCGAGGTACTCCGGGGTGCGGCCGGCCAGCGGGGTGCGCGAGCTGGAGACGCCCGGCGCGAGCAGGACGTTCTTGCCGGCCCGGAAGGCCTCGTCGGCCTGGGCCTTGCCCTTGTCGTAGGCGAGGTCGTCGTTCCAGGCGGCGGCGAGGGCGAGTTGCGCCGGGAAGACGGTCACGCCGGCCGGGCCGCGCACGTAATCGGGCCCGTCGGCGTAGACAACGGTCGGCGTGCACGCGACCTGGACGGGGTAGGTGACGCCGCTGAAGGTGGTCTGGGTGGGTGAGTTGGCGGACTGCTCGTCGAGCCAGCGGAGCTTCTGGCCGAGGGTGCTGCGCGCCAGCAGGAGTTTGGCGCGCTGGTCCGGGGTCTTGCGAGTGTCCATCCACGGGCATGCGGAGTTGCCGCCGCCGGTCGTGCGGGGCAGGCCCGCGGCCGAGGCGCCGGGGCCGGTGGCGAGAACGGTGCCGAGCGCCACGGCTATCCCTAACGCGGCGCTGATCCGGCGGCTTCGTACAGTCCTGAAACGATTCACTTGCCAGCCTCCTAGTCGGACCCCGATCCGCGGGCGGATGCGGGGTTCGCGGGGTTTGCCAACGAGAGAGGAAGGGGTCTGACGGCGATCCGCGAGGCCGCGGATCAACCGCATGTCATCGACTTGTTTCCGATCGATGAACTGGCCCGATCATGCGTCCGCCGGAACGGCCGGACGTAGTCCTATGTGCACCGGCGTTAGCACGAAATGCACCTCGGGCACCTTCGGGTATGGCGTTTCTGCTGGTCACCACAGTCACGACTAGCAACGGCTGCGCGGAAGCGACATCGCGGACATCAGTGGCGCTTCACTCGACGAAGTTATCCACAGGCCTAGGTTGATCTTCGAACGGATGTACTAACATCACCTTATGACCAGCAACTACCAGCCATCCATGCTCGATCTCATGGCCGCCGGGCCGGCGCCGTCGCTCGAGCCGCTCGACGGCCGGCTCGTCCGGCATCGGCTGACCGTCGGGGCATGGGTCGACGTGCTGCCCGGCTGGCTGCAGGGGTCCGACGAGGTCTTCGAGACGCTGCTCGGCATCGACTGGCGCGCCGACCGCCGCCAGATGTATGACAGCGTCGTCGACGTCCCCCGACTGCTGCGCTGGTTCGGCGGCGACGAGCAGCTGCCGCACTCCGCGCTCACCGAGGCCCGCGAGGCGCTCTCCGCCCACTACGCCGACGAGCTGGGCGAGCCGTTCGTCACGGCCGGCATGTGCCTCTACCGCGACGGCCGCGACAGCGTCGCCTGGCACGGCGACACCCTGGGCCGCTCGGCCCGGCACGACACCATGGTCGCCATCCTCTCGCTGGGCTCCCCACGCCAGCTCTCCCTGCGCCCACGAGCGGGCGGCCACGACACACTGCGCTTCCCGCTCGGCCACGGCGACTTGATCGTCATGGGCGGCTCCTGCCAGCGCACCTGGGAGCACGCCATCCTCAAGACAGCGAAGCCGGTGGGCCCGCGAATCAGCGTCCAGTTCCGTCCGATCAACGTGGCCTGACCAGCAAACGGCCCGCGAGCCGGGGCAGCGCGGGCCGTAGCGCAGCAGCGGGCGCGGCACGGGCCACAGCGCAGGCCGGAACGCAGC
>NZ_BOQN01000026.1 GCF_018332695.1 Paractinoplanes toevensis
CGAGGGCTCGGTGGAGGATGGCGATCGTGTCGGCGGAGGAGCCGGGGACCGCGTCGGCCGAGCGGAGGATGCCGTAGGCGACGCCGGAGGCGAGCGAGCCGAGCAGGGTGCGCTTGCCCAGCCGGACCCGGCCGTGGATGGCGTTGAGCAGCGGCGTCAGGTGGTCGTCGAGCAGCGAGCGGCGCAGCTCGGCGAGCAGGGCCTCCTCGTCGGCGACGACCCGGACCCGGGGGTCCGCGATCAGCGCGAGCGGGTCGTTCGGCAGGACCGCGACCGGGATGTCGGCGCGCAGGCCCAGGGTGAGCAGCGGGCGCGGGTCGTTGAAGTGCACGAGCACGTTGTCGCTGCTCAGCAGGGGCACGCGGCGGGCCGAGGCGTAGCCGAGGACGGCCGGCAGGGCCGACCAGTAGGTGTAGGCCTTCCAGGCGAGGGCGGCGGCGGCGTGCGGCTGAGCGTTCCACCGGCGGCCGGCCGTGGCGAGGAGGAGATCGAGCTTCTGCTCGGCGAGCTCGGTGGCGGGCGCCCAGCCGGTCTGATCATGGACCAGGAGGTCGGGGGCGAGGCCGGCGATCTCGGTGCTGGTGCCGAACATCGTGGTCAGCGTCGCGGTCACCGGGGTGAGGGGCGCGAGAACGGGGGTCGTCAGAGCAGTGGTCACTGACCGCTACCGCTCCGAAGCGCCATAACCGCTTTCACCTCGCCGTACCTCGTCTACCCGGGCTCTCCGAGACGACTCACCGTACACCTCTAAGGCTAGCCTAACCAACGCACCCAACCCGATCTTTCGGACGAATACCCTCGGCAAGGGTTGCCTAACAGTGTGTTCCGGCGTTGCCGAAGACGATGGCCGAATCGTCAAGGTATCTGTCGGCTAAGTGCTACTAGCACCTTGTGGACATGGAGCGGCGGCGACACTGAAACTCTCGTCGCGAAGGGGACATCGATGATGACCACCTCGCCCGTCGAGCGGGCCGCTGACCAATTCGTAACGGCGCTGGCGCACTGGCGGGTCGAGCGCGGCATGAGCAAGAAGCAACTGGCCGCACGCATGGGGTTCGACCCCTCGTACGTCAGCCATGTCGAGGGGCGCCGACATAAACCCACCGAGGACTTCGCCCGTCGGGCGGAAGCCGTCCTCGGCGCCGGCGGGCTGATCTGGCAGCGCTTCCAGGAGTACGACGAACTGCGTCACGCGCGGGGCGCCACCCTTCATCGTGATCCACCCGTGCCGGTCCAGTGGATGCCGCCCGGCACCGGCGTGATCGTCGAGCAGGAAATCGCCGAGCTGACCTACGCCGACGGCGCCTACCGCTGCCGGGTGCGCCGCAACCTCTACAACGCCGGCTCCGAGCCGGTCACCCGGTACCTCGTGAAGATCTCCGTGGACCGGTACCCGCACGATCCGACCGGCTCCAACCGGCACCACCGCCGGCACCCGCTCACCTTCGAGGAAATGAACATCGAGGCGATCGCCGGTGAGGGTGCCGCCATCGAGGCGATGCAGTGGCGGGTCAAGCTCGACCGGGACGCGGCCAAGGAGGTCTGGCTGCTCTTCGCGAACGAGCGCGGGCAGTTCCCGCTCTACCCGGGTGAGCGGACGACGATCGAATACGCGTACACGGTCGGCGTCGAGAAGTGGGGCCAGTGGTTCCAGCGGGCCGTGCGCCTGCCCACCCGGCGCATCACCGTCCGGCTCAACTTCCCGGCCACGTTCGACCCGCAGGTGTGGGGCGTCGAGACGTCGCTGGCCGCCGAGGTGCCGGTGCGCACCCCGCTCGAACGCCACCAGGACGGCGACCGGGCGATCTTCGAGTGGACCACCGACGCGCCGCTGCTGAACGCGCGCTACCGGCTCGAATGGCGGTTCCGCGGGCCGGGCGCGCCGTCGTACGCCGAGTACGCCCCCGGCGAGGAGAACGGCAAGCCGCGCGCCTCGACCGCGATGCGTGGCATCGGAATAGTGCAGCGCGGCTCCGACCTGCTGCGCCAGCGCGCCCGGCACTTCCAGCTGCCGCGCGAGGCGACCGACGCGCGGGAAGCGGTGAGCGCACTGCTCACCTCGCTGCGCCGGCTCGAGGACCTGCACGACTTCAGCAAGGGCGTCGGCCTGTCCGCGCCGCAGATCGGCCGCTCGGTGGCGGCCGCGGTGGTCCGCCCGCCGGACCGGGCCGCCGACCCGGTGGTGCTGCTCAACCCGCGGATTGTCGGTGAGTCGGGCGACCGCGACGAGCAGTACGAAGGATGCCTGTCCTTCTTCGACTATCGCGGCCTCGTCCGGCGGCCGCTGCGTATCGAGGTGGAGCACGCCCGCTACGACGGCGCCCGGGTGATCACGTCGTTCGACCGCGCGATGGCGCGGCTGGTCGCACACGAGATCGACCACCTCGAGGGCCGGCTGTACGTGGACCGGATGCACGCCGAATCCAACCTGGTACCGGTGGCGAACTACCAACAGACCGGCCGTCCCTGGGATTACTAGTTCATGTCGGTGAAGCTGTCGTACTTTATGCGCACCGACGGCACCTGCATCTCGGCCAGCGTCTTCAGCGTCGACTTCACCATCGGCCCGGAGCCGGACACGAAGAAGTCGTGGTTGTTCCACGGGCCGTACCGCGCGACCACGTCCGAGATGTTGCCCTGCTCGCCGGGGAAGGTCGGGTCCTCGCTGCACGCCGTGACGACCGACAGCCACGGATAGCGGGCCGCGAGCCGGTTCAGGTCGGCCAGGTCGTAGAGGTCCTCGCGGCTCTTCGCGCCGAAGAAGACGTGCACCCAGCGCGTCCGGTTGTACCGGGTGAGCTCCTCCAGCAGCGACTTCACCGGCGCCAGACCGGTGCCGCCGGCGATGAACACGGCATCCCGGGTCGACCGCCGATCCAGGTTCATGGTCCCCATCGGGGCGGCCAGCTTGATCATGTCGCCGACCTGGAGCCGGCGCACCAGCGCACTGGACACCCAGCCGGCCCCCACCGACCGCACGTGGAACTCGAGCGTGTTGTCCCGGCGCGGCGCGTTCGCGACCGAATACGTCCGCCACAGCCGCGGCTGGTACTTCGTGCACTCGATGCTGAGGTACTGCCCGGCCCGGAACTCCAGCGCCTGCATCGGCTGCACGGTGAAGACGGCGAGGTCGCGGCCCCGGCGCTCGTGCGCCACCACCTCGGCGTACCAGTAGGGCGGGTTGGTGTCGGCGTCGGCGCCGGCCATCATGCGTGAGGCGATCACCGCGTACGCGTCCGCCCACGCCTGGTCGTACTCGACGCCCCACTCCTCGCCCGCGTACGCCCGCATCGCCTCGATCAATGCGCCCCCCACCACCTCGTAGTGTTCTGGTTCCACGTGGAACTTCTTGTGGTCACGACCGAGCGCCTTGAGGTACTCGTCGAACTTCTCCGGGTCGTCCAGGGTCTGCACCGCGGTGACGATCGCGTTCAGCAGACGGGAGCGCTGCACGTCCATGTGCACCGGAAACAGCTCCCGCAGATCCGGGTGAGACAGGAAGATCCGGGCGTAGAAGTAGCCGGCGACCTTGTCCTGATGCTCCTCGACGAGTGTCCAGCTCTCCTTGAGCAAGCGAGCGAGGTCTCCCATGCCCTTCAGGGTGGTCACGTCAGTCGCCAACCCGACGCACGAAAAGTGCGACTCGTCTCAGTGCGGGTCAGGGTGGTCGGCGCGTCGCTTGCCCGGATAGGTCCGTTTGTGCTTAGCGGGTTCTCGTTGCTTTATTGTTCCCGCGTGACCCTAGATCGCGTTACGCCCAGCAGACGCGTGCTCACCGGCGAGATCGTCATCGTGCTGTTCCTGTCCCTCGGACAGTCGGCGGTCTACGCGGTCGTATCGCTGATCGCCAAGCTGACCGCCGGCAAGCCGCTGTCGTCGCAGTCCGCGGTCCTCAACGCGTCTCGGTCACCCCGGCCCTACCTGGACCTCACCTACCAGCTGCTGGAGATCGGGTTCTCGCTGGTGCCGGTCGCGCTGGTGCTGTACCTGCTGATGCGCGACCAGACCCCGGTGCGCCGCGAGCTCGGCCTGACGGCCGACCGGAAACGCTTCGACCTCGGCTGGGGTACGTTGCTCGCCGCCTGCATCGGGATTCCCGGGCTTGCGCTGGTGTACGTGGCACAACTGCTCGGCCTCAACGCGCAGATCGTCCCCGCCGCGCTGCAGTCGGTCTGGTGGGCCGTGCCGGTGCTGGTGCTGTCCGCGGTGCAGAACGCCGTACTCGAAGAGGTCATCGTCGTCGGCTACCTGATGACCCGGCTCCGGTCGATGTCGGTGCAGGTGATCTGGGTGGTGGCGGCGTCGGCCGTGCTGCGCGGGTCGTACCACCTCTACCAGGGGTTCGGAGCCTTCGTCGGCAACGCGGTGATGGGGGTGGTGTTCGCCCTGTTCTTCCTGCGCTTCAAACGGGTGATGCCGCTGATCGTGGCGCACAGCATCCTGGATATCGCCGCATTCGTCGGGTACACCCTGCTGCCCGACTCGTGGCTGACCTGGATCTGAGCGCGCCAGGTCGGCTGGATCTGAGCGCGCCGAGTCGGCTGGATCTGAGCGCGCGCCGGGCCTCCGGCCTGCGCCATCCGCGCGCCGAGTCGTCGGCCTGCGCCTTTGGTCAGGCCGGGGTTCGGGCGGCCTTGTAATAGGCCTCGGCCCGGGCGGCCACGCTCTGCGCCGACGCCGTGCTGGTCAGCACCGCGGCGAGCAGGCTGGTGCCCGGGAAGAACCGATTGGCCAGCCGAAGCACCGTCCAGCCGCCCGCCTGAGCGGCGACCAGGCGACCGAAACGCCACACCGCGTCGCTGAGGCCACCGTCCTCATAGGCCGGCCGGCGGGCGGCGGCCAGCGCCTCCTCCGCATCCGACCGAGTCGGATGCACGCGGGTGATGACCAACAGGTCGGCGGCCCGCTCCGGGTCCGTCGGATCCAGGCCGTACGCGGCGGCCAGGTGCAACACCAGCTCGGCATGCGTGACCGCGGTCGTGCCGAGCAGGGTGATCGGGGCGTACGACCCGGCCACCGCCCCGACGATGCCACCCACACTGCCGAACCGGGTGAACTGCTGCTTGGCCAGTCGAGCAACGGCCCGGTCATCGGCCGCCGGGTAGGACTCACGGATCTGAGCGGCCCAGTCCCGGGCCTTCGGACCGAACGTCTGCACGGCGGCCAGAGCGAGCAGTTCCGGCGCGTGCCCAGGGTCGGCGACAAGCTGGGCCCAGGGGTCGGTGCGCTCACCCGCGACGACCGGCGAATCCTCAACGTTTGCCGGTTCGGCTGTGGCGGTCGGCTCTAGCTGCACGTTCGCCGCGGGGCGTTCCACGGCGGCTGAAGTTGCTGTGGGAGTTGACTCAGCCTGCCCGTTCGTCACGGGGTCGGCCGGGGCCTCAACCACGGCGGGAGTGGCGGTGGGGGTCGGCTCAGCCTGCACAGTCGCCGACGGGGCGGCCGAGGCTTCCACGACGGAAGGGGCCTCGATCACCGGGGGCGTTGCCGCGGGTGCCGGTTCAACGGCCGGTTCGGCGACGAGGTTGGCGGCGGGTTCGGCGGCCAGTTTGGTGGCCGGTTCAATAGCCGGGTTGGCGGCCGGGTTGGCGGTGGCCGGAGGCGGTGGGGTGGCGGCCTCCTGGTTCGGCGCGGCCTTGCGAGGTGCGCGCTTGGTCGGCGCGGCCTTCTTCGGTGTGGCTGCCTTCTTTGCCGGGGCGCGCTTCGCCGGTCGCGAGGTCACAGCGGCGGGCTGGGCCTGGGCGCTCAGTTTGGCCTGCGTGCTCGCCTCGGCGCTCGGCTGGCCGTCGGCGTTCGGTTGGGCCTGAGCGCTGGGCTGGGCTTGGGCGCTCGGCTGGCCCTCGGCGCTCGGCTGGGCCTGAGTGCTCGGCTGGGCTTGGGCGCTGGGCTGGGCTTGGGCGCTCGGTCGACGCTGGGCGCGGGGCCGGGTCGGGGCGCTCCCCGGCTCTGCCTGGGTGTTGGGCGGCTCGGGCGGGGCCGACGGTGCGGGCGCGGTTGGCTGTGGTGCCGGGCGCGCCTTGCGAGGCGTGGACCGACCGCCGCCCTGGTCCGTCTCGCCCGTGGGTTGGGTGGGCGGCCGGGATCCCGTACGGGATGGGGGCTTTTGCGAAGAACGGCCGGATGCGGGGGCAGATGCCGTGCCCCCGTGCGGGTGATCCTCCGCACTGGGAGCCTGGAAGGTGACCGCCGGAGCCGCCTTGGCGGCGCGGCGCGGAGCCGGCGCGGCAGGCTTTTTCTCGGGCGTGACCGGCTCGGGCGCGCTGAATGCCGGCCGAGCGGGACGAGCACCACGGCGCTCAGTGGGCGGCTTCTCCTCCATGCCGTGGCAGCCTAGCCGCAACGCGACCATTTCACCTGCTGGAGTCCGTTACGCCGCCCGCGCCGCGCGCGAGGGGGCAACCTCTTTGTGCGCCCCAGACCGGGTCGGGTATCCTCAACCGTCGGTGGCCTGCAAAGGCCGTCGGGGGAGACTTCGCCTAGTCCGGTCTATGGCGCCGCACTGCTAATGCGGTTGGGGTTTTATAGCCCCTCCCGGGTTCGAATCCCGGAGTCTCCGCGTGTAAAGCCGGTGTGTATGCTGGCGAAGCACCGGGCGCCCGTAGCTCAATGGATAGAGCATCTGACTACGGATCAGAAGGTTAGGGGTTCGAGTCCCTTCGGGCGCACAGTCAGTCAAAGGCCGTGACCAGCGGAAACGCCGGTCACGGCCTTCTTCTTTCCCGAATACCGCGGCCTATTTCCCGACCTTTAGGACGTGGTGCTCGCCGTTCGTCCGGACCGACTTACGAGGCCTCAGGCTCGCTTCCAGGTGCGGGTGGTCGTGTATTTGACGTTGCCGAGCTTGTCGTACGCCCGGACCTGGACTTTCATCGTCTTCTTCGGTGCTTTGATCCGGAAAGCCAGGACGTAGCCGGCCTTGGTGTCGGTGGCCACGACCTTGCCGTTGATCAGCAGCTCGACGCGGGCGATGCCGCTGGCATCGGTTGCTTTGACGCTCACCTTGACGGTGCCGGAGACCCTGGCGCCGTTCTTCGGCGCCTTGGTGATCGAGACGGTGGGCGCCTTGTTGTCGGCGACGACGGTCCGCCGATAGGTGCGCACGTTGCCCAGTCGGTCGGTCAGGTTCCACATCAGCACCAGGCTGCCGCTCGCGGCGCGGGTGGGCACCTTCAGCGAGTACGGCGCGGTGGTGTCCCGGCCGATGTAGGTGTTGCCGGCCCAGAGGTCGGCCCGGGCGACGCCGGCGCCGTCCTCGGCGCCGTTGATGGTGCTGGTGAAGGTGCCGCGGACCCGGGCGTTCGCGGTCGGGCTGATGGAGGTGGCGGTGGGCCCCTCGTAGTCGTTGACCACGAGGCGGCGCAGCGTGGTGTGGTTGCCCAGCGGGTCGATGGCGTCGAGGACGAAGCCCCACGTATTCGCGTCGAGGAGCTGAGGCGGGGCGGCGGCGCTCCACTGGTTCGTTCCGGCTGTCCGCGTCATCGGAAAGCCGTTGACCAGGGCGCCTGCGACGTCGTCGCCGGTCGAAGTGAAGACGACCTTCACGTGTCCGCCGACGTGTTCGCCTTCGCGCGGTGACGTGATGGTTCCGGCCGGGCCGGTGCCGTCGATGTGTACGGTCACCGTTTTCTCGCCCTGACGGCCCGCGTAGTCGACGGCACGGACGGTCACCGGCAGGTCACCGTCGAAGCTGGCCGGGTCCAGCACCAGGTCCCGCGCCCAGCCGGCGGCGTGGGTGGAGTCGACGACCCGGCCGCCGACCACGAGTTCCAGCCGGGCGATGCCATGGTCGTCGGTGACGCTCACCGACCGCACGATGTCCGCGTTCCCCACGCCGATCACCTGGCCGTCGACCAGGCCCACACCGGTGACCCGGGGTGCCTCGCCGTCCGGCAGGCCGCCGAAGTCGTGCACCAGGCGGGCCGCGTTGAGGATCCGGGCGTCGTACGGCTCGACCCGGATAAGACCGATGCCGGACTCGGTAGAGCTGACGATCGCGGTGCGCACCTGATCGGCGGTCGCCTCCGGCCGTACCGCGAGTGCCAGCGCCGCGGTGCCGGAGACGATCGCGGTCGCCGCCGACGTGCCCCGGGCCAGCTGGATCGACGTGCCGTCCCGGCCGAGGACCCAGATTCCGTCCGGGGCCAGCACATCGATCCACTGATCGGTCGCCGAGTTGTGGTTGGAGCCGATCGACGGTGCGCCGTACTCGTTGATCGACCCGACGGCGAGCACCTGGTCGAAGCCGGCCGGGAACTGCCGGGCGGTCGTCGCGGTCTGCCCGGCCGATCCGACGACCAGTGCGCCGCGGCTGTCGGCGTGCTCGACGGCCTCGGCCAGCAGCCGGCTGCGAGTCGAGGTGCTCAGCGACAGGTTGATGACGTCCGCGCCGTGATCGGCTGCCCAGACGATGCCCGCGGCGACATCCGCCGAAGTCCCCTCGGCCGAGCGCCCGTCACGGTGGCCGAGAACCCGCACCGGAAGGACCCGGCACTTCGAGCAGATCCCGGCACCGCCGGCTCGGTTGTTGCGTTCACCGGCGATCAGGTTCGCCACCTGAGTGCCGTGATCGTCGTCGTCGGAAGCGTCGGCGTCACCGTCGACGAAGTCCCAGCCCGCCGCCAACCGGTCCGCGCCGAGGTCGGGGTTGCCGGTCACCCCGGTGTCGACCACGGCCACGCTCACCGACGCACTGCCCAGGGTCCACGTCCAGGCCTGGGGAACCTGGGACATCTCGAGCCAGCGGTAGTTGGGTCCGTTGCTGTCGACGTACGGGTCGTTCGAGGCGTACTGCGGAATGTCGACATGCGGGGAATCGGCATGCACGGTCGAACCCGGTTCGGCGTAACGGACATCCGCATCAGCCGCCAGCTGCGCCAGGACGGTGTCGCGTTCGGCCGCGGCGACGTCGATGGTGATCGCGTCGAGCCCGGCGACCGTCGCCCAGTCCACCAGCGGACGGGTGAGGCGGTCGACGACAGCCACCGCATCGGCGCCACCGGCCAGGCCCACGTCGAGGCGCACCGTGGCGTCGGCAGCCCGAGCCGCCGGCGGCGCCCCGAGAACGGCCAGCATCACGGCAGCCAGGCTGAAAGAGACAACGCGCACCGAGGGCCCCCGAACCAAAGATCCACAAAGGACGAGGGCGATCTTAGCCACAACGGTACGGTCCCGTCACGTCGTAAAGAAGCCGGGCTACCCGGCCGCCGTTGCCATTGCCGTGCTCGAGCGCGCATATGCTGCCTCGCGTGACCGACAGCGCGATGAGCGGTACGGATCTCGACGACGTGTTGCTGGCGGTGGAGAAGGCCCCTCCGGTCGACGCGGTGGAAGCGGTGACCCGCACCATCGGCAGAAACCTGGACGCGGAATGGGTGTCGTTTCTCGTCGCGGACATGAGCGGTCGCGCCCTGGTGCGGCTGGTCCACATCGCGGTCGGTGAGGTGTCCGGGGGCCGCCGGCAGGGTCAGGACGTCGCTCAGGTGATGACGTTCGATGGTGGTCCCCAGGAGCAGGCGCTGCGAGCGCAGCAGGTGCTGGTTCAGCCGGTCGGTGACCGGTTCGTGGTGCGGGCACCGGTCACCCAGCGCGGGGAGGCCATCGGACTGCTGGAGTTGGCGCTGCCGGCCGCGCCGAGCGAGGCGACGGTGCAGCAGGTGTCGCGGGCCGCGCACACCCTCGCGTTCGTGGTGATCGCCAATCGCCGGCACACCGACCTGTTCGAGTGGGGTCAGCGGACAACGCCGTTCACCCTGGCCGCGGAGATCCAGCGGCGGCTGCTGCCCGAGGCGTTCACGTGCGAGGCCGACTCGTTCACCCTATCGGCGTGGCTGGAACCGGCGGCCAGCATCGGCGGGGACACCTTCGACTACAGCCTGGCCCGGGACCAGCTGCATCTGAGCATCACCGACGCCGTGGGCCACGGTGTGCACAGCGCATTGACCGCGACCCTGTGCGTCAGTGGGTTGCGCAATGCCCGCCGTCGCGGCGCCAGTCTGCTGGAACAGGCGCAGGCCGCGAACCAGGCGATCATCGACAATCGGCCGGGCGGATCGCTGTTCGCCACGGGGCTGCTCGGCCGCCTGCACCTGGCGACCGGGCTGCTCGACGTGGTCAACGCCGGGCATCCGGCGCCGCTGCTGGTCCGCGGTGGCGCAGTGTCGCCCGTGGCGCTGGCCGTGAACCGGCCCTTCGGAGTGCTGGCCGACAGGTCCTACCGGGCGGACCAGCTGCGGCTGTTGCCGGGAGATCGGCTGGTGCTGCTCACCGACGGCATGCTGGAACGCGGCGCCGCCGGGCTCGATCTGCCGGCCCGTCTGCGGGAGCTGACCACGCTCCACCCGCGAGAGGTGGTTCGCGTCCTTGGCGACCTGGTGCTCGAGATTGCCGGGCCGGCCCTGCCCGACGACGCGTGCCTGCTGATCCTGGACTGGTACGGCGGTCACGGCCACACCCGTTCCACGGCTGCCGGTGCCGACCCCGAACGAGCCAGCGCGGCCGCGCCGAGCCGGTCACCGTCGCCGCGGGCAGAGCCTTAACGGCCGAGCGCCTCGTTTCTAGGAAGCGCCGCCCAGAAAATCTATGTTCGAGCTGCTAGACATTCTCGTCGAAGGCCGCTAAATTTCTTCTGGTCGAACGAGCAACACCAACGGTAAGAGAGTTCGTCGCACGTGTTCGGGGCCATGAAGTCGCGTGGGGTTCCGGCACCGGCGGACAGCACTGAGGAAGAGGAAGTCAGAGGAAAGGGAGGGTCTTACACCGTTGGATCGCCCGCCGCCGGCCGCACTTCGGGGCTGGGCGCGGACACCGCAGTTTCCATCGAACGAGAGGTGGTCTCCGGTCACGCTTATGCGGTCCTCACACCCGAAACCCGTTCTCCGGGCTGGTGTGGAAACGACAATCCGACGTTCCTGTCGGTAGATGGTGTATTAGTCCCGTAACCCTGGGCCCCGGCGCTTACACAGTGCCGGGGCCCTCGTTCTGCAGCTGTCCATGTCGAGGGTCGGTGTTGCCGTCGGCACACCAGCCTGGGTTCAGTTCCGGTGTTGCCGCACCGATCGGTGGAGTTGAGGTCCGTTGCGTGGTGAGTTCGCGCGGTCTCCAACGCTGATCGGAGTGGCAGGCAGTGAGGAATTGGACCATCGGCCGGCGTCTGGGCGCCGCTTCTTCGTGGTCGTGTTGACCATGGTGCCGCTGGTCGTGGCCGGCGTCGTGCAAGTACGCAGTATCGACGACAAGTTGACGGTGATCAACGATCAGAACGCCGTCAAGCAGCGCTTTGCGATCAACTTCCGGGGCAGCGTGCACGACCGGGCTATCGCCGTCCGCGACGTGGTCCTGGCCACCGACGACGCGCAGATCCAGTCCGAGGTCGACCTGATCGCGAAGCTCGCGGACAAGTACACGGCGTCCGAGGACAAGATGAACGCGATCTTCTCGAATCCGGCTGACACCAGTGATGCGGAGAAGGCGGCGTTTGCCGGCATCAACAAGGTGCAGGAGCAGACGCTTCCGCTGATCGAGCAGGTCGTAGCGCTGCAGAGTGCCGGTAAGCACACGCAGGCTTTGAAGGTGCTGGTCGAGCAGGCGAAACCGGCCTTCGTGGAATGGCTTCGGGTGATCAACGTGTTCATCGACCTCGAGGAGGCGATGAACCAGAAGGAGAGCGCCGCGGCCCGGCACACCGCCGGAACGTTCATCGTGTGGATGACCACGTTGCTGCTGATCGCGGTCGCGATCGCCGTGCTGGTCGCCTGGCGCAGCACGCGCAGCATCACCCGGCCGCTGGCCGAGGCCGGCGAGGTAATGGCCGCGGTGGCCGGCGGCGATATGACCCGGCGCCTGGATGTGCGGTCGCAGGACGAGGTGGGACGGATGAGCGCCTCGATGAACGCCGCGCTGGACTCGGTCGGCGCGGTACTGACCCGGTTGGCGCAGAGCTCCGGGACGCTCGGCGCGACCGGATCAGTGCCCTCTCGACCGAGCTGGCGGGCGGCGCGCAGCGTTCGTCGGCCCAGGCCGAGACGGTCGCTTCCGCGGCCGGTGAGGTGTCTCGCAGCGTCCAGACCGTCGCGTCCGGCTCGGAAGAGATGGGCACGTCGATCCGCGAGATCGCGCAGAATGCCAGTCAGGCGGCCAACGTCGCCGCGCAGGCCGTCACGGTCACCCGCACCACCACCGAGACCGTGTCCCGGCTCGGCATCTCCAGCCAGGAGATCGGCGAGGTGATCAAGGTGATCACCAGCATTGCCGAGCAGACCAATCTGCTGGCGTTGAACGCAACCATCGAGTCCGCCCGGGCCGGCGAGGCCGGCAAGGGCTTCGCGGTGGTCGCCGGCGAGGTCAAGGACCTCGCTCAGGAGACGGCCCGGGCCACCGAGGACATCTCCCGGCGGGTGCAGGCGATCCAGGCCGACACGGCCGGCGCGGTTTCGGCGATCCAGGAGGTTTCCCGGATTATCGGCCAGATCAACGACTACCAGACCACGATCGCGTCGGCAGTCGAGGAGCAGACCGCGACGACCAACGAGATGAACCGCAGTGTGGCGGAGGCCGCCGACGGCTCGGGTCAGATCGCCGCGAACATCGGCGAGGTGGCGGCCCTGGCCCGCACCAGCAGCGACTTGGTCGGCCAGTCCGAGCAGGCTGCCCGGGAGCTGTCCGAGGTGTCGCAGGAGCTACGCGAGTTGGTCGCCACCTTCAAGCTTTGACCTTCTGCTCGACGTCCCGGCTGGGCGCACTTCCAGAAACGGCCTTCCACCAGTGGTGGACGGCCGTTTCGGCATCACGTCAGTTCAGCGCGGGCAACGAAGCCTTGCCCTTGTCGGCGAGGACGAACGGAGTGTCGATGTCAGGGGTGCCCTCACCGATGGTCACCGCGGCCACGCCTGTACCGGTGGAGGCGATCTCGCCGGTGGGGTCCTGGATGATGAAGGTGTCCGTCCCGGTCCGGATCGTGTAGGTGGGCTTGCCGTTCGACTCGCCCGTCTTGCGGAACCGGAAAAGCTGGCCGGCCGCCGCCGCGTCGCAGGCCGTGGTCAGCACCGCGGCCGGCGCCCCGCCGGAGCCGAGCTTGGCCGACAGGCAGAGCGGCTCGCCGCCCTTGCGCAGCTTGGCCGTGCGGATCAGGTACTGGTCGCCGCCGGGCTTCGCCGCGGTCAGCACGAACAGTTCCGCGTCGCCGAACTTCTCGGACAGCCCGATCTTGCCGTCCTGAACTACACCGAGCGTCGCCTCGCTGTTCTTGGGCAGCAGGTAGACCTGCCGGGTGCCGCTGAACACGCCCCCGCCGCTGGCCCCGGAGGAAGAGGACGGCTTGGGGGAGGCCGAGGACGGCGCCGGCGCGGCCGATGAGGGAGCGACGGTGGGTGCGCTGGTGGGTGCACTGGTAGGTGTGCCGGCGACCGCGCCCGCGGAGTCCTCGGCGCGGGCGCACGCGGACGTCAGCAGCAGCCCCGACAGGACAGTGGCGGCGGCCAGGACACGAGAGGTGGTACGCACGAATGTCTCCTCGGGCGATGTGGCGATATCGATCGGGTGCTTGTTGCTGAGCACCTTTCCGGAAAGACACCGATGGATCCGATCGCGCACACGGTCCTGGCAGAAACGGGGGAGACAAGCTGATCGAGGGCCGAGAAGCGCTAGCGGCGGCGGTGCGGTGACCGGACCTCCTCCAGGAGCACCGGCCGGTGCTCGGTGGCCGACAGGGCGCAGGCCTCGGCGATCCAGTCCGTCTCCGCCGCGTCGGCGACGGTGCACGGCGACGGCCGCTTGCCCGCCGCCACCTCGAGGAACGTCTCGAACTCGGCGCGGAAGGCGGACTGGAAGCGGTCCATGAAGAAGCGGTGCGGCGGGCCGGCCGGGTGGGTGGCGCCCGGCTCGGTGGAGCGGATCGGCCAGCCGTCGTCGATGCCGGCCGCGACGCTGTCACGCGATCCGTGCACTTCGAGGCGTACGTCGTAACCGCGCCCGTTGTACCGGGTGTTGGACACGACGCCGAGTGCCCCGCCGGCGAACGTGATGATCGCGGCCGAGGTGTCGACGTCACCGTATTCACGGAAGAAGTCGGCGCCGCCGTTGCTGCCGGTCGCGTACACCTCGACGGCTTCCTGCCCGGTGATCCACCGGACGATGTCGAAGTCGTGCACGCCACAGTCCTGGTACATGCCGCCGGAGGACGCGATGTACTCGGCCGACGGCGGCTCCGGGTCGAGTGTGGTCGACCGTACGGTGGTGATCCGGCCGAGCTCGCCGGCGTCGACGGCGGCCTTGGCCGCGGCCACCCCGGCGTCGTAGCGACGCTGGTAGCCGATCTGCACCGGCACCTCCGACCAGACCAGCCGGCGCAGCAGGGCGGCACCCTCGGCTCCGCTGCTCGCGACCGGTTTCTCGCAGAGGGTCGGCCGCCCGGCCGGCCCGCGAAACCCATCAAAAAGCCTGCAACCCGGCCGGATGAACTGCGGCGAACTCACCGAACACGCCACGAGCGTGATCATTACGGTTCAGGAGTGACTACCGAGAGAGATCAAAACGACACTCAGCGTCGGCGTTTCGGCCGGGCCGCCGTCGTGGCCGTGATCGGGCTGCTCGCGCTCGCGGGCGTCCACCCGCAACCCGCGCTGGCCTCGAATCCGAGCCAGGCCGCGGACGCCGCCCGTGCCCGCAACGTGGTGCCCGGCACCGATGGAATCATCGCGGTGCGCCCGGGCGGGAAAGTCTTCGCCACCGTGAGCCACGGGGCGGTGAAGCAGTGGAACACGGCGACCGGGCGCAAGGCCGGACCGACGCTCGCCGCCAAGACCGGGCCCATCCACTCCATCGGGTTCAGCGCCGACGGCAAACTGCTGGCCGTCGCCGGCGACCGCGAGGTGTCGCTGTGGAACACCGCCACCGGCCAGCGGTCCGGGCCGCCACTGAGCGGCAACGTCGGCCCGGTGCACTCGGTGACCTTCAGCCCAACCGGGCAACTGGTGGCCACCGCCGGTGACGACGGCACGGTCCGGCTGTGGGATTCCGTTACCGGGTCGCTGGTACGCACCATGACCGGTCACGTCGGCGCGGCCACCTCGGTGGTGTTCAGCCCGGACGGCGCGCACCTGGCGACGGCCGGCGCCGACGACACCGTACGGCTGTGGCAGACCGCCACCGGCGAGCCGATCGGCGTACCGCTGGCCGCGAGCCCCGGCCCGGTGTACGCGATGAGCTTCAGCATCGACGCCAGTCTCCTGGCCACCTCGGACGGCAGCAACGTCGTACGGCTGTGGGACGCGGCCACCGGCCGGCCCGCCGGCGAACCGCTCACCGCGAGCACCGGGCCCGTCTACGCCCTCACGTTCAACCCGGCCGGAACGCTCCTGGCCACCTCCTCCGGTGGCGACAACACCGTCCAGCTGTGGAACACGGCGACCCGCCAACCGGCCGCCGCACCGCTCACCGGTCACACCGGCCCGGTGCGCGCCATGCGCTTCAGCCCGGGCGGACGGCTGCTGGCCACCGGCAGCGACGACGGGACCGTACGGCTGTGGAACGCCGCGACCGGAAGCCCCGAGGGCGCGCCGCTGACCGGACACATCGGGCCGGTCTGGGCGCTGCGGATCACCCCGGACGGCAAACGCCTGATCACCGTGGGCAAGGACGAAAAGGTCCGGCTGTGGCGTCTCCCGGCCAAGAAGCCGACGCTCAGAGGGTGATGACGACGCCCGCCGGGCGCGAGCCGGGAGAGCTCCCGCTATCGATGTGCGGTGGCGGCCCAGGTGGCCAGTAGGTGCAGGGCGTCGTCGGCGCTGGAACCGGCCGGCGCGCTGAGCAGGGTCATGGTCAGACCGGCGTCGGCGGTCAGTTGCATGGTCTCGAAGTTGAGGTCGAGGTCGCCGACGATCGGGTGGTGGAACTGTTTGACGCCGGTGTTGTGCAGGCGTACGTCATGGGCGGCCCAGCGGGTGCGGAAGTCCTCGCTTCGGGTGCTGAGTTCCCCGACGAGGTCGGTCAGGGCCCGATCGTACGGGTCGCGGCCCGCCTCGGTCCGGAGCATCGCGACGGTGACGGTGGCGATCCGGTCCCAGTCCCGCCAGAAGTCCCGCGCCCGCGGATCGAGGAACGCGAATCGGGCGTGGTTGGGCGGCCGGGTGGAGTCGTCGAACATGGGCGAGTAGAGGGCCTGGGCGAGGGGGTTGGCGGCGAGTACATCGCCGCGGCCGTTGCCGACCAGAGCCGGTACGTCGGTCATCAGCTCGAGGACCCGGGTGATGTTCGGCCGGATGTGCTGCGCGGACGGTTTCCGGCGGGAGCGGGCGGCCGGGCCGGCCGCGCGGGCCAGGTCGGTCAGGTGCTGCTGCTCGGCCTCGTCGAGGTGCAGGGCGCGGGCGAGGGCGTCCAGGACGCTGTCGGAGGCGCCGGCGAGGTTGCCGCGTTCGAGCTGGGCGTAGTACTCGACGCTGACGCCGGCCAGGTCGGCGACCTCGCTGCGGCGCAGGCCCGGCACCCGCCGGTTGCGGTTGTAGCCCGCCAGGCCCGCCTTTTCCGGGGTGAGCCGGGCGCGGCGGGAGCTGAGGAACGCCTTCACCTCGTCGCGGTTGTCCACGCATCCCAGGCTAGGCCGGATCGCCGGGCCAAGTGGTGGGCTGCCAGTACACCTTCCAGCAGCATCTTCTTCGTGCCGGCGGCGGGCGGTTACCTGGACTCATGAAACATGTATCGCTAGGTGCACTCGACGTCTCCCGGATCGGCCTGGGGGCCATGACCATGGCCGGGGTCTACACGTCCGGCGGCGGCCTGGACGACGACGAGTCGATCCGTACGATCCACCGCGCGCTCGATCTGGGCGTCACCCACATCGACACCGCCGAGATCTACGGCCCCTTCCACAGCGAGGAACTGGTCGGCCGGGCCATCCGGGGCCGTCGTGACCAGGTCGTGGTGGCGACCAAGTTCGGTCTCGTGTCACACGCCGGCGGAGGCCCGGGTGTGACGGACAGCAGCCCGGCCAACGTCCGCCTCGCCGTCGAAGGCTCGCTGACGAGGCTGGGCACGGATCACATCGACCTGTACTACCAGCACCGGGTCGACCCGGACACGCCGATCGAGGACACCGTCGGCGCCCTGGCCGAACTGGTGGCCGAGGGCAAGATCCGGCACCTCGGCCTGTCCGAGGCCGGGCCGGCCACGATTCGCCGCGCCCACGCCGTACACCCGATCGCCGCACTCCAGACCGAGTACTCGTTGTGGACCCGCGACGTCGAGGAGGAAATGCTGCCGTTGCTGCGGGAGCTCGGCATCGGCTTCGTGCCGTACTCGCCGCTCGGGCACGGCTTTCTCACCGGCCGGCTCCGGACTCCCGACGACATCCCGGACGACGACTGGCGCAAGACCAATCCCCGTTTCACCGGCGAGAACTTCCAGCGCAACCTGCGCGTCGTCGACGAGGTCAAGGCCGTCGCGGACGAGGCGGGCGCCACCCCGGCCCAGGTCGCCCTGGCCTGGCTGCTCGCCCAGGGCGACGACATCGCCCCGATTCCGGGCACCCGGCGCGTAGCCCGGGTCGAGGAGAACACCGCCGCCGACGGCATCGAGCTCACCGGCGACCAGCTCGAGCGACTGAACAACCTCACACCCGCCGCCGGCGACCGGCACGACGAGCTGAACATGGCCGCCGTCGACCGCTGAGCGCCTAGCCGTCCTTTCGCGGCTTCGGTGGGTTGGCTAGCTTGCGCCATAACCAACTCGGCAGGACCTGCAGACCGGCGCCGATAATCGACTGCCAGAAGAGGTCGGTCTTGATCCCGACGGCCCCGGCGGTGTGGCGGGCGACCTGGTTGAAGTGCGGCTGCGCGGCCGGGTCGCCGAGCATTTTGAGGGCCACGGCGAGGTTGAACTCGGCTCGCAGGGTGTGCGGGTGGGTGGGGCCGAGCACGTCCCGCAACCCTTCGAAGGCCCGCGTGAAGTGGTTCCGGGCCGCCTCGAACTCGTGGAACTGGGCCGCCGCGTAGCCGAGCACCAGATCCGCCCGAAGGGCTGTCGGATGCTCGGGGCCGAGGCGATCGAGCACATCGGCGTAGACCGCCTCGATCGCCTCGCGGGCCTCGGCCGGTCGGCCGAGCGCGGTCAGCGATTCACCGTGCGCCACGGCCAGGGTGAGCGTGAGCGAGTTGCGTGGTCCATGGGTCTCGGCGTGCCGATCGCGCAGCCCCTGCAGTTCCCGCGCCGCCTCCTGCCAGCCCGCCTCGTCGGCCTTCAGGTCGGTCAGCGCCAGGGTGAGCCGGGCGTCGGCCAGCATCCGGATCGCCTCCACCGCCGTGACGTGGTCGCTGAGGCCTCGATCGGCGTACGCCGTGACCACCGCGGCGGCCCTGCGCCGCGCCGCGACCTGGGCGTCTGTTTCCATCTCGGCTCGAGCCAGCTCCAGCTGGGCGGCCTGAGCCTGATCGAACGGTAGCCGGGGGATCAGTGCCTCGAGGCCACGTCGCGCCTCCTGATGCCGGCCGCGCAGGCGCCGGGACCGCAGGTAGGCCAGCTCGGTTTCGGCCGACGGTGTCGGGTCCGCCATCATCGCCGTCCACAGTGGCTCGGCCTCGGCGAGGCGGCCGAGCGCGTCCAGGGCGTCGGCGACGATCCGGCGGCCCTCGTCACCTCCGGCGCGTTCGGCGTGTTCGCGCGCCTCCTCGAATCCGCCGGTCGCGACCATGCACCGGGCCGCGGCGAGCAGGATCGCCGGGTCGTCGGGGAAGCGCCGGGCCAGTGCCCGGTGGTGCGGGAGGGCCAGGATCGCCTCGCCCAGCGGGTCGTAGCGCTCCAGGGCCCGCCGATGCAGCCGCTCGGTGAGCTGGTCGGGCAGGTCGTCCCGGGCGGCGAGGTGGGCCGCATGCCGTACGAGAAGGGCTTCTTCGGACTGGTCCGGCCCGGCGGTGTCGAGGATCGCCTCGGCGGCTTCGACGGCCGGCGTCGTCCAGTCCGGGGCCGGGTAGTGTTCCCGGACCGTGTCGCGGACCAGCGCGTGCACCTGCCAGCCGCCCGAGCTCGCCGTCACGACGAGCTCGCGCTGCAGGTCCTCCACCGCTTGCTCCGCAGCCGTACCGCCGAGCAGCCGCCGCACCAGGGAAGCGGGCAGCGCGGCATCCGAACCGACCACCGCGACCCGCAGCAGCCCCAGCGCATTGTCGTCCAGCGTGCCGATCCGGTCCCGTAGCAGTGCGGTGACCGGGGCGATCGTCGCCGCGTCCCGGTCGATCCGCTGGGTCAGCCCGGCGTAGTCGAGCAGGCCGGCCCGGTCCCGCAGCAGTCGTCCGGCCAGGGAGAGCGCGACCGGGTGGTGGCCGAGCCGCCGGGCCAGCGCCGTCCTCTGAAGTTTCGCGCCGTCCCGGTAGTGCCGGAGAAGTTCGGCCGCGTCCTCGTCCGACATCGCCACGATCTCGATGGGCCGGACCGGCCCGTCCGGAACCGCCCGGTTCGTGATCAGCACGGTACGCAACCGCCGGCCGACCGACGGCACGGCGAACCGGTGGATCAGTTCGGCGGTCAGCTCGCCGGGGATGTCGTCGATGACCAGCAGACTGGGTTCCGCCAGGCCGGCGACGTGGTCGGCGAAGGCGCCGATGACCTCGGTGGCCGGGGCCGCCGGCCGGATCGTCCGGAAGGCCGGGAGTGCTCGGAGGCCGTCGACGAAGGTGCCGATCATGCTGTCCGGGTCGGTGCCGCTGCCGGCCAGCGACACCCACCAGACGCCGCCCTGGTGGCCCGCGCTGAAGTGCCAGGCGTACGCGGCCGCCACCGCGCTCTTACCGATCCCGGGCAGGCCGGTGAGTATGCAGGTACCGCCGGACGAGGTGTGGTGGGTGAGCCCGAAACGATGCATGGTCAGCCCCGAGTGCAGCTTCCAGAGCTCGTGGTACCGCCCGGTGAAGTCAGGCGTGCCGGGCACCCGGTAGGCGTGCCACTGCTGCGGGTCCGGGCCGGGAAGATCGCCGATGCGGCCGCTCAGGCCGTTGACCTTCGCCTTGATCCGCCGCACCACCGCGGCCAGGTCGGTGGTGGTGAGCCGGTCGAACTTCTTGTCGGCCAGCTCCGCCGGCGCCAGATGATCGGTCCCCTCGTGCGGGTTGATCACCATGATCCGGCGGGTCGGATCACCCTCCCGCTGGCCGGCCAGGAACGCCCGGGTCAGCTCGTACTGGCATGCGGTTCGGCCGGTGTAGTCCCGCGAGTAGTACGCGACGAGGGCCGTCGAGTGGTGCAGGGCGGCTTCGACCTCGGCCGTGATGGCGTGGTACTCGGGCATGTCCTCGTCGTAGAAGACGGTCAGTCCGGCCTTGCGCATGGCGGCGACCAGATCGCGCACTCTCGTCCGGTCCGGTCCGGCCAATGACATGAAGACGTCGAACCGTGTTCCGATCATCGTCCGGCTCCCGGGTCGTCGAGGGGCCACCGCGGTCGCGACGGCCGGTGTGGTGCCGGGATCTGCCCGGCGTACAGCGACTCGGCCTGCCGGCTGAACCGTTCGGCCTGTTCCGGCCGGCCCGTCGCCAGTGCCACCCCGGCGAGCCCGCGCAGCGCCCGGGCTCGCTCGAAGGTGCTGGCGCTGCGCACGCCACGTCGCTGTGCCAGCCGGAAGTGCCGGCGGGCGGAGGCCAGGTCGGCGGTGCGCGCATACACCTCGCCCAGGCAGTTGTGGGCCATCGTCTCGTCCAGCAGCAAGCCCTCTTCGCCGAAGATGGCCAGCGCTCGACCGAGATGCTCCAGGGCCAGCCGGTACATCGACCGCGCGGATTCGGCGAGCGCCAGGGTCCGCAGGGTGATCGCCGCGTTCCGGCGCAGCCCCTCGGTCTCGTAGATGTCCAGGGCAGCCCAGCACATCTCGCCCGCCTCGCGGAAACGGCCGAGGCAGTACATCACCCACGCCTGATGGCCGAGGGTGTTCGCTTCGCCGTACTGGTCGCCGATTTCGCGGAAGAGCTCCAGCGCACCGGCGTACTGCTCCTGGGCGTCCGCGAAACGTTCCGTCTCGGCGTAGGCCAGGCCCAGGTTGTTGCGGGTGACGGCGATCGCCCACCGGTCACCGCAGGCGGTGGCCGCGGTCAGAGCAACTTCATGGGTACGGATCCAGGCCGCCCACCGCTTGGTCCGGAAGTAGAAGTCCCGCAGCGCGTAGGCCAGTTTCCAGCTGGTCTCCGGCATCCCGGCGTCGGCGGCCACCTCGACCAGCCTGGCCAGGTTGTGCTGCTCCTCCTCGAGCCAGCGAGCGGCGGCCTGCCGATGGGCGAAGTGAACGATCGGCGCGGGTGGATCCGGCGTCACGGCGGGCACCCGGAAGCGGCCGGGTGTGATCAGCAGGTCGGCGTGTTGGGTGGTGTGGAGAACCCCGGCCAGCAGTCGGCGGATCGCCGCCGCGGCCTCCCCCGGCGACATCTCATGGCCGGCCCGTTCGGTGAGGATCGATCGGACCAGATCGTGAAAGCCGAGCCGACCGTCGCTCAACCGCCGCAGCAGCGCTGAGTCGACCAGATCACGGGCCATCCGGGTGGCGTTCGGGAGGTTGGCGAGCAGCCCGAGTGCGCGCTCGTCGAAGTCCTGCCCCGGATGCAAGGTGAGCAGCAGCAACGCGCGGGCGGCGGCCGGTGGGAGGGCGAGGTACGCCGATGTGAGCGCCGCGTCGACGCTACGGGGGCCATCGGCGAGCGCAGCCGCCGCGCCGGAACCGGCCAGCCGGCGGGCGAGCTCGTCCAAGCCGCCGACGGCGGAGAGCCGGGCCGCGGCGGCCCGCACCGGAAGCGCGAGGTGGCCGCAGTAGCCGACGATCCGGTCGATCTGCTCACCGGTCTCCGAATCCGGGGTGGTCAGGCCCGCGACCCGGACGAAGAGCCGGCGCGCCGCCACCGGGTCGATCTCCCCCACCAGCCGGTGTGCCGCCTCGTCCAGGGCGGAGAGCCGGAGCCGGCTCGTGACGATGATGTCCGAGTGGCCCGGGACGAGCAACGGGAACACCTGACCGGCGTCCCGCGCGTTGTCGAAGATCAGCAGCAGGTGACGCTGGCGCACGGTGCGCCGGTAGAGCGCGATCTGCTCGTCGGCGTCGTACGGGATCACCTCGCCGGGCACGCCGAGCCGCCGCACCACCCGGTTCATCACGTCCACCGGGTCGAGCGGCGCGGTGTAGCCGTGCAGGTCCAGGAAGAGCCCGGCGTCGTACCGCTCGACCACCTCGTTGGCCGCCTGCACGGCAAGCTCGGTCTTGCCCGCCCCGGGCAGGCCGTGCAGCGCGACGACCCGCCGCCGGCCCGGCGACCGGTCCGAGAGCAGGTCGACGATGTCGGCGAGGTCTCGTTCGCGGCCGAAGAAGAAGCTCGCCGGAGAGGGCAGGTCCACCCGCGGCGGGGTGATCGCCCGGCGCGGTTCGGCGTGCTCGTTCATCACGAGGTCGACCAGGTCGGAGCCGGTGCCGAGGGCAGTGTCGCAGACTTCAGCGATGCGGCGGGTGAGCCGCATATGTCCATTTTCGATCCGGCTCAGGTAACCGCGGCTGTAGTGGGTGCCCTTCGCCAGATCGGCGAGCGACATCCCCCGGGCTTCCCGCCGTCGGCGCAACTCGGCGCCGATTGCCTGGAAATGATCAATGCTCGCTGGAGCGGACTCCGGCTCGGTCATGGCTGTTTCCTCTTTTCTTGGCAACAAGGAAACACTGGCGGCCACCCTGGGCGGGCGGCACTATTGCTATCTGAAGATCACCCATCGGCCTCTTCCTGACGAATTGTAAGCGACCCGTTAAAGGCCCCCATTGATCATTTCGGCGCGGGCGGTTCTCACCCGGCCGGGTGAATTGCACCCGAGACAGGTTTCGATCCTTCGAGAAGGGCTCGCAAATGTCGATTCAGCCGATCTCACAGACTCCCGGAACGAACCTCTCCGACCTCAAGGAGGTCGCCGCCGGTATGCAGGACTACATCCGGGCGGAGAACGCGGGTGCGCGGCAGGCCGCACTCGAGGCGGCGAACCGGCGCGGCGTGTGGCAGCGGCTCTTCCCCAGCCAGTACGAACGTGAGCGCCAGCGGATCGGCATTCAGGGTTTGCGGCAGCTCAGCGAGTCCCGGCGGGAGCTGTTGGAGGTCTACACCGCAGCCCAGATCGAGATCGCCCGCAAGAGCGCGGACGCGCTGGTCGCCGCGCAGGGAATGCACCTGCAGTCCCAACTCGCCACCTTCGCCAGCGCCAAGATTTCCGAGCTCAACGACACCATGAATGCAGCGCGCTCCAAGTTCCTGACGGACATGGAACCCCAATTTGCCATGATCGAGAAAATTGGCCGGCCCGAGCTGCAGGGACCGGCTTATCAGTCGGCCCTGCAGCAGGTCGACATGTACTTCAATTTCAACGGCAAGCTGCTCAACGGCTTCATCGAGTCGCTGAACAACCGGGTCGGCGGAATCGCCCGCTGAGCCGTCCTGGCGAGGAAAGGAACGCGGATGCGTCGGCTATTCATCTGGCTCGCGGGCGGCGATGACGTGATCCTCCGCGGCTGCACCAACATGCAGCGGTCGGAGCAGATCCGGCTCACCTGCCTCGGCACGCTCACCCTCGTGCCGGCCCTACTCGGCATCTGCGCCATGTCGTACGCCATCTCCACCCTCACCGACGAGCCGCTGATCTACTTCGGAGCCGGTCTGCTCTGGGGAGGTGTCGTTCTCGCTATCGACCGCTACATCGTCGCAACCACCCACAAGTCCACGATCGGGCACCTGGGCAGCCTCGCCGTCTCGATGACGGCGCGGTTCGTCTTCGCGATCTTTGTCGGTATCGCCGTGGCCCACCCGCTGGTCCTGCTCTGGTTCGACGACACGATCACGCAGACGATCGACGAGAACCGCCGCACCGCGATCAGCGAGCGCACCGCCCGGGCCGAGCAGGACATCGCCGCCCTCCCGGTGGCGCAGGCGACCGCCACCGACCTGCTGGAACGACGCACGGAACGGCTCTCCTACAAGCAGTGCCTGGTCAACCTGCAGACCTACGAGCAGAGCAACCTGCCCAGCCAGAAGACGGCGTGCGGGGTGAGCAGCGGCAAGGCCAGTTGCGGCCCGAACTGCGCCCTGGTCGGCGACCGGATCGACGAGGTGACGAAGGAGATCGAGGCGCTCGACCAGGAGATCATCACGGCACAGGCGGCCGACGACAGGGCGGCGGCGGATCGCCGGGCGAAGGCCGACGGCATCGCCGAGCGGCGGGACACCGACCTCACCGCGATCGAGGGCACCTTCAGCACCGATTACCTGGCCCGGGTGAACGCCCTCGACCAGATCAGCAAGCAGCACCCGCAGGTGCTGTGGGTGGAGGTCTTCATGGTCCTCTTCTTCGTCTTCGTCGACCTGGTGCCGCTGGTGATGAAGCTGGCCACGCCGGCCGGGGAGTACGAGCGGGTCCGCGACACCGCGCTCCTCAAGACCATCGCCACCGAGGACGCCAAGCAGCGGGTCGCCCAGGGCGGCGAGGCCGAGACCCGGCTCGCCCAGATGGAGGCGCAGGCCGCCCTGACGGTGGCCGAGATGAACGTGCTCGCCCGCACGCCGGTCCAACTGCTCGACGAGTGGGAGCACCATCGCCGCCGGGTCGAGATGCGGATCCGTGAGATGCGAGTCAACGCCGAGTTCGGCACCGAACTGGCGGTCGAGGCCAAGATCCTCGAATACCGCAAGCTTGAACAGCAGGCCTGGGAAACCGCGATGGCCCGGACCATGGCGTTCGTGGCCGACGGCAACGTCACGGTTTGAGGCGCTCCAGGATACCTGTCTGTTGTGGACAGAGTTCCTTACCATCAGGGCCATCCAGGCTTCGCAACGTGAGGATGCCATGACCGATGGTGAGCAGAAGGCCGAGGGTAACCCGGGCACGCGTACGAATCGGGAGTTGGCCGAACGGCTGCGGCCCGCGCTCAATCTGATCGCCTTCGTACTGGTCGCCGCCGGTCTGGTCACCGTGTTGCTGGGCGGGCCGGTGGTCGGCCTGGTGACGATCGTGGTCGTCGCCGCGTTGGCGGTGGTCACCTGGTTGCTGTACCGGCGACGGGAGGACCTGCGCGGTTACCTGATGCGCGGACCCGCGTGGGTCAGGGATCTGGTGGACGGTTCCGAGAAGGCATCGACCCTGACCAGGAAGGCCAGTTCGCTCACCGAGCACGCGGCGCTCGCCGCCGTACTCGCCCTAGTCGTCGTGGTCGTCGACGTCGCCGTCACCGGTCGTCTCACCCTCGGCGTCGCCCTGGTCGCCGCCCTGCTCGGCCTCTTCGGCGCCCTGACCAGCAAGGACTCGGCGGCGTGGCTGATCGTGTGTGCGCTCGCCGCGATCCTGGCGGTCGTCACCGTCTTCGCGGCGGACATGTTCCGGGGCGGGTCGGACGCGCGGGGCCTGGCCATCTCGGTGGCCGCCGTGGTGCTCCCCGTGGTGATCTCCAATCCGCTGTTCGGGCAGCTCAACAGCCGGATCTTCGCCCGCCGCAAGGACGACGGCGGAAGCCGGCTCACGCTGCGGCACCAGGTGGTTCTGGTGGTTCTCACGGTCACCCTGGGCACCCTCGGGGTGGCCCGGGACGCGTGGCTGCCCGGCGTCACCCACAGTTGCTACACGCTGCCCCGCGCCGGCGGCATCATCATGCTGCGCACCGACGCGCAGGGGCACTGCTACGGGCTGCTCGACGACAGCGGCACCGGCGTGTTCACCCCGGAGGCTTTCGGCATCGACCCGGTCACCCGCGGGCTGCAGCAGAAGCTTCTCAACAACAACCGCTCCATCGACGACGGCGACCTCACCGTCGTCTGGCTCGGCTCGCTGTCCTGCGACACGGTGCCCTCCGACAGCACCCGGTGCAGCGACGGGCGGGACTACCCGTCGGAGCGCGACCAGCTGCGCGGGCTGCTCTTCGCGCAGACCCAGCTCGCCGCCGTCGACGGCGGCCACCGGCTGCACGTCGTCATCGCCGACGCCACCCAGGACGTGCGGCACATCGAGGACGTGGCCCGGATGATCGTCGAGCGGCGAGACTCGCTCGGCCGCATGGTCGTCATCGGCGGCGGCGACAGCCGGGACAGCACCCAGCGCGCCATCAACCGGCTGCTCGACGCCGGCATCCCGTTCATCGCGCCGAACCTGCTCGCCGACCTCGGCGCGCCGAGCCGGCCGTTCGTCGACCGGCCGGGCTACCTGCAACTGGGCGCGTCGAACATGGACTTCGCCGAGGACACCGCGGCCCGGCTGACCCATCTCTTCCCGGACGGTTTCCGGCTCGACATCTTTCAGCATCCGGATCCCACCGACCAGTACACGACGTCGCTGGTGAACGACCTGCTCACCGCCTTGCGGGCGGTGCCGCACGCGACCGGCCGCCGGGTGCCCGACCTGGCCGGCCTGGACGCCTCGGTCTGCGCCGGGCCGGCCGACGGACCGCCCACGGTGTTGTTCTTCGCCGATCGCTGGACCCGGTTCGCCGAGTTCGTCCAGCGGGTCAACAGTCTCTGCGGCCACAGCAAGCCCCGGCTGGTCATCGCGGACAGCTCGGTGAGCCGGTTCATCGCCGACTACCAGTTGCGCGCCGTGACCAACGCGAACTGGCCGATCGACTACTACGCCAGCGGGCCGGCCTGCGCGGATCTCAGCCCATCGGCGTACGCGACTCTGACCGCCCAGGCGCAGGCGTCCGCCGCCCTGCTGAAGCTTCCCGCGGGGTTCGCCTGCGCCGACCGAACCCAGGCCGGACCCGAGGGGGAACTGCTGCGCGCCTGCACCCTCGACGCCGCGGCCAAACGGAACAGCCAGCCCTGCACGGCCAACGACCTGGGATCGTTCCTGGTCCCGGCCTACGACGCCGCCATGCTGGCCGACGCACTGCTCCCGGCCGAACGGTTGACCCGAGACGAACTGGCCACCCTGAACCTGCCATCGATCACCCTGGCCACCGGCAATACGGCCAGTGTGCGCGACGGCCGCCTGTTGGCGCCGACGATCGCCGTCCGGTTGTGGCATGTGGACCCGTTGTACGACCCGACCCGGATCTGGGAACGACCCAGCACCGAGCTGACGCTGCCGTCGGATTCCGGCGGCGGCATCCCGCGCCCCTGACCGGGGTGCGCAGAAGAGCGGTCAGCGGCGATAGGTGCGCTTCGCGGAGTAACGCACGTTGCCCGCCCGGTCGTAGGCCCGCATCTGCGCGGTGAACTTCTTGCCGTACTTCGCCGGGTTCAGCGTGAACTGGTAACCGGCCTTCGTGTCGGCGGCGACCACCTTGCCGTTGACGAGCAGTTGGACCGTTGCCACGCCGTACGTGTCGCCGGCCTTGGCCTTGAGCGTGACCTTCTTCTTCAGCTTGGCATTGTTCTTCGGCGCCGAGGTCAGGGCGATCGACGGGAGCGTGTTGTCGATGTAGACGGTTCGCCGGACCGTGCCGATGTTGCCGGCCAGGTCGGCGAGCTCGAAGGAGAGGGTGTGCCGGCCGTCCTTCACCACGCGAGTGTTGACGCTCACGCGCATCGGCTTTCCCTTGGTGACCCCGCCGCCCTTGTGGTCGTCGAGATAACTGGCCATGGAAAGCACCCAGATGTTGTCCCGGTAATCGTCGGTCGCGGCGGTGAACGTGCCTCGAAGGTACGTGCCGGACGGGCGGAAGATCCCGGTCGGCGGGTCGTTGTCGACGATCGGGTCGAAGTCGTTCCAGGTGATGTTGCCGAACCGGTCGATGACGCGGATCCGCAGGTTGGCGGTGCCGTTCCGGGTGGCCGGGTCGAGCAGGAGGCTCGCCTTGCCGGAGACGCTGTCGCCGAGACCGACGGTCCGCACGAGCCTGTCGTCCTGCCAGAGCTCGACGCGGTTCACGCCGGCGCGGTCGGAGGCGCTGATCTGGATCGGCTGACGAACACTGAGGTACCAACCCCACCCGGGCTCGAGCGGGTTCTCGATCTGGTATTTGGGCCCGTTCTTGTCGACATACACCGTCACCGGGGCGGTCTGGGTCCAGTTGCCGGCACTGTCGATCGCGAACAGCGAGAGTGAAACATCCTCGTCCCGGAAGTATGCCGGGTCCCATTCCAGCATCCACGGCGCCGCGTAGTCGCCCTGGGACACATCCCCGAAGCTGCCGGCGACGGCGTAAATCTTGATAGCCGCGATGTCGGCCCCGTCGGCAATCTTCGGCCAGAACGCGATCGGCCCGTTGACAATGGTGCCCTCGGCGAGCCCGACGTCGGTGATCGGTGCATCCGCGGCCTGAGCCGGCGACGGCCCGAAAATGGTTGCTGCCATCGCGGCGAGCAGGGCCGTCCCGGCGGCCATCAGTCGTCTGTTCATGTGTCCCCCGTTGATGAGCCTCGTGATCATAGGGTCCGGGAGCTCAAAGTGGAGGGACGGCCGACCAGCATGGTGGTCATGAGCCGAACCCTGTGCTGCCTCACCACGGTGCGGCTGGTGTGAGCGTTACCGGGTGCGGACCATGATCAGGCCGGCCGTGGCCAGCTGGTCGGGGATGGCCAGCACGAAGTCGCGGTCGATCTTTCGCCGGGGCTCCGGCAGGTCGGCCCAGCCGACCAGGTCGGGGTGCACCTTGCGGGCCCGGTCGAAATGCTCGCCGTAGCTCCAGCCCTTGGCCATCCGCTCGGCCATCCACCGCCGGTGCTCGACCTCGGCGAGCATGTCCGCGTGATCGGCGCTGATCACCGGTGGGGTGATCGGGCCGGTCGCGGGGATGACGGTGTAGCCGATCAACGCCAGTTTGGGAGCGATGTCCCAGGCCTGTTCCCGGTTGGAGTCCTGGAGGTAGGGGCGCAGGTCCTCCCAGGCCACGGCCGAGGGGCTCGGGTTGGGTGACTTCGACTCCCGTTCGAGATAGGTGTCGTGGATGGCCCGGGCCAGCGTCTCGTTCGTGCCGGTGCGGATCGCGGCGATCGCGTAGACCGTGCGGATGACGCTGACCAGCACGAGCTTGGCTTTCTCCAGTTCGCGGACCGGGCTCGGGGCCGGAATGGTGGTGCCGGTCTGCACCTCGCGCCGGACGGCGGCCGCGCCGAGCGAGGAGCTGTGGGCCACCGCGACCACCACGGTGGACTCGTGGCCGGCCAGCAGCCGCAGCGCGACGTTGCCCACCGCGATGGCGGTCGCATCGTCGTCGAGGCAGACGTAGACCCGCTCCGGGACCCGCATCGTGCCGTCGGCCGCGGCCACCTTGAGCTGGTCGATGGTGGTGAGCCAGGCCGGGTCGTGGTCGGCGGCGGTCACCGTGATCCGGCCCTGGGGATCGGGGTGGCGGGCTTTCAGATCGGTCTCGGACAGGGCCCGATCGAGCACGCGGAGGCTGTCGGCGGCGCCGGCCGCCTCCGACCAGTACCGCATCAGGCGGTCGACGAGCATCCGGCCCAGGCCCGCGTAACCGATGATCAGCACCGGGGAGCCCGGGTCGGCCGGGGGCACGTGGTCGAGCAACCCCTGGGCGGTGCGGTCGTGCCGGGAGAACACGTCGACGCGGCCGCCGTCCGAGCCGACCTCCTGCCGGATCACCGCCTCGAACAGACCGCGGTCCTGTGCCTCGGCGTAGCAGACGACCCTCGTACCCTTCGCCTGGTTCACCGCGTCGACGGCGATGGCCACCTCGGCGTTGCGGACGTTGTCCAGCCCGACGGTGATCACCTCCTTCGCCCGGTGCAGTCCGGCGCGGGCGAGCACCGCGGGCCGCCGGGGGTCGCCCACCATGTGCAGGGCGCGGCCGCGCACGTGTGGCTTGGCGGGCTCGGGGCTGATCACGACGACCTTGCCCTTTTCATCGCGGATCTGCTCGGCCAGTCGCCGGGTCAGTTCGTGCGGTCCGCAGAGGATCGAGTGTCCGCGCATGACGTTGATCCGGGCCTGTTGCAGGCTGCCGAGGATCAGCGCCTGGGTGGCCAGGATGATCAGGTAGACGGTCACGATCGGGGCGGCGAACCGGGCGATCTGCAGCAACAGCGGCAGGCCGACGGCGTTCTGCAGCGGCGAGGCGTCCAGGACGAACAGTTGGAGGCTGTAGTAGAGAAGGTCGAGGGGACCGCTGCCGTACAGCGGTTTGCCGTGCAGGTAGTCGTGGAAACCGATCATGCCGCAGACGACCGCGCCGACGGCGACGAGCGCGAAGAAGATGCGGGCGATCCAAGACATCTTGCCGGGCTCAGTCACCCTTCAAGGTTTACCGGTACGGGCCGGACGGAACACATCAACTGGACGGTCCCCTTTGGTGTACGTCTGGTTGCCCGATCTACTTAAGTTTGTTTACAAATATTGACGGACCCTGAGGCATTTGGTTGCGTCGATGCGTGAAGAGAAAACGTCTGCTCGCCCTGCTGGCCGTCGTCGGCCTGGGTCTGGTCGGTGCCGTGGCACCGATGTTGGCGTCCGAGGCCGCCGCCGCGTGTGTTACCCCCTACAACAACAGCGCGGTGTACACCGGTGGGATGACCGCCTCCTACAACAGCCACAACTGGGCCGCCAAGTGGTGGACCCAGGGCGAATCCCCCAGCACCGGCGGCTCGGGGGTCTGGCAGGACAACGGGTCCTGCGACGGCGGCAGCACCGGCGGTGGCGGCGGCGGGACCACCTGCAGCTACCCGAACTGGGTCGCGGGGCAGTCCTACGCGGTCGGCGCCATCGTGCGCTACACGAACGGGCAGTTCTACCAGGCCACCCACGAGAACCCGGGGTACGACCCGGTGATCAGCACCTGGTTCTGGTCGCCCTACACCTGCACCGGAAGCGGCGGTGGCAGCACCGGCGGCGGCGGGAACACCAGCGGGTTCGTGGTCAGCGAGGCCCAGTTCAACCAGATGTTCCCGGGACGCAACGGCTTTTACACGTACGCCGGTCTGGTTGACGCCATGAAGAAGTACCCGTCCTTCGCGACCTCCGGCAGCGATGCCGTGAAACGGCAGGAGGCCGCGGCCTTCCTGGCCAATGTCGGTCACGAGACCGGTGGCCTGGTCTACATCGACGAGATCAACACGGCGAACTGGCCGCACTACTGCGACACCTCGCAGCCGTACGGGTGCCCGGCCGGGCAGTCCGCCTACCACGGTCGCGGGCCGATCCAGCTGAGCTGGAACTTCAACTACTACGCGGCCGGTAATGCGCTCGGCGTCGACCTGCTCAACAACCCGAACCTGGTCGCCACCAACTCGTCCATCTCCTGGCAGACCGGCCTGTGGTACTGGATGACCGGCACCGGCGCGGCCGGCACGACGTCGCACAACGCCATGGTCAACGGGCAGGGCTTCGGCACCACGATCCGGGCGATCAACAGCATCGAGTGCAACGGCGGAAACCCGGCCCAGGTGCAGAGCCGGGTCAACCTGTACAACCAGTTCGTGGGCATCCTCGGCGTCTCCGCCGGCGGAAACCTGACCTGCTGAACAAACGGCGGTGCCGCTCCCCCGGGGAAGATCAGGGGAGCGGCGTCACCGGAGGATCAACGGCGAACCGGGGCGGCCGGAGCGGCCGGGGCAACCGGCGCGACCGGGGCCTGGTGCTGCTGCTGGCCGTGCTGGACCGGGGCCTGGTGCTGCTGGCCCGGCATCTGGCCCTGGTGGCCCTGCTGGCCCGGGAACTGGTGACCCTGCTGGCCCGGGAACTGCTGGCCCTGCTGGCCCTGGTGACCCTGCTGGCCGGGGAACTGCTGGCCCATCGGGCGACCGGTGCGGATGACCGGCAGCGCCAGGGTGGCCTGGGTGAACTGGGTGCGGGCCTTACGGCTGCAGTCCGTGTAGGACACCGTGGCGCGCAGGATGGAGACGCCGCTGGTCCGGCGGACCGGGGTGACCCGGATCGGGGTGACGGCGGTGCGGCCCGGGCGCAGCGAGTCACCGGTGGTGAACGTGGTGCTGCGGCGCATACCCGGGTATGCAACGGCCACCTCGCGGCCACCGTCGACCGACACGCGAACCGCGCACACCGGCCGGTTCGTACGCCAGAAGATGTTGACCCAGCTCGGGGTGTTGGCCTTGACCGTGGTCAGCCGGTTGGAAACCGGCTGCGGGCCCCGTCCGGCCGCCGAAGCGGACCCGGCCGTCGCCAGCGTCAGCGCCACCGACCCGGCCGCGCCGGCCAGTGCGACCGCCGCGAACATCCGAATCATCGTCTTCTTCATGAGGTACCTCCTGCGTAGACAAGCGGAGGGGGATTCCGCTCTCGTTAGGTCGGACATTACGGACCTATCCGGCCGAGCCCGCGCAAGAGAGGGGCGTTTCGAGCTGTGAGTACAAATACGGACAAAGTGTTTAGCTACCCATGACCAAAAGGATGAGTGGCCGCAACTCGCTAACCTGTCAATAACCGTCGATGGGTGGTGTGCAGTGAGTGACATCGATGCGGCCGAGGAATGGCTGGACTCCTGGGTAGCGCAGGTCAACACGCAGGCACAGCGCAGTGTGGAGCTTTCACGGCGCGTGGCGGCGTTGACGGGCTCGGCGGAGGGCCGAGATGGCGCGATACGTGTGACGGTCGGCGCGACCGGGCAGGTGGACAGCCTCGACCTGGACGATCGGGTCCACGAGTTGTCCGGTTCACAGCTCGCGCAGGAGATCCTCCTGGTCATTCGGAACGCCCAGGCCGCGCTTTCCCGTCGGGTGGCCGATGAGGTGCGGGCGACGGTCGGCGAAGACACCGAAACCGGTCGCGCGGTCATCCAGTCATTCGATTCCCGGTATTCCACTACGCGCGACGAGGACGACCGATGACGTCCGGCGCGGAGGGCGTGCAGTTCCCGGCCGCCTCGGTGTTGCACCACGCTGCCGCGGTGACCGAGGCGTCGGACCGGATGGTGCAGGCCAGGTCGGCCGTGCGCGAGGTGACCATGGACAGCCGGGCGTACGGGCAGTTGTGCCAGTTCCTGCCCGGTTTGTTGAGCCCGTTGTTCTCCAGTGCCGTCGAGGTCATGACCGATGCGGCGGACGCACTGAACGAGACCGCGCTGAAACTGCGAGGGACCGCCGCGGCGATGGACGCGGCGGACACCGGCAGCGCTCGCCGCGTGGACGATGCCGGTGGCTCCGGCAGCGTGCTGCCATTGTGAGTGACAACCCGCTGGTCGCCGAGGCGCACAGCTCGACGACCTGGTACACGGGTCTCGGTCTGGTCGAGGACGCCGCACAGATCAGCAGCGGAATTCACGACAACAGTTGGGTGGACACCACGCTGGGCGGGGTGGGCGGCACTCTTGACGTCCTCACCACCGTGATCGACCCGCTCGGCTCCCTGGTGGCCTGGGGTGTCAGTTGGCTGATGGAGCACGTCAAGCCGCTGAAGGAGGCGCTGGACTGGCTTGCCGGAAATGCCGACGAGATCGCCGCGCACGCCGTCACGTGGCGGAACGTCTCGACGTTCACTATCGAGATTCATCAGCAGTACGCCGACGCGGTGCGCACCCAGGTCGCTGAGTGGATCGGTGCCGCGGGCGAGGCATACCGGGCCCATGCGGCCCAGCAACTCGAGGCGGTCGGCGGAATTGCCACGGCGTCGGGGGCGATCTCGTACGCCGTCGAAGGCGCGGGGCTGCTGGTGGGTCTCGTCCGCGGCATAGTCCGTGACCTGATCGCCCAATTCGTGGCCACCCTCGCGGCGCGGCTTCCGCAGTGGCTCGCCGAGGAGGGATTGACCCTCGGCCTGGCTACCCCCGTCGTTGTCGGCGAGGTCGCGGCCCTGGTCGCGAAGTGGGTCAACAAGATTCAGCATTTTGTTCGCGCACTCCTGAACAGCCTCCGCAAGCTGAGCGGCAAACTCGACGACCTGACCGGCGTTCTCGACGGCCTCAAACAGGCGCTTCGACGGCTGAGCCGATCGGACCCGGTAGCGGAAACGCCGGATGTGCCGTCGAGCCCGCACTTCTTCAGCAAGAGTCCCGTGCGCAGCAACCAGGACGTCCTCGACAACGGTCCCGGCACTCCGATGACTCTGGACAACGTCCACGACGTCGCCGGCCGGATGGATATCGACCTCGAGGACGTCGATGTCGTGATCATCAGCGATCCGGAGGAGATCCGGTACCTCGACTACATGGACGCCGGCGCCTACACGCCGTCCGAGCTGAACGGCACGCAGATCCGTCTCGGCCCGGCCAGCTTCGCGGACGACGACACACTGGCGGCTACCATCGCCCACGAGCACACTCATGTCGTCCAGCAACGGGCCGGGGAGCACCTCGACCGGCCGTTGCGAGAGCTTGAGGACGAGGCGTACGACAGCGAGATCCCGGCCCTGGAACGGTTTAGGAACAATCCGCCATGACGGCAATCGAGTTTCGCGTCAACGAGGTCTTCGACATTCCGGCCCGAGGTGGGCTCATCGCTGTCGTAGTGACCCTCAACGGTGATTTCGTCGGCGTTCCGCGCCTGCGTGACGTGACGACCGGGCAACCTGTTCACGTTCTTGGGGTTGATCATCCAACGCCGCGCACCAGGCGGACCGGCGAGACCATCCTGGTGATCGACCGAGCCGACGCGGACCTCGTCGCGGTCGGACGCGTGTGGGCCGGTGAGGCTCGGGCGGCAGCGACGCCACCGCCCGAGCGGTGAGTAGGGATCAGGTCGCGGTGCAGGTGGGGGTCATGGTGGTGCTGCTACCGGTGGCCTGGAAGCCGAACTCGGTGTAGCCGCCGGCCGACAGCTTGCCGTTGTAGGCGACGTTGGTGAACTGGACCGGGCCGCTGCTGGCGCTGCGGTTGACGTTCCAGGCGCTGGTGATGGTGGCGCCCGAGGGCAGGGTCAGGCCCACGGACCAGGCGTTGATCGGGGACGAGCCGGCGGTCACCCGGATCGTCGCCACGAATCCGCCCGACCACGAATTGAGCGCCACGGACGCCGAGCAACCACCGGCCGGCGGTGACGAGGGCGGGGTGGACGGCGGGGTTGAGGGCGGTGTCGAGGGGGGCGTGGACGGCGGTGTCGAGGGTGGGGTCGACGGGCCCGAGCCGAGCACCGGCGTCGTCCAGTCCACCCAGCTCGACAGGCTGCCCTGCGCCTTGCTGGAGATTCGGATGGTGCCCGGGTCGTTGCCGGTCCTGAGCAGGAACTTGCGGATGTTCTGCTGCAGTGGCGTGGTCCATTCGGCCCGGTTCGCGCAGTGGTTGCCGTCGGTTATGTCGGACCAGTAGGTGATGTTGCTGCCGGCTCCCAGCGCCTTGTAGACCTCGGCCCCGCCCAGCGCTGCCACGCTGGCCGACTTCGGCCCCAGGTTGACGATGTGCGGGTTGTCCATGATGAACAGCCCGCGGGGCGCGAACATCCCGACCACCTCGTGGGTGTCGATCGGTAGCTTGGTCGGTGCGCTGACGAACGGGCTGAACGCGTCGCCGAGCCAGGGCTGCTCGCCGTACGCGCTGCTCAGGCTCTGCGCGCCCTCGCCGGGGATGCCGCGGAAGATCGGCGCGCCGGCGCTGCCCGACTCGATCGGCATGGTCAGGGCGATGCGCTGGTCGAACGCACCGATGACGAACGCGCCCTTGCCGAACCGGGAGCAACCGGTGACCCCGGTGGCGTCGGGGCGCAGGATGTTGCCGCCGGACTGCTCGATCACGTCGATGATCCGGCTGACGCCCCAGGCCCAGGCCATCAGCAGGCCGGTCGGGCTGGTCGCGCCGTAGATGCTGTAGAACGCACCCTGCTTGTTGGTGCGCCCGGTTCCTTCTTTTCCTACCGAGTACGGGTCGTAGTTGATGACCGCTGCGCCGGCCGCCTTGATGGTGTTGGTGTCCGCCCCGAATCCGCCGAGGACGACGACGGCGGGGAACGGGCCGGTGCCGCTGGGCAGCGAGACGCTCGCCGAGAAGCTGGAGCTCTTGCCCTGGTGCGACACGTTCACGGTGATGTTGGTGGACGACACCGTGCCGGTCACGCTGCTGGGCTTGGCGGGCTTCTCGCCGTACACGTATTTCTCGGCCTGTTTTTTGATCTCTTCGCGGCGGCACGTCCAGTCGGCCACGTTGGTGATCCGGGTGCCGTCGATCTTCTTGAAGGGGTCGGGGAGTTTGGCGTTGGTGGGCAGGGAGCCGGCGTCGGGCAGGGTGGGCACCGCGCAGCCGGCACCTTCGTCCTCGACGCCGACGGCGGCCTGGGCGGGGGTGGTGAGGGCGGGGATGGAGATGGCCGCGACCGCTGCCGCCAGCGCGACGATGGCCGAGCCGATTCTTCGGGGAATCACAGGGGCTCCTTTACGGACGGTATGGGAGCGCTCCCGGGGAGCATCGTCCAGTCTTGGCCAGCCCATCGAAATGTGTCAATAAGTTTCGGAAACTATCGGCGATCCAGGACCGAGAGTTTCGGCAGCATGCGTACGCCGGGAAAGCGCCGTCCCAAATCGGCGAACCGGCTGGTCATTTCGCCAGGAGGTAGGAGGTCACCGACCGCCGGTGCTCGCACACTCCGGAGAGGCGGCCGGTGAACACCCGCATCGGCCCGTCCCCGTACGCGGCGCCGGCCGTCACCGCCCTGACCCCGGCGCCGCGTACCTGTCCGAGGTGGTCCGATCCCGGACGTCGGCTACCGCGCGGCCTGCCCCTGAGGCCGGAGCGGAATCGGGTTGTTGTCGGGCAGCAACGGCAGGATCCGGGCCGCGATCGGCTCGAGCAGCGTCGCGCACCGCTCGGTGGCGGCGGCGCCGAGTTCCCGCCACGGGCGTCCGGCCAGGCGGTCCGTGACGGCTTCCACCTCGGCGTACGCCTCCTCGCCGACGATCGTGGTCGAACCGTCCGCGGCGAGCCAGCCCCGCTCCCGCAGCCGACCAGCGGCCGCCTCCCACTCCTCATCGGTCCAGCCCCGTGCCGGCTGCATGCTCTCCCGCACCCCGTCCCGGCCGCACCGCCAGACCAGCGACTCGCAGCCGTCGACCCCGGCGGTGAGCAGCGCGGCCACGTGCCCGTCACCCCGATGCTCACGCAGAATCGTCGCGGCGTGCCAGAGCCGGTCGAGGGCTTCGTCGGGCCAGGGCAGGTCGGCGTTGGCCGCCCCGAGCACCCGCCCCGGCCGGTCGACCGCCCGCGCGGCGCCTTCCAGCAGATCGGCGACCTCATCCACGGGCACGCCGTCGAGCAGCGGTTCCAGCGCGGCGCGGGCGCCGTCCCGCCGGGCGTCGAGCGCGGCCTGCGGCGTGATCCGGGTCCAGATGTCCGGCAGCGCCCGGGTGACCATGCCCGGCGCGAACCCGAAGAACGCGGCAATGACCGGTCCGGCCCCGACCGCCCCGAGCGGCGCCGCCCGCCCGGCAAAATAACGCCGCCAATACCCCCGAAGCCCGGCCGCCTCAAAAGCGGCCCCACCCTCGGGCGCGAAGTAGGTGACCGCATGCACGGGCTCGAACAACGACCACAGCCGCCGCTCAACGCTGGCTTCACTCATGCCCGGCAGCAAAACGCCCCCACCACCCCGAGGTCAACCCCACAGGCTGCGGCCCGTTAGGTGGGAGCGCTTGCCGCAGAGGCTCGGGAAGGCACGAGAGCAGGCGAACGGTCAGGACACGGCGCGGAGGCCCATGCCCAAGCCGACCAGGACGACCAGGGTTGCGGTGGCGGTGGGTGCGCCGGCCGCGAGGCGGCTCAGCAGGCGGGTGGTACGGCCCGCGCGGGCGGCGAAGCCGCCCAGCCTGCGCCGGGCGACGACCAGGAGGAGACCGACGGCGGTGAGGGTGCCGGCCATCCCTATTCCGTACGCGAGGACGAGCAGCACGCCGAGCATCGTGCGCCCCAACCCGATCGCGCCCAGCAGCACCACGAGCGCCGAAGGGCTCGGCACCAGCCCACCCGCCAGCCCGATCCCGGCCAGCCCGAGCCGCCCATGCCCATGCTCACCGGGAGAGTGGAAATGGCCACCGCCATGCTGGTCGTGCCCGTGCGAATGACCATCGTGGCGATGCCGGCCCCGAAGACGGTGCGAATGCCCGTGCCCACGATGGCCGGAAAGTTCGTGCTCGTGGTGGCTGGGCTGGCGGCGCCGATTGCGTAGGGCCGTGACCAGCATTCCGATGCCTACTGTCGTCACCAGCAGGCCGCTGGCGGCGGCCAGCCAGGACAGTAGTTGCTCGCCGGCCAGGGCCGTTGATGTTGTCAGCAGCAGGCCTACCGCCAGGACGCCGCCGGTGTGGGCGAGGGTCACCGTGCCGCCGACGGCCAGGGCGTCCCTTACCCGGCCCTTTCGGCCCGCGAAATACGCGGCCATCACCGTCTTGCCGTGGCCGGGCAGGGCGGCGTGGCCGGCGCCCAGCAGCAGGGCCAGCAGGAACGCCAGGGCGACCACCACCGGGGTCAGTCGGCCGCCGACGGCCGACTCGATGCGGGACTGGGCGGCGGCCAGCCAATCGGGGGCGGCACCGCTCAGGCCGGGCTTGGCGGTCGCGGCGGTGCCGGATTCACCGGTCCGAATAACGGCTGACCGCACGTCGGGGGCCGACGAGAGCAGGTCCCGGGGGTAATCGGTGAGTTCGTGGCTGACGCTGGTGGCCGGTAACGCCGAGTTCAGGCGTACGCCGTCGGCGGTCGCGGTCAGCTCGCGCCAACCCACCCGGCCGGCGCGGTAGTCGTTGGTCACCCGGAGGGTGGCCCGGCTCGTCAGCGCGGCCGGCGCGGACAGCCGGCAGGAGAGGCGGCTGGTGGCCAGACCGCCCGCACCGGGCCTGATCTGGTAGGTGGGCGCGGTGACCGTCCAGTTCAGACGGTTGTCGTCGACCGTGACGGACAGGCCGGTCGCGTACCGGCCGCACTCCGACACCGCGTAGGCCGCGGTCTCGGCGGGGGACAACTGGCCGTTGCCGTCGATGTCGATCTGGGGCCTGTCCTGCAGGGTCGGGATCTCGGCGATGTCGGCCAGGGCCAGCACGTCGACCCGGGACGGGCTGAGGGTGAGGCCGGCGTACTGGTTGATCGAGAAGTTGCCGAGCGGGTGGGCCTGGGCCGGCGTGGCCAGGAACGCTACGGCGGCGGCGGTGACGGCCAGCACGGTCAGCAGGCGGCGGATTCTCATCGGAGGGCTCCGAGGGCGCGGCGGGCGTTGGGGGCGTCGGTGGGTGAGAAGTACGGGTTGGTGGCCAGAGCGCGGCTCAGCTCGGTGCGGGCTTCGGCGACGTGGCCGAGGGACAGATGGATGACGCCCAGGTGGTAGGCGTAGGAAGCGGGCTGGGTGCCGGCCAGACGCGCGTAACGGAGGGCTTCGGTGTCCTGGCCGGCCGCGTGCAACGACCAGGCCAGCGTGTCGGCCACGTCCGGATGGTGCCGGCGGGACCACTCGGCCCGGGCGGCGGCCACCGCGTCGGCGGGGCGGCCGGTGGCCAGGGCCAGGGCAGCGGTGGTGAGGCCGTCCTGGCCGCCGTTGGCGGTGAACAGTTGCTGGGCGGCGGCGGCCAGAAAGAGCTGGTCGGTGGCGGGGCGGCCGGCGATGTTGAGCAGCTCGGCGTACTCGATCAGGTAGGCCGGGCCGGGCAGGCGGGCGGTCAGGTCGGCGTAGTCGGCCAGGGCGCCGGGCAGGTCGCCCTGCGCCGCGCGGAGCCGGGCCCGGCCGCGCTGGGCGGCGGTGGCGGAGGGATCGGCGGCCAGCGCCGCGGCGTACTCGTCGGCGGCGGACCGCAGGTCTCCCCGGCCGAAGGCCAGGTCGCCCAACTGGGTGTGGCAGAACGCAGCGTCGTGCGGGTCCACCGCGTCGGACAGGGCCCGCCGCATCAACGATTCCGCCGGCCCGATCTGGCCGCGTAACTCCAGGTCGTAGGAGGCGCGGGCGTACGCGGCCAGGCCGGGGCGGGTGTCCAGCATGTGCTGCACGGCCTCGGTGGCGCCCGGCCGGTCGCCGAGTTGGGTGAGGGCGTCGGCCAGTACGCCGTACGCGTCGCCGTCGTTGGGTTGGATCTTGAGTGCGGATTTTGCCTGGTCGCGGGCGGTGCTGAAGTCGTGGCGGGCGTTGGCCAGCGCGCCGAGCACGATCAGCGCGTCGCCGTTGGGGCGCAGTGCCCGGGACTTGCGGGCGGCCTGTTCGGCCTGAGGGTAGAGCGCCGGGTCGGCGGTGACCCGGGCCTGCTCGAGGTAGGCGCCGCCGAGCGCGGCCCAGCCGGCCCAGTCGCCGGGCACGTCGCGCAGGTGCTGCTGGGCGCGGGCGATCCGGTTGTCCCGGGGAGCAGAGGGCTGAGCGGCGGAGACGGGAGTGTTCCGGGGCCGGGTCACGATGCCGGCCACGAGCAGCAGGGCGGCCACTAGGCCGAGGCAGAACAGGATGCGGCGCACGGTGTTCCTCCACAGGAGAGACCCCGGGTGGACGCGGGGGGCGCCCACCCGGGGTGGTTCACATCGGGAGCGTCTGATCCGGGTCGGCGACGACCCGCGGGCGCCGGCGGCGCCGCATGAAGGCGAACAGGCCGAGGGCGAGGATCAGGGCACCGAAGCCGGTCGCGCCGGTCGCATAGGCGACGGGCTTGGTCATCCAGGAGTCGGTCGACTCGGCGGCGGCGAGGTTCGCGGCCGGGGCGGCGATCCCACCGGACTGCGAGGCGTCGGGCAGGCCGGCGCCGACGGGGGGAGCCGAGGCGGCGGGGGATGACGAGGTGTTCACCGCGACCGCGTTGGGCAGGGCCAGGTAGGGGAATCGGTCGCCGAAGCCGGTGTTGTTGGCGTCCACGCCGTCGCCGGTGGCGAGCGCGTCCACCAGCTTGCCGGTCTGCGCGGCACCGACCAGGGCCTGCAACTCGATGTCCACCACGTCGTCGGTGAGCCGCCGCCCGTTCGGGAAGCCCTGCAGGTCACCGCCGAGCACCCCGAGCCGGTTCGGCTGCCCGGCCACCGGGACGGACAGGTTCAGTCGCAGCTGTTCCGAGGGCTGGAACTTCCCGGCCCGTACGTCCGCGTTGTTGAGCTGCGAATTCAGGTCGGCCTTGATCGGGCCGCCGGCCTTGGTGGTGATGCCGGTCAGGAAGATCTCGACGAGGTCGTTGCGGGGCGTCGCGGGCGCCGGGATCTGGTAGATCTGCTGGAGCAGTTGCGGCACCTCGGGGTTGGTCACCCGCTTGACCAGGGCGGGGATCTTCGCGTCCCGCTCGGGCGGGGTGGCGTTGAAGGTGTCCTTCAGGCCGGCCGGCACGACCACCTCGTTGACCAGCGGGTTCCCGAGGCGGGAGACCTGCACCTTGCCGCCGCCGGAGGAGGACCCGTCGGCCGCCCGGATCCGATCCCGTTCCGTGGTCGTCCAGATGCCGACCACCGGGTTGCGGGCGGCGTCGCCGCGCAGCGCGACGTCGGAGAACGGCACCTGCAGGGCGATGGTGTTGACGTTGTAGCCGGCCAGCGTGTCGGTGCCGGTCTCGCTCAGGTCACCGCCGTAGAGCAGGTCGAAGACCTGCAGGTCGAGGAAGAACGGGTCGTCGGCCTGACCGGCGAAGGTCTTCCAACCCCCGGGCAGGGTACGGGTGGCCTGGTCGCGCAGCGTGCCGTAGTCGGGCATCGACGCCCGCCCGACCTGCGACGGCGCGACCGGCACGCCCTGGGCGCGGGTCTTGAACGGTTCGCCGTTGAACGACGACTCGAGCGTGTACGTCTGCCGGAACAGCAGGTTCTCGTCGTCGAGCGAGGTGACCGGGCCGTTGTTGTAGAGGAACGTGCTGTTCCCGCGCTTGTCGATGTTCTGGAATTTCCAGCGGAACACGGCGTCGGGCCTGGCGTCGCCGTCGTTGTCGACCTTGATGAGGTAGGTGGCGTCGGTGGCGAACGGGAAGAAGTTGGGGCCGCCGTTGGGCTCCTCGAACGGCTGCCAGTTGGCGATGAAGGTCAGGTAGCCGGGGCGTTCGGGGCTGACGAACGCGTACAGGTCGGTGTTGTCGACGGCCGGGTCGGCGGCGATGAGCGGCGCCTCCCGGTGGCTCGATGCGGTGGCCGAGCCGGGGCCGAGACCGTACACCGAGCCGGCGAGCAGGGCGGCCACGCCGAGCGTGGCAGCCAGCCGCTTGAGCGTCATGGTGGTGTCCTTCCGTGCCGGGACGTTGCTCTCGGCACGGAATTCGCCCCTGGAGGGGCGGCGGCTTGGCGGTTGTGAGATAGCCGTCGGCGACCAATCCGGGTCGCCCCGGGCTACGAACGAACGGGATTGAAGCCGAACGGCAGCTCCAGCCGGTGCTTCTCCATCAGGGCCGCGTCGGCGAGCAGTTCGCCGGTGGGGGCGTCGGCGACGATCCGGCCGCCGTCGAGGATCACCGCGCGGGGGCACAGCTGCATCGCGTACGGCAGGTCGTGGGTGACCATCAGGATCGTGATCGGCAGCCCGGTGAGGATCTCGTAGAGCTCGCGGCGGCTGGCCGGGTCGAGATTGGACGACGGCTCGTCGAGGACCAGCACCTCGGGGTGCATGGCGAGGACGGTGGCTACGGCGACCCGGCGGCGCTGACCGAACGACAGGTGGTGCGGGGCGCGGTCGCGGTAGGCGCCCATGCCGACCGCGTCGAGCGCCTCGTCGACGCGTTGCTGCAGCTCGGGCCCGCGGACGCCGAGGTTGGCGGGGCCGAACGCGACGTCCTCGGCGACCGTGGGCATGAACAGCTGGTCGTCCGGGTCCTGGAAGACGATGCCGACGCGGCGGCGGATGTCGGCGAGCCGGGCGCGGTCGGTGGGGTCGACGCGTACGCCGGTGATCTCCACCGAGCCCGCTGCGCCGTGCAGGATGCCGTTGAGGTGCAGCACCAGGGTGGTCTTGCCGGCGCCGTTGGGGCCGAGCAGGGCCACCCGCTCACCCTCGGCCACGGTGAGGTCGACGCCCTGCAGTGCCACGCTCCCGTCGGGGTAGGCGTAGTGCAGTCCGGTGATCCGCAGCGTCGGGGTCATGACAGAACGGTAACCAGCGCGATGCCGGCCGATGCGACCGGCAGCAGCGCCGAGGCCACCCACTGTGCGACCGGGGCCCGGCCCTGTTCGGAGGCGGGCAGCCGCCCGGTGTAGCCGCGCGACACCATGGCCAGGTAGACCCGCTCGCCCCGCTCGTAGGCGCGCAGGAACAGCGAGCCGATGCCGACCGCGAACGCCTTGACCTGCCAGAGGAAGCGGGGGTCGTAGCCGCGGGACAGCCGGGCGATCCGCATCCGGCGGGCGTCGTCGGCGAGCACGTCCAGGTAGCGCAGCATGAACGTGGCGATCTGGGTGAACACCGACGGGCAGCGCAGCCGGTCGAGGCCGAGGATCAGGTCACGGCTGGTGGTGGACGCGGCCAGCAGCAGCGACGCCAGCACCCCGAGGGTGCCCTTGGCGAAGATGTTCCACGCGCCGTAGAGCCCGTCGACCGAGAGCGAAAGGCCCAGCCAGTCGACTCGCTCGCCGTGCCCGGCGAACGGCAACCACACCGCCAACAGTACGAACGGCAGCTCGATCGTGGAGCGTTTGAGCAGCCAGGGAGCCGGGATCCGAGCCAGCACCGCCACCACCGCGAGCAGCCCGGCGTAACCGGCGAATGCCACGAACTCGGTCCGCGGCGTGGCCACCACGACGATCGTGAACAGCACGGTCGCCGCGATCTTCACCTCCGGTGCGAGCCGGTGCACCGGGCTCGGCCGGTCCAGGTGCAGGGTGTTGTTCATACGTGGGTGCGGCGCCGGGCGACCCAGAACAGGCCACCGCCGATCGCGAAGGTGATCAGCACTCCGGCCACCCCGGCCAGACCGGTCGAGACGTACGGGTTGTCGATGCCCTTGATCCCGTAGTCGGCGAGCGGCGAACCGCCCAGCTGGTGGTCTTTCTCCTGCTGGGCCATGCAGGTGCCGCCGGTGATCTCGTCGTCGGCGTTGAAGGTGCAGCCCTGGCGGGCGGCCGCGTCGAGGCCATCGGGGCTGGACGAGGCGAAGTTGCTGACCACGCCGGCGAGCACCAGCGCGACGAACAGTCCGGCGAACCAGAACCACTTCTTCTTCATGCCGCCACCTCCACCGGCGCCGGCGTGCGGAACCGGCGCAGCGCGTAGACCAGGTCGGGCCGGACACGAGCGACCGTGGCGACGGTGGTGGCCGCGATCAGGCCCTCACCGATGCCGATCAGAACGTGCACACCGGCCATCGTGCCGGCGATCGTGGACAGCGACAGCGAGGTGGTGCCACCGAGCGCGTATTCCAGGACGAAGCCCTGCGAGGCGACCACGACGCTGACGACCGATGCGATGAGAGCGGTCGCGCCGAGGTTCTTGAAGACCTTGAGCAGGCCCACCACCAGCAGGTAGCCGGCCGCGGTGCCGAGCAGCGCCATGTTCGTGATGTTCAGCCCGAGCGCGGTCAGGCCGCCGTCGGCGAACAGCAGGCACTGGACGATCAGCACGGTCGACACGCAGAGCGCGCCGACCCACGGGCCGACCAGGATCACCGCGAGGGTGCCGCCGAGCAGGTGCCCGGAGACGCCCGGCAGGACCTGGAAGTTGAGCATCTGCACCGCGAAGATGAACGCCGCGACCAGCCCGGCCATCGGCGCGAGTCGCTCGTCGAGATCGGCCCGGCCGCGCCGCACGCAGTAGGCGAGCGCCGCCACCGCGAACACCGCGAAGATCGCCGAGACCGGCCCGTTCACGATCCCGTTGGCGATGTGCATCGCCCGCACGTCCATTGCTGCCTCCCACCGGCCACCGGAGACGTCAGCATATTAGGTGTCCGTGGCTATTGCATAGAGGTGGCAATAGCGAGGCGAAGGCAAGGCTGAGTGCCGGCCGCTCTCGCGAGCGGCCGGCACTCACTGCGTCACTTGACGACGAGCGTCTTCAGGATCTTGTCGGCGAACGTCTGCTTCTTCTGGTCCCACAGCGGCCACAGGTAGCCGATGTAGCAGGGGATGGCGTCGAGGAGGTGCACGATGTCGCGACCGAAGGCCAGGCCGGCGCCGATCGGCTGACCGCTCTGCTCGCCCACCAGGCGCAGGCCCAGGGCCTTCTTGCCCCAGCTCTGCCCGGTCTTGCCGGCCTGGTACCAGCGGTTGTAGCCCTGGACCGCCAGGCCCAGCAGCCAGAAGATGAAGTAGAAGATGTTGAGCCCGTTGTCCCCGTTGCCGAGGATGCCGGCCAGGATGTAGAACGGCGCGGCGCAGAGCGCGTCGATGATGAACGCGCCGACGCGCGGACCCCAGCCGGCGAGGTTGACCGCCGGGGCACCGTAACCGGCCGGCGCGCCGTACTGCGGCTGACCGTACTGCGGCTGCTGGGGCTGACCGTACTGCGGCTGCTGTGGCGGCTGCTGGCCGTACTGGGGCGGCTGGTTGCCGTACGGGTCGTTGTTCGGTGGGTATGTCATGTCTCGCTGATCCTTTACGTGGCTTGGCCGAAGCCGAGCCGGTGCAGTTGGAAGAGCCAACTCGCGACCGCGAGTAGCCCGCTGAGCCGTGCGACCCACCGCCGCCTGTGCGGCGACCACGGTCGTGGTGGCTCCAGAACGCCCGCGGCACGGAGCACCACGAGCGGAACCACGGCGACGACGAGCGCCGCCAGGCCAAAGATCAAAGGATTGGCTCCGAACGCCGCCCCGACCTCGCCCCGCACCAGCGCGATGGCCGCGGTGGTGAGACCGCATGCCGGGCACGGCACACCGGTCAGCGTGCGCAGCGGGCACGGCAGGGAGGCGCCGGTGTGGTCGGTGAAAACCGGCCAGACCGCAGCACCGACCCCGACGAGCAGGCCGAATCCGCCGACTCGCTCCGGGACGGAGAAGGTTCGCAGGAAGACACCCCCGTGATCTCCAGTTTCGATGGCCCGGAGATAGTAATCGGCGAATTCCGCCCGGCGCGAGCCCCAAAAGCGCAGGTGACGGCCAACCGACAGGCCAATTTTCCGACTAATTAGACATTCGTCAATCAAGCTCACGAGCTGGCAGCGCCGGTGGGGGCCCGATCCGGTTCTGAGCGGGCTTCGGATTTGCTCCGGTGAGACTCGCCACCGGGGAACGTCACCTCTATCCGCAGGCCACCCGCCGGTCCTGGGGACGCGTCGACGGTCGCCGCGTGGGCGACGGCGATGGCCCGCACGATCGACAGGCCGAGCCCGTGGTGCCCGGCCCGCCCGCCGGTGCGGTCGAGTCGTTGGAACGGCTCGAACAGTGCGTCCAGCTTCTCGGCCGGGATCGGTTCGCCGGTGTTCGTGACGGTCAGCACCGGCCGGCCGTCGCGGACACCGGTGGTCACGTCGACCTCGCCACCGTCGACGTTGTAGGCGACCGCGTTGTCGATCAGGTTCGCGACCAGGCGCTCGACCAGGGCCGGATCCCCGGTGCTCCAGGCCGGATCGGTGCGCCGGCGAAGGCGTACGCCGGAATTGCGGGCCGTGGCGCGATAGGCCGCCACCGTCCGTTCGGTGATGGCCGACAGCTCGACGTGGTCGTGCCGGTCCAGGCCGCGTTCACTGCCGGCCAGGGTGAGCAGCGACTCGAGCATCGCCGCCTGCTGTTGGCGCAGGTCCAGCAGTCGCTCGAAGAGTGACCGGTACTGCGGCAGCGTCGCCGTGCGGTCGGTGAGCATCTCCTCGATCAGCGCGTGCTCGACGGTGAGCGGGGTGCGCAGTTCGTGCGCGGCGTTCGCGACGAACCGGCGATGCCCGTCCAGCGCACCCTCGAGCCGTTGCAGCAGCCCGTCGACGGTGTCGGACAGATCTTTCAGCTCGTCGCGCGGGCCGGTCGCGGCGAGCCGGTCATGCACGTTGTGGGCGGAGATCCGCTGGATCGTGCCGGTCATCGTGCGCAGCGGGCGCAGGATCCGGCCGGCCATCAGCCAGCCCAGCACCAGCGCCAGCACGGCCACGATGGCCAGGGCCACGGCCGAGTAGACGAGCAGCGAGTGCAGCTGGGCGTCGCGATCCTGGCGGGCGACCTCGGCGGCGTGCGCGGTCAGGTCCTCGAAGAAGTCGGGTGGTGGGGTCTCGCCGCTGCTCGACAGGTTGCGCACCACGAACAGCTGCCGGCCCCGGCTGACCAGCAGGTAGACGATCGTCAGCAGGGTGGCGCCGCTGACCACGAACAGACCGGTGTAGAGCAGGGTGAGGCGGGTCCGCACGCGGGACATGTCAGATCCGGTATCCGGCGCGCGGCACGGTGCCGATCAGCGGTGGATCGCTGAGCTTGCCGCGCAGCCGGTTGATGGTCGCCTTCACCGTGGTGGTGAACGGGTCGGTGGCCTCGTCCCAGACCCGTTCCAGCAGCTCCTCGGCCGACACCACGCGGTGCTGGGCGGTCAGCAGATATTCCAGCACCGCGAACTCCTTGGGCGTCAGGGCCAGCCTGCGGCCGGCCCGGGTGGCGACTCGGCGAGCCGGGTCGAGTTGCAGGTCACCGTGGGTCAGCACGGTCGGCACGGCGGGTTGGGTGCGGCGGGCGATGGCCCGCACGCGAGCGATCAGTTCGGCGTACGCGAACGGCTTCGGCAGATAGTCGTCGGCCCCCAGATTCAGGCCTTCGACCCGGTCGGCCAGGGTGCCGGACGCGGTCAGCATCAACACCCGGGGACCGGTCAGCTGCCGGCACACGTCGTCGCCGTGCACCACCGGCAGATCCCGGTCGAGGACCAGGACGTCGTAGTCGGTGACGGTGGTGCGTTCGAGGGCGGCGCCACCGTCGTACACGACGTCGACGGCCATTCCCTCGCGGCGCAGCACCCGGCCGATCGAGTCGGCCAGCTCGTTCTGATCCTCGGCAACCAGCACTCGCATGGGCGCCAGCCTGCCCGATCCGATGTCACACCGAGGTCACCGAATCACGGACCGGCCTGTGACCGCCGTCCTCGTAGAACTTCGCCATGCGATTTCCTGTTCTCTGCGCCGCGCTGATCGTGTTGTGCACGGCCGGCTGCGGCTCCTCCGCCACACCCGATCCCGCCGCGTCTGAAGATCGACAGACGCAGGCCGTCAAGTACTCGCAGTGCATGCGGGAGAACGGCGTGCCGAGCTTCCCCGACCCGGTGGACGGGCGGATCCAGCTGCGGATCGAGCCGGGTTCCGACCTCGACCCCGAGGGCGAGCCCTTCAAGAAAGCCCAGCAGGCGTGCAAAGACCTCGAACCGGCCGGTCTGGGCAACGCCGGGCAGAACGGTGAACAGCAGGGCCGGGTGCTCAAGTGGGTGGCCTGCATGCGGCAGAACGGGGTGCCGAACATGCCGGACCCGCAGGCCGACGGCAAGATGCTGGTCGGGCCGGACACTGGCGTCGACCCGGAGTCGCCGGCGTACAAGGACGCCGAGACCAAGTGCCGTGACCTCGCGCCGGGCGGTCTGGGGTGAGGGCCGCCCGGGCCGGCCTGCTGGTCCTCGTTCTTGCCGGGTGTTCGCCGGCCGCGTCGGGCGCGCCCGAACCGGTGGTCGCGACGGCTGCGGTGCAGCAGGGTGCCCTCTCCGGACAAATCACTCAGAGCGGAACCCTGTCCTATGCCGGTCAGGCCGACGGCAGCGATTATCCGATCGTCAACCAGGCCGGTGGTATGTACACCAAGCTGCCGGTCGCCGGGCAGGTCGTCGCCTGCGGCAAGGTCGTCTACTGGGTCGACGACGACCCGGTGCTGCTGCTCTGCGGCAGTCGCCCGTTCTACCGTGATCTCTACTCCGGCAGCGAGGGCTGGGACGTCGCGCTGCTCAACCGGAACCTGGGGGTCGCCGGCGACGAGTTCACCTCGGCGACCGCCGACGCGCTGGACTCGTGGTCGCTGAAACTCGGCGAGGCGATCGTGCTGCCCGGCCCGGTGCGGATCGCCGCAGTGTCCGCCCAACTCGGCGGTCCGGCGCGGCCGGGCAGCCCGCTCGGCACCGCCGTCAGCACCCGCCGGGAGGTGGTCGTGCAGCTCAACGCCTCGCAGCAGGCCCAGGTCAAGGTCGGCAACCGGGCCCAGATCACGCTGCCGGACAACCGGGTCGTCGTCGGCAAGGTCGGCCGGATCGGCGCGGTGGCAGTCGAGAACCGGGACGGTACGACGACCGTCCCGGTCTACCTCACCCTGGACAAACCGGCCGCGGCCGGGAAGCTGGACGCCGCCCCGGTCCGGGTGCGGATCATCACGGCCGGCGTGAAGAACGCGCTGATCGTGCCGGTCACCGCGTTGATCGGGCAGGGTGGCGGCGGGTTCGCGGTCGAGCGGGTCCGTGCCGATGGTGGCCGGGAGACCGTGCCGGTCAAGCTCGGTCTCTTCGACGACTCGGCCGGGATGGTGCAGGTGACCGGCGCGCTGACGATCGGCGACCGAGTGGTGGTGCCGTCGTCATGATTCTCGAACTGGCCGGCGTCACCAAGACCTACGGCGACGTGGCCGTGCTGCGCGGCATCGACCTGCGCGTGGACGAGGGCGAACTGGTCGCGATCGTCGGGCCGTCCGGGTCCGGCAAGTCCACGCTCCTGCACGTCATGGGCACCCTGGAGCGGCCCAGCGGCGGGCAGGTGCGGATCCGGGGCGTCGACGTGGCCGGGCTGAGCGACGAGCGGCTGGCCGACGTGCGGGCCCGCGACATCGGCTTCGTCTTCCAGCAGTTCTTCCTGTCCGCGCACGCCACCGCGGCCGAGAACGTCGCCGACGGGATGCTGTACGCCGGGGTCGACGCCCGTACCCGTCGTCGCCGGGCCGCCGAGGCCCTGGACCGGGTCGGCCTGGCCCACCGGGCGAACTTCCGTCCGGCGAAGCTGTCCGGCGGCGAACGGCAGCGGGTGGCGATCGCCCGCGCGCTGGTCGGCCGCCCGGCGATCGTGCTGGCGGACGAGCCGACCGGCAACCTCGACTCGGCCACCGGCGGCGCGATCGTCACGCTGCTGCACGAGCTGCACGCCTCCGGCGCGACGATCCTGGTGATCACCCACGACCACGACCTGGCCTCGCGCATGCCACGCCAGGTGCAGGTGCTCGACGGCCGGATTGTGGGGGACAGTCATGCGACTGCGCTTCGCTGACCAGGCCCGGGTTGCCAGCGTCGGGGTGCGCGCCCGCAAGGTGCGCGCTTTTCTCTCAGCGCTGGGCATCGCGATCGGGGTGGCGGCTATCGTGGCCGTACTCGGATTGTCCTCCTCGTCGCAGGCCGGGCTGCTCGCCGAGATCGACCGGCTCGGCACCAACCTGCTCACCGCGAGCAGCGGCCAGTCGTTCAGCGGCGACGCCGCCGAGCTGCCTCGGGAAGCACCGGCCCGGGTCGGCAACCTCGACGCCGTCGAGTCGGTGGCGCACACCGGGGACGTCACCGGCGCGCACGTCTACCGGACCCCGCTCATTCCGGCGGTCAGCACCAACGCGATCCAGGTGCGGGCGGCCAGCCTCAACCTGCCGTCGGTGGTCGCGGCCGGGATGGCGCAGGGCCGATGGCTGAACGAGGCGACCGCGACCCAGCCGGTGGCGGTGCTCGGCGCGACCGCCGCCAAGCGGCTCGGCTTCGAGCGGGTGACGCCCGGCCAGCGGGTGTGGCTGGGCGACCAGTGGTTCTACGTGGCCGGAATCCTGGAAAAAGCAGCGCTGGCGTCCGAGTTGGACAGCAGCGTCCTGGTCGGCTACCCGGCTGCCGAGCGTCACCTGAACTACGTGGCGATCGCGCGGGGTGCGGCGGTGGCCGGACCGCCGAGCACGCTCTACGTGCGGGCGGCCACCGAGCAGGTAGCGGGGGTGCAGGCGGTGCTCGCCCAGACGGCCAACCCGGAGTCGCCCAACGAGGTCGACATCAGCCAGCCGTCCGACGCGCTCACCGCCCGGGCTGCCGCCGAGGGTGCCTTCGACAGCCTGTTCCTCGGCCTGGGCGTGGTGGCACTGATCGTGGGCGCGGTCGGGGTGGCCAACATCATGATCATCTCAGTGCTGGAGCGACGCTCGGAGATCGGCCTCCGCCGGGCCCTGGGCGCCACCCAGCGGCAGGTCCGCACCCAGTTCCTGGCCGAGGCGGTGCTGCTCACCGTGCTCGGCGGTACCGCCGGGGTGGCGGCCGGAATGATCGCCACGGTGGTCTACGCCCAGAACCAGGGCTGGCGGGTGGTGGTGCCGGTCGAGGCGTGGGCCGGCGGCATCGCGGCGGCCGTCGTGATCGGCGCGATCGCCGGGCTGGTGCCGGCCGTGCGCGCGGCCCGGTTGTCACCAACTGAAGCCCTGCGCACCGTCTGATCTTCCGGGCGCGGTGATCCGGGCGATAGGTTGACGCAGCTCACTGCCCACACTGGAGGTAGCCGCGTCATGAGTACCCACCCCCTCGCCCGGCTCACCGCCGCGGAGATCGACCGCACCCGCGCGGTGCTGGCCGAGGCCGGCGTGCTGGCCGAGAGCACGCGATTCGCCTACGTCGGGCTCGCCGAGCCGGACAAGCGCCTGGTCCTGGCCGGTGAAGCGGTGCCGCGCCAGGTGCGGGTCCTGCTGCTCGACCGGGCCACCGGGCTGGGCCGGGACTGCCTGGTCGACCTCACCGCCGCCGCGATCGCCGCGATCACCGAGGCGGACGCCACGCTCGGTGGTCAGATGCCGATCCTCGACGAGGAGTTCATGGTCATCGAGGACATCCTGGCCGAGTCGCCGGAGTGGCTGGCCGCCCTGGCCAAGCGCGGCCTGCCGGTCGAGGAGGTGCGCGCCTGCCCGCTGTCGGCCGGCAACTTCGACTACGAGGACGAGGCCGGCAAGCGGATGATCCGGGTGCTCGCCTTCCACCAGCCGGACCCCAAAGAGCTGGTCTGGGCGTACCCGATCGATGGTCTTGTGGCTTATGTGAATTTGACCGAGCGCACCGCGCACGCGGTCTACGACCACCAGGACCACCCGATCCCGCGGGAGAAGGCCGAGTGGGAGGTTCCGCCGCGGGACACGCTCAAAGCCATCGAGATCACGCAGCCGGACGGGCCCAGTTTCTCGGTCGACGACGACGTGGTGACCTGGGAGAAGTGGCGGCTGCGGATCGGCTTCGACATGCGCGAGGGGCTGATCCTCAACGAGATCTCGTTCGATGGCCGGCCGATCGTCTACCGCGCCTCGATCGCCGAGATGGTGGTGCCCTACGCGGACCCGTCGCCGGCCCGGTTCTGGCAGAACTACTTCGACACCGGTGAGTACCTGTTCGCGCGGTACACGAACTCGCTCGAGCTCGGCTGCGACTGCCTCGGCGAGATCCACTACTTCGACGCCACCCTCGCCGACGAGCAGGGCGCGCCGCGGGACATCCGCAACGCGATCTGCATGCACG
>NZ_BOQN01000027.1 GCF_018332695.1 Paractinoplanes toevensis
TGGAACCGCTGCCCCTCATCAGCGCGGCGCGATGATTCGCGTTGGTGCCGGTCGGACAGCCACTTGCGTACGCAGAGCGGACACACTCGGCACGGGCATTTCTCGCAACTGTCGCCGTCGTCGTGGTGGCATCGCGACCAGGTGTTCTCGCACTCCTTACGACGGGACGCGGACACCAGCATGGGCAGGTCGGCGAACGCCTGCTCGGCGGTCAGCATCGCCGCCCACGGGATCAGTCCACGCTTGGCGATCGCGTTGAACGCTGTGGTGACGGACATGAGGCGTCGGCCGTCGATGATGTACCAGCGGCCGTCGTCGGACTCCTCGACGGAGTGGAACTCGAACTCGCGGAGGATCTTCTCGGTGCCCTCGACGATCGGCATCAGACGTCACTCCTTCGCGCGACCTCGAAGTCCCAGCCCGCCGTGCAGGTGTCGCACTCCGGTCCGCCCGGTCCTCGGCAGATCACGCACCGCTCGGCGTCATACCGGTCGAGCTGCACATCAGCGCTCATCCAGTAGTCGCTGCTGTGCCGGTCGAAGACGTCGGCGATCAGCCGGTCGGCGGGTCTGGCGGTGCCCTCGTCGATCCGGGCGATCGCGTCCATGGCGGTGTCGAGGCTCATGCGGACACCTCCCGGCGCAGTTCGATCGCCAGCACCTTCAGGAACTCGGGGGTGATCGGCCGTCCGTCGCCGGTTGACTCGTACAGCCGCCGGCCAACCCGCTCCATCACCTGCCGCAGGTGCTCGATCTCCCGTTCCAGCGCGGGCACGTCGACCGTGAAATGGGCGACCACCCAGGCGGGCAGGTCTTCGGCGGCGTGAGGGTCCTCGCCGATGTACGCGTAGACGCGCTCGGAGTTGGAGGCGATCGCCGTCAGGTTGAGGTCGTTCACGACCCCACCTCGCCGTTCTGCCAGTCGACCTGCTCGGCGACCGGCTTGTTCGGCCACTGGACCGAGCAGATCGTCGCGGCCGGGGTTTGCGTGTAGGTGGTGACCTCAACCTCGGTCACCGCGACCCGGGCGACACCGGCGAACAGGGTCGACTCGACACCCTCACCGACCGTGCGGGCTGAGACGGGGGCGTGGTTGGTAACCGTGACCAGGAAGGTTTGGTGGGTGTTCATGCGGCCTCACTCCGAACGCGCTGCGTCGGGTCGAGACCCTCAACCGCGCACTTGCTGCACGACCTGCCGTTGTCGGTCTCGCGCCCGCAGATCTCCACGAAGTGCGTGATCCGGTAGCAGCGGTGGCACAACTCGTGCTGGTGCGACGAGCAGCACATGCCGTCCGCGACCGTCTTCTCACAGCGCGTGCAGGCCGGGTGCAGGGGGCCGAACGCGTGGAAGATCTGGACGAGGTCGATGCCCGCCTGCCCGTCGGCGATGTTCCACCCACCGGCCAGCGACTCGTCGTCGCGGAAGAACTTGACGCCGTTGCCGTCGAACAGCACGTCGACGTAGAGGGGGACCTGGGCTGGGTTGAGGTAGGTGATGGTCATGACCCGCCACCCGCGTTGGCGATTTCAAGCAGCACGTCCGCGTGGCACGGCTCATGCAAGGGGCACCAGCAGGCGAGATCCTTGCCGCCAAGCTCAGCCCGGACGTCCTCGACTGTGACCTTCAGGAACCGGCCACTGCCGCTAGGGAACGCGGCCCGCATTCCCGGCGTCGGGTTGGTCAGCGTCAGCCGGAACAGTTCGACGATCTCGTCCAGACTTGCCCACCGGACATGGGTTTCAACGATGTCGTCCTGACTGAACCACATGTCGTGACTCGCGCCGGCGGCGGAGCAGCGACCCTCGTAGTCCCACTCGCGTCCGAAGCGGGCCAGGTGCTCCGGGCCGAAGCGGACCAGCCCACGTGACCTGTCCTCGTAGCGGAACGGGTTACCCCAACGGGTCGGACGGCCGACGTAGACCGCACCCTCGGGCATGCGCCACCCGGCGGTGCGCTGACGCTGGATTCGCTGCGGGCTCATGCGGCATCCACCGGTTCGGCGTTGACGGGCTCGGAAGCCTGCGCCGCGATCGAGACGTCGTGAAAGACGGCGCGGTATCCGCGATCACCGAGGCTGACGTCGGCCCACTTGCTTGAGATGCTCCGCTCGCGCAACTCAATGTCGTCACCGCGACGGTCCAACTCGTTCAAGGCACCAGCGATTACGTCGAGCAGGTCGGCATTCGACAAGGCGGGAAGCATGCCGAGCGTCACGACGGCAACGGCGTTGCTGGGGGTCAGTTGAAGGCCGGGGGCCATGGGGGGCTCCTAAACCATAGGGAAGGGTTCGCGATCGAATGTAGCGTCGCGTTATAACGCCATGCTACACATGGAACGTAGCACCGTGCTACATCGGCCCGGACAATGAGCCGCATGACGGAGGAGAAAGACCCAAAGGTGGAAGCCCTCGCCGAAGTACGAGCAGCCTCGGAAGCCCACGCGGCAGCCAGGGCGGCCGAAACGCGCGCCAGGGAAGCCCACCAAGCTGCGATCGTTGCGGCGCTGAAACTGGACCTCGGACCGTCCGTCATTAGCACCGTGAGCAGCTACGACCGGGTCAACATCGACCGCATCCGCAAGGCAGCGAAGCTCCCCCCGAAGCGTGCGGCCACCGTCCAGAAGATCCCAAAGGACGAGTGAGTGACGCTCCTGCAAAGCACCCTCGACGCACCGACCGCCGTGTACCGCGTTTTCGATCAGCTCGGTCGGTTGCTCTACGTTGGCGTCGCTATCGACCCGGAGGTCCGCCTGGCGTGCCACGCCCGCGAGAAGCTGTGGTGGAGGGACGTCGACCCCAGCCGTACTCGCATTGACTGGTTCCCCAATCGGCATGCAGGGATCACCGAGGAGAACCGGGCTCTCGAAACCGAGTCTCCGATCCACAACGTGGCGGGTACGACGAATCTCCCTGTGCCCGCCCACCTGCGGGAGCCGCGCGGCTACGACAACATCCGGCGGCTCCGACTGCTCGACTCCGTCTGGATCGAGTACGGCACGCTTGTCGGCGATAGCGGCCGGTCGGCCGACATCCAGGCGTACATCGAATGGCGCCTCGACAACCCCGACACCCCGCTGCCCGGCAAGAGGCGCGGACCGGTGAAGCGGACGCGCAAGGCGGCGATGCGGACGGTCATGCCGAAGGCGAAGACCCAGGACTGACCGGCTCACCGCTCACCGTCCCGCTGCGTCGGCAGAAGCAGGGCCACACTCGGCTTGGCCGCCTCCTCGACCGCCCGGCGAACCTCGGCCCGCGCGTCCTCGTCGTCGCGGACCTGCATGCGCCGGCCGATCGGGACACCCGCCATGACGGCCAAGCACAGGGTGAACAGCCAGGCGAACCAGAACAGGGCGCCCGACCACAGCAGCAGGGCGCCCGCGCCATCCACGACACTCTTCACCGCGACGACCAAAGGCCTCGGTTGCGAGGCATCGGGCCGCCCCTCGCGAGCCATGCCCGCGTCTCGCCGCCCGGCTCACCAGGTGCCCGGTCGACGAACAGCGTCGCAGGGCGAAGCCTCCGCGTCGTCTCGCCCGCCTCCACACGCGGCACGTCGGGCACGGCAACCTGTGCCGACACCCACGGCGGCTCGGCGGATGCGACCGCCTCCTCGCGGCGCCAGTTGAACCAGCGGCGAGGTGCCCGATGCGTCGGCGGCACGCCCGCATGCACCTGCACTGCCAGGGTCCGGAGGGTCATCTCCACGCGGTGCAGCTCGCCAGCCACCCCGTCGAGCAGCGCCCACGGGTCCTCGGCCCGGGACTTCGCCGTCTCCAGCTCGCGGCGGTCGGTCTCCAGGCGGTCGGCCAGCATTTCCAGCGGGTTCGTCGAGTCGTTCATGCCGCCTCCCCGAAGTGGTCGAAGAGAGTCGGCTCACCGATCGGGCGGTTCGACCACAGGACTTCGGTCCGCGCCTTCTCGACGCCGTTGCCGGTCATCGACGAGATCTCCACCCGCGACCAGCCGGCGAACAGTTCCCGGTCGTACAGGTCGGACGGGTAGCCGGACAGCACCACCGAGGCCTCGCACGCGTGCAGTGCCTCGGCGAGTTCGCGGTGCTCGTCGTCGGACTTCAGCTCGTGCTTGTAGTTGTTGCCCCAGCCCCGGGTGGTGCCGACGTAGGGCGGGTCTGCGTAGATCAGGGCTTCCGGCTCCTTGCCGTACTTCGCGATCAGGTCGATCGCGGGCATCGACTCCAGCGACACCCTGTGCAGGCGCTCCGCGGCCGGGCCCATCCGCGACAGGTAGCCGTCGAGATAGCCGGGCATGCCGATCGACGAACCGCGAGGGTTCACGAAGTGTCGCCAGCCTGTCTTCGCGTCCCGCAGCGTCCCGCCCCGGCCCTGGGTGAGTAGCAGCCACACCCGGCGGGCCGTCTCCAACTCGTCAGCAACCGGCTCAGCGTCACGGCACTGCGCGTACTCCGTCCGCGAATGCGGGGTAAGGGCGCAGACCCGCTCCAGGTCGGCGGTGCGGTCGCGCAGTACTCGCCAGAACGTCTGAAGGTCACCGTCGAGATCGTTGACCGTTTCCATCCGTGACGGGCGCTTCGCCAGTAGCACCGACAGGGAGCCGGCGAACGGCTCGATGTAATGCACGTGTTCGGGGAAGAAGCCCACTATCTGCTCAGCGATGTTCGACTTGCCGCCGAAGTACGTGAACGGCGGCTTGATCGCGCTACTCACCGGGCTCACCCCGCCGCATCCGCCGCTTCGGCTCGCACGGCGGGGGCATCGGCGCATCCCCAGCTAGCACGTGCTCGATCTCCTCGGCCACCTGCTCGCCGGCCGCCTCCCACGACAGTTCGTTCACCCGCACCCGGGTCATCTCCGCAGCCCAGCTGCCGAACGAGCCGCCGTTCGACGCCCACTCGTGCGGGTCCGGGTAGCGGCGGTGGTACGGACCGTTCACGCCGAACTGGCGCTCGTTCGGGCCGTTCATCGGCCGCCGACCTTCGCCACACCAGGCGTGAAGGCACTCACCGGCTCCAGCGCCGTCTTCACGTCGGCATCCCAGGCGGCAGCCCTGCGCTTCTCGGCCCGGCGGTCCCGGCGCCGCAAGCCCATGCCGATCAGCCCAGCCCCGATCAGGCCGAGCGCGAACCCGAGCACGAACAGGGACAGCCGGTCGACGGCGAACAGCAGCTCGAGCGCCGTCACGGCTTCGCGCCCAGGAACCGCAGCAGCCGTGACGCACGACGGGCAGGCTCATCCACCGGAAGCCCAGCCAGAGCGGCGCCGGGACGCCGTCTCTCCAGCGGCACTGGCACGTCGGTGAGAGCAGCCGATACCTTGGCCGGCGTGATCGTCCGGGTGTGCAGGTCCTCATTCAGGCGGTGCTTCGCCACGTACGGGACGGGTAACGGCCGGGCCGGCTCATCGTCTCGGGCGGGCTGGAACTGTCCGGCAAGGAAAGCGGCGGCAGCATCGTTGAGCTGGCCGATCACCTCCTGGGTCAACTCCTCAGGGGGCAGAACGTTCGTACTGGTATCGGGCATCAGGAACCTCGGTGGTGGTGAGAGCGGAACAGGAAGCGGACGGAAGTCAGGAGTCGTGAAAGACCGGGCGCCGCGGCTGCGGCGCGGGCGCCTGCTTGCGGTCCAGACGCGACCACCGGCGACGCGGCACCGGCGGCACAACCGGCTCGCCACGCCACGAATGCGCCACCTCGGTCAGGCGGCGGCCATGCTCGACACCACGGCCGTAAATGCGCCGGCCCAGCAGCAGGAACAAGCCCGCGCCGATGCCGGACCCGACCAGCCAGACGCCGACGATGAACGTGAGGATCTGCGGGGGAGTCATGCGACTGCCGCCTGTCGGATCAACGGATGGCGGCGAGCGCGATCGCGGCGTGTCCTCACCGAGTTCGGGCTGGACCGCAGGACCGAAGCGATCTCCCGGCGTGTCAGGCCCAGGCCGTCAAGGAGCTGGTAGGTCCGGTACCAGGCGACCAGCAGCTTCGGGCCACCCTGAGGCACCGTGATCGGGAAAGCAGCGGGGTCGTCGATGTCGCTGCCGTCCCACCCAAGTGGGCCCACCCAGCCCCGCTCGATCGCCTCCTGCCGCGCCTGCGACGCGTCCACCCCAATCGCAGGGGTCTCGGACAAGCGGCGGTACAGCAGCGCGATGATCTGGATGGCCTGCTCAGAGATCGGACGGCACTCAGCGACCTGACTCAGGAACGCCAGCGGCAAACCCGCACGACGAGCCTGCTCCGCCAGACTCCAGCCGAGCCAGCAGAGCGCCTGGACGCGGCGGCCGGCACCGATACCGCGGGCAATATCAGCCGACACCGGAACCAGGGCGATGACCGAGTTGGCCGCGCGCTTGTACTCCTTGTCGGCGGACTTGCAGATCGCGCAGCGGCAGCCATGCTCGCGGAACCCGGTCAGCCCGTGGGTGATTTCCGGGGCGACGTAGACCGCCCCTTCGGCACGGGCGGCCTGGCGTGCCAGAGAAGCGTTGCGGCGCTTCTCCCGCATGTACACGGCCTTCGCTGCCCGGCACACGGCGCACCGGCAGCCGCTCGAGTAAAGGCCGTAGCCGTGCCGTGTCATGAACGCCACACAGCAGGGGTGTTGGCTGCTTTGCGCCAGACGGTCTCACTCGAGGCGTACTCGCGGCGGTGTTCGTCGGCTACCGGGCAGATCCCGTCGTTGAACCCGCACCAGCAGGGCGTCGGCAGGCACAGGACACAGCCGTGCTGCGGGCGGGTGTGGATGACCGAGCGGTGCCAGTCGACCGAGTAGGCCTCGAGGTCGACGGTCAGGGCGGGTATGCCGTTTTCGGGTGACCCGGTAGTCGACGCGGTGGGCGTCCCGGTACCGTATTGAGTATTGATCGTCATGATTTCCTCGCTCGTAGCTAGCGATGGGATGATCAGCGAGGCGTCCCAGCTACTTCCGATAGTTGGGACGCCGCTTCGTGTCAGGAATCGCGGTAGGCCAGGGCCCGCTCGCGCATCAGCTGCTCCGCCAACACTTCGGCAACGGCAGCCTCGGTCGGGCACCACACCGGACACACCGGGTCACCGATGTCCACCGTCCAGCCGACCGTCTCGCACTTGCGGACGTTGGCCGGCCACTCGCGGGGAGCGCTCATCGCCTCAGCCAGGGCGTTCGCGTCCAGAGACGCCCAGGAGGCGACACGGTTCGCGGCCTCGGAACGATTGCGGTCGCCGGGGGTCATGCGATGACCCAATCGAGCAGGCGGAAGGAAAGCTTGGCACCCGCCGACTCCTTGGGCCGTCGACGCTCACGTGCAGATGGGGCCACGGACCGCGCTGGTGCGAACGGGTCGACCGCGGCGAGAAGTTCTCGGAGCCGGCCGAAGTCGATGCCGTAGAACCATTCGCGGCCGATCTGGATCGAGTCGGCTGTCATCAGTGACTCTGCTGTCGAGATGGCCAGGCGTTCAGTCGCGGCGTAGCAGTCGTGATGCCCGCTCAGCCACACTTCGAGCAGTTCGGCGCCGTAGCAGTTGCGCATGAAGTCTTCGTGCGCCTTCAGGCGGGCGTCGAGGTGCTGGGTCCTGCCGACTTTGACCATGCCGATGTCGAAGTTCAGGGCGTAGACACAACCACCGAAGGGAACCCGACCCCAGACCACGGGAAGGGCTGTGCGGCGCGTAGTCATGCGACGTCCATCCGGCGAGAGCCACGGTTCGCGCTGCGCTTGGAAGCCTCAATCGCTGCGGCACGGCCGGAAATCTGCACCGCCGAGGCGGTGACCTCGGTGCGGCCTCGGCGCCGGCTGGCGACGAGCTGGTCAACCTGGGCGAGGGTCATGCCGCGGGTGTGGCCCTTTTGGGTGTGATCGAGGCGGTCGGCCCGGCACTCGGTCTCGATCCACCGCAGGGAGAAGCCGGTTAGCTCGGCGACCTCGTCGAGCGGCAGGACCCGATGCTGTTCGCGGGCGACGAGGCGGGCGAACTCGGCGAGGGGCACGAGCGGCGACGTCATGCCGCGACCTTCGCGGCGGCGCGCTGCGCGGTGCGGGTGAGCATGGTGTCCCGCTCGCCGGCCGGGATGTCGAGGGCGTCGCAGATGGCCGCGAACGCTTCCGGGCTGACGCGGGGGCGGCGCTTGAGTTCGATGTGGCTCAGGTATCCGACGGAGAACTTGCAGCGGGCGGCGAAGTCGGCCATGGACTGCCCGCGGAGCTTGCGCAGGACGCGGACCTTGTCGCCGTTGATCTCAACGCCTGCCGGGATGGCGAGGGTGGTGTTCGGCATGCGCCAACGATACCGAACGCTACAACCTGAGACAACATGCTAATGCTAACGTGGTAGCAGGTTGACGCACATCTATAGATTTGAGATCGTCTTATACTGGCTGATACCGCAGGAGT
>NZ_BOQN01000028.1 GCF_018332695.1 Paractinoplanes toevensis
TGCACCGCGACGTGAAACCCGCCAACCTGCTGGTCCGCCCGAACGGCACGCTGGTGCTCACCGACTTCGGCATCGCCCGATCGGCGCTGGTCGGGCCGGAAACCGCGGCCAAATCGGTGATCGGCGTCCCCGCATATATGTCACCGGAGCAGGTCTCCGGCAATGTCATCACCGCGGCTTCGGACATCTATGCGCTGGGTGTGGTCGCCTACCAGTGCCTGTCCGGTCATTTGCCGTTCGACGGCGCCACCCCGATCGAGATCGCCATGAAGCACGTCCGGGAGACGCCGCGGCCGCTGCCCGCCGACATCCCGCCCTCGGTGCGCGCCATCGTGGACCGCGCGCTGGCCAAGGACCCGGGTGCCCGCTGGCCGTCCGCCTCGGCGATGGCCGCGGTGGCCCGGCAAGCCGCGGCGGCGCTGTCACCGGGCCAGCCGCCTTCCGGTCCTGACCACGAGTTCTACGATCCGGTGGCGTCGGCCAGACCCGTCGGCGCGGTGCCCGCCGCCGTGTCGCCGGCCTATGTGGCGCCGGAACGCCTCGGGGTGCAGGACATCGAGCACGAGGTCGAAAGAATGTACCCACCGCCGCCGCGCCGGCTGTTCCGGCGGAGCTTGACGGCGGTCACCGTCTTCCGGGAGATGATTCGCACCGCGGAACAAATGACGTCGGCCGAGCAGCGATCCTCCGCCGCTCCCCCGAATCGCCTCGTCGTATCCCTCGCGCCGAGCGACCATCAGCGGTTCCTGTCCTGGTATCCGTCCGTTCAGTACACCTTTCCGGACCTACTCCGACAGGTCTTCACGCAACGCGGCTGGTACACCCCCGCCGTCCGAGTCGAGTTCGTGGCCGACAGCCGGTACAAAACCCCGCAGTTCCACGTCTTCGCCGAAATCACCGCCTAGGCTTCGGCGGGCGCACGCCGGGCGGGACCGGCCATCGCGTACGCGATCAGCCCGCCGCAAGCCAGCAGTCCCGCCGTGACCGCCGCGGCCGTGCTCGCCGGTGGCTGCGCCTGCCAGGTCAGGATCCGGCCGATGGCCGGGTCCGGCCGGGTGAACAGGACCGCGCCGAACGTCCAGCCCAGCGGCAGGAACCACGCCCGTGCGGTGCCGATGGTCGCGGCGCCGAGGGCGGTCAGGCCGAGCAGCCCGGCCGCGTCGCGGACCACCAGCCAGCCCGGCCCGAACCGGGCCCCGGTGGCCAGGGTGACCAGCAACGGCGCCGCGACGACCACCAGGGCCACCAGCAGGTGCGCGGCCCGGCGCGGTGGCCAGCGCAGCGCGGCCGTCTTCTCCAGGGCGTCGTCGGGGCCGCCGAGGGTGCCGGTCAGGGCGGCGACCAGCAGCAGGACGGTCAGGACGACCATCTGCCAGTCCACCTCGCGGCTGTTCGAGAACACCGACCAGAGGCCCCACATCAGCGCGGCGCAGAAACCGGCCGCGGCCAGGGCCGCCGGGGCCTGCCGGGAGCGTAGGTAGAGCGCGAGCCACCTCATCGGGTGAGGATGTCGCTGTCGACCGTGCAGGTCAGGGCGGCCTTGCGCAGGGCCAGCAGATGGGCCAGCGCCTCGTCGGCCGACTGCGCGCGCAAGGCCTGCCAGCGCGCCGCCGCCTCCGCGTCGGCCGGTTGCCGGCCGGTCAGCCAGGACGCGGCAGCCAGCTTGTCGGCGGGGGCGGTGGGCCGGTCGCACTGCGGTGGGGTGGCGAACGCCTCGGCCACCACGTCCACCGTCAGCACTGGCTCGCCGGTCTCGACGCGGACCAGGACGACGTCGTCGTGCCAGGCCGGGAACACATCGGGGAAGTACGTGGTGGTGTCCTCGTGCACGGCGGTCGGGCCGCCGGGCAGCTTCGCCAGGATGGTCAGCGCCTCCCGGGCCGGCGGCGTCACGTCGCCGAGCAGTCCGGAGTGGACCCGGCTGACGCACACCCGCGGTTCGCCGGCCGCACACACCAGTTCCTGCGCGACCGGGTCGACCGCGTCGGTGACGTACCGGTTGTCGCGCGGCATCACGGCGACGGCGAGGGCGGCGCCGAGCACCACCGGCAGCAGCGCCGCGACGCGCAGCCGCCAGCCGCCGGAGACGACCAGCATCACCGCGGTGCCGGCCAGGGCGGCCAGCCAGACGGCCTGGGACAGGCTGGCCCGGCCGGGCACGTCCGCGTAGGCGCCCGGCATGTTCATTTCGTAGATCGGCGAGAACACCAGGGCCAGCCAGCCGTGCGGACGCGTCGCGCCGGGGATGAGCAGCAGCAGCGCCAGACCGGCGATGCCGAGCGCCGGTGCGGTCGCGAGGGAGGGCAGCAATCGGCCGGCCGCCTGGCCGAGCCAGACCGCCGCGATCAGCGCGAGCGCGCCGACGACCGTGACGACAACGGCCGCGATCGGGAAGTACCGGGCGGTGCCGATGATGTAGACGCCGCCCGCGATCCCCATCAACAGATAGCCGCCCACCACCGCGACGGCCATCGCGCCGAGCGTCGGCATCGTCCGGTGCGCCCGCGTCCGCGGGGTGCTGGCGAACAGTTCGGTCACGTTCGACCGGCGTTCGCGGCTCCCCTGCCAGGCGCCGGCGGCCAGCGCCAGCGGCCACAGCAAGGCCAGGTAGAGCCGCTGCGACATGGCCAGCTGCATCCAGCCGGTGGCGAAGGCGATGCCTTCGGCGAAGTAGAGCGCCACGACGCCGATCACCAGCAGGATCACGGCCGTGCCGAGCGCCGCCGAGCGGCGCAGTTCGATGCCGAGGACGCGGCTCATCGGGCCGCCTCCGCCCGGTGCCGGCGCAGCAGGGCGGAGTAGCCCCGCTCGGCCGGGCTGTCGCCGGCGTCGCCCTCGCCGCCCTGGGCGACCAGGTCGTCGACGGTGCCCTGGTGGACGAGGCGGCCCTCGTTCAGCACGACGACGTCGGTGCACGCGGCCACCACGTCCTCGACCAGGTGGGTGGAGACCAGCACGCAGGTGTCGACGCCGACGGCGCGCAGCAGGTCGCGGAAGTCGAGGCGCTGCTCGGGGTCGAGACCCACGGTGGGTTCGTCGAGCAGCAGCACGGCCGGGTCGTTGACGATGGCCTGCGCGATGCCGGCCCGGCGCAGCATGCCGCCGGACAGCGTCTTCATCCGCGCGCCCGCCTTGGCGGTGAGCCCGACCCGGTCGATCGCCCGCTGCACCGCACCGGGGATCTCGGTCTTCGGCATCTCCTTGAGCCAGGCCATGTACTCGACGAACTCGCGCAGCGTGAAGCGCGGGTAGAAGCCGAACTGCTGCGGCAGGTAGCCCAGCCCGCGCCGGACCCGGCGCAGGTCGGCGCGGCCGTCGACCTGCACACCGAGCAGGGTCAGCCGGCCGCCGGCCGGTTTCACCACGGTGGCCAGGGCCCGCATCAGCGTGGTCTTGCCGGCCCCGTTCGGGCCGAGCAGACCGTGCACGCCGGTGTCGAGAGCCAGATCGAGCCGGTCGACGGCCAGATGCCGGCCGGCGTGGACCCGCAGCTCCTGGGCGTCGACCGCCCACGGATAGGTGGTGGGGGCCGATTCGGCCGCGCTCACCGTACGCATCGTCACTCCTTCGAAAAGCGGAAGCTGGTGGCCCGGGTCGCGGCGAGAGCGCCCAGGATCAGGGTGAGCAGAGCCCAGCCGCCGGTGGTGCCCGGCTGGAGCACCGCGGGGGGATGGATCGTGACCACCGCCGGCAGCAGCACGGCGAGGGTCCAGGCGATGCCGAGGCCGACGGCGGCGCGGTGCACGCCGATGAAGGCACCCAGCAGGATGGTGGCGGCCGAGAAGGCCAGGCAGGGCAGGAGGGCCAGGGCCAGCGAGACTCCGGTACGGCTGCTGGCCAGGGCGAGCGCCGGCACGATGACGGCGAGCACCGCGGCCGTACGCCGCAGCAGCATCGCCAGTCCGGCCGCCGGGGTGCCGGCGATCAGTTCCCAGGCGGGGTCGTGGCGCCGGCTCCAGGCGATCGCCACCCCGGGCAGTGGCGCCACCGGGGCCAGCAGCAGCACCAGCGGCAACCGGGGTTGCAGCGCCTGGAGCAGGACCGCGCAGCCGAGCACCGCCACCGTCATGGCGAGCCAAGGCCCCAGGTGCCAGACCAGCCAGCGGTTCCGCATCGCCCACGAGCGGCGGCGGGGAGCCGGGTCCGGTCCGGCCGCGATGCCCTGGTCGACGGCGGCGGCGACCCGGTCGAGCAGGGGGTCACCGCCAGCCAGGTGGGCGCGGCAGTCGGGGCACTCCTCCAGGTGCGTCTCGACCGACCACATGGTGACCTCGTCGAGGACCGCTTCCCGGTCGGCGTAGCGGGCGAGGATCGTACGGCTCAGATGGGTGCTCATGACAGCGCCTCCCGCAGCGCGATCCGGGCCCGCCGGGCCCGGGTTTTGACGGTGTTCTCCGGGACGCCCAGCAGTACCGAGGTCTCCCGCACCGACAATCCGTCGAGAACCATCGCCCGCAGCACCTGCCGGGCCTCCGGCGGCAGCACGAGCAGGGCCTGTTCCAGCTCCTGCCCGACCCGCCCGGCCAGCACCTCGTCCTCGGCGGCCGGGGCGACGGTCTCGGCCAGCGGCACCGCCGGCAGGTCGTTGAGCCGGGCCCGCCGCCGGAACGCGTCGACGAGCCGGTGCGCGGCGATGGTCCACAGCCAGCCGACCGCGCTGCCGGCCACCGCCGCCCCGGCGAAGCTGCCGGCCGCCCGCCAGACTGCCAGGTAGGTCTCCTGCATGACGTCGGCGACCACGTCGTCGTCGGCGCAGCGGCGGCGCAGCCGGGCCAGCAGCCACGGCGACGTACGCCGGTAGAGCTCGTCGAACGCCCGCCGGTCCCCGGCGGCGATGCGGCGCACGAGCTCGCCCTCGTCCTCGTCCTGACTTCGTCTCACGTTCAGCAAGACGACAGCATCGCCGCCCCGGGTTCGCCGGGGACAGTGACCTGGGTCACAGGCGTTCGTCGCCGAGGGCGCCGGGCGGCAAGTCAGCGATCCCGCCGGCTGGCCCACCAGAGCGCGACCGCACCGATGACGAGGGCGAGCAGCCCGGCGACGATGTCGGTCAGCACGTAGTACTGGACGTCCTTGCCGATACCGTCGACCGCCTCGACGAGAAGGGCCGCACCACCCAGGCCGAACAGGACGGCGAACGGCCAGCCGGCCGCCGTGCGGGTCGGCGTCCAGGACGGCGCGCCGAGCGGTGTGGTGCGCCGGGCGAACAGCAGCGCGACGATCACCAGCACTCCGAGACCGGCGGTCAACAGGTAGGGGAAGTCGTTGTCGGCGCCGGGAAGGAAGCTGACGTCGAGCCGGTAGTAGCTCACGCAATCGATCGGCACCTCCGGTATCCACGGGCGCTCGCACATCGGGTGGGCACCGAACCGGTCCGTCGCGATGAGCAGCCGGGCCCACGGCCCGCTCAGCAGCCAGGTGAGGGCGCCGGTCAACCCGTACCACGCCAGGACGGTGCCGGTGAGAGCCCACGCCCCGGTCGCCAGCCGGCGCAGAAAGACCCGCACGGTGAGCGAGCTCGCCGGCAGGCGGCGAGCGACGGTGGCCGCCGCGCCGAAGCGGTCGACCGCCTCGCGCTCGGCGGCCTCGGCGTCCAGGCCCCGGGCACGCCCCTCGGCGGCGGCCTCGGTGAGATGTTCCTCGGCCTCGATCAGGAGTCGCCGTCCGTTCGCGCCGGTGCCGACCAGCCGGTTGAACATTTCGTCGAGGTAGCGGTCGACGGGTCCTCCGTCGCGCCCGGATGCGGCCGTCACGCGGGGCCCGCAGCGGCCATCGGCCCGATGATGGCCTGGACGCCGACGACGAAGCCGCCCCACTCCCGCTTCTTGGCGGCCCGGGCGCGGTGGCCGTCGTCGGTCAGCTCGTAGACCCGGCGCCGGCGCGGCGTCGTATCGTCCCAGCGACTGGCCACCAGACCGGCCCGCTCGAGGCGCTGCAACGCCGGGTAGACCGTGCCCTCCGGAAGGTCGAAGGTGCCTTCCGAACGGTCGCGCAGAGCGGTGATCACGGCGTATCCGTGCACCGGGCCGGTGCTGTCCAGCACCGACAAGAGGAGGAGGTCGAGATGACCACGGATTTCCATACCCAGGGAACCTAGGCATAGAAAAGCTAGGCGTCAATGGACGCGCACCGAAGAGGGCATTTGCGGGCAGCCCGATTCGGTAAACCTTGTTGAATGTCGGACCGATGCGAAGCATGGGAGACCCCTCCCCGGCAGCAGCTTCGGCACCGGCGAGATCGAGACCATGACCAACAGCACCTCGAACGTCTACTACGACGGTCAGGGGCACCTCGTACTCCAGGCGTTGCACTCCGGTTCCGACCCCCGGGCCGGCTGGACGTCCGGCCGGGTGGAGACCCAGGCGGCCACGTTCGGCGCGGCCGCGGGCGGCGTCGTACGCATGGAATCGGTCCTGCAACAGCCCAACGTCACCACCGCCAACGGCGCCGGCTACTGGCCGGCGTTCTGGATGCTCGGCGCGCCGCTGCGGTCCGGGGTCACCTGGCCGAAGTCCGGCGAGATCGACATCATGGAGGACATCAACGGCCGCAGCTCGGTCTTCGGCGCCCTGCACTGCGGCGTCAACCCGGGCGGCCCGTGCAACGAGTCCACCGGCATCACCTCCGGCGAGCGGGCCTGCGGCGGCTGCCAGACCGGTTTCCACAACTACGCGGTGGAGATCGACCGCTCGACGTCGCCGGAGCAGATCCGCTTCTACCTGGACGGCAACAACTACTACACGATCAACGCCAACCAGGTCGACGCCACCACCTGGGCCGACGCGGTGGACCACCCGTTCTACATCATCTACGACCTGGCCATCGGCGGCGGTTTCCCGGACGCGTTCGCGGCGGCCCGAACGGCGCAACGGTGTCCGGCGGCAAGCTGGTCATCGACTCGGTGGCGGTCTACAACAAGGGTTCCGGCTCCTCCGGCGGCGGCGGTTCGGTCACCGGCCAGACCATCAGCGGCCCCGGCGGCAAATGCGTGGACGTGGCCGGCGACGACAACGGCGGCGACGGCAGCGCGGTCCAGCTCTGGGACTGCCAGTCCGGAGCGAAGGACCAGCACTGGACCTGGAACGGCCAGGCCCTGCAGACCCTCGGCAAGTGCCTGGACATCGCCGGCGGAAACAGCGCCGGCGGCACGAAGTTGCAGCTGGTCACCTGCAACAGCGGCGGCTATCAGGCGTGGGTGCGACAGTCCGACGGCTCGCTGCGCAATCCCACGAGCGGCCGCTGCATGGACTCACCGAACGGCGCCACCGCCAACGGCATCCGCCTGCAGATCTGGGACTGCAACGGCGCCGCGGCCCAGAAATTCGCGATCGGCACCCCGATCTACGGCCCCGGCGGCAAGTGCGTCGACGTGGCCGGCGACGACAACGGCGGCGACGGCACGGCGATCCAGCTGTGGGACTGCCAGCAGGCGACATCGGCCGACCAGAAGTGGACCTGGAACGGCCAGACCCTGCGCACGCTGAGCAAGTGCCTGGACATCGCGGGTGGCGCCAGCGCGGCCGGCACCAAGCTCCAACTGGCCACCTGCAACGGAAGCGGCTACCAGAACTGGGTGGCCGACACGAACGGCTCGATGTCCAACCCCACCACGGGCCGCTGCATCGACTCCCCCAACGGCGCCACCACGAACGGCACCCGCCTGCAGATCTGGGACTGCAACGGCGCTGCGGCCCAGGAGTTCGCCCTGGCCTGAGTTCCCGGGGGCCGGTGCACCACGACCGGCCCCCTCCATATCGCCGGTGCTTTTTTGGCAGGGGCGCGGAATTGCTACTTTGAGTTGATTGTTCGGCCCTTTTGATATTGGCATGATCGATTATTGGCCGACGCGGTTCGGGGCGCGGGAGAATATCTCCATGCGCTACCAGCAGCTTCAGCTTTTCGGCCGGCCGGCAACTGCTGCCATGCGTGATCGCACCAAAGCACGTAACTATTCGCCGGACAAAGAGCAGTTCCGCCGCGACCATGCGCGTCGCCGGCGGTGGGGACTCGAGCGACGCCACGCACGCAAGCTGTGCCGGTCGCGGGGCTGCTCGCGCCAGTGCGCCGAGCTGGGCCTGCACGATGAGGCCGAATCCGTCCCGCCACTGATCTGGCCGGCCGAGGCAACCTGCACCCGGCGACCATCACCGGCGAAGCCCAGCCACGATGCCGCGGCCGACGGCGACGGGTCGTCACACGACCCGCAGCGGGCCGACCGGTCCGCCCGCACCGAGCAGGCGGCCCGCGCAGACCGGACCGAAACCGAACAAGTGGCTGTTCGGACCGCGCCCGCAAGTGGGGCAGATGCTGGCGTTCGGGCCGGGCCCGCCGATAGCGCAGACACCGGCGTTCGGACCGAGCCCACAAGTGGGGCAGATGCTGCTCAAAGTAGGCCTGTTCGGCAGGTCGGGGCAGCGGAGCTCGGCCTGCCCGGCCGCCGATCTCGCCCCGGGTGCCGGGCGCACGCGACCGGCCGGATGGACGGTGCAGGCCGCGTTGAGTCGGCGCGCCGCATCGAGCCGCCGGGCGGCATGGATCGGCGAGGCAGAACAAACAAGGCCGGCCGCCAGGTGCCGTCGCGCGGTCCGGGTCCGGTCGCGGCACGGCGCTTGCCCGGCCGGCGAGATCCGCCGGCGGCCGCATCGCCCGCGGCAGCATCGCTGGCGGCAGCATCGCCCGCAGCAGCATCGCTGGCCGCGGCATCACTGGCCGCGGCATCACTGGCGGTGGCATCGCCGTGTCACTGGCAGCGACCTCGCCGCGGTTGACCTAGGGCCAGGACATCATCCAGGAAACGTTCACCGGAGCATCAGCGAGCGCCGTCGAAAGGCCGAATAAATTTGCTGTTGAATCGGCTGGCGCTGCGCCCGAAGGCGGAGGGTTTAGCTCGCCCGGAAAGGAGGAAAGCGGAAGAATCCCCCCGGCGCAGCATCGTGCAGGAGCCTGATATCAGGTGGCAGCCGGAAATGCCCTCGCGTAAGCATTTTCTGACGCGTTCACATCGGCCTTAAAAGGGGTGCTCCTGGCCCATTTACTCGGTCGGCATCTGGGTCATCGCCGCGCACAGTCGGGCGGGCGGCGGGCCGGGGCGCCGCCCGGTTCAGTCGGCGGCTCGGGGCTGCTGCTGGTGGCGGCTCGCGACCGCCACCTTGAAACGCCTGCCCGGGTTCGGGCCGGGGGTGGCGGTTATCCGCAGTGGGCGGGTTGGCGGGGTGATGGTCAGGTGGCGGACCAGCATGGCCATGGTGGCTACGGCCAGGACCTCGGTCATGCCGGCGCCCAGGCACGTGTGGCTGCCCACCGAGAACGGGGCGTAGACCGATGCTCGGCGGCCGGGCGCGAAATCCCGGTCGATGTCGAAGCGGCCCGGGTCGGGGAAGTGCTCGGGCAGTTGGTGCGGCACCGATGTGGCTACCAGGACGCGGTGGCCGGTTTCGATGCGGAAACCCGCGAAGTCAAAATCCTCGATCACCGTACGGGCTGAGCCGGGCGCCGGCGGGTACACCCGGAGCGTCTCCAGGACCAGGCCTCGTAGCGCCGGCATGTCTCGCAGCCTCGCGAAGTCGAGCCGGTCGCCGCCGTAGGCACTGTCCACCTCGGCGGTCACCCTCGCGTGCACCTCGGGGTGCTTCAGCAGCGCGTACAGCATGAAGCTGTAGAGGTACGCGACGGTGTTGATGCCGGCGAAGTAGCCCTGCAGCGCCATTCCCGCCCGTACCTCGATGGGGTAGGGGTTGCCGTTCTCGTCGGTCGCCGCGAGGGCCTTGTCGAGCAGGTCGGCCGGGCCGGCCTGAGGGTGGGTGGCGCGTTGTTCGAGCGCGGCGCGGGCGAACGCGTGGATCTCGGCGCGGGCGCGGCGGTAGGCCGGCCGTTTCAGAGCCACGGCCGGCCATTTGCCGGCGATGGTGACGTCGAGGACCAGCTCGAACGCCGACCGGAGGGTCTCGAACCGGGCCGCGGAGCTGGCGCCGGTGAAGGCGATGGACAGCTGGGCGGCGGCCAGCCGCTGGAAACGGTCGACCACCGGCAGCGCCGCCTGCCCGGCCCACTCTCCCAGCCGGCGTTCGGTCTCGGCGGCGACCTCGTCCCACCGGGCGGCCAGCAGGTCCCTCGACAGGCCGGTGGCCAGGACCTTGCGCAGGTGCCGGTGCGGGCGGCCACGCAGCACGTGCACCCGCATCCCGAACTCGCGGTTGAGGCCGCCGAAGCTCTCCTCGCTGGAGAACACCTCGTCGCCGTGTTCGAGCAGGAATCGGTTGGCCTGTTCGCCGGCCATGATGACGAACGCCTGGTTGAGCGCCCGGACCCGGAAGACCGGGCCCATCTCGCGGTGGGTGTCGACCAGGAACTGCTGGACGTCGCCCATCATCCGCAGGGCGTTGCCCAGCACGGGGAGGCCGGGTGCGGCCGGCGGACTCGGAGTCATGCGTCCATTCTGGACCCTGTCAGAGGCGGGCGGCGGGTGGGAGATCGGCGATCGCGGCGGCCGGCCAGTTCCGCGGGAGCGGGCCGAGCCCGATCAGGGCCCGGGACTGCAGGCGGCACCACGGGGAGTAGGCGGGATTGTCGGCGTGCACGGTGGTCAGGAAACCGTCCCAGGGGATCCACCGGACGGCGGCCACCTCGGCGGGGTTGGGCCGCGGCTGCACGGACGCGATGGCGTAGAAGACCGGGCACATCTCGTTCTCCACCACACCGTCCAGCTCGGCGCGGTAGCGGAAGGCGGGCAGCACGAGGCGGATTTCGTCAAGTTCCAGGCCCAGTTCGTACGAGGCGCGCCGGGCGACCGCGGCGCTCATCGACTCGCCCTCCTGCGGGTGCCCGCAGACGCTGTTGGTCCAGATGCCCGGCCAGGTGTGTTTACTGATCGCCCGCTGGGTCAGCAGGAACCGCCCGGCGGTGTCGAAGACGTAGCAGGAGAAGGCGAGATGCAGCGGGGTGGTGTCGGTGTGGACGGTGCGTTTGTCCTGGCGTCCCCGGGCGTGGCCGTCCTCATCGAGCAGGATGACGTGTTCCATGGCATTTTCCCGTTTCCGCAGACCGTTGCGATGAGTGACTGACTCGCCGTGGTCAGTAGCTGTCGATCACCACGAAACGTAAGCGTCTATCAATGCAAAATGCATTGTGATCCATGTCTCACTCGACTAAGCGTGATGGTCCACTCACGATAGGTGAGTCCCATGTGATCCACACCTGGCAGCGGTCCCCCCGCCGCAGAACAGGAAAACTCAATGCGCCACTTCTCGGTCCTGGAGCATCTGGCCGGGCAGCTGAATCCACTGTGTCGGGTCCTCGACCTGGACCCGACCACTCCCCTGGACCTCCTGGCCGGACTGCTCGGGCCGCACGGCGCACGCTCGCTCGCCGACCCGCCGGCCTGGCCCTCGGACATCGCCGACGACCACTCACCGGTCGAGTTCTCCATCGCCTTCAACCACACCGAACCCCCGGCCCTGCGCCTGCTCGCCGAGGTGCCGGGCGTTCCGCCCGGGATCGACACCAACACCCGGGCGGCGTACGCGTTCCTGGCCGACAATGCTGCCCGGTTCGGTCTCGCCACCGAACGACTCGACGCGGTCCGGGACGTGTTCGCCACGACCCAGCCGGCCGGCAATTTCGCGCTGTGGTGCTCGCTGGTGTTCCGGCACGGGCGGGATCCCGAGTTCAAGGTGTACTTCAACCCCGAGGTGGCCGGCGTCGACCGGGCCCCGGAACTGGTCGAGGAGGCGCTGGGCCGGCTCGGTCTCGGCGACTCGTACCGAACGATGCTGGCCCGCTCGATCCGCCCCGGCGAGCTGGGCCGCCGCGACCGGCTGGCGTTCTTCGCCCTCGACCTGCACGACGGCCCGCAGGCCCGGGTGAAGCTGTACGTCAGCCATTACGACGCCGACGCGGCCGACGCGGCCCGCGCCGCCACCGTGGTGGACGGTGTCGACCCGGACGAGGTCGCCGAGTTCTGCCTGGCCGCCGGCGGCGGGAGCCGGTTCGGTGGACGGCCGCTGGTCGGCAGCTACACGCTGGCCGGCGGTGCCGACCGGCCGGTCGGCTACAGCGTCTACGTGCCGATCCGCGACTACGTCGACGACGACCTGCAGGCCCGCGAGCGGGTGGCGGCCCTGCTCGCCCGGCACGGGTTCAGCACCGCGCCGCTGCACCGGTCCATCGCCGCGGTGTCCCGCCGCCCGCTCGCCGCCGGCGTCGGGCTGATCGCGCACGTGTCGCTACGCCTCGGGCCGCCCCGGCCGGGCGTCACGGTCTACCTGTCCGCCGAGGCGTACGAGGTTGCCCAGCCCCGCTCGGTCTGGATCCCCGCCGCCTGAACCGTTAGGAGTCACCGTGTCGCTGCCCCCGTACCGAATCAAGGTGGTCGAGCCCATCCCGTTCCTCAGCCCCGAGGAGCGGGCCGCCGCGCTCGGCGCCGCCGGTTACAACCCGTTCAACCTGCGGGCCGACCAGATCACCATCGACCTGCTCTCCGACTCGGGCACCGGGGCCACCTCGGCGGCCCAGGAGGCGGCCGCCGCGGTCGGCGACGAGTCGTACGCCGGCGCCCGTTCCTGGTTCCGGTTCCTCGACGAGGCGGCCGCCCTGACCGGTTACCCGCACATCCTGCCGGTGCACCAGGGCCGGGCCGGCGAGCGCATCCTGTTCGGCACGCTGCTGCGGCCGGGCCAGATCTGCGTCAGCAACACCCACTTCGACACCACCCACGCCAATGTGGAGCTATCCGGCGCCGAGGCCCGCGACCTGCCCTGCGCCGAGGCGCTCGACCTGGACAGCCACGAGCCGTTCAAGGGCAACATCGACGTGGCCGCCCTGGCCGAGCTGCTGGCCGGGCCGGACGGGGAACGCGTCGGCCTGGTGCTGATGACCATCACCAACAACGGGCTCGGCGCCCAGCCGGTCTCGATGGCCAACCTCCAGGCCGTGCACGCGCTCTGCCGGCAGCACGGTGTCCCGTTCTTCCTGGACGCGGCCCGCTTCGCGGAGAACGCGTGGCTGGTCCGTGAGCGCGAGCCGGAATACCACGACCGGACGCCACGGGAGATCGCCCGGGAGGCGTTCGACCTGGCCGACGGCTGCGTGATCAGCCTCAAGAAGGACGGCCTGGCCAGCATCGGCGGGTGCATCGGCCTGCGCGACGACGACCTGCACGCCCGCTGCGAGGCCAACCTCATCGCCACCGAGGGCTTCTCGACGTACGGCGGACTGGCCGGGCACGACCTGGAACGGCTCGCCGTCGGGCTGCGCGAGGTGGTCGATCCGGCGTACCTCTCGGCTCGTGCCGCCGCGACCACCCACCTGGCGCAACTGATCAACGAGGCCGGGGTGGACACCGTCCAGCCGGCCGGCATCCACGCGCTGTACCTCAACGCCGGTCGCCTGCTGCCGCACCTGTCCCCGGCCGAGTTCCCCGGGCACTCGCTCGGCTGCCAGCTCTTCCTGGACGGCGGGGTGCGCTGCGCCGAGCTCGGCTCGCTCTACCTGGGCACCATGGACGAACAGCACCGGCTGGTCACGCCGGCGCCGTTCGAACTGGTCCGGCTGGCCATCCCGCGCCGGGTCTACAGCCAGGAGCACTTCGAGTACGTGGCGGAGACGCTGGCCGGGATCGCCAAGGACCCGGAGCGGATCACCGGTTACCGGATCGTGTCGACCCCGCCCATCCTGCGGCACTTCAAGGTCAGGCTGGAGCCTTTGCGGTGATCCGGGACATGGCGTGCCGGACCAGGGTGACCAGCGCGAGCTTGCTGGACGGCCGGTCCCGCGCGTCGCACCAGACCAGCGGCACCCGCGGGTCGAGCTCCAGCGCGCCGCGGATCTCCTCCTCGGTGTAGGCACACTCGCCGAAGAACCGGTTGACCGCGGTGACGAACGGGATGCCCCGCCGCTCGAAGTAGTCGACGGCGGGGAAGCTGGAGTCCAGCCGGCGGGTGTCGACCAGCACGATCGCGCCGACCGCGCCCTGGGCCAGCTCGTCCCACATGAACCAGAACCGGTCCTGCCCGGGCGTGCCGAACAGGTACAGCACCACGTCCGGGCTGATCGTGATGCGCCCGAAGTCCAGCGCCACGGTGGTGGTCGTCTTGCCCTCCACCCCGGTGATGTCGTCCACCCCGATGCTGGCCTCGGTCAGGATCTCCTCCGTGGTCAGCGGCGGGATCTCGCTCACCGAGGCCACCAGCGTCGTCTTGCCGGTGCCGAAGCCGCCGGCCACGACGATCTTGACCGATGTACGGTCCACGTGTCCTCCTTACAACCGTTCCAGGCCGGCGAGCACCGAGTCGAGCAGGTGCAGGTCGATGATTTTCTGCTGTGCCGGCGAGCCAACGCCGAGATAACCCTGCTCGACCAGTACGTCGACCATCACCTTGGTGATCGCCAGCGGCAGGTGCAGGTAGGCGCCGATCTCGGCGACCGACATCCAGTTCGCGCACCGGTTCACGATCTCGACGTACTCCGGTTCGAGCCGGCGGGTGTCCACCGCCAGCGCCACCACCTGGGTGGCCAGGTCGAGAGTGGAGTCACGCGGTGCGGTGCGGCCGTTCACCAGGACGTACAACGGCACGAACCGGCCCGCGGCTGACTCGTCGTCGCCGTCCCAGGTATCAAACGTCATGGGCCGCCACCCGGGCACCGGTGCCCAGATATTCGCCGATGCGGGTGACGAGGCGGCTCACCTCGTACGCCACCAGGCCCATGTCGACGTCCTCCTCGCACAGGACGGCCAGTCGCGCGTTCTGCCCGGCCGCCGCGATGAACAGGGTGCGGTCGCCGTACTCGATGACGACCTGGTGGACCGGGCCGCTATCGAAGCGGCGCCCGGTGCCGGCGGCCACGCTGTACATCGAGGACGCACCGGCGGCGAGGATCTCGGCCAGGTCCTGGGACATGAACGTCGACTTCTGGATGATCAGGCCGTCGGTGGAGAGCACCACGACCGACACGACGTGCGGGACCTCGACGAGGTCGTCCAGCATCCAGGGCAGGTCGGTGGAGGCAGTCGGATTGGTCACGAGTTCCCGCCTTGCTCAGGGTTGATGGTGGTGTCGTCACGGTCCGCCGCCGCACCTTCGGCCCAGCCCCGCTGGTAACGGGAGAACCGGTTACGGGCCTCCTCGGGCGAACGGGCCGGGGTGGCCGGCGCCTCGGCACTCTCCTTCTTGCCGCTGTCCAGCAGCTCCGGCGCAAGGTGCTGCTGCGGGCGGCGGTGCGGCAGCGGTGGCCGCTCGGGCCGCGCCGCCGTGGTGTCGGCCGGTGGCCGGGCGGCCTCCGGCTGGGGAGGAGCCATGGCCGGGCCCGGGTCCGGTTCCAGGACACCCACCGCGGACCGGGCGGTCAGCGGCGCGGAATCGGCCGGGCCGGACCGCGCCTCGGTGCGCTGGGCGGCCGGGACGACCGGCATGGCCCGGGTGTCCGCCACGCCGTCGGCGTCACCGCCGACCAGGATCCGTTCCGGCAGCAGCACGATCGCCAGCAGGCCGCCGTACGCCGAGCGCCGCAGGCTGATCTGCACGCCCTCCCGCTTGGCCAGCTCGGCGACCACGTGCAGACCGATCTGGGCGCCGTCGCGCAGCTCGGTCACGTCCGGCGTCGGTGCGGTGGCGAGCAGCGTGTTGGCCCGCTCCACCGCCTCGGCCGACATGCCCACCCCGGCGTCCTCGATCTCCACCGCCACACCGTGCTGCACCCGGCTCGAGGTGACCCACACCGTGGTCTCCGGCGGCGAGAACGCCAGCGCGTTGTCCAGCAGCTCGGCCAGCAGGTGGATGACCTCGGCGACCGCGTGCCCGACCAGCGCCACGTCGTTGGCGCTGCGCAGGGTGATCCGCTGGTAGTTGCGGGCCTCGGCGAACGCGGCCAGCAGCACCCGGCGCAACGGCACCGGGTTCTGGAAGCGCCGGCCGATCTGCCCTCCGGCCAGGATCACCAGATTTTCCAGGAACCGCCGGGTCTGGTTGAGCTGGTGGTGGATGTCGAACAGGTCGGTCAGCAGTTTCTCGTCGCCGACCTGTTCCTGCAGGTCCTCGACCACCTTGAGGCCGCGCTGCAGCGGGCGCTGCGGACGGCGGGCGACACCCATCAGCATCGCCGTACCGGCCGCGCGGGCCTTGGCCTCGTCGACCGCCGCGCCGGCCGCCGCCTGCAGCGACCGGTTGATGACCCGGGCGACCTGGCCGATCTCGTCGCCGCCGTAGTCCGGCGCGGCGAACTCGGTGGTCAGGTCGACGGACTCGCGGCGGCGCAGCCGCTCCATGACGGCCGGCAGGCGCTGGTCGACCAGCGCGTCCGCGTCGCTACCGAGGCGGGCCAGGCGGACCGAGAGGGCCCGGTCGACCAGGACACGCGACTGGCGCACCGCCCACAGGATCGCCGCCACCGCCACCGCGAGGGCCAGCAGCGACCCCAGTGACGCGGTGAGCAGCTGGTTGTTACCGGTGCGCAGGGCCTTGGCCGACACCTGGTCGGCCTGCCGGACGGTCAGGTCGATCAGGTCGGCCGAGACCGCGGCGGTCAGCTGGGACCACCGGTCCACGCCGATCGACAGGCCGGGCGGCACGCGTTTGGCCCACGGGCCGCCGGCGGTGATGCCGTTTTCCACCCGGACCAGCTGTTTCCAGTTGTCGCTCGCCTCGACCACGGTGTACCGCGCGCGGGCGTCCGGCTCGAGGTGGGCGGCGGCGGTGGTGAGCCCGGCGTGGTAGGCCCCCACGAGCCGCACGAACTCGAGGTAGTTGGCCTGGCTCAGCGGTCCGGAGGCGAGCGCGCCGTCGATGATCGAGCCGGCCCGGGACATCAGGTCGCTGGCCCGGAACAGCTCGGTGGCGAGGATGCCGCCCTGGGTCGCGGTCACGTCGGGCACCACGCGGGCCTGGTTGTCGAACAGGTCGGTGGCCGCGTCGAGCAGGTCGTTGTAGAACGAGGACGCGGTCTGGCCGCTCATCGACCGGGCGTCGATCGCGCTGCGGGTGGTGGCCAGCCGGTCGAGGTAGTCGGACAGGGACGCCCACCGCGTCTTGATCGACTTCGGGGCCTGGCCGAGCGCGCCGTCGGCCGCGCCGCGCAGCGCGGTCACCTGCTCGTCGGTCTGCCGGCGGCGGTCGAGCAGCGGGTTCAGCCCGTTGGACGGGCGGGCCAGGTAGGCCACGCTGAGCCGGCGCTCCTGCTGCAGCGAGGAGAGCGCGGCCACGGCGGGGATGGAGACCTGGCGCACCGAGTTGGCGACCGCCCGGTTGTAGAAGCCCTGGAAGACCAGGTAGCCCGAGGCGGCGAACCAGAGGAGCAGGGCCACCACACTGGGCACCAGGACGAGCCGCACGACCCGCCGGGAGATGGACTGCTGCCGGGAAGTTTGCTCTATCGCCGGACCGGCCGATATGGACGTCAACGTTCATCCAATCCGGAGAGAAATCGATTTACCAACGCCCCCGAAGCCGGCGGAAACCCCGCACCGGCCCGCCACCCGAACGAGCTTGCAAACCCTAGCGCCGCGCCCGTTCCGGCACCAGTCGTAGCTCGCCATTCTCTCGATCGGGATCGCGTTTTCCCTGGTCAGAGCGGATCCAAAGTAGATCACAAAATGATCCGACCTATTCCAGCCAGGTCACCGAATCCGGCTGGAGCGGAACCCGGTCGCGGGCGTCCGGCCGCTCGTCCGGGCCGCGGCCGATGACGTCGATCCCGGCCGGGGTGAGCAGGGAACGCTCGAAGGTGAGCACGATGAGATCGCGGTCATCGCTCAGATGCGTAACCCGCCACCGGCTGGACAGGACGCCCAGGACGCCGCGGCCGCGCCAGGTGAAGACGCCGGTGCGGGCGTCGAACCGGTCGACGCCGGTGATCCGCCGGCCGGCTCCCGACCGGGTGCGGTAGCTGACCACGTCGCCCAGGGTGAGCGGCGAGCCGGCCCGCAGCTCGTAGGCGAAGGTGGGCCGCAGGCGCCGCCCGGACAGCCACATGGGAAAAGTGGTGGCCAGCACCCGCCACTGCCCGGGAAGAGCCTCCCGCAGCGTGTGCTCGTCAGGCATCGGGCGTGTACTTCGCCCGCACCGGGATCCGGGTCGGCCCGCTCAGGATCACGAAGTCGGCGGTCAGGTGGACGGTGACGTCCGGTCCGGCCGGCTCGAACCCGATCGGCAGGTCGTACGTCCACTCCGGCCCGGCCTCGACCTCACCCGGGCCGGTGACCTCACCGGCCCAGTCGCCGGCCGGCTCGTAGTAGCCCCGCCACGCGGTCGCTGTCACCGCGACGGTGCCGAGGTCGACGCGAACCGGGTCGGTGCCGCGGTGTTCCAGCCGGGCGCCGCCGCCGGGCGTACGGCTGACGCCCACGGCGGCCCGGGGGAAGTCGGTCAGCCGATCGAGCAGCCGGCGCGACGCGGCGGCCAGCCGCGGCCAGTCGCCGGGGCCGTCGGTGAGGCCGGCGATCCGCACCGGGCCGGTCGCGGTCAGCTCCAGCACCTCCTCGGCCGCCTCCGGCCGGGGCCGGGCCGGCGGCGGTGCCGCCCCGGCCGCCCCGATCAGCGCCTGGATCTCGGCCAGCTCGGCGGCCGGCAACCGGCCGGCGAACCAGCCCACGCCGCCGTCGCTCACACTGCGCCAGCCGGTCAGCGCGCCGTCCTCGGCGACCTCGACGCTCTCCGCCACGGCCGGTGACTGACTGCCGTCCGCGATCACCAATCGCAGGATCATCGACGCTTCGCCTCCCAGGTGCCGCCCAGTGCCCGGCCGAGGATAGCCACGAACTCCCCCAGATGGCGCGGCTGCGCGCCGTGGTCGTGCGGATCGGACACCCGGCCCGGGTCGCCCATGATGGAACCACTCGAATAGCTGAACGTCTGGATCGTCTCGTAGCTGTTGTTGTCGCTCGGCAGCGCGGCGTTCAGGTCGAAGAGCAGGTCACCGGTCAGCGGCACCGCGGGCTGGGCCGGCACCGGGGGCGGCCCGGCGACCGCGGCCACCGCCGGCACGGTCACCGTGGCCAGTTTCGCGTACTCCTGCACCACCCGCTGGGCGAACGCGCCGCCCTTCACCCCGGCGCCGACGCTCGCGGCGTGGGCGTTCGCCGAGTTGCGGGCCACCATGGCGTTCTGCAGGTTGGTGGCGATCACGTTCGGTGCCACGGCCGGGCCGGCCGCGTCGCCGACCGGCGGCTCGTGACCGGTGACCCGCACGTAGTCGCCGGGGTGCAGCTGATATTCGTCCTGCAGGCCGATCAGGTGGCCGAACTCGTGCGGGACGGTCTTGGCGGCGTTCGGGTCGGCCACGAACCACTCGCCCGCATTGGCCCGGCCGGTGCCCGGTTTCACCTGCACCGTGTTGGCGTCACCACCGCCACCGCTGCTCATCTTGAAGTCGATCGGCAGCGACCGGCCGGACGCGGCGTCGACACCCTGGTACTGGTTCCACATCGCCTCGACGTGCCCGAACCAGGCGCCCGGCGCGGCCAGCCCGACGAAGTTGACCTTCGCGGTGACCAGCATCCGGGTCTTCTGGATCTCCCACGAGTAGTGCGACGCGCCCGCCCCGACCATGCTGTACGTCGCGCCGCCGACCACCTCGGTCCACTGCCGCTCGACCGCACCGGTCATCGACGCGGGGGCCGCCACGTCCAGCGCGTCCCAGGTCGCCTTGTCGGCGGTGCCGGTCGCGGGCAACGGCGGAACCCGCCCGCTCTGGAACGCCTGCAACGCCGTACGGGTAAGCGGCCCGAACGACCCGTCGTCCTTGAGTTTCGGGGAGGCGCCGGCGGTGTTGAGTTTCTGCTGGAGCTCGTGCACGGCGGGGCCCTGGATCAGCCCGCCGACGCCGGTCACCGGGTGCAGCGAGGTGCCGGCGACCTGGGCGCCCAGCGAGTCGGCCGTGCCGCTCGGGGTGTTCTGCTCGACCGGGGTGGCACTGGCGCCCTCGGACGCGACGAAACCGCCCTTGACCCCCGCGTCCAGAGCCGTCCACAGGGCGGCGTCGACCGTGCCGTTCGGGAACCGGTGCAGCGCAGCGATCTCGTACGCGATGACCGCGACCATCATGGCCGCGTCGAACACGGCGTTGATGACCAGCCGGGGGTTGGCCCCGACGGCGTTGAGCTTCTGCTGGGCGAACCCGACGTCGGGCCCGGTGGCGCCGAGCGCGAGCTGCACCCGGACCGGGGCCGGCAGGGCGGCGAACGCCGCGTCGATCGCGGCCTTGGTGACCGGGTCGGCGACGCCGGTCACCGGCACGATCCCCGCGCTGGTCTGGAAATTGCGGACGGCCGCCTCGGTCAGCGGGCCGTACCGCCCGTCCTCGGTCAGCGGCAGCGCCGACGCCTGCAACCGGCTGAGCTTGACCTGCAGCTCCTGGACCGGGCCGCCGTGCGCGCCCGCCCCGACACCGCCCGGCGTCGGCGGCGCTCCCCCGCCCGGGGCCGGCGGCTGGGCGACGAACCGGGCGAACTGGGAGTTGCCGGCGAGCCGGCTCAGCTCGGCCAGGCCGGCCGGACCGGCCGGAGCGCCCTGGAGCATCCGGGCCGTGGCGGCGTTGCCCGCCCCCGGCAGCATGACCGGGCCGGTCGGGCCGGAGTCGGGCCGGCGGACACCGACCGGCTCGGGCGGCTCGAACTCGGGAGTGCGCTGATTTGCGGACGCCACGGCACACTCCCCCGTCCATTCCGGCGATACAGCGAGAATCGACCGCCGCCCCACCGGGTGCCAAGGACTTTCGGGCGGCCTTTCGAGCAGTCCTCGGCTCAGCCGACGTCGAAGATGATGTCCAGGCCGACGTCCCGGCGGGTGAGGCCGGGCACGGACGGCACGTTGAGGGCGGCCTCGAACGGCGTGCCGACGACCCGGTCGCGGAGCACCACCACACTTCGGATCCCGTGCTGGCGCAACATGTCCAGGCTGGCCGGGCCGGGGAAGGTCTGCATCACGTCCCGGATCGCCTGGCGCTGCGGCGGGTTGTAGCTGGCCACCCCGTTCACCATGGTCGGGAAGCCGGCCGTCGACCAGAGCAGGACGTTGCTGTCGATGCCGTCGTCGGACGGCAGCACGATCATCGGCGCGGCGGCCTGCGCCATCGCGGCCGGCTGGGCCGGCAGCCGCACGTGGGCCAGATCCGGAATGCCCTCGGCCAGCACCAGGAGCAGCAGCGGGACGGTCACCGCCCGGGCGGCGGTCACCCGCCACTCCGGCAGGGTGGCGCGGTGGGCCGTGCGGGCGAGCTCGGTGACGAAACCGGCCGCCAGGATCGCCATCAGCACGGTCGGCCAGAGGATCAGCCGGCCCGGGGTACGGCTGCCGTCGAAGCCCGGAACGTACAGGTAGATCAGCCGGTAGAGCGGGCCGTTGGTGCCGAGCGCGCACAGCACCCCGACCAGCGTGCCGCCCAGCAGCAGGAGCCGTTGCCGCACCGACCACACGGACACGAAGAGGCCGGCGAAGGCGAGCAGGTACAGCACGTACCCGCAGAGCATCACCTTCTCGTTGGCGGCGTTGCCCAGCGCGGTCCGGGCCTGTTCGTGCAGCTCACCCAGCGGCAGCGAGAACGCCGGGGCGACGAGCAGGCTCCGCGGCGTCGGGGAGAACGCCGCCACGTAGTCCCAGGACCGGGACACGTCCGGGTAGGTGGTGCGGACCTGCTGGTACGCGTACGCGAAATAGCCGGTGACCGCGGTGAAGATCAGGCCGCCGGCCAGGTCGCCGAGGACCAGCCGGCGAGTCAGCGGTGGACGGCCGCGCACCAGCCAGCCGACCGCCGCGCACAGGAACACCAGAGCCAGCACGTAGACGAAGCCGAGCCCGATGCCGAAGCCCAGGCTGACCTGCCAGGCCGCGACCAGCCAGCCGGCCACCGCCCAGCCCGGCCGCACCCGCTCCCGGCGGTAGCCGTGGGTCAGCGACCAGCCGTGGCCGCGGGCCAGCATCGCGAAGGCGAGGGTGATGCCGCCGGTGGACAGGATGTTCAGGTGGCCGACGTGGCCGTACCGCCAGGGCGCGTAGGCGAGGGCGGCGCCGGCCACCGCGGCCGCCACCCGGCCGGCACCGAGCTGGCGCAGCAGTGCCCACCCGCCGAGGAAGGCGAGCGCGAATGCCAGTACGAACAGGATGTTGTACCGCAGGACCGCGGCCGTCACTCCGTTGCCGATCAGCCCGGCCGGGACGTACCCGAAAAGGCTGTCGTTGAGCGCCAGGCCGTACTTCTCCGGGTAGAAGGCGTTGGTGGCCCACAGGCCGCGCAGTCCGTGCAGCAGGGCGTGCCCGTCCCAGGCGACCAGCCAGGCCTGCGCGGTGGTGTCACCGCCGTCGCCGACGATGGTGTGCGCCGGATCGGCCAGGGTGGCCGGCTTGACGCCACCGACGATCAGGTCCTTCGCGTACGGCGGGATCAGCCAGACCATGGCGATCGCGAGAAGTACGGACCCGGCGGTGGCGACCGCGAACTCGAGCCGGTGCGTCCGGACGGGCGCTTTCGGCTCGGCCGCGGACGGCTCGGTCACCGTGGCGGTGGTGACATCGGACAACACGCGTACCCCCGCACGCCGGACCGGCAAACGCGAGTGACGCTAACATAACGCTCTGCAAGTCGATAGGTGTGCGTCGATGCAAACTAGCGCTGCTGCCGGGCGATCGCCGCGGCGCCGACCGGCGTGAAGAGGTTTACCAGCGTCCCGTCCGGGTCGCGGAACAGCAGCGACCGGTTGCCCCAGGGCATCGTCGTCGGTTCCTGCACGACCTCGTCGATCGTGTCGCGCAGGCGGGCGAACTCGGCGTCGACGTCATCGACCCGGAACTCGACGATGAGCGTCCGGTTGGCCGCGGCCTCGGCCGACCCTTCGCCGAACAGCTTGACCGTGGCGGTGCCGCCGATCGCGAGCGTGGCGCCGGGCCCGGGCAGGACGATCTCCGCGAAGTCGGGCGTGTGCCGGCGGGCGGGCGTGCCGGTGACCCGCTCGTAGAAGTCGGTGAGGTGGCCGACCTGGTCGGTGATGATGCGCACGGAGGCGAGGTTCACGACGTTCTCCTTCGGTGGTGTTGGCTCCCCCACGCTAGGCGCGATACCGGACAGGATCGGCCCGGTATCGAGGAGAATGATCGACGTGACCCGGCCCACCGCGCGCGTGCTCGCCCTCCTCGAACTCCTGCAGGGCGGCGGCACCCACACCGCCGCCGGCCTGGCCGAGCGCCTCGGCGTGGACGAGCGGACCGTCCGCCGCTACGTCGATCACCTGGCCGACCTCGAGGTGCCGGTCGAGGCGGTGCGTGGCCGCTACGGCGGCTACCGGCTGGCCCCCGGATTCCGGATGCCGCCGCTGATGCTGACCGACGAGGAGGCACTCGCCGTCCTGCTCGGCCTGGTCGCCGGCCAGCGCACCGGCTCGATCGCGATGTCGGCCGAGGCCACCGGCAGCGCGGCCGCGAAGGTGCGCCGGGTGCTCCCGAAAGCGCTCGCCGCCCGGCTCGACGCGCTGTTCGCCAGCACCGCCTTCACCGCACCCGAGCGCGAGATGCCGGCTCCCGAGGCCGCGGTCATGCTGCGGCTCGCCGAGGCGACCCGGCAGCGCCGGCCCGCGGCGATCAGCTACCGCGACCGCACCGGCCGGCCGAGCCGGCGAACCCTTCATCCGTACGGGCTGGTCGCCCACTCCGGCCGCTGGTATGTGACCGGCCCCGACTCCGCCTCGGGCGAGACCCGCACGTTCCGGCTCGACCGGATCGAGCAGGTCCAGCTCGTGGCCGGCACCTTCACCGTGCCCGCCGGCTTCGAGCCCGCCGACACGGTCCTGACCAGCCTGGCCGGCACGCCCTGGCGGTACGAGGTGGTCATCGCGATCCGCGGAAGGGCCGAAGAGGTGACCGCCCGGCTGCCGCGCGGTATCGCCACCGTCGAGCCGGACCACGACGGCTGGGTGCTGGCGCGGCTGCGGGCCGAACGCCTCGACTGGCTCCCCGCCGTCCTGGCCGGCGTGGGCATGCCGTTCGTGGTGCGAGAGCCCACGGAACTACGCGAGCTCATCCGCGCGTGGGCCTCCCGCCTGACCGGCTGCGCGACAGCGACATCACCGGCGCAGGCACTCGACGCGTGGAAAACAGAGTGACCACCGTGCTAGAAGAGCCGCCCCCGGTACGGATGAGTGCGACCCCACTTCTCCTCCCACCGCAGCAGGTCGGCCTGCCATTCCGGAAGGTCGGGGCGGTACTCCCGGACAGCCGGCCCTTCCGGCTGGGAAACCAGGAAACGCCAGTAGTCCTCGATCGCCACCCGGGCGACGTCGGCCGGCAACTCCCCCTCGGCGCCGGGCACCCACAAGTTGGTGATCAGCAGTGCCGACGGCGTGAACGACACCGCGTAGTTCTCGCTGCTCCACTCCTCGAACGGAGGCTCGCCCCGGGCCACCTCGTCGGCCATCGCCAGGGCGTCCAGGGTGACCAGGAAGAACGTTCCGAGGTCGGTGGTCAGCCACTCGCCCAGAAGGTCGTATCGCTGGTCCTCGACCTGGTAGACGGGCCGGCGGAACGTGGGATCGATCCGCACACTGACAACACTCACCGCAGGCCTCCCGATGCGCTAGGGAACGGGCCAGCCGTGCGTGAAGCCGCCGGACTGGTTGTAGAAACCTTCGATCGTGACGCCATGGTAGGTACCGATCCACTTGTTGCCGGACACCTGCGTCGAGTTCTTGAAGGCGCCGGACACCGCGTTGTCCACCTGCGCCGGCGTCCAGTCGTCGGGGAAGAACGTGCTGACGCCGCCGTTGCCGGCCTTCGGCTTCCAGGCGCCGGCCGGTGGGTTCAGGGTCGGGTCGAAGAACTCGGGTTCCGCTTTGTACACGCCATTCGGGTAGGTGACCTTCGAGCCGGGCAGGATCCGGCGGTCGGGGAAGTCCTCACCACCGGGCCGGTAGTGGTAGCCGGAGCCCTTGGGCCGGCCCGGCCGCACGTGACCACTCCTGCACGAGGTTGCCGACGATCGTCCGGGTCAGCTGCTGGAAGATCGGAATCTCGAGCAGGCTCGCGCCGAACGTGGGCGCCGCCGTCGCGACCGCCTGCGCGATCTCCACCGCCAGGATCGCGAGCTGGGCGATGACCGCTACCTTGAGGGCGAGCACGATGCCGCCGCAGATCATCAGGCCGGTACCGGTCAGCGTGGCCGCGTTCGCGCCGTCCAGGAGCGCCTTGGCCGGACTGTCCTCTCGGGCCCACCAGGCCTGGAACGCCGCGACGGCCGCACCCTCGTGCTCGGTCCACACCTCCGCGGCGGTCGACGTCGCGTCCGACACGATCGCCTCCAGCCGGCCGGCGAACGACATCCATGCCTGCCCCATCTCGACCAGCGCGGTCTCGTCGGCCTCCGGCCAGTTGTAACCGAGGATGCCGAGCAGCGATCGGAACTCGCCCGGGATCTCCAGGCCCACGCGTCAGTGCCCCAGCTCGGTCAGCAGCCCACGGAACCGGCGGCTGACGTTCTCGTCCACCTCCGTGTGCTGCGCGCTGATGTCCACCACGTCGGCACCGGCCGAGGCCATCTCGTCCAGGGCGTCCTGGTAGGACTCGAACGCCCACGACGACACCTCGTCATGGGCGGCGCCGATCAGCGACCCGATATCGTCGCTCCCCCAGGGCGCGCCGAAACCGGCCAGCTCGGACCGGAACGACGCCAGCTCCGAGGAGAGCCGGGCGGCGACGCTCTGCAGGGCCGACCCGGACGCCGAGAGCCGCTCGGGATCGATCATGAAGCCGGTCATCGGTCACCGGCCCGGCGGGTGAGCTGCTCCTACGCTTCGACCAGCGACGCGGTCAGCTTCGTGAACTGGCGCTCGGCGTCGAACTGGATGTCCTTGAGCTGGTCGGTGAGCGCGCCGAGGTCAGTCGGACCGGCGGCGGCGACGGCGCGGGTCTGCAGGTCGGCGAGCGCGGTGTTGACCGCCGACTCGATCTCTCGCGCCAGCTCTTCCACGCTCAGCCCCAGCAGGGAGGGTTCCAGCTCGAGGTTCTCGATCCGCCCGGGCAGAGCCGCCCGGACCCGGATCCGGCCATCGGCGGCCTCGCCCGTGCCGATGGGCGGTTCCTGCTCGTCCTGGTCGCCGGAGGGCGTCTGGGCCCGGCCGTGCGCGGCTACCACGTCGGCCAGCGTGCCGGCCAGGCCGGACGGATCGAACGGGCCGGTCATCTTCAACCTCCTCGCGCGGGCAGCTTCGCCCGAACCGCGTAAGGAGCGGCGGCGGTGGCCGGCGCGGGGTGCGCGCCGGCCACCGGGTGGCTCGCTGGGTTAACCGGGGAAGGGTGGCAGGTCCTGCTTGCAGCGGGTGCCGGTCGGCGGCAGGGCGCCGTCGATCAGGTAGCGGCTGTACCAACCGGTTATGCACGCGCTGTAGCGGGTCGTGTGGCCGTAGCCGTCGAGGGTCAGCAGCCGGGCGTTGCCCAGCTCCCGTGTCATGCGCTTGGCGAAGTCGTAGCGGGTGGCCGGGTCGTAGGTCGGGTTGACCACGAGCACGGTGTTCGCCGTGCGGCGGTTCCACGGGCCGGCGTAGCGCTCGGTGATTCGCGGCCAGTTCGCGCAGGCCACCTCGCCGAACGCCTCGGCGCGGCCGAACGTCGGGTTGGCCCGTTCGAAGCGGTCGGCGATGCCGGGGTAGCGCGCCGGGTTGCGGGGCAGCGGCGCGTCCGCGCAGTTCACCGCCAGGAACGAGTCGTTGCCGTTGTAGAGGTAGTCGTCGGCCGACCAGCCGGGGCCGGGCTTGGCCTTCGGGAACGGGCGGGCGGCCAGGGTGGACGGCGCCGTGCCGTCGCCGAGGATCGCGTCGTAAGCCAGTTGCAGGGTGGCCGCGGCGTCCGGCCAGCCCGCGATGTTGTAGAGGACGCCGGAGATGAAGTCGGTCAGGTCGTCGATGGTCACCGTGCCGCCGAGGTCGGGCACCTCGGCCGGGCCCTGGCGGAGCCGGTCGCGCAGGGCGTCGAACTTGGCCCGGGCGTTGCCGGCGAACGCGCAGTTCGGGCCGGCCTTGTCGCACTCGGACAGGAATCCGCTCAGCACGATCTCGAAGCCGCCGGCCCGCTCGAACTTGTTGTCGAGGCGGTGGTTGGTGCGCTGGTCGGGGTCGACGTTGCCGTCGATGATCACGGCCCGGACCTTACCGGGGAACAGGTTGGCGTAGGTGGCGCCGATCAGCGTGCCGTAGGAGTAGCCGATGTAGCTGAGCTTGCTGTCGCCGACCGCCTGGCGCAGCTGGTCGAGGTCTTTCGCGACGTTCAGCGTGCTCATGTGCTTGAGCAGCGGCCCGGCGTTACGGACGCAACCCTCGGTGTAGGCCAGGTTGGCGCGGATCGTGCTGCTGATCTCGGCCCGGCTCAGCGGAACCAGTTTCATCTGTGCGAAGAGCGCTTCGGCTTCCGCGTCGGTCGGGAAGCACTGGACCGGATCGCTGGCGCCGATGCCGCGTGGGTCGAAGCCGACGATGTCGAAGCGGGCGAGCACGTCGGGTGCGACGATCCGGCCGGCCGCCGCGGCGACGACCATGCCGCGTCCGGCACCGCCCGGGCCGCCGGGGTTCACGAAGATGGTGCCGATCTTGTGAGCGGGGTCGTCGGCGGGGCGGCGGGCGAGCGCGATCGTGGTGGTGGCGCCGCGCGGTTTGTCGTAGTCGAGCGGCACCTCGCGGGTGGCGCAGTCGAAGCCGGCCAGAGCCACCTCGGTGCAGGCGGCCCACTGCACGCGGGTGGTGGCGGTGGCGGTGGCGGGGCTCGGTGCGGCAGCCACCGCGGTGAGGGCGAGGGTGACACCGGCCAGTGTGGCCAGGAACCGTCTCATGTCACGTCCTTCCGGTTGCGGGTCGGAGGGTGCGGACCAGCCGTCATCGTTACACGTATCGAAGTTGATCGTGATCCCGTAAATAGATCATTTACATACGTAGATCATCGACATATGGTGGCGGCATGACTCAGCGGATGCGTGAACCCACGTACTTCCTTCTCACCGCGCTGCTGGACGAGCCGCTGCACGGTTACGCGATCATCGGCCGGGCCGCCGAGCTCTCCGGCGGCCGGGTCCGGCTGGCCACCGGCACGCTCTACGCGGCGCTCGACCGGCTCACCGCCGAGGGCTTCATCGAGGTCGTGCGGACCGAGATCGTCAACGGGCGGGCCCGGCGCTACTACGCGCTCACCCGCGACGGCGGCACGGCGCTGCGGGCCGAGGCCCAGATCATGGCCGGGGCGGCCCGGCTGGTCCTGCGCTTCGCGGGCGGTGTGGCATGACAGCGGAACTGGAACGGTCGTACACCCGGCTGCTGCGCCTCTATCCGGCCGGTTACCGGCGCGAGCGCGGCGACGAGATGCTCGACGTGCTGCTGGCGTCCGGCGCCACCCGGCTCTCGCTGCGGGAACGACGGGCCCTGATCCTCGGCGCGCTGCGCTGCCGGGCCGGTGCGACCGGCCGGCGTGACCTCGGCACCACCTGGCGGCAGTCGGCCGCCCTGGCCGCGTGCATGCTGATGGCCTTCGGCGCGGTGTCCACCGTGGCCCGCGAGATCGCCTGGCCGGCCGGCCCGGACTGGCGGGAGTGCGTGGCCGCCGCGCTGGGCCTGGCCGGCATCCTGGTCGCGTTCCGCGGGTGGCTCCCGGCCGCGATCGGCTGTGCCGTCGCGGCCTATCTCTTTCCGATGCTCAGCGACGGGCGGCTGACCTACTCCTGGTCGGTCGAATGGCTGCTGGCCGCGGTCCTGCTGATCCCGGCGGCGGTGCGCGGCGGACGCCCGCCGTGGCGCCAGGCCTATCTGCTCGTCCTGCCGCTCGCGTTGCTCGAGCCGTCGCTGGTGCCGTCGCCGTTGCAGACCGGCTGGATCGTTCTGCTGGCCGCGGTGCTCGCCTGGACCGTGCTGGACGAGCGGGCCGCGCTCGCGTTCGGCCTCATGCTGACGCTCGGCCTGGCCGATCAGGGCGTGGCCGCCCTGTCCGGTCTCGGGTTCGAGACCACCTACGTCGCGATGTGGGTGGGGTGGCCGGGCGCCATGCTCGTGGCCGGCTCGGTGGTCGCCCGCCGCCGGGCACGTATCTGACCGGCGGCGGGCGATCGTTCACGAGATGCGAATCTTCGCGGAGGTGCCGTTCTCCGAAAGGACCCGGATCTTCACGCCGACCGCGGGGAGTTTGACCCCCTGGTTCGGCAACTCGTCGTAGAAGTACTTCTGGGTGTCGTCGAACAGCGGCTGACCCGGCTGACCCCGTACATAAGAGGCCTGGCCGTTGATGTGCAGCGTCATCGAGTCGGCCTTACGCAGCCCGAACGGGGCGTCATAGACCTGGATGCGGGAGCTGAACGGCAGGCCGTCCATCCGGTAGAACGGGCGGGGATGCGAGTCGATGTAAAGGTTGCGGCCCACACCCGGATGCCAGTTCGTGTCATTGTCGACCTGGGACCGGTCCCAATAGGAAATCAACACCCCTTGCTGGTACGAGTAGTGCTCGACCCAGTCGGGCTTGGTGTTGAGGAAACCGAAATTGTACGGGCCGGTCTTCAGATACTTGTCGTAGGAGACGTACGTCCGGTGGCCGGCGATGTAGTAGTTGTCGTACTGGCCGGTCGAGCTGGTGCCCACCACCGTGAAGCCCTTCAGCGTCCACGGCGTGGCGCTCTCGGCGTCGTCGCTGAACAGCACCGTGGCGCCGTCGGTGACCTGGATGTTGTCGGAGAAGAAACCACCGGCCGCGAAACCGCCGTCGGTGCGGTAATAGAACTGCAGATAGACGTTCTTCCCCGCGTACGCATTGAGCGGCACGGAAACGTCCACCCACTGGTCCTCGGTGCTGCCACCGATCGCCGGCCGGGGCGGATTGGCCCCGTCCCGGATGAACGGCTGTCCGTTGACCGTGCCGTCGAGAGCCGTCCACTTCTGACCGTCGAGCGACGCCCGCACGTACAGATAGTCGAAGCCCTCCTCGATGTTGTAGCGCGCCTTCAGGGACAGGGTCGGCGCGGTCGTGCCGGCCAGGTCGAACTGGCGCGTCATCGAGTTGCGCAGGTCGTCGGCGTTACCGGAGAAATACTGCTTGGTGCCGGAGAACGGCGCACCGAACTGCGTGGTCACCGTTTTCTTCGGCAGCACCACGACGGCGGCCTGTGCCTTCTTGCTGTTGTACTCCTGTGGGCCGAGGGTGATGGTGCGTTTCTGTTTCGCCACCACCGTCTCGTAGTCGAGCCAGCCGAGCTGCAGCTTGTTCCACGCGCCGAGGTCGCCCGGCCGGGTGCCGAGCGGTTCACCGGCCGCGTTGAGGCGGCTCTGCGCCATCAGCGTCCAGTACTCGTTGTTCCCGGTGCCGCCGGCCAGCACGTTGTAGTCGTCGGGCAGGCCCAGGTCGTGGCCGTACTCGTGGACGAAGACGCTCAGGCCGCCGTTCTCCGGCTGGATCGTGTAGTCGCCGATCCACAGGCCGGTGTCGGCGATCTCGGTGCCGCCGAGCAGGTTGCCGGTCGGGCCGCGGTCGCCCTCGTCGTCGCCGTACGCGAACGCGCGGTGGCTCCAGATGGCGTCCTCACCCTGGTACGGGTCGCCGTCCGCCTCGTCGCCGCCGGCGTGCACGATCTGGAAGTGGTCGAGGTACCCGTCCGGCTCGTTGAAGTTGCCGTCACCGTCGAAGTCGTACCGGTCCCACTGGTCGAACGTCTTGAGCTCGGCGACCACCTCGGCCTTGGTGCGGCCGCGGGCCAGCTGGTCGGTGACCCACTGGTTGGCGGCGTCGCGCACCAGGTCGTACGTGGTGTTACAGACGTTGCTGCCGCAGACGTTCGGGTCGTCGCCGTTCTCGTCGGTCGGGTCGTCGCCGGACCGGCCGTACCGGGCCTCGTTGTAGTTGACCTTGACCCAGTCGGTGACGGTGCCGTCGACGCTGTAGCGCCCGGACGACTGCGTCTCGTAGTACGTCTTGACCGACTCGACGTTCTTGCCCTTGCCGAAGTACAGGTTCTGGAAGTGCTGCTGGTTGTAGTCGGACTGCCAGACGGTGGTGTTGTCGACCGCCCGATTCGGCGCCGGGATCTGGTTGTGCAGCGGTCCGTCGAACCGCTGCGGCCCGGCCGTGGTGGGGTCGGTGTCCCGGTCGGGGAAGCGCGGATCGCGCTCGTTACCGAACTCGGCGAGGATCACGAAGATCCGGTCGGTCTTTTCCCGGGCGAGCTCCACATATTGGTCGCGGTTGTCCCGGCCTCCGCCGCGGCTGCGCGACTTGCCGCCGAACGCGCCACCGCCGGCCGACTGGCCGACCTTGACGACCGTGCTGCCGTTGCGATTCTCCAATTTCGCACGGCCGGAGGCGACATCGCTGACGGCCTTTTCCCGCAGCGCCCTCCGCTTCTGTTCGAGCGGACCGACCAGCTCATCGCTGGCCGCATTCTTGTCCGAGGGGACCGCGGCCGGCGTTTCCGCCGATGGGGCGGCCACGGCGGCCGGACTGAGCGAAACACCCAATCCGGACGCCAGGCTCAAGCCCAGCAATCCCACTACGACTTTTCGCATCGATTTACCTCCGGAGCGGTGGTGCCACACCCGCCGGTGGTGCGGGCGCGACCCGGATGCACTGTGGACCGTTCGGGCCCGCCTAGGAACGTAGGCATCGATGCGTCATGAGCGAAAGACGTAGACCGATATCGATCCAATTTTCCATCCGACCGGACATGACAAAACCGCCGACCCGGCAGAATGAGCCGGGTCGGCGGTGCCGATCGGGTAGCCGTCAGGGAGTGTGCTGAGCCTGGGTCTCCGCGGCCAGCAGAGCGTCGACCTTGCCGTACCAGTTGCCGCCGGGAACCGCCAGCACCGGGACGACCTTGCCGCGCTGGGCGGCGGCCGCGGCCTTGGCCGCCGCGCGGCGCTGGGCACCGAGCCGGCGGTACTCGCTGAGGATGGTCCGCAGCACCCGGGTGCCGTCCCGGAAGGTGTTGAGGTTGCTCATCCCGTGGATGCGCAGGTGCTCGATGCTGGACACCTCTTTGATCCGCAGGCCACCGGCCGCGACCCGGATGTTGATCAGGGTTTCGATCTCGAAGCCGTCGCCCCACAGCTTGCGACCGTCGGCGGGGGCCGGCAGGTCGGTCGAGGGCAGGTCCATCACCGGTACGGCGCGGCGCCAGAACGCGTTGTAGCCGTAGCACAGGTCGGTGAACTTGGTCTTGAAGAGCGTGTTGACGAACAGGTTGAGGCCCATGTTGCCGGCCCGGCGCAGCGGGGTGATGTCGTCGCTGTGGCCACCCTTGCCGAAGCGCGAGCCCTTGGCGAACTCGGCGCCCTCGATCAGCGCCTCGACGAAGCGGTGGATCTCGGCCGGGTCGGTGGAGCCGTCCGCGTCGATCATCACGATGGCGTCCCCGGTGCAGGCGGCAAAACCGCTGGCCAGAGCATTTCCTTTTCCCGTACGGGTCTGCTGCACCACGACGACGTCGGGGCGCAACTGGCGGGCGACCGCCACGGTGTTGTCGACCGAACCGCCGTCGACCAGGACGACCTCGTGCAGGCCGGCCGGCAGCGCCTCGAACACGTGCGGCAGGTTCAGCTCCTCGTTCAGCGTCGGGATGACGACGCTGACCTTGGGTGGGCGGCGCGGGTGGCCGGGTGGGGTGCTCCGGCGGTCCGGCGTCGAGCGGAGAGTGCTGCGGCGATCCTGCGTCATGGGGGGTCCTTCGTCGTTGGCGCCGACGATCAAGGGGGCGCGGGCCGACTACAAACCTAACAAGACGCGATAATTCATGACATGACCGAAAGGTTGGAATTGGCCGATACGCCTGGTCAGAGCCTCGGCCCACCGGTCACACCAGCCCCTCAGGGCAGCCGAATCGTGAAGACGGTGCCCTCGCCGGGGGTGCTCGCCACCTCGATGGTGCCGCCGTGCGCCTCGGCCAGCTTGCGGGCGATCGCCAACCCCAGGCCGCTGCCGCCGGTCGACCGGCTGCGCGATTCGTCGGCCCGCCAGAAACGGTCGAAGATCCGCGGCAGGTCGGCCGGGACGATACCCACCCCGGTGTCCCGTACGGTGATCTCCGAACCGTCCGCGCCGACCGTGACCGAACCGCCCCGCGGGGTGTACCGGATGCCGTTGGACACCAGGTTGCCCACCAGCTGGCGCAGCCGCACCGCGTCGGCCGCCACCACCGGATCGCCGTCGACCGCCACGCTCAGGTGCACGCCGGCCGCGTGCGCGGGGGCGCGGTGCCCGTCCACCACCTGGGTGAGCACGTCTCGCAGGTGCACCGGCTCGGCGTGGATGCGCAGCGTGCCGGCGTCCGCTTCGGCCAGATCGCTCAGGTCGTCGATGATGTGCTGCAGCAGCACCGCCTCCTCGTGCAGGAGGCCGAGCAACTGGGCGTCGGTGGGGGCCAGATCGTCCTGGGCCGCCTCCAGCCAGCTGCGGATGTTGGTCAGCGGGGTGCGCAACTCGTGCGCCACGTCGCTGACCATGGCCCGGCGCTGCGCCTCGGCCCGGTCCCGCCGCTCGGTGGAGTCGTTGAGCGCGCGGGCCAGCCGGCCGATCTCGTCCTGGGTGGACACCGGGGCCGGGTGGTGCCGGTCGGCGGCGTCGGTGAGCGCCCGCAGCGGCCGCACCAGGCGGCGGCCGACCAGCACTGTGACCAGGATGGTGGCGAGCAGAACCGCACCCGTGGTGGCCACGATCCGGATCGTGTTCGGCCGGGACAGGGTGAACCGGGTCTGGTCGGCGCCGGTGCCCGGGTCGGTGACGAATAGCAGGGCGGCCGGAGCGACGTACGGCTGGAGCATGGTCCGCCGGGACTTCTCCACGCAGCCTCGCACGCGGGAGGCGGTCGCCGGGATGCCGGTGTCGGGCATCGGCGCCGCGGCCGGGATCTCCGCAGCCGTCCCGTTGGCCGCGTCGACCTTGGCGAAGTACGTTGAGAAGTCCGGCCACACTCCCACCTCGTAGTTCGCCGGCATGCCGACGCAGCGCGAGACCAGGGTGCTCAGGTTCCGCAGCGGCTTGACCTCGGACCTGGTGATCTCGAACGGCACCCGCCGATCGCAGTACAGCTCGATCTTGCCGGCGTCCGCGCCGATCACGGTGACCACCGGCCGGCCGCTCGGCTGCTCGGTGACCTTGCCGTCCGCGCCGTTCTTGCGCAGGCACGACACCTCGTCGGCGGCGATCTTCCGCAACGAGTCGCGCTGGTCCGGCGGGATCCGGAACGGGCCGGTGACCCGCGCGTCGATCCGCTCGGTGCCACCGGTCAGGGCGAGGTCCAGGTTGAGCGGGTCGACGGTGGCGGACGGACGGGCGGCCGCCAGCGACGGACCCGGACCGGAGTCGGCGATCACCGCCCGGTCCGGGGTGGTCAGGGTGATCCGGCGGCCCAGCTTGGCGGCCCGCTGCTGGATCAGGGCCGAGACGCCGGACCAGTCGGCGTGGCCGGCCGCGTACCCGACGAGCATGTCGTACACGCCCTTGTCCTCGGTGAGCGACCGGCCCTGCTCCTGCCGGATGGCCCGGGTCGCGGTGCTGGCCGCCAGCCAGGCGGTCGACACGATCGCGGCGATCGCGATCAGCACCGAGGTGACCAGCAGCCGGGTCACCAGGCTGTGCCGCACCGCCACCCGGCCGCCGGTCACGGCGTCTCCGCCGCCAGCTTGTAGCCGACGCCGTGCACCGTGATCAGCTGGGCCGGCCGCTGCGGGTCGGCCTCGATCTTCCGGCGCAGGTTCATCACGTGTACGTCGATCGTCCGTTCCGTCGAGCTCCGGTCGATCCCGCGGGTGTGGTGCAGCAGCTGAGCCCGGGTGAACACCCGGTCGGGCTGCTCGGACATCGCGGCCAGGATGGCGAACTCGCCGCGGGTGCACTCGACCGGGACGCCGTCCACGGTGATCTGGTGCCGGGCCGGGTCCACCCCGATCCGGCCGACCCGCCGCGGCCCCGGACCGGCCGGCGCGGCACCGCGGGACACCCGCCGCAGCAGGGTACGCACCCGGGCCATCAGCTCCCGAGGGCTGTACGGCTTGGTCAGGTAGTCGTCGGCGCCCAGCTCCAGGCCGCGCAGCAGGTCGTCCTCGGTGGTCCGGGCGGTGAGCATCAGCACCAGCACGTCCGACTCCTGGCGCAGCGTCCGGCACACGTGCAGGCCGTCCAGGCCGGGCATCATCACGTCGAGCACCACCAGGTCGGGGCGCCACCGGCGGGCCTCGTCCAGCGCGGCCCGGCCGTCGTGCACGACGAGGACCTCGTGACCGGCCGCGGCCAGGTACCGCCGCACCACTTCGGCTTGGCGGGGTTCGTCCTCCGCGACCAGGACCTGAGCACACATGGCGGCGATGATAGGTGCGCCACGCACCCGCGATGAGAACTTCCGGGATACCTAACAGCTTTCTAACGGCCCCCGGCCACGCTCGTCGCCATGCACCCGACGGCTGATCCCCCGACCGAAGTGATCCCGCTCGAACCGGACCCACCGCCGCGCCGGCGGACCTGGGCGAAGTGGCTGGCCGGGTTCGTGGTCGTGGCGGCGCTAGGGGCCGGCGCGGCGGTGGCGGTCACCCGGCACCGGGCGTCCGCCGAGCCGGTGGCCGACCAGACGACCGCGGTCGAGACCGTGCCGCTCGAGCGCCGCGACCTGTCCACCACCCGGAAGCTGGACGGCACCATCGGCTTCGGCCCGCCGCGCCCGCTCGCCGGGCACACCGCGGCCACCGTGACCTGGCTGCCCGCCGTCGGCGCCACCATCAAGCGGGGCAGACAGCTGTTCCGGGCGGACGACAAGCCGGTCGTGCTGTTCTACGGCAGCATGCCGCTGTATCGGGCGATCGCGGGCAAGAACCTGGCCGGCCGGGACGTGCGGATCATCGCGGACAACCTGCGGGCGCTCGGGTACGACTTCGGCCGGTTGCCGGTGAAGGACGGCGCGAGCACGCTCACCGACGGGCTGATCGCGGCGATCAAGCGGTGGCAGGACGACGTCGGCCTCCCGGTCACCGGCACCATCGCGGTGGGCGACGTCGAGGTGCTGGCCGGCGCGGTCCGGGTCGACTCGATCGCGGTGCAGCCCGGCTCCCCCGCGAACGCCCCGCTGATGTCGGTCACCTCCACCCGCAAGGTGATCACCGTGTCGGCCGAGCTGAGCGACGCCGCCGCCCTGGACCGCGGGGACGCGGTGACCGTGACGCTGCCCGACGACCGTACGGTCAAGGCCCGGATCCTGTCGGTCGGCCGCACCCTCGCGGCGGCGGACGGCGGCGTCGCCGACGGCCCGCCCAAACTGACCGTGTCGGTGACCGTCGACGACCCGAAGACCATCGCCAAGCTGGACTCGGCGAACGTCGCGGTGAACGTGGCCGGGAAGACCGCGAAGGACGTGCTGGCCGCGCCGATCGAGGCGCTGATCGCGCTGACCGAGGGCGGCTACGCGGTGCAGGGCCCGAACGGGCTGGTGGCGGTCAAGACCGGGATGTTCGCCGACGGCTGGGTCCAGATCACCGGCGACGGCCTGGCCGAGGGCGTGGACGTGGTGGTCGCGTCGTGACCGTCCTCTCCCTGCGCGACGTGAGCATGCGCTATCCCGGCGGGGTGGCCGCACTGAGCGCCGTCGACCTGGACATCGCCGAGGGTGAGCTGGTGGCGATCGTCGGCCCGTCCGGCTCCGGCAAGTCCACCCTGCTGAACATCATCGGCACGCTGGACCGGCCCACCTCGGGCACGGTCCGGATCGCCGGGCAGGACGTGGCCACGCTCAGCGACCGCCGCCTGTCCGCGCTGCGGGCCCGCCAGATCGGCTTCGTCTTCCAGCAGTTCCACCTCACCGACGGGCTGACCGCGGTGGAGAACGTGGCCACCGGCCTGCTCTACGCCGGGGTGCCGCGCCGGCACCGGCGGGACCGCGCCCTGCACGCGCTGGCCCGGGTCGGTCTCGCGCACCGCGCCGGGCACCGCCCGCAGCAGCTGTCCGGCGGCGAACGGCAACGGGTGGCCATCGCCCGCGCGCTGGTCAACCGGCCGTCGCTGGTGCTGGCCGACGAGCCGACCGGTGCCCTGGACACCGCCACCGGCCAGGTCGTGCTCAACCTGCTGCGGCGGCTCAACGAGCAGGGCACCACGATCGCGCTGATCACCCACGACCGGGACATCGCGGCGTCGCTGCCCCGGCGGATCGAGATCCGGGACGGGCGGCTGGTCCGGTGATCCACCTGTCGTTCGCCGACTTCCTGTCGCTCGGCCTGCTGGGCCTGCGCACCCGGCCGGCTCGCGCCGCGTTGTCCGCCCTGGGCATCGCGATCGGCATCGCCACCATGATCGTGGTGACCGGCATCCCGTCGTCCAGCCAGGCGGCGCTGGTCGAGAAGCTCAGCGCGCTCGGCACCAACACCCTGCAGGCTGTGGCCCTGCCCGACGTGAACCCGCCGGCCCAGCTGCCGGAGTCGGCAGTCGACATGGTCCGGCGGATCGGCCCGGTCACCGCGGCCAGCGCGGTCGCCAACACCCACACCCTGGTACGCCGTAACGACCGCACCGACCCGGGCGACGGCTCCGGCCTGACCGTGCTGGCCGCCCGCACCGACCTGCTGCCCACCATCAACGCGCGGATCCGGGCCGGCGCCTGGCTGACCGCGGCGACCGAGCGGTTCCCGGCCGTGGTGCTCGGCTCGGTCGCGGCCGGCCGCCTCGGCGTGACCGGACTGCCGGCCGGCGTGCCCGCACCCCAGGTGGTGATCGGCGACCGGCGGTTCACCGTGGTCGGCATCCTGGCCACCACCCCGCTCGCCCCGGACATCGACCGGTCGGTGCTGGTCGGCTGGCCGGCGGCGAAGTCCGAGCTGGGCTTCGACGGCCACCCGACGGTCCTCTACGTGCAGAGCGACGAGTCGCAGATCGAGGCGGTGCGCGGCGTGCTGGCCGAGACCGTCTCGCCGGAACGGCCCGGGGCGGTGATGGTCACCCGGCCGTCCGACGCGCTGGCCGCCAAGCGGGCCACCGAGAGCAGCTTCTCGGTGCTGTTCCTGGCGCTGGCCGGGGTCGCGCTCGCAGTCGGCGGGATCGGGGTGGCCAACACGATGGTCGTGTCGGTGCTGGAGCGGCGTTCCGAGATCGGCCTGCGGCGGGCCCTGGGCGCCACCCGAGGCCAGATCCGCGGCCAGTTCCTCACCGAGTCGGTGCTGCTGGCCACGATCGGCGGGCTCGGCGGCACCGCCCTGGGCCTGCTCGCCACCGTCGGTTACGCGGCCTGGCAGCACTGGCCACTGGTGATTCCCGGGCAGTCGGCGGGCCTCGGGGTGGGCGGCGCGATCGTGATCGGGGTGCTGGCCGGCGTCTACCCGTGCATACGGGCGGCCCGCCTGACCCCGACGCAGGCGCTCGCCACGGTGTGAAGGCGGCGGCCGGGCCGCCGCCTCCCCGGCCGCTACTTCTTCAGGTTCGCGGCGGCCTGACGTTCGCACTCCGGCATGAGGTCCAGGCCGTTGCGGATCGACGGCACGTCGTTCTTCGCGCCGCCGAGCTCGACCTCGACGCCGTCATCGCCGACCTCGACGTACTTGATGCCCTTGCCTTTCAGGCACTTCACCACGTCGCGGGCGAAGTCGCGGGCCTCCGGGTTGGCCGGGTCCTTCTCCCACGGCGGCAGCGGGGAATACAGCGGCCCGCAGATCCGGTCCGCCTCCGTCGCCTTCTCGGCCAGCTCGACCAGCTTGCTCTTCTCCGGGACCTGATCGCCCTGGTACCACTCGCTCTTCGGCAGGGCGCCGTGCTCCTTCAGGCATTTGTTGTACGGGCCCAGCATCGCCTCGTACTCCTCGGGCGTGCCGTCCAGCCGCTCGCGCGGGCGTTCCGGCTTGGCCGATGCCTTCGGTGCGCTGCTGGTCAGGCTCGCCACCTTGCCGCCGCCCTGGTCGGGCTCGGGCTCGGGTGAGTCGCAGGCCGACAGCGCGATCACGGCGACCAGCAGCACCAGGTGGATTCTCCGCATGGCCCGGCTACTTCTTCATCGCCGCGGCGACGGTGCGCTCGCACTCCGGCGCCAGGTCCAGGCCCCGGCGGATCGACGTCGGGTCGTTCTGCTCGCCACCCAGGGAGAGGCTGATGCCGTCGTCGGCCACCTCGACGTACTTGATGCCCTTGTTCTTCAGGCACTTGACCACGTCCCGGGCGAAGTCGCGGGCCTCCGGGTTGGCCGGGTCCTTCTCCCACGGCGGCAGGGGGTAGAACTGCGGCTCGCAGATCCGGTTCGCCTCGTCGGCGGCCGACTTCTCCTTCTCGGTGGCGGGCCGGGCCTCGGAGCCGGCCACCTGACCCTTCGACGTGAAGCCGTGCTCCTTCATGCACTTGTTGTAGGGGCCCAGCATCGCCTCGAACTCCTCGGGCGTGGTGTCCAGCCGCTCCCGCGGGCGCTGCGCGGTGGCCGCGGCCGAGGGTGTGGCCGCGCTGCTGGCCAGGGTCGCCACCTTCGTACCTTGCGAAGCCTCTTTCTCTTTCGGGGATCCACAGGCCGACAGCAGGCCGAGCGCCACCGTGGCCACCACCAGCACCTGACTTCTCCGCATGGAGTTGCCTCTCTGTCCGGTGCCCGGGCCGATCCCGGGCGTCGGACAGCCTCCCGGCCGGACGTGAGGAACGTGTCAGGTTCGCCGGACAAGGAATCGGCCGGCACTCGCGGCTGGGTCCGGCGGTGGCGCCGGCCGCACCGGGTGACATCAGTAGCGGAAGGTGCCGATGACGTGCTGGAGGCGGGTCGAGATCTGGGCCAGGTCGGTGGCGGCGGTCTCGGTGGCGTCCGCGGCCTCCCGGGTGGTCGCCGTGACGTGCACGACGTCGGCCAGCTGGGAGCTGATGTCGGACGTGCCGCCGGCCGCCCGGCCCAGGTCGTCGGTCATCCCCTTGGTGGTGGCACTCTGCTGTTCCACCGCCGAGGCGATGGTGGTCTGGAAGTCGTTGATGTTGCCGATGATCTGGCCGATGCCGGAGATCGACTCGACCGCCTCCTTGGCGTCCCGCTGGATCGCCTCGATCCGCCGGCTGATCTCCTCGGTGGCCTTCGCGGTCTCCTGGGCCAAGTCCTTGACCTCGCCGGCGACGACCGCGAAGCCCTTGCCGGTCTCCCCCGCGCGGGCCGCCTCGATGGTGGCGTTGAGGGCCAGCAGGTTGGTCTGCTCGGCGATCGCGGTGATCGTCTTGACCACGCTGTCGATCTCGGCCGACGAGGCCCCGAGCTTGGTCATCAGGGTCTCCGCCTCGGCGGCGACGCCGACCGCGCTGGACGCCACGTTCGCCGCCTCGCCGGCGCTGATCGCGATCTCCCGGATCGCCGCGCCCATCTCCTCGGCGCCACCGGCGACCGCCTGCACGCCCGCCGTGACCGCCTCGGCGGCCTGGTCGATCGAGCTGACCCGGCTGGAGGTCTGCTCCACGCCGCCGGCCAGGTTCCGGCTGGCCTGCTGCATCTCCTCGGAACGCTGCGCCACACCGGCGCTGGCCTCGGAGAGCGTCTGCATCGCGTCGCGCATGTGGCCGACCGCGGCGGACGCCGAGCGGGACATCCGGCCGATCTCGTCGGTGCCGCTGTCCACCGTGCGGGCCCGCAGGTCACCGTCGGCCATCGCGGCCATCACCGCCTCGAGGTCGGCCAGCCGGCGCGACAGCGCCCGCGCCGCCATGAGCGCGAGCAGGCCGGCCAGCAGGACGCCGGCGATCAGCGTCAGGATGATGGTGGTGCGGGCGGAGGAGGCGGCCGAGCGTGCCGCGACCGCGGCCGCCGCCGCCTTGTCCTGGGTGAGGGTCTTCAGGTCCTCGATGTGCCCGACGGCCTCGACGATCGCGGGGTTCAGCTTGCTGGTGCGCAGGGCCTGCCACTCGTCGAACTTGCCGGCCTGTTGCAGGGCGACGGCCTGGGCGCGATAGGTCAGGTACGACTCCCAGGACGTCTTGACCTGGGTCATCCCCGCCTTCTCGGCCGCGCTGACGTCGAGGCTGTCGTAGTCGGTGATCCGCTGGGTGACCGACTCGATGTACTCGGCGGCCTCGGCGTTGTAGGCCTTCGCCTTGGTGGGGTCGGTCGAGGTCGAGCCGGACACACCGGCCCACCGCGAGTGCCAGATCATCTGCTGGATGTCCTGCACCACGGCGAGCGGCTGGAGCGCCTGGCGGTAGATCGCGTCGGCCTTGTCGGCGATGGCCGACATCCGGGTGATCCCGACGACGCCGACCGCGATCGCCACGACCAGGCCGATCGCCGCCGCTACCAGCAGGTTCGAGCGGATGCTCATCGAACTCACGCGCTTGCCGATGGACACCATGCCCGTCACCAGGACCTTTCACGGCGATTGAGATCTCACGATAAAAGGTGAGAAGGGCGGCCGGTACCCGATTTGCGGTCTTGGGAACGTCAGACTTTCCAAAACCCACTAGTTCCGTAGGCGTCATAGGAATGACTAGGGTGGAGGGGTGAGATTCCAGGTTCTCGACATCCTGCCGCACCTGACGAACCCGGTCACCGGCCGCGCGATCCGGGTGGACGAGCGGTTCTCCCAGGCCCTGACCGCCGCCCGCTACGCCGAGGAGTTCGGCTTCGACGCCGTCGCGCTCGGCGAGCGGCACGCGGGCCAGTTCCTGTCCAGCGGGGTCACCGTGCTGCTCGGGGCGATCGCCGCCACCACCAGCCGGGTGCGCATCCAGACCGGCGTCTCGGTGCTGTCGATCCACGACCCGCTGCGCGTCGCCGAGGACTACGCCACGGTCGACCAGCTCTCCCGAGGGCGGCTCGAGCTGGTCATCGGCAAGGGCAACGAGCTGCGCCAGCTGCCGATGTTCGGCATCGAGAACGGCGATCAGTGGGACGCCCTGGCCGAGAAGTACGAGCTGCTGCGCCGGCTGTGGCGGGAGGAGGACGTCACCTGGCAGGGCCGGTTCCGCGGGCCGCTCGACGCGGTGACCAGCCTGCCCCGGCCGTACGCCGGAAGTCCTCGCGTCTGGCACGGCTCGGCGACCACCCTGACCTCGGCGGAACTCGCGGCCAAGTGGGGGGACCCGCTGTTCTCGGCCAACGCGATCCAGCCGCGCGACAACTACACCGTCCTCATCGACCACTACCGGCGGCGGTACGCCGAGAACGGCCACGATCCGCGGTTCGCCTACGTCGCGGCCGGGGCCGGCTTCCTCTACCTGGCCGACACCACGCAGCAGGCGCGGGAGGCGTTCGGGCCGACCTACGAGCGCCTCGTCGCCTACTTCAACCAGCCGGGCAACCACACCCCGGGCAACGAGATGACCTTCGGGAGCATCGACGACGCCATCGCCCGCGGGCCGGTCCTGGTCGGGTCGCCGCAGCAGGTCACCGAGAAGATCCTCTGGTTCCACGAGGCGTTCGGGCACGACCTCCAGTCGTTCAGCCTGCCCACGATGATCCCGCACGAGCAACAGCTGCACATGCTCGAACGGCTCCCCACCGAGGTGATCCCGGTGGTCCGCAAGGCCGCGCCGACCACGCTCTGGAGCGACCAGGACCCGTACGGCGGCCGGCCCGCGGCCGCCGGTCGCACGGTCGCCGACGCGGCCGCCGAGATCGAGAAGGCCTAGCCCTCGCGCAGCTCCCGCACCAGGGACGAGACGACGGCCTTGAGGCTTCCGTCGTTGTCCGCGGCCACCCGGAGCTGCCGCTGGTAGCTGGCTCCGCCGGTGATGATGTCCCGCACCTGCTCCAGCTCCACCGCGCAGCCGAGCGCGTCGGCGATCGGGGCCAGGGCCGGCAGCAGCTCGCCGAGGTCCTCGGTGACCAGCCGTTCGTCGCCGGCCGAGTTACGGATGATGATGGCGTCCATGCCGTAGCGGGCCGACCGCCACTTGTTCTCCCGGACGTACCACGGCTGCATGGTCGGCACCTCCCGGCCGGCGTCGAGCTCGGCCGACAGGTGCTCGGCCAGGCACTGCGTGAGGGCCGCGATCGCGCCGATCTCCCGGGTGGTGGGGATGCCGTCGAACGTGCGCACCTCGATCGTGCCCCACTTCGGCGAGGGGCGGATGTCCCAGCGCAGCTCGGTCAGGTCCTCGATGACGCCGATGTGCTTCAGGTCGGCGACCATCGCCTCGTACTGCGCCCAGTCGGTGAACTGCGGCGGCAGGCCGGCGGTCGGCAACTGCTGGAACATCAGCGCCCGGTTGGATGCGTACCCGGTGTTCTCCCCCGACCAGAACGGGCTCGACGCACTGAGCGCCTGGAAGTGCGGCAGGTAGGTGAGCAGGCCGTCGATGATCGGGAACACCTTGCGGCGGTCCTCGACCGCCACGTGGACATGCACGCCCCAGATCATCATCTGCCGGCCCCACCAGCGGGTGCGGTCGATGAGGGTGGCGTAGCGCGGCTTGTCCGGGGTCACCTGCTGCTGGAACCACTGGCTGAACGGGTGGGTACCGGACGAGATGAGGTCGACACCCATCGGCTCGGCGAACCCGGCGACCCGCTCGACCAGGCCGGTGAGATCGGCGACCGCGTCGCGCACCCGGTGGTGCGGGGCGCTGACGATCTCCAGGGTGTTGGTGAGCAACTCGTTGGTGACGTGCGGAAAACCCTCCACGGCACCGATCTTCGACAGGAGCTCCGGGGCGGCGGCGGTCAACTCGCCGCTACGCCGGTCGACGCAGGCTATTTCCCATTCGATCCCCAGCCGTGATCGCGCCGACCCGGCGAAGTCGATGTGCACTCGTCCCATTATGCCGGTCGCCGAGAGTGTGTCAGTCGACACCTATCGGTAATAGAACCGTTGTTTCCCGTTGCCGGCCCGTAACTTTGAGGGCTGCACTCGACCCGTGAGGTGGAAATGGAGCACGCCAGGTGACCGTGACGACTGATCTGCAACTGATCGATCTTCCCGAGGTCACCTCAGCTCCCGAGGCGCCGGCACTGTTCCGCTCCCGATCCGCGCCAGTGCGCCGCACCCTGCTCGACATCCTGGACGCGACCGTGCTGGCCCATCCCGGAGCCCGCGCGATCGACGCCGGTGCCACCCGGCTGACCTACCGTGAGCTGGCCGACGAGGTCGAGGCGGTGCGCGCCACGCTGAGCGGGCACGGCGTGGGTGCCGGCGACCGGGTCGGCATCCGCGTCTCCTCCGGTACGGCCGAGCTCTACCTGGCCATCCTCGGTGTCCTCGCCGCCGGCGCCGCGTACGTCCCGGTCGACGCGGACGACCCCGAGGAACGCGCCGAGCTGGTCTTCGCCGAGGCCGGCGTCAGTGCCGTCATCACCGACGACCTGACCGTGTCGCTACGGCGTACCCCCGAGGGCCGTCCCGGACGGCCCGGACCGGCCGACGACGCCTGGATCATCTTCACCTCCGGATCCACCGGCACCCCGAAGGGGGTGGCCGTCTCGCACGGCGCCGCGGCCGCGTTCGTGGACGCCGAGGCCCAGCTGTTCCTCGAGGACGAGAACATCGGCCCGCACGACCGCGTCCTGGCCGGCCTGTCGGTGGCCTTCGACGCCTCCTGCGAGGAGATGTGGCTGGCCTGGCGGCACGGCGCCTGCCTGGTGCCGGCCGAGCGCTCGCTGGTGCGCAGCGGCGTCGATCTGGGTCCGTGGCTGGCCGAGCAGCGCATCACCGTGGTGTCCACGGTGCCGACCCTGGCCGCGCTGTGGCCGGTCGAGGCGCTCGACGACGTCCGGCTGCTGATCTTCGGCGGCGAGGCGTGCCCGCCCGAGCTGGCCGAACGCCTCGCGGTCGAGGGCCGCGAGGTGTGGAACACGTACGGCCCCACCGAGGCGACCGTGGTGGCCTGCGCCGCGCGGATGACCGGTGAGGGCCCGGTGCGCATCGGGCTGCCGCTGGCCGGCTGGGAGCTGGCGGTGGTCGACGCGGCCGGCGATCCGGTCGCCATGGGCGAGACCGGCGAGCTGGTCATCGGCGGGGTCGGACTGGCCCGTTACCTGGACGCCGCCAAGGACGCCGAGAAGTTCGCGCCGCTGGAGTCCCTGGGCTGGGCGCGCGCCTACCGCAGCGGCGACATCGTCCGCGCCGAGCCCGCGGGGTTGCTGTTCCTCGGCCGGGGCGACGAGCAGGTCAAGCTGGGCGGGCGCCGGATCGAGCTGGGTGAGGTGGACGCCGCCCTGCAGGCCCTGCCGGACGTCGCCGGTGCGGCCGCCGCCGTGAAGCGGACCGCCGCGGGCAATCAGCTCCTGGTCGGCTACGTCGTGCCGCGCGAGGGCTTCGACGCCGCGGCGGCGGCGCTGCGCATCCGCGAGCAGTTGCCGGCCGCGCTGGTCCCGCTGCTGGCCGAGGTCGACGCGCTGCCCACCCGCACCTCGGGCAAGGTCGACCGGGCCGCGCTGCCCTGGCCGCTCGCCTCCGGCGGCGGGATCGGCGAGCTGTCGGTCACCGAGGAATGGCTGGCCGGCGGCTGGGAGGAGATCCTCGGCGTACGGCCGAAGGCCGCCGACGCCGACTTCTTCTCCAGCGGTGGCAGCAGCCTCAACGCCGCCCAGTTGGTGGCCTGGATCCGCCGCGAGCACCCGCAGGTGTCGGTGGCCGACGTCTACCAGCACCCCCGGCTGTCGCAGCTGGCCGCGGTACTCGACGCGCTGGTCACGACGTCGGCGGTGCGCCGGGAGGTGCGGCCCACGCCGCGCCGGGCCGGGCTGTTCCAGGGTCTGCTGATGCTGCCGATGCTGGCCCTGGTCGGGCTGCGCTGGCTGACCGTCCTCGCGGCTTTCGCCAAGATCGTGGCCCTGCCCGTGACGCAGGTGTCCTGGTGGTGGATCGCGGCCGGCTGGGCGCTGCTGTTCAGCCCGCCCGGCCGGATCGCCACCGCGGCGGCCGGAGCGCGGCTGCTGCTGAAGGGTGTCCGCCCGGGCGACCATCCGCGCGGCGGCGGCGTGCACGTGCGGCTGTGGGCGGCCGAGCGGCTGGCCGACCTGACCGGCGCGACCGGCGTGGCCGGGGCGGGCTGGATGATCACCTACGCGAAGGCGCTCGGCGCCCAGATCGGCCCGGACGTCGACCTGCACTCGGCGCCGCCGGTCACCGGCCTGCTCAAACTCGGCCGCGGTGCCGCGATCGAGCCGGAGGTCGACCTGTCCGGCTACTGGGTCGACGGCGATGTCGTCCGGGTCGGCAAGGTGCGGATCGGCGCCGGCGCCCGGGTCGGCTCCCGCAGCACGCTGATGCCCGGCGCCCGGATCGGCAAGGGCGCGCGGATCGACGCCGGCACCACCGTCACCGGCGCCGTACGGGCGAACAAGCGCGGCCGGGACGGCACGACCTGGCCGGCCGAGCGTCCCCCGCACCGCTCCCGGCTCTGGGTGGCCCTGTACAGCCTGACCGCACAGTTGCTGGGCCTGCTGCCGGTGGTGGCCGTGCTCCCGGCCCTCGCCATCCTCGCCGGGCGGCCCACCCTCGGCGCCGCGCTGCTCGCGGCCCCGGTGGCGGCGGTCGCCTACTTCGTGAGCTACGCGCTGCTCGTCCTGGCCGCCGTCCGGCTGCTCAGCGCCGGCCTGCGAGCCGGTTTCCACCCGGTCCGCGGCCGGGTGGCCTGGCAGGTCTGGACCACCGAGCGGCTGATGGGGATGGCCCGGATCGCGCTCTTCCCGATGTATGCAAGCCTGTTCACCCCGGTGTGGCTGCGCCTGCTCGGCGCGAAGATCGGCCGCAACGCCGAGGTGTCGACGGTGCTCGCCCTCCCGGCGATGACCACGGTCGACGACGGCGCGTTCCTGGCCGACGACACCATGGTCGCCACCTACGAGCTGAGCCACGGCTGGCTGCGGGTGGCCCCGGCCCGGATCGGCAAGCAGGCGTTCCTCGGCAACTCCGGGATGGCCGCGCCCGGCCGGTCGGTGCCCAAGCGCGGCCTGGTCGGGGTGCTCTCCTCGGCGCCGCGCAAGGCGAAGAAGGGCTCGTCGTGGCTCGGCTCGCCGCCGATGCCGCTGCGCCGCACCGCCTCGTCCGGCGACGCGGCCCGCACCTACGCCCCGCCGCTGCGGCTGAAGGCGGCCCGGGCCGCGATCGAGCTGTGCCGCATCGTCCCGGTGATGGTCGCCGGCGTCCTCGCCGTCGGGATGCTGGCCGCGCTGGCCGCGATCTGGCAGGCGGCCGGCGTCTGGGCCGCCGCGCTCGCCGCCGGTCCGGTGCTGTTCGCCGCCGCGATCTCCGCCGCGCTGCTGGCGACCGCCGCGAAGTGGCTGCTGGTCGGCCGGTTCCGGGTCACCGAGCACGCGCTGTGGACGTCGTTCGTCTGGCGCAACGAGCTCGCCGACACGTTCGTCGAGGTGCTCGCCGCACCGTGGCTGTTCCGCTTCGCCACCGGCACGCCGCTGCTGAACGTGTGGCTGCGGACGCTCGGCGCGAAGATCGGCCGGGGTGCCTGGCTGGAGACGTTCTGGCTGCCGGAGTACGACCTGGTGCGGCTCGGCGCGGGCGCCACCGTCAACCGGGGCTGCGTAGTGCAAACTCACCTGTTCCATGATCGGATCATGAGCATGGATGAGGTCACTCTGGGCGCGGGCGCCACGCTCGGCCCGCACGGCATCGTGCTGCCCGGTGCGAGCATCGGCGCCCGCACCACGGTCGGGCCCGGCTCGCTGGTCACCCGCGGCGACGCGGTGCCGGCGGACAGCCGGTGGCTGGGCAACCCGATCGCGAATTGGGTATGACGGCAACACCCGGAGCTGACCGTTCGACCGATTCGTACCTTCCCGAACACGGCAACGGCGGCTACCGGGTGCTCCACTACGACCTCGACCTCGATTACCGGGTCACCTCGAACCGGCTCGCCGGCCGGGCGGTCGTGACGGCGCGGGCCGGGCAGTGGTTGTCCCGGTTCAGCCTCGACCTCGGCCGCTTCCGGATCTCCGACGTGCGGGTCGACGGGCGGCCGGCCAAATACACCCACCAGAACGGCAAGCTGCGGATCAAACCGGAGAAGCCGATCGGGTACGGCGCGTCCTTCACCACCGAGATCCGGTACGCCGGGACGCCGGTACCGATCTCCGGCCGGTGGGGGGACATCGGCTGGGACGAGCTGACCGACGGGGCGCTCGTCGCCAGCCAGCCGAACGGGGCGCCGTCCTGGTTCCCGTGCAACGACCGGCCCGACGACAAGGCCACCTACCTGGTCACCATCACCGCGCCGGCGCCGTACACCGCGCTGGTCACCGGCGACCTCGTGGCCCGCCGCCGCGGTGCCGGCACCCGCACCTGGGTGTACGAGCGGAACGAGCCCACCCCGGCGTATCTGATGAGTGTCCAGGTCGGACGGTACGACCTGGTCGAGCTGGCCGCGGGCGGGGTGATCCAGCGGGCCGCGATCCCGCCCCGGCTGCGGACGCTGTTCCGGCACGACTTCGGCCGGCACGGCGAGATCATGACGGCGATGGAACGGTTCTTCGGGCCGTACCCGTTCCTCGAGTACGTCGTGGTGGTCGCCGACGACGACCTGGACGACCCGATCGAGGCGCAGGGCATGGCCGTCTTCGGCCGCAACCACGTCGACGGCCGGCGCACCCACGAGCGGCTGGTCGCGCACGAACTCGCCCACCAGTGGTTCGGCAACAGCCTGACGGTCGCCGACTGGCGGCACATCTGGCTCAACGAGGGCTTCGCGACGTACGCCGAATGGTTGTGGTCCGAGGTTTCCGGCGGTCCGCCGGCGGCCGCCCACGCGGCCCAGTGGCACGCCTGGCTGGCGACCCACCGGGTGCAGATCGTGGTCGCGGACCCGGGCGTGGACCGAATGTTCGATCCGATGGTCTACAAGCGCGGCGCGCTGACCCTGCACGCCCTGCGCACGAAGGTGGGCGACGCCGCGTTCTTCGCGCTGCTGCGCTCCTGGGTGGCCGAGCACCGGCACTCGACCGTGACCACCGGCCAGTTCCGCGCCCACGCCGACCAGGACGACCTGCTGACCGCGTGGCTCGACCGCCCGCAACTACCTCCACTCTAGAGGGATCCGAGGACCGCTTTCCGTGACAGTTCAGCTGCGGTTGTCGGGGACGCGACCAGCCAGGCGTGCCGGTCCCGCGGAGAGAACCGGTCCCACTCTCGCGGGACGGCGTCGACGATGCCGGCGCGGCTGTGCATCTTGCAGTGCTGACTCAGCCATCGGGAGACGGTGGCGGCGTCCGCGGTAGGCCGGTACACCGCTATCTCCCCCAGCGGAGTGCGGACCGGTACCCACCGGCCACGTAGACCGCCACAAACTTTCCCCCGGCATCGCTGACCGTTACTCAGCCTGGCGATACAGCGCAAGGCGACCGCACCGCCCGGCGCGTAGAAGATCAGACCGTCCAGATATACGAGCTCGGGCCCCACGACCTCACCGTAGCGACAGACTCCGACGCCCATCGCAGATCGCCGCACCGCTATCCGGATACCGACGGCCCCTATCCGCCCTCCGCAGTGCGCTGGTCTAGGTATACCTAGGCCACCTCTGCGCCCCGTCTGAACCACGGTGACCAGCGAAGATACGCAAGTGCTCCCGATGTGACAGCTCTCCCGCCGAACGAGGATCAATACATCGACGGCGACAAGGAGAAGGGCCATGTTGATGCACGCGGATCTGATGCTGGTTCTGGCGAACGAGCGGCACCGTGAACTGATCGCCGAGGCCGACCGGCGCCGCGTCCTCACCAGCGCCCGCGAGGCCCGCCGGGCCAGGAAAGTCCCGGCGGTGCGCGGGCAGCCCACCGGTAGCCTGGCACCGTGCGAACCCTCCGTGGCGGTGCCAGCCCGGTGATGATCGGGCGGGAGAGCGAGCTGCGCCGGTTGGCGCGGCTCGCTTCCGCGCGTGAGCCGGCCGTCGCGCTGATCGCCGGCGAGCCCGGCATCGGCAAGACCCGCCTCGTGCACGAGCTGCTCGCCACCGTGCCGGCCGGCACCGTGGTGCTGGTCGGCCAGGCCGAACCGGGCTCGCTGTCCCGCCCCTACGAGGTGCTGCTGGACGCCATCGACGGCCGGCCCGAGGTCGACGAGGAGCAGTTGGCCGCCCTGGCCGACGCGCGGCGCAGCCCGGTCGAACGCCTGCACACCGGCCTGGCCATCCTGTCCGACCTGATCGGCGACTCCCGGGCCGTCGTCGTCTTCGAGGACCTGCACTGGGCCGACTCGGAGAGCGCGGCGCTGTTCGAGCGGATCGCCGACCAGCACGGGCAGCGGCTGCTCATCGGCACGTACCGGCCGGACGAGGTGAGCCGCCGGCAACCGGTCGCCGGTCTGCTGGCCCGGATGGAACGCCGGCACGTGGTCACCCACGTACGCCTCGATCGCCTCACCCCCGCACAGACCGCGGCGCTGCTGGCCGCGGCCACCGGCGCGCCGGTGGCGCTGCGCGCCGCGACGGCGCTGCACCACCGCACCGGCGGAAATCCCTTCTTCCTGGAGGAATTGCTGCGCGCCCTTCCCGGGTACGACGTGGAGGCGCTCGTCGAGCAGCCGCTCCCGTGGAGCCTCGCCGACGTGCTGCGCCGCCAGGTCGACGACCTCGAACCGGTCAGCCACCGCATCGTCGAGGCGGCCACCGTGCTCGGCCACCGCATCCCGTTCGACCTGCTCGCCGACGTGACCGGGGCCGGCGAGGACGAGTTGATCGCCGTGCTGCGCGACCTGGTCACCCGGGGCGTGCTGGTCGAGTCGGGCGAGGACGAGTTCGCGTTCCGGCACGCCCTGGTCCGCGAGGCGATCAACGACCAGATGCTCGGCCGCCAACGCCGTCGCCTGCACGAGGCGGCGCTAGACGTGCTGCTGCGTGCGGGAGCTTCGGACCCGGCGATGGTGGCGCACCACGCGCGTGGCGCCGGGCGGTACGACGACATGGTCGCCGCCGCCCGCAGCGGCGCCGCACTCTACCTGTCGATCGGCTCCGCCTACCAGGCCCTCCAACTGGCCGAGATCGGCCTCGACGAGGTCCCCGACGACACCGAGCTGCTCGCCGCCGCCGCCCGGTCGGCCTGGCTGGCCGGCCTGCTCGACGACGCCCTGCGCTACGCCCGGCGCTGGCGGGACCTCGCCGGCACCGCAGCCGACCGGGCCGAGGCGCTCTACCTGCTGGTCCGTCTGGCCTGGGAGACCCGGGTCACCGACGAGATGCGCGCCGCGACGCAGGACATCGAGACGCTGATCGCGCAGCTCCCGCCGGGTGCCGGGCAGGCGCGGGCGATGACCGCGATCGCCCAGTCGGCCTACCTGCGCGACGACCTCGACGCCGCGCTGCTCTGGGCCGACCGCGCGCTGGCCATGGCGACCGAGTTCGACCTGCCGGACGTCCGGATGACCGCGCTGCTGGAGAAGGGCGCGACGCTCGCCGAACGCTCGCAGACCGCCGCCGAGGGCCGGGAGATCCTGTCCGCCCTGGTCGACGAGACCGAGAAGGCCGGCGAGTGGGTCCTCGCCGCCCGGGCCCTCAACATCCTGATGTCGGAACCGCCCACCGCACCGGCCGAGTACGCCGAGATCCTGGAGCGGATGCGGGTCGACGCCGAGCGGGCCGGTTTCGAGTCGCTCGCGGTGGCCACCTGGTTCCAGGGCCGGGCCCGGCTGGCGGTGCGGGCCGGTGACCTGCGCGCCGCGATCGACGCGCTGGAGGAGGGCCGCACGCTGGACCGCGGCTATCAACGCCGGGGCCGCTGGGCCGACTACCACGGCGTGTTCCTGGCCGGTCTCTACCTGGAGGCCGGCGAGCTGGACCGGGTCGAGCAGCTCATCGCCGACCTGGCTGCGCTGCCCAGCAACCCGCCGCCCGTCATCCCCAGTCTCACGTTCCACCTCGCCTGCCGCCGCGGCGATCTCCCGCGCGCCGAGGCGGCCATGGACGAGTTCGTCGAGGCCCTGGCCGACCAGCCCTGGCGCAGCGGCGAACAGGCCCACGACCTGGTCTCCGCCGCCCTGGAGATCGGCCTGCCGGCCGACCGGCTGGACCGGTTCGCCACCACGCTGCTCGACGCCGACGTCTGGGACGCCTACCGGACGCTCGTCGATGCCCAGCTCGCGGAGGCGCACGGCCGGCCGGCCGAGGCGCTGGCCGGTTACACGTCCATCGCCGAGGCCCACATCCTGTCCCCGTCGGTCCGCGGCACCGTGCGGGTGGGCGCCGCCCGTTGCCTGCTCGCCGCCGACCGGCGCGCGGAGGCCACCGCCGAGGCCGAGGTGGCCGCGTCCCGACTGGCGCAGTGGGGCGGCTGGCGGGTCACTCAGCTCGCCCAGGTCCGCGCCCAGCTGGGGATGGCGCCGGCCGGAGCGGCCGACGCGGTCATCGGCCCGGCCGCGCTGACCCCGCGCGAGCGCGAGGTGGCGGTCCTGATCAGCGACGGCCTGACCAACACCGAGCTGGCCCGCCGCCTCTACATCTCCCCGAAGACCGCCGCCGTGCACGTCTCCAACATCCTGCGAAAACTGGGCGTCTCCTCCCGCACCGAGGTCGCCCGCTTCGTCGGCGGTGTATCTTAACCGGTTAAGAGATCGATACATCTCGATCTGCTTTCTCCGGGAGGGATACCTATGCGGCACGCGCGCTCCTCGTACCGGCCGGTGCTCGCGGCCACCGTCGCCCTTGCCGTCGCCGGCGGCGGCGTACTGACCACCGCCCTCGCCGCGCACGCCGCGGCCGGCTGCCGCGCCGTTTATCAGGTGACGAGCCAGTGGCCGGGCGGCTTCGGCGCGACCGTCGACGTGACCAACCTCGGCGATCCCCTCACCGGCTGGCGGCTGACCTGGTCGTTCGGCGCCGGGCAGACGGTCGGGCAGCTGTGGAACGGCGTGATCACCCAGACCGGATCGCAGGTCACCGTGACCAACGCCGGCTGGAACGGGGGTCTCGGCAGCGGTGGCACGGCCTCGGTCGGCTTCACCGGCGCGTGGACCGGCGCCAATCCCGCACCGAGCGACTTCGCGCTCAACGGCGTTCCGTGCACCGGCAACACCCCCAGCACGCCGCCGGCCGGCGCCCTCGACCAGGTCGGCACGGTCGGGCGGGTCCGGGCGGCCGGCAACGCGGTGCAGTACACCTGGCCGGGCACGTACTTCGAGGGACGGTTCCGGGGCACCGGCGTCGGACTGGTCCTCAACGACGCCAACAACGACTACGTCGTCCAGGTCGACGGCGTCACCGTCGCCACCCTGGTGACGCCGGGCCAGCAGACGTACTGGGTGCGCAACCTGGCCGCCGGCGACCACACCGTACGGCTGGCCAAGCGCACCGAAAGCCCGTACGCCGCCGGAGAGTTCGGCGGTCTCGTCGCCGACACCGGCGGCGCGATCCTGGCCAAGGCCACCCCGCGGGCCCGGCAGATGGAGTTCATCGGCGACTCGTGGACCGCCGGCTACGGCGACATGTCCACCACCCGCGACTGCACCGGCAACGGCGGCGTCACCCGCAACTCCAATGCGGACGTCACCTTCGGCGCGCTGACCGCCCAGGGCCTGAACGCGGACTACCAGATCAACGCGTGGTCGGGCCTGGGCATGGTGCGCAACTACAACGGCGGCGGCACCGACAACTTCCGCACCTACTACGACACCGACCTGCAGGCCGTCTACAACAGCCAGACCTGGCCGGTGCCGAGCACCTGGCGCCCGCAGGTGGTGGTGATCGGGCTCGGCATCAACGACTTCTCCACGGCGCTCAACGCCGGCGAGAGGTGGACGACCATCGACCAGCTGGCCGCCGACTACCGCACCGCCTACGCGGCGTTCCTCGACAAGCTGCGCGCCCGTTACGGCAGCGACACGTTCATCGTCCTGACCTACCCCGACCTGTCCTACCAGACCACCGCGTTCGCCGACTCGGTGCAGCAGCTCGTCGCGGCCCGCACCAGCGCCGGCGACACCCGGGTGTCCGCCCTCTACTACGACAACAACGCCCTCGGCCTGGACCTCCTCGGCTGCGACTGGCACCCGTCCCAGCACGACCACCGAATCCTCGCCGACACTCTGACCCAGCACCTGGCCGGCCTGCCCCTGACCTGGTAACCCTCGCACCGCCGGCCCACGGGATACCGCCGACATCGGTGCAGTGTCCGGCTCTGCCTCCTACGCTCGGACGCGGAAAGCTCGCCGTGCCGTCACGTCTCCCCCGCGGTCGGCACAAAACATCCGAGGGTTCGTTCCGGTCAAGCCAGGCCTCGGGGCGCAGTGGGCCGGCCCCCGCAGCGCCCGCGCATCACAGTCGTGTCGATATGAGTCGATTGAGCTGTTGATCTGAGTCGATGGCTTTGCCAGGCTGGCCGGGTGAAGACAGACCTCAGACGTACGCTCCTCGCCGGTGTCTCGGTGTTCGCCGTCGGGCTGGTCCCGGCCGCCGCGGGCACCGGGCCGGCGACGGCGGCACCGGCTGCATCCCACCGGGTCAACCCCGCTCCGGACAACTACGACGCTCGGCACGACCCGGCCACCGCCGGCACCCGGGCAACCCTGTTGGCGGCCAAGCCGTCGGCGGCGGTCAGCGGCATGCGCGCCGCGCTCGGCCAGCAGGGCATCGTCGACATCGACTCGCTGACCGGCACGCCCCGGCAGGTGGCCCGCCTCGACGGCTTCCTCACCGGGCCGTCGCGGAAACCGGCCGAGCGGATCGCCCGCGACTACCTGAAGGCGCACGCCGACCTGTTCGGGGTGGACCCGGCGACGCTGAAGCTCGGCCGCGACTACCGGGACATCGAGGGCACCCACCACCTGAGCTTCCTGCAGCAGGTCGGTGATGTGCCGGTGTTCGGCAACGGCATCCGGGCCGACGTGGCCAAGGACGGCTCGCTCATCCAGGTGACCGGTTCGCCGGTGCGGCAGGTGCCCGCCGATCTGGGTGCGGCCAAACTGACCGGCGGCCAGGCGCTGGACACCGCCCGCAAGGACGTCCAGGAGACCGGGTCGACCGCCCGCGACAGTGCGAAGCTGGTCGCCATGCCGACGGCGGGCGGGCTGCGCCTGGGCTACCAGACGCTCACCATGCAGACCGGCTACCTGCACGTCGTGGACGCCGCGACCGGCCGCATCCTCTACCGGCAGAGCCTCGTCGACCACGAGGCCGGCCCGGACGCGCTGGTGTGGGACAACTACCCGGGCGCACCGGCCGGCGGCAAGCAGCGGCGGGTCTCGCTCGGTAGGTGGCTCAGCCCTGCCGCGACGACGCTGCGCGGCAACTCGACGCACGTGTTCTCCGACCTGAACGACAACGACGCCGCCGACCCGGGCGAGGAGGTCGGGCCCAGTTCGCCGGGTCGCTTCGTCTACCCGCTGAAGCAGTTCACCGGTCCGATGTGCTCGGCGCAGTTCCAGTGCACGTGGGACCCGGCGGTGGCGTACTCGTGGCAGGACAACCGGGCGATGGCCGCCACCCAGCTGCTGTACTTCAACTCGGTGTTCCACGACCACCTGCTGGCCGCGCCGATCGGTTTCACCCGCGCGGCCGGCAACTTCGAGGCCCGCGACGGCGACCAGGTCGAGGCCAACGACCTGGACGGTGCGAACACCGACAACGGTTTCCCGGACGCCAACCACGTCGACAACGCCAACATGGCGACCCCGCCGGACGGCACCCCGCCGACCATGCAGATGTACCTGCAGCCGGCCGCGAACACGACGCCGGACGAGGACCCGTGGGTGCCGTCCGACACCGGCAACGAGGCCTCCTCGGTCTACCACGAGTACACCCACGGCCTGTCCAACCGCCTGGTCGTCGACGCCTCCGGCGTCTCCACCCTGAACGGTCCGCAGTCCGGCGCGATGGGTGAGGCCTGGAGCGACTGGTACGCCTACGACTACCTGCAGAAGGAGGGCCTGGAGAAGGACACGAGGGCCCCCGGCGAGCTGGTGGTCTTCGAATACTCCACGGGCGGGGCGAACACCATCCGCACCGCGCCGCTGGACTGCGCGGTCGGCGCCCCGGCCGCGGTTTGCCCGGGCACGGCGACCGCGGGTTCCGGCGGGTACACGTACGGCGACTTCGGCAAGATCTCCCGGCGCGGCGCCGAGGTGCACGCGGACGGCGAGATCTGGGCGCAGACCCTGTGGGACCTGCGCACCAAGCTCGGTTACCGGCTGTCCGAGTCGCTGGTGACCCGGGCCATGGAGCTCTCCCCCGCCGATCCGTCCTACCTGGACATGCGCAACGCGATCCTGATCGCCGACCGTGTGGTGGCCGGCGGCCGGCACCAGAAGGACATCTGGAAGGTGTTCGCGAAGCGCGGCATGGGCTTCTTCGCCGCCACGGTGGACGGTTCGGACACCGCGCCGATCGAGGACTTCTCGACGCCGCCGGCGCCCGGCTCGGCCCGGGGCTCGATCGCCGGCACGGTCACCGACCAGGGCTCCGGGCAGCCGGCCGCCGGGGTGGCGGTGACGTTCGGCGGGCACAGCTCCGGTTTCGCTGGTTCCTACGCCGCCGTGACCGACGCGAAGGGCCACTACGAGATCAAGAACATCTTCCTGGGTACGTATCCGAAGGTCGCGGCCAGCGGTGCCGGTTACGAACGACAGGTCAAGACGGTCACCGTGACCGCGAAGCCGAGCACGGTGGACTGGACGGTCCGGCGGGACTGGGCCGCGTCGCAGGGCGGGGCGCAGCTCGTCGACTTCAACGGCGACGACTACAGCGACTTCGGCTGCGGTCCGAACCAGGCGATCGACATGTCCCAGGGCACCGGCTGGAGCACCGACGCGGCCGGGCCCCGGTTCATCACGGTCCAGCTGCCGGGGGCGATCGACGTGTCGTCGATCGAGGTCAACCCGACCGGCAACTGTGGTGACGACCCGAGCGCGTCGACCGGCGACTACCGGGTGGAGACCTCGCCCGACGGCACCGCCTGGACGGTGGCGGCGAGCGGGCACTTCGGGCCGGCCGACCGGGACCGGGCCAACGCGGTGCCGCTGACCGCCGGAACGACCGGTGTGCGATTCGTGCGGTACACGATGCTCGGCACCCAGGTGGCCGACGAGGGCGGTTCCTGCCCCGGCGATTACAGCGGCTGCTCGTACGTCGACACCGTCGAGGTGGGGGTGTACGGCGCGAGCGCCTGAGCCCGTGCAAACAATGTGCAAACCCGCGCTGTGACGCTTCCCGCACAACCGTAAGCACGAACACGGGGAGCTGAAGCAGATGCGTAAGGCATTCCAAGTATTGATCGCGGTGGCGGTCAGCGGCATCATCGTCGCGGCCGGTGCTCAGCCCGCGTCGGCCGCCCTGGCCGACGCGGGCACCATCGAGAAGCAGGTTGCCAGCGTGCTCGACCGCACGCCCGGCGCCAAGCGGATCGACCGGCTCACCATCGAGATGAAGCCGGGCGTGTTCGTCACGCTCGAGGACCCGGCAGCGGTCCGCAAGGTCGGGGCCAAGGCGGCCGCGGCCGGCGGCATCGCCGACTGCGCCTTCTACTACCTGTGCATGTGGGAGCACTCCGACTTCGTCGGCGCGAAAATCCACTTCACCCGGTGCGGCCTCGGCGTGGAGAACCTCGGGAACATGGCGTTCCCGCGCGGCGGGACGTGGAGCGACAAGGTCTCGTCGATCATGAACAACCAGTCCAGCGGGACCTGGTCCGGGTTCTACGACTGGTATGTCGGCGGCGGCTGGGACGACCTGAAATTCCTCAAGGCGTTCGGCTACTGGCGGGATCTGAGCAAGGACAAGGCCGACGACGGCTCCAAGATGAACGACCGCATCGACGGCGTGCAGGTGTGTTGACCATGAAGAAGGTCCTCACCGCCATGATCGCCACCCTCGGGTTGCTGCTGGTCGGCGCCGCGCCCGCGCACGCGGCCCCGGTGCCGCCGGACCCGAACCTCTTCTACACCTACATCAGCGTGCTCGCGCCGAACGGAGTGTCCAAGAAGGTCCTCGACATCAAGGACCGGTCACCGGACGAACGCGGGATCGCGCAGCTCTGGAACCTGATCCCGAACGACAGCAGCACCAACACGAACAATCCCAGCACTACCAACTGGAACCAGCGGTGGACCATCAAGCAGACCACCCAGGGTTCCGGCATCTACTACATCATCAACAAGTACACGAGCATGTGCCTGGACAAGTCGCAGGACACCCCGAACGCCAACGGCAACAAGGTCTACCAGGCCACCTGTCACTGGCGGGCCAACCAGCAGTGGAAGGTCGAACACGTCACCGCTACCGACGACGATCCGAACTGGTGGTGGACCAAACTGGTGAACCAGGACGGCGGGCGGTGCCTGGACGTGCCGGGCGCCGACTTCACCGCCGGGAAGCAGCTGGTGGTCTGGGACTGCAACGGCAACCGCAACCAGCGGTGGAACATCTTCTGACCCAACCGGGGAACCGGCCCGGGCACATGCCCGGGCCGGTTCGTCATGCTCCGCCGCAACGCGCGCATCCGGCCACCGGGACGTCCCGGCCCGGCCGGAGAATGCGGGCGTTCAGCTCGACCAGCTCGGCGGCCGGGCGGGCGCCGAGTTGCTCGGCGATCGCGGCGCGGGCCCGGGCGTAGGCGTGCAGCGCGGCCGACGGCCGGCCGGTCTCGGCGAGCGCCGTCATCAGGACCGCGATCAGGGGTTCGGCGGTCGGGTGCTCGGCGACCAGCGGATCCAGGAGGTCGACGACCTCGGCCGCCCGGCCCAGCCGCAGCAGAACCCGGCCGTACCGGGCGAACACCTCTAGGCGCTCCCGGCCGATCACCTCCCGCACCCCGGCCGCCCAGCCGCCCGGCACCCCCGCGAGGGCCGCCGACTGCCAGTCGCCCAGGACCTCGCCGTAGAGATCGGCCGCGCCCGCCGCCGGCAGGCTCGCGGCGTGACGTGCTTTACGCCGTACGGCATGAAGGTCGATCTTTTCCGGACCGCAGTCGATGAGATAGCCGGCCGGGGTGTGCCGCACCACCCCGGCGTCGGCCCGTTCCAGGACCCGGCGGAGACGGGTCACATACGGCGCTACGGCCGAGGCCGAACGCGGCGGCGACCCCTCCCAGACCCGGTCGACCAGCGTCTCCACCGGCACCGGCCGGCCCGGAGTCAGCAGCAGGGACACGAGAACACACGCCTGTTTCCCGCCGCCGGGGTCGATCTCGCCCGGCCCGGCCAGCAGGCGCGGCGGCCCCAGCAGCCGCCACCGCCGCTCCGATTCGATGACCATCGGCTCTCCCCCGCTTCTTCGCCGACGACGAAACATCTTCATAGTCAGGGCGGCCGCCCGGGACGACGAGGACGCCCACCGGCAACCGACCGGCAATTGACCGGCGACCGGTGTGGCAGGGTTTCCGGGACGGTCGTTGTCACCAGCGGAGGCTGCCTTGAGCTCGGAAACCAGCACGGATCTGTCGGTCGCCGTCGCAGACGGGGTGGCCCTGCTGGAGATGCGCCGGCCGCCGGCCAACCACGTCGACGAGGCGCTGCTGGGCCGGATCGTCGACGCCGCGCGAGACCTGGACGACGACCCTGCCTGCCGGGTGATCGTCCTGGCGTCGCAGGGCAAGCACTTCTGCGGGGGCGCCGACCTCGGCAACGGCGAGTTCGTCCGCGACCGGGCGGCCGCGGCGGAGGGCCTCTACCGGTACGCGGCCCAGCTGTTCGACCTGCGGACGCCGATGGTCGCCGCGGTGCAGGGCAGTGCCGTGGGCGGCGGGCTCGGACTGGCGTGCGCGGCCGACTTCCGGGTCGCCGAGGAGTCGACCCGGTTCGTGGCCAACTTCGCGCGCCTCGGCTTCCACCAGGGCTTCGGGCTCAGCGTCACGCTGCCCGAGCTGGTGGGCCGGCCGGCCGCGACCGACATGCTGCTGACCGCGCGGCGGGTCGGCGGCGAGGAGGCCGCCCGCATCGGCCTGGCCGACCGGCTCGCCGCACCCGGCCGCCTCCGGGAGACCGCCATGGAGTTGGCCCGGCAGATCGCCGCGTCCGCACCCCTGGCCGTCCGCTCGATCCGGCAGACGCTGCGCGGCGACCTGGCCGCCCGCGTCCGCCGGGCCCTCGACCACGAACTGGCCGAGCAGCGCGTGCTGTGGGCGACGAAGGACAGCGCCGAGGGCATCGAGGCGAGCCTCCAGCGCCGTCCCCCGGTGTTCCGCGGCGAGTAGGGCCGTCACAAACTCCGGCGCTGATCGCGTCCGCGGCAGCGTGCTCTGGGCGAACCTCGCGCTCCTGTTCGGCCTGCGGCACCAGGCCGAGGCTCTCTAGCGACAAGCCGCGTTGGTAATACGATTGGCGCGTGATCGAAGACCTGCATGACCTCGACGCCGTGGCCAGCCTCGCCGATCCGGTGCGGCGCCGGGCCTATCGGGTGGTCGCCGACGAGGCCGGGCCGGTCGGGCGGGACGAGGTCGCCGAGGCGCTCGGCGTCGGCCGCACGCTAGCCGCGTTCCACCTGGACAAGCTCGTGGCGGCCGGGCTGCTCGAGGTGTCGTACGCCCGGCGGTCGGGAAAGACCGGCCCCGGCGCCGGGCGTCCCGCCAAGCTCTACCGGGTCGCCGCGGCGGAGCACGCGGTGAGCGTGCCGCCGCGCGCCTACCTGGACGCCGCCGAACTGCTCGCCGAGGCGCTGGAGCAGGCCGGCGCCGAGCAGACGCTCTACCGGGTGGCGGAGCGGCACGGCCGCCGCCGCCCGAAGACGGAGGTCACGGCGGCGCTGACCGAGCAGGGTTACGCGCCCGTCGCGGCCGGGCCGGACCGGATCGAGCTGCGCAACTGCCCGTTCCACCGGCTGGCCGAGCAGTTCCCGCCGCTGATCTGCGGCATGAACCTGGCGATGATCACCGGCCTGCTGGACGACGGGTGGATCGCCCGGATGGACCCGGCCCCCGGCCGCTGCTGCGTGACGCTCTCTAAAAAGTAATCTGATTGACATTAGAATCGGGAGCTGGTGAGCTGAGACCATGAGCAGCTTCCACCTGGCCCAGATGAACACCGCCCGCCTCCGAGCCCCGCTGGAAGACCCCTCGATGACCGAGTTCGCCGAGGGCGTCGCGCTGATGAACGACCTGGCCGACCGCTCACCCGGCTTCGTCTGGCGCCTGATCGGCGACAGCGGCGACGGCACGATCGCCGCCCCCAGCGACCCGAGCCGCATCTACACACTCTCGGTCTGGGAAACCCCGGAACACCTCCGGGCGTACGCCTACCAGTCCCAGCACCTCGAATACCTGCGCCGCCGCCGAGACTGGTTCATCCCGAACGGCCACCAGGCCGCCCTGGTCCTGTGGTGGCTACCGGCCGGCCAGATCCCCACCCTCCGCCAGGGCATCTCCCGCCTCGGCCGGCTCCAGGCCGCCGGCCCCAACCCGGACGCCTTCACCTTCCGCGAGCTGTTCCCGGCGCCGTCGCCGGTTGCCGGGTGATGTTCGCGGGTTGATGATGATGGTCTTCAATGCCCTACGAAGGGTTGGGAGGCCGGGGTGTCACTGCTCACCGCGCTCGACCGCAAGCACACCATCGCGCCGGAGGGTTACAGCCGCTGGCTGATTCCGCCCGCCGCGCTCGCTGTTCATCTGTGCATCGGCCAGGCCTATGCGACCAGCGTCTACAAGAACTCGTTCATCAAGCACTTCGAGGCCAGCCAGACCTCGATCGGCATCATCTTCAGCATCGCGATCGTCATGCTCGGGCTGTCCGCCGCCGTGGCCGGCACCTGGGTCGAGGCGAACGGGCCGCGCAAGGCGATGTTCGTCTCCGCCTGTTTCTGGGCGTCCGGCTTTCTGGTCGGCGCGCTCGGCATCGGCACGAAACAGTTGTGGCTGGTCTACCTCGGTTACGGCGTGATCGGTGGCATCGGGCTCGGCATCGGCTACATCTCGCCGGTCTCCACGCTCATCAAATGGTTCCCGGACCGGCCCGGTCTGGCGACCGGGCTGGCCATCATGGGATTCGGCGGCGGCGCGCTCATCGCGAGCCCGGCCTCGAGACAACTGCTTTCCGCGTACGACGCGAATTACGACCCGAACGTGGCCACGTCGGTCGCCGGCGGCCGTGCGCTGGTGTTGCTGTTCCTCACCCTCGGCATCGTGTACTTCCTCATCATGATGTTCGGTGTCGCCAACATCCGGGTGCCCGCCCCCGGATGGCGGCCGGCCGGCTGGGAGCCGTCCTCGGTAGCCGCGAAACCACTGGTCACGACGGCCAGCGTGTCGGCGGCGAGCGCCATCCGTACGCGTAGCTTCTGGCTGTTGTGGGTTGTTCTGTTCTGCAACGTGACCGCCGGCATCGGCATCCTCGAGCAGGCCAGCCCGATGATTCAGGACTTCTTCCGGGTCGACGGCGTCTCCAGCGTCAGCGTCGCGGCGGCGGGCGGCTTCGTCGGGGTGCTGTCGCTGTTCAACATGGCCGGCCGGTTCGCCTGGTCGTCCACCTCCGACCACGTCGGCCGGCGCCCGATCTACATGCTCTACCTGGGCGTCGGCATGCTCATGTACCTGCTGCTGGCCACCGTCGGGGACGCGGCGACCGCGCTGTTCGTGGTGCTGGCCGGCATCATCCTGTCGTTCTACGGCGGCGGTTTCGCGACCGTCCCGGCCTACCTGCGCGACCTGTTCGGCACCTACCAGGTGGGCGCGATCCACGGCCGCCTGCTGACCGCCTGGTCGGCGGCGGGCATCGCCGGCCCGCTGATCATCAACGGCTTCCTGGACGCCCAGGGCAAGCCGGGCAGCCTGACCTCGGCCGCTTACCAGCCGGCCCTGTTCACGATGGTCGGCGTGCTGGCCATCGGCTTCGTCGCCAACCTGCTGATCCGCCCGGTCCCGGCGCGCTTCCACGAGCCGGCCGGAACCGTCACCGCCCTGGAGAAGGAGGCAGCGTGAACACCCAGTCGATCCGCCTGCTGGTCGCGTGGCTGCTGGTCGCCGTCCTGCTCGGCTACGGCATCATCCAGACCGTGATCACCGCGGCCAAGCTCTTCGAGTGATCAGCGCGGCTGCCCGCGCTACCTCCCGGCGCACGGTCGTCGGTGAGCAGGCGACGGCGCTGCCTGGGAAAGCCGGCGGGAGGCCCGGCCGGACGGTGCCGGCCGGGCCTCGCGGTCAGGACCGGCCGCAGGCCGCCCCGTTGAGGGTGATCAGCTCCGGCGCCGGGTTCGGGCCGCCCGGCGTGGTGGCGTTGAAGCCGAAGTACACCGTTGCTCCGGGCTGGATGCGCTGGTTGGTGGTGGTGTTCCGGGCCGTCACCGTGGCGCCGGACTGCGTCGCCTCGGCCGACCAGGCCTCGCGCAGGCGCTGGCCGCCGAGGAAGGCGAAGCGCACCGTCCAGCCGTCGATGGCCTTGGTGCCGGTGTTGGTGACGGTCAGCTGCGCGGTGAACCCGGACTTGTCCGCCCAGTCCCCGTAGTTGGTGTACGTGGCCCGGCAGGACACCGCCGGAGCCGGCTCACCGTTGCCCTGGTCGGCCAGGAACGACGCCACCCAGGCCAGGGCGGAGTTCCAGTTGATGGCGACCTCGTTGGTCGCGTACGACTCGATGTCGTCGACGTAGCAGAACATCGGCTTGCAGCCGGTGAGCAGGTCCTTCGCGTACGGGTCGTCCAGCCCGGCGTTCGCGCCGCCGGCGAGCGATCCGGCCGGCGGGTGCGGCAGCGCGGCGTCCTTCTCGTGGGCGTAGATCCGGGTGTGCTGGTTCTGCGACGCCTTCTCGCCCCAGCCGGTGACGTACGACTGGTTCAGCGCGTTGCGGCCGAAGATGTAGTCGACGCCCTGCACCGCTCCGTCGCGGTATTTCGCCGCGCCGGTCAGGTCGAACGCGGTCGCCAGCACCTGGACGTTGTTGAGGATGTTGCTGTTGCCACCCCAGAAGTAGCTGCCCGCGTTGCCGGGCATCGGCAGGCCGTACGCCTGGGCGTTGAGGGTCGCCAGGTAGCTGTCCGCGGCGGTGACCACCGATTCGCGGATCCGCTGCCGGTCGGCGGCCGGCAGTCCGCTCGGCACCGTGGCCAGGTCGAGCCGGCCCAGCGCCGCGGTGCTGCCCCAGCCGAAGCCGGTGGCGGCGAAGACGTCGCCGGTGTGGTGCCCGGACGCGGTCACGTCGGTCAGGAACGCCGCCTCGCCGGTGGTCAGGTACAGCTCGGCGGCGGCCCAGTAGAACTCGTCGGAGACGTCGTCGTCGCCGTACCCGCCACCGCCGCCGCCCAGGTCCTGCGCGACCTTCGACGGGTTGGCCTTGGCCGCGGCGTACGCGGTGCGGGCCGCGGTGAGGCACTTGGCCGAGAACGCCGCGTCGTACGGGGCGAACAGCCGCGCGCACTGGGCCGCCGTGGCCGCCAGGTTCAGCGTGGCCGCCGTCGACGGCGGCTGCAGCTCGCGCTGCTCGGGGTCGTCCTGGGGCTGCATCGGGATGCCGGTCCAGTTGGCGTCGTGCATCTTGTGGTGGGCCATCCCGGCGAACTGCTGTCCGGCCGGCACCTGCATGCGCAGCAGGAACTCGAGCTCCCAGCGGGCCTCGTCGAGGATGTCGGGAACCTTGTTGCCCCGCTCGGGCACCCGGAGCGTGCTGTCCGCCAGCCCGGCGCCGTGCGCGGCGGTGACGGCGGTCTTGGTGCGTTCGAAACTGCTCATCAGCTGCTGTACGGCGATACCGCCGTTGACCACGTACTTGCCCTGGTCGCCGGCGTCGTACCAGCCGCCGCGCACGTCCAACCGGTAGTCGCAGGAGTTGGCCCGGCACGGCACGTCGGTGTCGCCCTTGTTCGGGGCAACGCCCAGGTGACCGGCCGGCCGGGCGTACTGCTCGCCGACCAGGTCGCCGTCGATCGCGATGCCACTGCGCTGGATGTAGAAGAACTGCAGGGCGTCCGACCGCAGCTGCTGGTAGACGGCGCCGGAGATGTCGAACGGGTAGCTGGTCTCCCCGTCGGCGACGAGGGTGTAACCGGTGCCCGCGGTGACGTAGGCGGAGAAGTCGATGGTGTGAACGTTCTGGCCCGAGGCGGCGTCCACCCCGTGCGGTGCGCTCCGCCCCGACTTGACCACGTCACCGGCGGCGTTCTTGAGCTGCCAGTCCAGTGCTTCGGTGGCCTCGGTGACCAGGGTCGCGTTCTTCGGTCCGGCCGGCAGGTAACCGACCTGGTTGACCCGGACCCGCGGGCCGGTTTCCGGCACGTACGGCGGCTTCGGCTCGCCGCCGATCAACGACACGTTGTCCAGGCACAGCCGGTACTCCGCCGCGGCGCCACCGACCTGGAAGGCGACCTGGCCCGCGGTGGTGCTCTCCGGAGCGGTGAACGTGTACTCCAGGTGCTGCCGGGTGGGAGTCAGCGCCACATCGCGGCTCAGGTACGACGTGTACGGCTCGGCACCGAGCTGGACGGCGGCCCGCACGCCGGCGCCCGGGGTGGCCGTGGCGTCGAACGACAGCGTGTACGACGATCCGGCGGTCAGCGCGACATTGTTCTGCCCGATGCCGGCGTCCCACGGATTGGCCAGCCCCGACGGCACGGTGGCGCACAGCTGCCCGTCGTCGACCCCGGTCGCCGTGGTGCCGTAGGTGTACCAGCCCGAGGTGCCGTCGCCGAAGTCGCCGTTCTCCAGCTGCTCGGTGCCGGTCGGCGGCGCAGCGACGTCACTGGTCAGCGAGACGTCGTCGAGGCAGAAGCGGAACGCCTCGGCAGCTCCGCCGAGCTGGAACGTCAGCGTGCCGTTGGCCGAGTCCAGGTTGCCGGTGAACGCGTACTCGAAGGTCTGCGCCTCGGTTGTCAGCGCCACCGCACGGGACAGCGCCGTGGTGTAAGGCGCCTCGTTGAGCTGCACATTCGCGCGGACGGTCACCGGCGCGCTGGCGTACGCGCGGAAGCTCAGCGCGTAGGCGGCGCCGTTCGCCAGCGGGATCTCGTTGTGGCCGAGGCTGACGTCCCACGCGTTGGTGGTGCCGCCCGGAACCTCGGCGCAGAGCTGCCCGCCGGTGGCGGAGATGGGCGCGTTGTCGGTGGACCACCAGCCCGTCGTCCCCGTCGTGAAGTCGCCGTTGGGAATGTGCTGGGTCGGTTCGGCCGACGCTGGTTGAACGGTCAAGGACGTCAGCGCCAGCGTGGCCGCCGCGGCGGCCGCGGTCAGCACGGTGACCCGTCTACGCAGGTGAGGAGGCACGGAGGTTCCTTCCAATACTTCACGGCACGGCGTTTGTGAGGGGATGGGAGCGCTCCCATACGCGTTCATTGTTACCAAGGGGTTAAGGCGAGTCAATCGATCCACTTGGATGACCGGGTCTCCGGAGGAGGGCGGCCGGCCCTACCGGTGCCGCGCTCGGGTGATCTTCGGTCCGGAGTGGCGCGTTCTGAATCGGACAGCTCAACCTATCGCCGGAAAAGCCGCCCCCTTCTTGATCTGCACGATGAGCGCCCGAACGGCCTCTCGTCCGCCGTTGGCATCCAGCCACCGCTGGACACGGCAAGCGGCCTTGGAATACACCTGCTGGTCGGTGCGGGCGGCAACGCGCCAAGCGGACAGCGTTTCAGGCAGGGGCCCGTCGAACGGGATTCGGCAATGCTCGCCCAGGTATCGCGGGTCGCCGGAGACGACAACAGCAAGCCCCTCGTCGAACCACTGCGGAACGTCTCCGTCGAGCCGCTGATGAAGCTCTACATGCGCCATTTCATGCGAAGCGATCACCGCGTCCAATCCGCGCGGGGACAATATGACGGCGCGGTCGAGAATGGCGACGCCCTTCTCACCGCCGCCCCCGATACGGTCGTAGCATTCGTCGGTAAAACAGGCGATGAGACGTGGTTCGGACTCGCGGCCGCCGTAGAACACCTCGACCCGTCGGCGCGCGTCGGCCGCCAGTCCGAGGAGCTGTTCTTTCTGCGCTGCGGTCAGGCCCCGTTCGCTGTAGACGTGGTCGCCGACGCGCGTCAATCCGTAGCAGCCGGGGCAGTTCACCGCTACGACCGACGGATAGGCCAGGGCGAGCCCACCGACCGCCACAAGGACCGCGACGATGCCGACGAGTATCCAACGAAGTCGATTTCGCATTCGGCGATCGTAAAGGAATCTTTCGCTGTCGTGGATGCAGCATGCGCCTCCGACTAAAGGATGACATCCCGACGCACGATGTGCTCACGAGTCCGGTGCGCAACCGTTGCGAGCATGATTGAGGTCCACCATTTGACGAAACGCTACGGCGCGGCCGTGGCTGTGGACGAATTGTCTTTTCAGGTGCGACCCGGCCAGGTGACGGGCTTTCTCGGCCCGAACGGGGCGGGCAAGTCGACGACGATGCGCGTGATCATGGGGCTTTGCCGGCCGACCTCCGGCTACGGGCTGATCGACGGGCGCCCGTACCCGGAGCTGGAGCGTCCGCTGCGCCAGGTCGGTGCGTTTCTGGAAGCGAAGGCCGTGCACCCCGGCCGGAGCGTCTATCACCACCTGGCCGGGCTCGCGAAGAGCAACCGGATCCCCGAATCCCGGGTGAATGAGACTCTCGCACTCGTCGGGCTGCAGACCGTGGCGCGTAAGCGAGCCGCGGGCCTGTCCCTCGGGATGGCGCAGCGACTCGGTCTCGCCGCCGCGCTGCTGGGCAACCCGCCCGTGCTGTTGCTGGACGAGCCGGTCAACGGCCTCGACCCCGAGGGCATCCTCTGGATCCGCGGCCTGATCCGGCGGCTCGCCGACGAGGGCCGCACGATCCTGGTCTCCAGCCACCTGATGAGTGAGATGGCGCTGACCGCATCACATCTCATCGTGATCGGACGCGGCCGCCTGCTGGCCGACACGACCATCGACGATTTCATTGCCCGGAACTCGCGGTCGTTCGTGCGCATCCGCACGCCTGAGCAGGAGCGTGTGCGGGACGTGCTCACGGCGGCGGGGGTCGAGGCTAGGCGCGGGCCGGACGGGGCCATCGAGGTGGTCGGCGCTTCGCTGGAGCAGGTCGGCGAGCTGATCGGCCGGCACCATGTGACGGTGCACGAGGTCAGCATGCGGTCCGCCTCGCTGGAGGAGGCGTTCATGCAGCTGACGGCGGACTCCGTGGAGTACCGCGATGATGCCGGGCCGGCGTTTCCGGCCGGAAGGATGGGTTGAGATGTCCGCGCTGTCGTCGGCCGTCTCGTTCGAGATGACCAAGGCGCGCACGGTCAGGTCGACGGTGTGGAGCCTGATCTTCTGCTTCCTCGTCAGCGTCGCGATCGCGCTGCTCTTCGGCTGGGTGCTACGCGGCGCGTACGACGACATGAGTCCCGAGGGCAAGGCGGGCTTCGATCCCGTCGCGTCCGGCTACAACGGGCTGCGGCTGGGCATGATCGCGCTGGTCGTCTTCGGAGTCGTGCTGGTCGGCAGCGAGTTCTCCACCGGTACGATCCGCTCCTCGTTGGCCGCCGTGCCCGACCGCGGCCGGTTCTACGCCGCGAAGATCATCACTGGTACCACGATCGCGCTGGCCGTCTCGGTGATCACCACGTTCGCGACCTTCTTCGCCGCGCAGACCGCCATCGGGAGCGCGCGGAACGCATCGATCACCGACCAGGGCGCGCTGCAGGCCACCATGGGCGCGATCATCTACATGACGTTGCTGTGCACCTTCTCCATGGGCGTGGCGGCCGTATTGCGTAGTCCCGCTCTTTCGCTGGGCATCCTGGTGCCGCTCTTCTTCATGGTCTCCGAGATTCTGAACAACCTGCCCGGCGTACAGAAGGTCGCGCAGTTCCTGCCGGATGCGGCGGGCCAGATCATGATGCGCGGCGATCCGCCGGAGAGCACCGTCCTGAACGGCTGGACCGGCGTGGGCCTGCTGACGCTGTGGACCGCCGCCGCTCTGTTCGCCGGCTATGCCGGCCTGCGGCGGTGGGACGGGTGACCGGGCCGGCGGCGGCGACCGCCGAGCCGACGCTCGGCCGATAGGGTCTCCGTATGGAGCAGCCGACTCCTCGATTTCTGGTCGACCGCCACATCGGTTTCAGGGAGTTGGTGGTCCTCGACTGCTTGATCGCGGCCGGTTACGTTGCGCTCGCCTTGCTGCTGCAACACGCCACCCCCGGCGATGCCGGACTCACCGGGACGGTGGCCGACGCACTGGTGGTCGCCGCCGGCCTCCCGCTTGCCGTACGGCGGCTGTGGCCGCTGCCGGTCCTCGGCGTCATCGTCGTCGTCTCGGTGGTGGCGCTGGTCTCCGGCGTGATCACGGATCCGTTCGCGGCACCCGCGCTCGCCCTCTATCCGGTGGCGCTGGCCCGGCCGGGTCAGCGGTGGATACCCGTCGCAGCCGCCGGCGCACTGGGCATCTCCGCCGCGCTCGCCACTGCGCCGACCGTGGCGTACGCCTCCTGGTGGCTGGCCGGCCCGGGCTTGATCCTGGTCGGCTGGGCACTGATCGCCGCGTCGTGGACGCTCGGCAGCGCCACCCAGCAGCGCCGGGTCTACGCCGCACGTGAGGCGGCCCGGATGGCCGAGCACGCGGTCACCTCCGAGCGGCTGCGTATCGCCCGTGAGCTGCACGACGTGGTGGCGCACAGCATCGGTGTCATCGCGGTCAAGGCCGCCGTCACCCATCATCTGCTCAGCGACCCGTCCGACGAGGTGCGCGAGGCGTTGCAGCTGATCGAGGAGAGCAGCCGGAGCGCGCTGACCGAGATGCGGCACATGCTCGGCGTGCTGCGCTCCGACTGCGACTCCGGCCCCGTTCTCGCGCCGGCCCCCGGTCCGGACGGGCTCAGCGCGCTGGTCGAGCGCTGCGCCGCGGCCGGCGTGACCGTGCGGTTGCACGCCGAAGGCCTGGACCGGTTGCCGCATGCCCTGGGGCTGACGGTCCACCGCATCACGCAGGAGGCACTGACCAACGCGGTCAAGCACGCCGCACCGACCCGGTGTGACGTCACGATCGGCGTCGATGATCGACGGATCACCATCGAAATCGTCGACGAGGGCCCACCGGAGCTCACCCGCGCTCCACCGACCGCGCCTGGTCACGGCCTGATCGGCATGCGCGAACGCTGCGCGATCTACGGTGGGCGATTCACCGCCGGTCCTCGGCCTGGCGGCGGCTATCGAGTCCAGGCCACAATCCCGTGGCAAAAGACCCAAGACACCGATGGAGTACGGCGATGAGCGCACCCGTCCGCGTCCTGATCGCCGACGACCAGGCCCTGCTGCGCAGCACCTTCCGGCTGCTCATCGACCGGGAACCGGGTCTCGAGGTCGTCGCGGAGGCCGAGACCGGCGACCGCGCCGTGGAGCTTGCCCGCAGCACAGAGCCGGACGTGGTGCTGATGGACATCCGCATGCCCGGCATGGACGGCATCGAGGCGACCCGCCGATTGTGCGAGCCAGGCGGAGCGGCCGGGAGCCGGGTGATCATCCTGACGATGTTCGACCTGGACTCGTACGTCTACGCCGCACTGCGGGCCGGGGCAAGCGGATTCCTCCTCAAGGACACGCCACCTGGGGACCTGCTCAACGCCATCCGGATAGTGGCGGCCGGGGAGGCACTGCTGGCCCCGTCGGTGACCCGCCGCCTGATTTCCGAGTTCGCCCGCGCGGCGGAGCCCGGCCCGACTGCGGGTCCGCTGGAGCGCATCACCGACCGGGAACGCGAAACTCTCCTGCTCATCTGCCGAGGCTTGTCCAACTCCCAGATCCGCGACCATCTGAGGATCACCATGCCGACCGTGAAGAGCCACGTGAGCAGCCTGCTGACCAAACTGAACGCCCGCGACCGCACCCAGCTGGTGATCATCGCCTACGAGTCCGGACTCGTATCCCCGCGCAGGTGAGCATGGGAAATCTCGTGCCGCAGGAAGTCGAGAGGGTCCGCGGCAGGCCCAGCCCGCATGACAAGCCGGGTGGTCACGACCTGCGCGGAGGGCACTGACTTCGCCGCGGCAATCCGCAAATCCACTGGCGCCTTCGCCACCCCGTCCGTCAAGGTGGGTCGTGATCACCATCCAGCGGACACGCGTGCGCTGGAGCGCGGCAGCCCGCGGCGCACCAGACGCGAACTCCCGCCGTGGACTGTGCCGCCCGACGACGCTTCCACTGTCACCGGACGGTGCGGACGTGCTCATCCACGACATACTCGTCGAGGAAGCTGCCGGGTACACGGCCCGTGACGAGGTAACGACCGGTGGCCTCGAGCGAGCACGCGACCTTGACCTTTGGTTGTCCGTGGAAACCTCGACGGTGCTGGTTGACCGGCTACCAGGCAGTGCCGCCTACCCCCGCCTGAGCGGACCAGCCCGTCTCTTCAAGCTCCTGCCGGGGCAGACGGGCCGCTACCGGGCGAACTTCCGCTTCACCGTTACGACCTGCGCCTGCAACTCGAGCTGGTTCTACGAGGACTGGCTGATACTCATCGCCAACGGCGACGTCAGCCCCGACGGGTTCACCGCTCGCGCACCCGACCACAGCATCGACCACCGCGTCCATCTCTACGGCGGAGCAAGCCGGCCACACCGGCGATAACCACCCCGGCGTGCTCCCGACTGGTCATGCCCAGGCAGAACGTGATCTGCGACGGTGTGGCGCACGAAAATCATCGCGCGGCCAGCGGGCGAGTTCGATGGCATTGGTATTCCGAGCACAGCACAAGTCCAGCGACACCTGTCGAAGGCGGTTATCAAATCGTGTTCGATACGGCGTTCATGCTGTCAGCCGGGGCGAACAGGCGATGGCATTCGCTGCCGGGACGGCGATGTTGACAGGTGTTCTGGAGTCAGGCCGATTTAATCCTCGCACATGGCGCATGGAGGCTGGCTTGCCGGACGCGCCGCCAGTGGCGCCTTGGCGCCAACTGTTCACTGGCCAGATCCATCGACAGGCCTGGCTTGCGGAACGATGCCTACGCCCGCGCCCGGACAGCGGCAGATGAGCGCGCCGAAAGCGCCCATCGCCTGAATGTCGCCTCTCCACTATCTTCGGTGTAGTGACGTTGGTCGAGTGCGCACTCTGGGGGCTCTTCGGAGGATTCGCCGTCGAAGGGCTCGAACTCAGTGCGGTGATTCGTCGCACCGGGCGGTTCCCGTGGAAGCGGCGCGGCGGCCCTGGCCTTGCGCCTTTTCTCGTCTCGGTGATCATCCGGTTCGGAGTTGGGGCAGGTCTCGCGGCGGCGGTCGGGAGCACCGGATCGACCAGCCCACTCAGTGCCTTGGCGGTGGGCGTGGCTGCGCCACTCATCATCGAGAAGCTCGCCCAGCAGATACCGGTCGAGCCAGCACCGGCGATAGAAACGCGCTCGGCGGCCACCAAGGCCTCAGGTAATCAACCGCGTGCCCGTCCCGGAGCCATCGATGCGAGCTGACACTTTTGCCGGGCGCGTCCTGTTAGCCCTCCGGCGTGATCCCCCGGAAGAGCGGATGGCGGGTAATCCACCTTCCAGCTTCTTCGGACGCGTGGTGTTGGCGCTGAGAGGGGCGGACGTAATTGCCGAGCCGACCAAGCCCAGCCAGGACACTGAGCGGAGCGACGAGGCGGACGGCGATGCCTCTGCTCCCCCGACGGCACGACACCAGCACGGTTCCGAACCGATGCGGACATCCCTGGCCACGCGGACGACGTCGGCCTCGTTCGGCGGTCAGCAGCACACCCCGCGATACGTCCTTCGTACCGCAGCGGAGGCCGATACTGCCCTGCGACGCCTCGTACGTGAGGGATGGCTTGTCCGGGATGGATTCTCGCTTCCTGACCCAGCCTGGGACATCTCCGGTTCGAGGCTCGTGCTACACGGTCGGGTGGCCGACGCTGACGGACTCCAGCTCGCGGTCTTGGCAGCTGCTCGCGGCTCTGGAATCGTTGCCGTTGTTGACGAAACGTCACCACTTCGCCAGCCCCTGCTCGATGACCTCCGGCGACTCGGAGCTGTCCATGAAGACCCCGAGCCGCCGGCGGACACAGCCGGCTCCCTCGACATGCTGATGCCCGAGCAGCAGGCGCTGCTGCAGCGCTTGGCGGCTGGTGACACCATCGCTGCCGCGGCTGCCGCCGAATTCCTCTCCCTACGCACCGCCAATCGGAAGATCGCCGAGGCGAGAGCCCTGTTCGGCGTCCGAACCACCAGGGAGGCCGTACTGGCCTACCTCCGCGGGCGAGATCAATCCAAGCCGCGCAGTAGAGATACAACTGAGTGACGATCAAAATCCCGACGACGGCGTGACGAGGCCGAAGCTAGCTCGGCTCCGCCTTCAACTAGCGGGATTCGGTGCGGAATGGTTCGCCCTTCATGCCTAGCGGTCCAGGCCTCAAGCCATGCCGCAACATGTCGAACGCATCGTCTGTGCCTGAGCGCAGACCGAAGCGCAGGGTAACCACCGAGTAACCCCTTCGGGCTAGTGGCACGCACGGTCGGCGGCATGACAGTGCGTCGCCGGGCCACCATCAAATCCGGGACACGACATATGGTGGCGGCATGCCGAAGCCTGAACTCGATGAGAGACAGCGCACGGAAGCTGCGCGGGTCACCGCCATGATGGATCGCCTCGCTGCTGAAGGATTGGCTGGCGACCACCTTGAAGCACTGCCGGATCTACGCAAGATGAGCAACGACCGGGTAGTACTGGGTGATGTGCTCGGGGACGTTCTTTACCGAGTGATCGTCGGAGCACAGGCCGAGACGATCTCCTCCTGGCCGACACTGGAACTCCTGCGAGCCGCAGGAGCCGACGAAGAGCGCGCTGCGGCGAAGGCTGCCTGGCTGCGCAGCCAGGCAGTGGACTCACAGAGCACGGCGAAATAGCGCACGGATCGCGGCAGATCCGGG
>NZ_BOQN01000029.1 GCF_018332695.1 Paractinoplanes toevensis
CAGGCGCTCCGCGGCCGGGCCATCCGGCTCATGCAGGCGTACTCGTACCCGGAGATCGTCCGGCGGCGGGGCGAAGCGGTAGCCGCGGTGAGTCAGTACACCGACCTTGAGTACGTGAACGGCGGCGGCACCGGCAGCGTGGCCGCCACCAGCGCGGACCCGGCCGTCACCGAGGTCACCGCCGGTTCGGGGCTGTACGGCCCGACCCTCTTCGACGCGTACCGCAGCTGGCAGCCGACCCCGGCCGCCTTCTTCGCGCTGAGTGTCGTACGGCGACCCGCGCCACGCATCGCCACCGTGCTCGGTGGTGGCTGGATCGCCTCCGGCCCGGCCGAGCAGTCCCGCCAGCCGCAGCCCTACCTACCGGCGGGACTGAAGTTCAAGCCGGACGAGGGCGCCGGCGAGGTGCAGACGCCGCTGCTCGGCCCGGTCGCCGACACGCTGCGGCCCGGCGATCGGGTGTGGTTCCGGCACGCGAAGGCCGGCGAGCTGTGCGAGCACGTCAACGAGCTTCAGCTGATCGACGGCGAGACAGCGGCGCCGGCCCCTACTTACCGCGGCGAGGGCCATGCATTCCTGGGGTGACCTGCGGTCAGGCCGTCACATGACGGTGCAGGTACTCCCGGATCAGCGCCTTGGCCTCGATCAGCACCGCCTCGTCGCCATTGGTGTCGCGCCGGAACGCCAGCTTGATCAGCGCGTCCGCCGCCTCCACCGAGATCTGCAGCGCGAACCGCAGGCGCGCCCGGTCGATCAGCTGGAACTGATCGATCAGCAGCTCGGCCAGGCGGTCGGCGATGACCGCGTTGTTGTCCCGCTCCATGTCCAGCAGGTGCACGTCGACCACATCGCCGAAGTGCAGCGTGCGGAAGCCCGCCACGCTGCGGTGCATCGAGATGTAGACGTCGATGGCCGCGTCGACACCGTCCCACCAGTGGGCGAAGGTCTCGCTGCCGAAGCGTGCGGACAGGCCCTGCAGGTAAGCGTCCATGTTGCGCATGGCCAGCGCCTGCACGATGGCCCTCTTGTCAGGGAAGAACTGGTAGACCGAGCCGATGGCAACCTCGGCTCGCTCGGCGAGCAGCGTCGTGGTGAGGCCCTCATAGCCCACCTCATCGACAAGCTCGGCGCAGGCGTCGAGCATGCGCTGGACCCGGGCAACGCTTCTGCCCTGCACCGGGACGCGCCGCAGCGGCCCGGTGGTGACGGTTGGTGTCGACACGCGTCGCCACTCCCTCTCAGCAGTGATAATCGGAACGTTACTCGGATCAACGAGCGAGAGGCATCGACGGGACGCGGAGGACACTCAGCATTCCCGGTTTTGTGCGACTGTCCGCTCGTACGGAGGACAAAGCCATAATGACTACCCCCGTCATCGGCCGCCGCTGGACCAACTGGGGCGGCAATCAGCAGTCCCTGGCGACCGACGTGCTCACCCCCGGCACTGTCGACGAGCTTGCCGCCCAGGTCAAGGAAGCGTCGACTTCCGGACGCCGGATCAAGGCGGTCGGCAGTGGCCACTCGTTCACCTCGATCGCGGTCGCCGACGATCAGCGGCTGTTCCTGCACCGGCTGGCCGGACTCATCTCGATCGATGGCCCGCTGGTAACGGTGCAGGCCGGCATGCAGCTGGCCACGCTCAACGCGGTGCTGGCCGAGCACGGGCTGGCCATGCCCAACCTCGGCGACATCGATCAGCAGACCGTCGCCGGGGCAATTTCCACCGGTACGCACGGCACCGGCATCAAATACTCGACGATCGCGTCCTGTGTGGAAGCGGTCAAACTGGTCACCGGGGCCGGCGAGGTCCTGACCATCGGAAAGGACGATCCGCTGCTGAACGCCGCCCGGGTCGGACTGGGCGCGCTCGGCGTCCTGGTCGAGGTCACCCTGCGGTGCGTCGAGGCGTTCACGCTGCTGGCCGAGGAGACACCGATGGCGCTGGCCGACGTGCTGGCCGGCATCGACGACTGGATCCCGGCCCACGACCACGTCGAGTTCTACTGGTACCCGTACACCGACCGGGCCCAGCTGAAGATCAATGACCGGGTGCCGGCGAACGACCGGCCGCTGTCGAAATTCCGTGGCTGGATGGACGACGAGTTCCTGTCCAACACGGTCTTTCAAGCCGTCATGCGGCTCGGCAAGGCGCTGCCCGGCACGGTACCGACGATCAGCGCGGTCGCGGCCCGCGCGCTGACCGCGCGGACCTACACCGAGCGCTCGGACCGGGTTTTCTGTACGCCACGGCGGGTGCACTTCACCGAGATGGAGTACGAAATTCCCCGCGCCGCCCTGCCCGAGGTGATCGAGGCGCTCCCCCGGGTCATCGGCGAGCTGCCGTTCAAGGTGCAGTTCCCGGTCGAGGTGCGGTTCACCGGGCCGGACGACATCTGGCTGTCGCACGGCTACGGCCGCGAGTCCGCCTACGTGGCCGTGCACCAGTTCACCGGAGTCGAGTACGAGCCGTACTTCCGGGCCGTGGAGGCGGTGTGCCGGCCCCTCGGCGGGCGGCCGCACTGGGGCAAACTGCACTACCGCAGCGCCGACGACCTGCGCCCGGTCTACGAGAAGTTCGACGACTTCGTGGCCGTACGCGACCGCCTCGACCCGGCCCGGGTCTTCACCAACGATTACCTGGACCGGGTGCTCGGCTAGATCATTCGGAAGCGGAGGCCGTCGCCTTGCGGGGGGCGGCCTTCTTCGCCGCCGCCTTCTTGGCCGGCGCGGCCTTCTTCGCGGTGGCCTTCTTCGCGGGGGCGGCCTTCTTGGCCGGAGCGTCCGCCTTGGCCGCGGCCTTCTTCGGCGCGGCCTTCTTCTTCGGCGCCGGACCCTTGGCCCGCTTCTCGGCGAGCATCTCGGACGCCTGCTCGACGGTCAGTCCCTCGGGGGTCTGACCGCGCCGCAGGGACGCGTTGTACTCGCCGTCGGTCACGTACGGACCGAAGCGGCCCTCCTTGATCACCATGGGCTTCTCGGTGACCGGGTCGTTGCCCATCTCGCGCAGCGGCGGCTTGGCCTCCCGGCGCTGCCGGGTCTTCGGCTGCGCCAGCAGGGCGAGCGCCTCGTCCAGCGTGACGGTGAAGAGACGGTCCTCGTTCTCCAGCGAGCGGTAGTCGTCGCCGCGCTTCACGTACGGCCCGTAGCGGCCGTTCGCGGCCGCGATCTCGTGGCCCTCCGGGTCCTTGCCCAGCACCCGCGGCAGGCTCAGCAGGCGCAGCGCCTGCTCCAGCGTGAGCGTCTCCGGCGACTGGGTCTTGAACAGCGACGACTTGCGCTCGCCGGCCTGAACGTACGGTCCGAAGCGGCCGGACTTGAGCGACACGGCCTCGCCGGTCGCCGGGTCGTCGCCCAGGGACCGCTCGCCGCCGCCGCCCAGGAAAAGCTCGGCGACCTTCTCCGGGGTGAGCTCGTCGGGCGCCACACCCTCGGGGATCGACACCCGGTCCTCGGCCTCGGGTGACTCATCGGCCGCCTCCGGCAGCTGACGCTGCAGGTAGGGGCCGTACCGGCCGACCCGGACCACGACCTGGCGGCCGCCGTCGTCGATGAAGAGCGGGATCGAGTTGACCAGGCGCGCGTCGATGGAGCTGAGGTTCTCGGTGACCATCTTCTTCAGGCCACCGGCGGCGGCGATGGTGTCCTCCGCGCCGGCCGTCTGGCTGCCGAAGTAGAAGGAGGTGAGGAAGTCCAGCGCCGCGTGGTCGCCACCGGCGATGTCGTCGAGCTGGGTCTCCATCGCGGCGGTGAAGTTGTAGTCGACCAGCCGCGGGTAGTGCCCCTCGAGCAGGCCGATCACCGCGAACGCGAGGAACGACGGGATCAGGGCCTGGCCGCGCTTCTCCACGTAGCCGCGGTCCTGGATGGTCCGCATGATCGACTCGTAGGTCGACGGGCGGCCGATGCCCAGCTCTTCCAGGGCCTTGACCAGCGAGGCCTCGGTGTATCGAGCCGGCGGCGAGGTGTGGTGACCGGTCGCGGCCAGCTCCTCGGCGGTCAGCGGCTGGTCCTTGACCAGGGTCGGCAGGCGACGCTCGGCGTCTTCGGCCTCGGCGTTCTCGTCGTCGGACGACTCGACGTAGGCCCGCAGGAAGCCCGGGTCGGTGATCGTCTTGCCGGAGGCCGAGAAGTCGACCTCCTCGCCGCTCGTCGAGATGGCCCGGATGCGCACGCTCACCGAGTTGCCGACAGCGTCGGTCATCTGCGAGGCGATGGTGCGGCGCCAGATCAGCTCGTACAGCTTGAACTCGTCGGTGGAGAGCTCGTTGGCGACCTCGCCCGGGGTGCGGAAGTTGTCTCCGGCCGGGCGGATGGCCTCGTGCGCCTCCTGCGCGTTCTTCACCTTGCCGGTGTAGCGGCGCGGCTGCGGCGGCACGTTGTTGGCGCCGTAGAGCTCGCCGATCTGCCGTCGGGCGGCGGTCAGGGCCGTCTCGGAGAGGTTCACCGAGTCGGTACGCATGTAGGTGATGTAACCGTTTTCGTACAGCCGCTGGGCCGTACGCATCGTCTGCGACGCCGAGAAGCGCAGCTTACGGGCCGCCTCCTGCTGCAGCGTCGAAGTGATGAAGGGCGCGTAGGGGCGACGGCGGTACGGCTTCTCCTCGACCCGGGTGACCGTGAACGGGCGGTCCTCCAGGCGGGCGGCCAGACCGCGGGCGCCGGCCTCGTCCAGGTGCACCACGCCGGCGCCGGGCTTGACCTGGCCGGTGGTGGGCTCGAAGTCCTTACCGGTGGCGATGCGGTCGCCGTCCAGCGCGATCAGGGTCGCGTTGAAGTTGCGCGGGCCCTCGATCTTTCCTTGCACGGCGAGCGTGGCGAGGATGTCCCAGTACTCCGCGGTGCGGAAGGCCATGCGCTGACGTTCGCGCTCGACCACGATGCGCGTCGCCACCGACTGCACCCGCCCGGCGGAGAGGCGGGGCATCACCTTCTTCCACAGGACCGGGCTGACCTCGTAGCCGTACAGCCGGTCGAGGATTCGGCGGGCCTCCTGCGCGTCGACCAGGTCGCGGTCGATCTCGCGCGGGTTGGCCACCGCGGCCTGGATGGCCGGCTTGGTGATCTCGTGGAAGACCATCCGCTTGACCGGGACCTTGGGCTTGATCGTCTCGACCAGGTGCCAGGCGATGGCCTCGCCCTCGCGGTCCTCGTCCGTCGCGAGGAAGATCTCGTCGACCTCTTTCGCCAGCTTGGTCAGCTTGGCGATCTGCGCCTTGCGGTCCTGGGAGACGACGTAGAGCGCGTGGAAGCCGTTGTCGACGTCGACCCCGAGCCGCGCCCAGGCCTCACCCTTGTACTTGGCGGGCACGTCGGCGGCATTTCGTGGCAGGTCGCGGACATGGCCGAAGGAGGCCTCGACAAAGTAGTCGGGGCCTAGGTAACCGGCGATCGTCTTTGCCTTCGACGGAGATTCGACGATGACGAGACGGGTCGTCCTGGCTTCACTCGGCACGGCACTCCCAAACTCAACACTCAGCGTCCCGCCATCCGGATCGACGGGGCACAGACTTTCAACGTAACGCGCCGGAGGGGCAACCATTCCCCGGGAGTCCCGGAGTCGGATGGTAACGGTCCGGCCACCGCACGCGTCCGACGGCGACACCGTACACCGGGAACGTAGCGTCGTGTCGCACACAATCCAGGAAGATCACGCACCCGCGCCGCCGGGCCACATCTCCTCGGGCGCCGAGGCGGGGCGCTCGCCGACCAGCTCGGCGAGGCGCCGGACACGTTTCTTACCCATGATCCGATAGTGCCGTCCGTCCTCCGACGGACGACCGGCGAGACCGGCCCGGACCAGGGCAGCGTCGATCGCCGAGAGGTCCTTGTCACGGTCCAGACCCAGGGCGTAGCCGCCGGCAACGGGCTCGCCCGCCGCGGCGACCCAGAGACGAAGACGAGGCCCGCTGAGAAAAAGCTGGTCGCTCACCTCCGGCCAGGCGCGAGCAAGACCAATCAACCGACTGGAGTACGACGTGAGCACCTCGAACCGCGGTAGCGGCTCGGGTGTCGAGTCTTCTGCCCCTCCCTCCGCCACTTCGTCATCTTCTGACTCTTTTTGATGCGGGCCCGGTGTCGGAGAGAACTCCTCGCCCTGCCGATCATCGTCGGCCTTCCTCGGCGACGGCGGCTCATCCGTGGCGGGCGACTCGGCCCACGGATCCGGCTCCTCCGGCGGGGCATCCTCCAGAGGGTGCGCTTCCAGCCGTACGCCCGTCTCCGGACCTTGATCTTGATCTTCGTCGAGCGGGCGCCAGTGCGCGACCAGACCCCGGACCAGCAGCTCGGCCACCAGGACATGCACCCGCCAGGCGGAGTCGACCTCGACCGACACCCGGGCCGTGCCACCCATCCGGCCCAGCCGGCCCGGACCGGCCAGCAGGCCGGCCAGATCGGCGGGCGACGGCTCGGTGGTCTCGGCGCCGAAGAACGGGAGCTGACGGCCGCCGTCGGGGGTGACGATCCGGGGCGGCAGGCGTCGCTTGGCAGCCGGGACCGGCGCGGGGAGCACCTCGCGCGGGATCAGCGGCCACCCCGTCTCGGTCATCGGCTCAACGACACTCGGGCACTTCGTCGAATGCCTGCTTCAGCTCCTGCGAGTTGAGCTTGCTGGTGTCGAGACTGCTCGCTTCGTAGTCGGTGTTGAGCTGGTCGACCACCGCGGCGACCTCCGAGTAGAAGGTCTTGGCGGGGGCGGTGGCCAGCTTGTCGATGCCGGTGGCGGCCCGGCCGTAGGCGTCGCGCATGGCGGCCAGCGAGCCGGTGAAGCCGTCGGCGATCTTCTTGCCGTCGTCCACGTCGGGCACTCCCGCCTTTGCCACGCCGGCCCGGGCCCGCTCGCTCGCGTCCTGAGCGCCGGCGAAGAGCCGGGCGAGATTTTCCTTGGCCTGGCCGGGGGTGGTCGCGACGTCCATCTGCTGCTGGGCCCGGCTGGTCAGCGAGCCGATCTCGCTGCGCCAGGGACTCAGCGTGGTGCAGACACTCGCGGCCCAGGCACGCGCGCCGTGCGAGCTCCCACAGGCCGCCGCGGAGGGCAGAACCAACGCTAGAAGAAGTAGTACCGCGAGGGGTCGGGCCGGACGCATGGAAGCAGGGTACGGCCCGGGTGTGACAACCTTCATCCATGGGCAGGGGGCACCCTTCTCGCGAAGAGTGCCCCCTGGTCGAGAAGGTCAGGCGCTGACCTTCTCCGACGGTGTCGCGGACGCCGGAGCGTCGTCACCCATCGAGATCGGCTTGCGCTTGCTCCAGACCACGGCCCCCACGATGATGGCCGCCGCCACCAGCGCGATGGTGACCCGCAGCGGGGTGTTCGCGTCGGTGCCGATGCTCCAGCTCACCACGGCCGGCGCGATGAGCAGCGAGACCAGGTTCATCACCTTGAGGAGCGGGTTGATGGCCGGGCCCGCGGTGTCCTTGAACGGGTCACCCACGGTGTCACCGATGACGGTGGCCGCGTGGGCGTCGGAGCCCTTACCGCCGAACGAACCGTCCTCGACCAGCTTCTTGGCGTTGTCCCAGGCGCCGCCCGAGTTGGACAGGAAGACCGCCATGAGCGTGCCCGCACCGATCGCGCCGGCCAGGTAGGACGCCAGCGCGCCGGCGCCCAGGCCGAAACCGACCGCGATCGGCGCCAGGATCGCCAGCAGACCGGGGGTGACCAGCTCGCGCTGGGCGTCCCGGGTGCAGATGTCGACCACCCGGCCGTACTCGGGCCGCTGGGTGCGGTCCATGATGCCGGGGAACTCGCGGAACTGGCGGCGGACCTCCATCACGACCGCGCCCGCCGAGCGGGACACGGCGTTGATCGCCAGGCCGGAGAAGAGGAACACCACGGCCGCGCCGATCAGCAGGCCGACGAGGTTGCGCGGGTTCGAGATGTTCAGCAGCTCGAGGATCCGGTTCTGCACATCGCCGGCCGAGATGCCGGCCTCGGCCAGCGAGCTGGCCAGGGTGTTCGTGTACGAGCCGAACAGCGCCGTGGCGGCCAGCACGGCGGTCGCGATCGCGATGCCCTTGGTGATCGCCTTGGTGGTGTTGCCGACTGCGTCCAGCTCGGTGAGGATCTGGGCGCCCTTCTCGTCGACGTCACCGGACATCTCGGCGATGCCCTGCGCGTTGTCGGAGATCGGGCCGAAGGTGTCCATCGCGACGATGACGCCGACCGTGGTGAGCAGGCCGGTGCCGGCCAGCGCCACCGCGAACAGCGACAGGGTCAGTGACGAACCGCCCAGCAGGAACGCGCCGAACACGCCGGCCCCGATCACCAGCGCCGAGTAGACCGCCGACTCGAGGCCGACGCTGATGCCGGCCAGCACGACGGTGGCCGCACCGGTCTGCGACGACTTGCCGATGTCCTGCACCGGGCGCCGGTTGGTCTCGGTGAAGTAGCCGGTCAGCGCCTGGATGGCGGCGGCCAGCACGATGCCGATCACGACGGCGCCGACCGCGACCCAGCGCGGGTCGCGACCGCTGTTGGCCACGCCCGCGTCGATGGTGGCGTCATTGAAGCCCGCGAAGGTCGACGGCAGGTAGATGAAGCTGACCACGGCCACCACGACCGCGGAGACCGCGGCCGAGATGTAGAACGCCCGGTTGATCGCGGTGAGACCGTTCTTGTCGGACGGGCGCAGCCGGGTGATGAAGACACCGAGGATGGCGATCACGACGCCGACCGTCGAGACGATCAGCGGGAAGATCAGACCGTCCTGGCCGAACGCGGCCTGACCGAGGATCAGTGCGGCCACCAGGGTCACCGCGTACGACTCGAACAGGTCGGCCGCCATGCCGGCACAGTCACCGACGTTGTCGCCCACGTTGTCGGCGATGGTCGCCGCGTTCCGCGGGTCGTCCTCGGGGATGCCCTGCTCGACCTTGCCGACCAGGTCGGCACCGACGTCGGCGGCCTTGGTGAAGATGCCGCCACCGACCCGCATGAACATGGCCAGCAGGGCGGCACCGAAACCGAAGCCCTCCAGCACGGTCGGCGCGTCGGTCTTGAAGATCAGTACGACCAGCGCGCCGCCGAAGAGGCCGAGGCCGACGGTGAGGAAGCCGACCACACCACCGGTGCGGAAGGCGATGCCCATGGCGGTCTCACGCCCGCCCTGCTCACCGGCCGCCGCGGCCACCCGCAGGTTGGCCCGGGTCGCGAGCGCCATGCCCGCGCCACCGATGAACGACGAGAAAACCGCGCCCACGATGAAGAAGAGCGAGCGGCCGATCTTGACCCATACCTCGTTGTCGGTGTCGTGCACCGGCAGGAGGAAGAGCAGAACGACGGCGAGCACCACGAAGATCGCCAGTGTCTTGAACTGGCGGAACAGGTACGCCGAGGCGCCTTCCTGCACGGCGCCGGCGATCTCCTGCATGTTCTTGGTGCCGCGTCCGGCCTTCAGAACCGACTGGACGAACATCGCGGCGAAGCCCAGCGCGATCAACGCGAAGACCAGCGCCACAATGATGAACGTGACGTTCGAGCCGCTCAGGGACACATCGCCCGCGGCATAAGTTATCAATTTCCCGGACATCAATGTCCTCCTGTACACCGACCGCGCCCGGAATCCGGCGGACGAAACCACCCGGGCGCATCCCCGTCACCGGGGAGACGACAACTGGGCCCCGCGGGACGCGGGACCAGGAGCAGTAGCTGATAACTCGCGTACTGTATCGGCCAACCGTGGTGGTGGTCACACCCGGCTCCGGCCGTGTCGTGGTGATGTTCGCCGCTGTGTTAGCGCGGCGCCAGAGGGGTAAAGATGATTCTTGATCTTTCCCGGGCTATCTACGCTGGACCGGCCACACCATTCGGACCTCAGTGCCCGGACCGTCCTCGACCGGGCGAACCTGCAGGTCATCGACAAATCCGGCGAGAAGCGCGAAGCCCACGCCGGTGGTGAGAGCCTCGTCGGTGAGCGACTCGTCAGCCAGCTCGTCCGGCGGCAACTTGGCCAGACCCACGCTCGCCTCGATCGGGGCATGGTCGATCACCCGGACGGCGTATGCATCCGAATCAGACATTTCAACCGTGACAAGATCTGGCAGACCGTACTGATTGTGCAGCGCGACGGCCCGGGTGCACGCCTCACCGATGGCCAACCGGACCTCGTCCAGCAGTTCCTCGGCGACCCCCGCCCGCCGGGCCACCGCCACACCGACAAGCCGGGCCGTGCGGACGTGCACCGGCGCCGGCGAAAAGGACAGGCGGACCGTCGCCATCACGAAGTCGAACCGCTGCCGTCGCCGTCTCCGGTGGCCGCCTCGATCGATGAGTAGATCGGGAACACCTGATCGAGCGCCGTGATCCGGAAGATCTTCAGCAGCGGCTCCTTGGAACAGACCAGCCCGAACGTGCCGTTCGCCACCCGCAGTCGCTTCATCGCACCGACCAGCACGCCGAGGCCGGTGGAGTCGAGGAAATCGACGCCCGCCAGATCGACGATCACGTTGCGCGCACCCGCGTCGACGAGCTCCACGAGGCGCTCGCGCAACCTCGGTGCTGTGTAAACGTCGACCTCACCGCCTACTTCGAGCACGGTGTGCTCGGCGACGGTCCGTGTCGCAAGGGACAGCTCCATCGCTCCTCCTCCCTGCGATCTCACCCAGAATCTAACCACCGCCCGTCATCGGCCGACGCGTGGCACCCACCCGTCCTACCCGTTTGAGGTTCGGGGCATACCGGTGTCACAGTGCTCTTCGTGTCCTCCACCGCCTCGTTGTCCCAGCTCTTCTGGAGCCGGGGAGACGATTCGCCGGTCACTCACGTCGAACGGATCCCGCCCCGATCCGGATCACCGGTGGCCTGGCCGTCGTGGGCCGCGCCCGCTTTCGTCGACGCGTGCCGCGACCGCGGGATCATCTCGCCCTGGGCCCATCAGGCGACCGCCGCGAACCTGGCCGTCGAGGGCACCAACGTCGTACTGGCGACCGGGACGGCGTCCGGAAAGTCGCTCGGCTATCAGATGCCGGTGCTCTCTCGGCTGCTCACCGACCCGCGCGCCACGGCGCTCTACATCGCGCCGGCCAAGGCGCTCGCCGCGGATCAGCTGCGGGCCGTCGCGGGTTTCGGTCTTCCCGGCGTACGCCCGGCCACCTACGACGGCGATACCTCGCGCGAGGAACGCGAGTGGATCAGGGAACACTCCCGCTTCGTCCTAACAAATCCGGACATGTTGCATCATGGGATTCTGCCGGGACACGAACGCTGGGCGGTCTTCCTGCGGAGGCTTGCGTACGTCGTGATCGACGAGTGCCACACCTACCGCGGAGTGTTCGGCTCACACGTCGCGCACGTGCTGCGGAGGCTGCGCCGGGCCGCGACCCGGTACGGCGGGCGCCCCACGTTCGTCCTCGCCTCGGCGACCTCGGGCGATCCGGCCGACGCCGCTTCCCGGCTCCTCGGGCTGCCGGTGACCGCGGTGACCGAGGACGCCTCGCCGCGGGGCGGGGTGACGTTCGCGCTGTGGGAGCCCCCGCTCCTGCCCGCCTACCCCAGCGCCTCGGCCGTGCCCGCCCCACGTTCCGCCCTTGATCCGGCCTCCGCCCTTGATTCTTCCTCGGCCGTTGATCCTTCCGCGGCCCTTGATCCGGATGTTGCCGCCGCTGATCCGGATGTCGAGCTGCCGCAGGTTCGGCGGTCGGCTCTGCGGGAGACGGCCGACCTGCTCACCAACGCGATCGTGGCCGGGACCCGCACGCTCGCCTTCGTGCGGTCGCGGCGGGGCGCGGAGGTCGTCGCGGCGGTCACCCGGCGACAGCTCGACGAGGCCGTACCCGGGCTGGGCGAACGGGTCGCCGCCTACCGGGCCGGCTACCTCAAGGAGGACCGGCGGGCCATCGAGCGGGCGCTGCTCTCCGGCGAACTGCTCGGGCTGGCCTCGACGAACGCGCTCGAACTCGGCGTCGACCTGGTCGGCCTGGACGCCGTGCTGATCTGCGGTTATCCGGGCACCCGGGCGTCGCTGTGGCAGCAGGCGGGCCGGGCCGGGCGGGCCGGTGGCGAGGCACTCGCGGTGCTGATCGCCCGGGACGACCCGCTCGACACCTATCTGGTGCACCACCCTTCGGCTCTGTTCGGCCGTCCGGTCGAGGTGACCGTGCTCGACCCGGCGAACCCCTATGTGCTCGGGCCCCAGCTGTGCTGTGCCGCCTCGGAGGCACCGATCACCGAGGCCGACCTGGAACTGTTCGGCGGCGACGTGGCCCGGGCCGCGGTGGACGGCCTGACCCGGTCGGGCGCCCTGCGCCGCCGCCCGTCCGGTTGGTACTGGACCCACACCGGCCGCCCCGACGTGGACCTGCGCGGCACCGGCGGTGCGCCCGTCTCGGTGGTGGAGGAGTCGACCGGCCGGCTGCTCGGCACGGTCGACCCCGAGTCGTCGCACGCCATGCTGCACACCGGCGCCGTCTACCTCCACCAGGGCGTCACCTACGTGGTCGACGACCTGGACCTGGAGGACGCGATCGCCCTCGTGCACCAGGAGGAGCCGGACTGGTCCACGCACGCCCGGGACGTCACCGACCTGTCCGTGGTCAGCGTCCGCTCGTACGTGGACGCCGGCCCGGTCGGCCTGTTCCTCGGCGAGGTCGACGTGACCAACCAGGTGGTGTCCTACCAGCGCCGGCGGATCGGTTCCGGCGAGATCATCGACACCCGCCCGCTCGACCTTCCCCTCCGTGAGCTGCGCACTGTCGCGGTCTGGTTCACCGTGTCGCCGCGCGCCCTGGAGGCCGCCGGCGTGGAACCGCCGGACTTCCCCGGCGCCCTGCATGCCGCCGAGCACGCCGCGATCGGCCTGCTGCCTCTCATGGCGACCTGCGACCGCTGGGACATCGGCGGCCTGTCCACGGCCAACCACGACGACACCGAGGCCCCCACGGTCTTCGTGTACGACGGTCACCCCGGCGGGGCGGGCTTCGCCGAGCGGGCCTACGCGACCGCCGCCGAGTGGCTCACCGCCACCCGGGAGGCGATCGCCGCGTGCGCCTGCGAATCGGGCTGCCCGTCCTGCGTCCAGTCCCCCAAGTGCGGCAACGGCAACAACCCACTCCACAAGCCGGGCGCCGTCTCGGTCCTGGACGCCGTCCTCACCGCGCTGGCCTCCGCCAAGCCACCCACTTAGCCACCCGGCCCCGCCGGCCCCGCCGACCGCCCGGCATCGGGCACCCGCCGCCCGCAACCCGCCGCCCGGAACCCGGCGCCCCGCAACCCGGCGCCCGGAACCCGGCGCCCGGAACCCGCAACCCGGAACCCGGAACCCGGAACCCGGCGCCCGGAACCCGGAACCCCGGAACCCGGCGCCCGCAACCCGCAACCCGGAACCCGGCGCCCGCAACCCGCAACCCGGAACCCCGGAACCCGGCGCCCGCAACCCGCAACCCGCAACCCGGAACCCCGGAACCCGGAACGCGGCGCCCGCAACCCGGCGCGCGGCACCACGATTTGGGCGGCCGGCGGCGGCCGTCACTCCACCGGCACGTAGATCGGGCCGGCCCGGGACTCCGCCGTCGCGTGTCTGGTCATGCCCGGGACCGGGTGCACCTCGACCTCGGCTCGCACCGTGACCTCGAGGCCCTCGACCACGCACAGCGTCATCTCGCCGCCGTTGGCGGACACGAAGTGGCCCGCCCGATCGCAGACCGCCGGCCGTCCGAAGATCGCCTCCGGCGCCCCGGCCAGCGCGCCCAGATCGGCGGCACTACGCGCCTGGTGCCGGCCGACCCGGGCCGTGCCGACCGAGGCACCGGCCAGCCCCGCCGCCACCAGGGTCAACCCGATCGCCAGCACGAACACCGTGGCCGCACCCCGATCCCGATCCGCCCGCCTCACGACACCCCTCCGTCGACCAGCGCCGGCTCCCGGGCCGCCACCGCCCGTCCGGTCACCGTGATCACCGGAAGGTGGGCGCCGAGCAGACTCACCCGTGCCCGCACCACGGCCGTGACCGTCTCCTCCCCCTCGTCGACCTCCACATCGGCCCCGGCCGGAGCCACCCGGCCCGCTGCCACGGCCGCCGGCTCGCCCCGGGAACCGGCGAGCGCGCCCTCCCGCGCCGCGTCGACGCACTGACCCTTCGCGGTCACCGCCACCACCGCGGTGAGCCCGGCCAGGAGCAGCAGGATGAGCGCCGGCAGCCCGGCCGCGAACTCCGCGGTGAACGATCCCCGGTCCCGGCCGGGCCGCCGGCGCCCGATCACCTCAGGGCCCGGTCGATGATGTCGGTGAGCGCCGCCTGCACGTTGTCGCCGCCGACGACCTTGAGCAGAACCCCGGCGAACGCCACCGCCGCGAGGGTGCCGACGGCGTATTCCGCGGTACTCATCCCGGCGTCGGCGGCCTCGCTCCGCATCCGGGCGAAGTTCGCGATCAGTCTGTGCACGTAGTTTCCTTTCGGTTGGGTATTGCCAGTGGCCACTGTCCGACGGCCACTGCCGGAAGCCGCGACCTGCCACCACCGGCGACGAGTCACGGAGTCGAACCGCGGCGAACCGCGAACAGCCCCGGCCAGGGGCATGTCAGAGCACGTCGGCCAGCACCGAGATCAGGATCGGGACCAGACCGGCCAGCAGGAACGCGGGCAGGAAGCACAGCCCCAGCGGCAGGACGATGAGGACGCCGGCGCGCTGAGCCGCCGCCTCGGCGGCCACCGCCCGGTCGGCACGGAGGTCGTCGGCGAGCCGCCCGAGAGCCCCCGCCAGCGCGCCGCCGCTGGCGCTGGACCGCACGGTCGCCGCGATCAGCCGCTCGGCCCCGGTGACCCCGGCGAGGTGCGCCCACGCCTCGGCCGGTTCGGCGCCGAGCCGCAGTGACCGGGCGGTCCGCTCCAACCGCGAGCCGAGCGGTCCGCCGAGCGCCTCGGCCACCGCACCGGCCGCCCGATCGAGCGGCGCCCCGGCCCGCAACGCCGCCGCCAGCAGGTCCGCACCGAGCGGCAGGTCGGCCGTCGCGGCGAGCCGCTCCTTCCGCAGGTGCGGCGGCTCCCGCCGGCGCAGCAGCCGCTCGGCCACCACCGCGGCGACGGCGCCGGCCACGAGCCCCCACCCGGTCCCGACCAGCCCGGCCACGCCGAGCCCGATCCCGGCGGCGCTGACCAGCCGGGCCCGGCGCCCGGCCGCGACCGGCGGATCGCCGGACATCCGCAGCCCGCGTAGCCGCCGTCGAGCCCGCCCCGGCCACGCGACCGGCATCAGCAAAACCGCCGCCGCCACCGCCACCGCAATCGACGCGATCACGGCACCGCTCCGGCCTCGACAGCGGTCTCCCCATCGGCTTCGACCAGCGAATCGACGTCCACCGCCACCGAGCCAGGGTCAGGCCACCGGGCACCACCACCCGCCGCCGCGGCGGCCTCGACCGGCCCGGCTCCGCCGCCACCCGTGCCGGCCAGCACGCTGGCAACCGCCACGGCGGCAGCCGCCACGCTGGCAGCCGCCACGCTGGCAGCCGCCACGCTGGCAACCGGATCGTTCGCGGCATCGGCGACCTGGCCGGCTGCTGAGCAGGTCGCCGCCGAGTCGGGTGCGTTGCGTGGCCCGACCAGCGCGACCAGGCAGCACGGCCGAAGCGCGACTCGGACCGGACCACCGGCACTCACCAGCGCCGCGAGCGAACACCCCACCCCGCTCATCGGGCCAGCCTCTCGGCCCAGAGCAGGCCGCCGCACTGCAGGGTGATCGCGCCGATCGCGCAGGCCGCCCCGATCGGCGTGTGCAGCAGGACCGCCACCGGATCCGCCCCGATCGCCCGGCCCAGCCCGATCCCGCCGAGCGGAAGTCCGGCCAGCAGGAGCGCGGTGGCCTGCGCGCCGGCCGCCTGCGCCGACGCCTTGGCGGCGGCCCGGTCGGCGGCCCGCGCGTCGGCCTCGATCCGCTCGACCAGATCGGCGGCTGGCGCGCCGGTTCGTTCGGCCAGCCGCCACACCGATGAGGTGAGCCGGGCGATCCGGTCCGACGACAGCGGCGCGGCGATCTGAGCGACCGGCGGTAGCCCGGCCCGCAGGTCGGCCGCCAGCGCGGACAGCCCGTCCAGCGCCGCGGCACGCGAAGCACCGTCCCGGCGCCGGGCCGACCGCCGGAGCAACGCCCGCCCGGCCAGCGCCGAATAGGCCGCGCCGATCACCGCGGCCACCGGCCCGCCCCCGAGAAGGCCCAGACCGGTGACCGCGCCCACCGCCACCACGACCGTCCGGCGAGGACGGGCGAACAGTCCGGCCGGCAGGCACCAGCGGCGCCGGCGCAGCCGTTCCCGCGCGTCCCCGGCCGGCCAGCCGACCAGTGCCCCGTTCACGCGCCCACCCCCACCGGCGGTTCGAGCACGGCCGGGACGGCGACGCCCCGGGTCAGAAGCATCCGGGCCAGCGCCGTCGCTCCCGGTCCCGCTCCCCGCCCGTTCCGCCAGGCCGGCACCACGGTGGCCAGCCGTTGCTCCCCGCTCGGCAGCAGGACGCTGACCGAGTCGAGCACCCGGCCACGGGCGACGCGCCGCACCTGGAGCACGACCTGAAGGGCCGCCACCGCCTGGGCGTGCAGGGCCGCCCGCGGCAGCCCGCCCAGCAGACCCAGGGCCTCGAGCCGGGCCGGCACATCGCCGGGGGCGTTGGCGTGCAGGGTCCCGGCTCCGCCCTCGTGGCCCGTGTTCAACGCGCCCAGCAGGTCGGCGATCTCGGCGCCCCGGCACTCGCCGATGACCAGGCGGTCCGGTCGCATCCGCAGGGCCTGGCGCACCAGGTCGGTGAGCCCGACGGCGCCGGCACCCTCCACGTTGGCGGTGCGCGCCTGCAGGGCGACCACGTGCGGGTGCACGGGCCGCAGCTCCGCCGCGTCCTCGACGAGGACGATCCGTTCGGTCGGCGGCACCAGGCCGAGCAGCGTGGCCAGCAACGTCGTCTTGCCGCTGCCGGTGCCGCCGGTGACCAGGTAGGCCAGCCGGGCCGCCACGACCGCGGCCAGCACCGGCGCGACGGTCGGCGGCACCGTGCCGTGATCGACCAGGTCGGCGAGGCTGAACGGTCGTTGCCGGAACGTGCGCAACGACAGGTACGGCCCGTCGGTGGCGATCGGCGGCAGCACCGCGTGCAGGCGGGTGCCGTCGGGCAGGCGGGCGTCCGCGTACGGCTGCCCGTCGTCGAGCCGCCGCCCGCACGCCGCCGCGAGCCGCTGGGCCAGCCGGCGCACCTCGGCGTGGTCGCGGAAGGTCACCGAGCTCAGCTCCAGCCCGGCGCCCCGATCGACCCAGACCGCGAGCCCGTTCACCAGAACGTCCGTCACGTCGGGCGAGGTCAGCAGCGGGGCGAGCGGTCCCGCACCGACCAGCTCGTCGTGCACCCGGTCGGCGACCCGCAGCACGGTGGTCTCGCCGAGACTGGTGTCCCGCCGCACCGCCCGGGCCACCGCCGCGGGCGTCGCCTCCACCCCGTCCACCGCGAACCGGTGCCGAACGGTGCTGGTCAGCTCTCCGTAGGAACTCATGCCGCAACCCGCCGCTCACTGAGCAGGTCGCGAACCAGCCGCCGGCACAGCTCGGCCAGCGGCCCTTTGCCGGTGGATGCCGGCGGTGCGCCGCGCTCCACCGCCTGGCACATCGCCGGTTCCGGACGCAGCGACCCGGCCAGCGGCAACCTCAGCGCCGCCGCGATGTCGCGGGCCTTGAGCTTGCCCGGCGCCGGTCCGCGCACCACCACGGACAGCTCGTCGCGGTGGAAGCGGATGGTCCGGGCGATCCGGGCCGCGCCGGCGGTCGCCCGCAGCTCGGCCGGCACGATCAGCACGGCCCGGTCGGCGGACTGCAGCGCCAGGATCGCCGCCTCGTCCAGCTGCCGGGGCAGGTCCGTGATGATCACGTCGCGGCCGCGGCGGCCGGCGTCGAGGGTGGCGGCCATGGCGTCGCCGGGCACGACCGGCGACTCGTCCCGGGCGAAGGACAGCAGCACCAGGTCGCCCCGATGCGGGAGGGCGCGCAGCAGGGTCGGCGGGTCGACCCGGCCACCCGCCCCGGCGAGGGCCGACCAGCGCAGGCCGTCGATCCGTTCCCAGCCGAGCAGCAGGTCGAGCCCGCCGCCGAGCGGGTCGGCGTCGACCAGCAGGGTGCGGTGGCCGGACGAGACCGAGGTGACGGCGAGCCCACCGGCGAGGATGCTGGCGCCCGCACCGCCGCTGCCGCCGATGACGGCGAGGATCCGGCCCAGCGGCCGGCCGGGACCGTCGGCGAAGCGGTCGACGAGCCACGACTCGCCGTCCGGCAACAGGCACATCTCGACCGGGCGCAACTCGGCGATCGCCTCGGCAGCGCCGGGTGGCCAGGCCCGGCGGCCGACCACCAGGACCCGGGGCCGGCGCGGTAATCGGGCGCGCAGGCAGGCGCCGACCTGGTCGGCGCCGATGACGACGAGCGGTGCGGAGGCGTAGTCGGAGCGGGCCGCGATCGGGTCGCCGGCCACCACGACCTCGGTGCCACCGGCGGCGGCGAGCCGGAGCAGATCGTCGAGCAGTTCGGGGTCGGCGGTCACGACGAGGGGCAGGCGCGGTACGGACATCGTGGCTCTCCAACGCGGCATCGGGCGGATGAGGCGCCTACCTTCGCGAAGCCGCGTCAGGCCGGGCAACGCCCGGTCCCCTCGCCTGTGGATAACCAGGTGCCCTGTGGATAACCCACGCCCGGCAATCCCATCTGCTAAGCAGCCCCACGGGAGAGGCGTGAGATGCGGCTGGGTTGGGTATGTTGGGCCCACCACGGGACCGATGGGGTTTTGCATGGAAAGCTCGATCCAACGCACGCTTGCCGACGACGGCTCAGCCACGGTGACGGTGCATGGCGAGATCGATTTCGCCAACTGTGACGATCTGGCCGCGCACATCCGTTACGCCGTCGAGCAGTGGTCTCCGCCGGTGATCCGGGTCGCCGTCAGCGACGCCACCTTCATCGACTCGACCGGCCTGGGCGCCTTGATCGAGGGCTACAAGGCCACCGTCGAGGCCGGGTCCGACTTCCTCGTCGTGGATCCCACCGACAACTTCCGCCGGGTTCTCGACGTTACCGGCCTGTCCGATCTGTTCGGGTTGAGTGACGCGCTCGAGCGGCCGGAAACCGCGCAGGCCACCGGCGCATAGGGAACGACCCCCGTCGGGGGAGACGGGGGTCGTCCGAGGATTCGGCTCCGGGGGGGTCGAGCCGAATCGGCTCGGTGATCGCGGGGGGCGCAATCACCGAGGGTTCAGGTGGTTGAGCGCGACGGTAACAACATGAATCCCGATCGCAACAGCACTAGCATGCCTCACGGAACCGTACCCGTCGAGTACCGATTGTCGCTCACTGCGTACGTGCTGCCCATCTGACCGATTTCACAGCCTGTCACCGGCGCTCGGCCGTAACGCGCCGGGGACCGCGGCGGTCGGCGACTTCCGGCTACACTTTCGGCCCGTGGGCCGTAGCGCCGCGTTTTTCGACCTCGACAAGACCGTCATCGCCAAGTCCAGCGCCTTGGCCTTCGGACGGCCGTTCTACCGTGACGGCCTCATCAGCCGCCGTGACGTCGTCAAATCCGCTTACGCACAGCTGATGTTCCGGCTGGGTGGCGGCGGCGACGAGCAGGCGATGGCCCGCACCCGCGATTACCTGGCCGCGCTGACCAAGGGCTGGCGGGTCGAGCAGGTTCAGCAGATCGTCGCGGAAACCCTGAACGAGCTGATCAACCCCTACGTGTACGCGGAGGCGGCCACCCTGATCAGCGAGCATCAGGCGGCCGGCCGAGACGTCGTGCTGGTGTCGGCGTCGGGTGACGAGATGGTCCGCCCGATCGGCGCGCTGCTCGGCATCACCGACATCATCGCCACCCGGATGAGCATCACCGACGGGCGATACAGCGGCGACATCGAGTTCTACGCGGCCGGCCCCAACAAGGTGGTCGGCGTCGAGGAGTTGGCCGCGACCCGCGGTTACGACCTGGCCGAGTGCTACGCGTACTCCGATTCGGCGAGCGACCTCCCGCTGCTCGAGGCGGTGGGCCATCCGAGCGCGGTCAACCCCGACCGTGCCCTGCGCCGGGCCGCGATCGAGAACGCCTGGCCGATCCTCGAGTTCCGCAACCCGATCCCGGTCGGCAAGCGCCTGCGCGACCGTCCCGCGGTGCCGGTGGCGGCCGCCCTGGGGGTCGGTGTGGGGGCCGCGATCGGCCTGGCCCTCTACGCCCGCCACCGCCGCGCCCGCGCCTTGGCCTGACGTTTTCAGGGGCAGTGAGCTGCGCGAATGGCTTTGGTCTGAGTAATCGGAAAAGCCAGTTTTGCCGGGCTGAAGGCCTGGCGATCAAGCCCCGACGGGCGTAGAAAGAAACGGCGAGACCTGATGCGAAGGCCAGTGAGACCTGGTCCGGAGAGCGGGAAACTCGTGCACGGCCACCGGGAACCCACGCGCGATCAGCCACGGCAGGCACGTTGCGACGGGACCTCAGCCGAGAGGTTTGTGGACCGTCGACAACGACTCAGGTGCACGCTTGATAACCCGGTCCGGACGCGCAAAGCCGGCGCCCCTAGCGGGACGCCGGCTCTATTTTGTGCCGGCGGCCAGGTGCCGACTGCGCAGTTCCTGATAGACGGCCCGGAAGAGGCTAGGGCGGGCGTGGAAGTCGACGCCCTTGGCCCACAGCTCGGTGTTGATCGTGGAGCCGTCGTGGCGATCGATCATGACGGTCATGCCGGACTCGATCTCGAACGGGCCCACCCGGTGGGTGGCGCGGTGCAGGCGGACGTGGGAGATGTCGTGCCAGCTGAGCGTGCGGGACCGCACGAGGCCGTGAATGCGCAGGCCGGCGGCGCCGACGTAAGCGCCCATCTGCAGGATGCGGTGCGCGCCGATCACCCAGGCGGCCGCCATCGCGCAGGCCACGACCTTGGCACCGTGCCCGGTCAGCTCGAACTGCCGGACGGTCGCCCAGGCCAGGAAGGCCAGCGCAATCGCCTCCCAGGCGATCACCAGCCAGCGGCCGGAGCCGGGAGTGTAAGGGCGGGTCCAGGTCTCGTCCACTTGAGCCAGTATTCCAGCGCCGAATGGTGACCGGACACACCTGACGGAAAGTTTGGCCGATCAGACGGACGCCAACACGCCGTCGCCGATGCGAACGATCTCCTCGGCCGCCTCGGTGACCGCGGCGGCGTAGTGCCGCAACCACGAACGGAGGCCGTCGGGGGTACCGGTGGCATAGGCGCCGGCCGAGCCGACGTACTCCGGCTCGCGCGAGCGGTGGCCGACCTCGACCGCGACCAGGCCACGTGGATCGAACCCGCGGTTGATCAAGGTGAGGCGGGCGGCCGCGCGGGCCACCACACCGGCCGGCCCGGCGAACGGCCGCAGCGTGATCAGTTCGGCGTGGACGATCGCGGCCAGCAGCAGCGGCGGCGTCTCGTCGTTGCCGGCGACCAGGCGGGACAGGGCGTCGACCCGCTCGGCGCCGCCGGTGAGCCGACCGAGGTCGTCGGCCGGGACCACCCCGCGGGCGGCCAGCACGTGCAGTTTCGCCAGCACCTGCCGGGGGGCTCGGGGCCACAGGTCGACCAGCCCGCCGAGGCCCTCGGCGACCCGCAGCGCGCCCTGGACCACCGGATCGGTGACCGTGCCACCGCGTACATCATCGAGGTCGTAGGGGTTGCCCTCCAGGGCCGCACTCGCCACCGCCGCCCGCAGGCTGGCCTCGGCGGCCACCTGGCCGCCGTGCCGGCGCAACGCCCGGTGCCGCATGGCGGCGTCCACCCGGTCACGCGCCCCGGCCAGGGCGGGCGCGACATCGGCAAGATCAAGCAAGGGTGCCAGTGGGTCCACCCGAACACCGTAGCCGGTAAAAGACCCGAAACATGGGGTGCGCAAACGGGCTCAGAACTGGCAAGATTCGCGCAGTACCAAGCAGCAAGTTGTCATCCAGCGCGCCCATCGCGCCATCGGGCGCGCTGCCGAGCGCAAGTCTCGCCGGGCCCCACCAGCGGAACTAGTGTGCAACGAAGAAGCCCCGGTCGAGCAGTGAAAAGAGGAGCCGCCCTCATGAGCCTGGAGAACCTTTACTCGGAGACGCGCACATTCCCGCCGCCGGAGCAACTTGCCGCGGACGCGAACATAAAGGCCGGAGAGTACGACGAGGCCGCCGCCGACCGCCTCGCCTACTGGGCGAAGCAGGCCGAGCGCCTCACCTGGGCCAAACCGTGGGACGAGGTCCTCGACTGGTCCAACCCGCCGTTCGCGAAGTGGTTCATCGGCGGCGAGCTCAACGTCGCCTACAACTGCGTCGACCGGCACGTCGAGGCCGGCCACGGCGACAAGGTCGCGATCCACTGGGAGGGCGAGCCCGGCGACACCCGCACGATCACCTACACCGATCTGCTGAAATCGGTCAGCCAGGCCGCCAACACCCTTACCGAGCTCGGGGTCGGCGCCGGCGACCGGGTGGCGATCTACCTGCCGATGATCCCGGAGGCCGCGGTCGCGATGCTGGCCTGCGCCCGGATCGGGGCCACGCACAGCGTCGTCTTCGGCGGTTTCTCGGTCGATGCGCTCTCCACCCGGATCCAGGACGCCGACGCGAAGCTGGTCATCACCGCCGACGGCGGTTACCGGCGGGGCAAGCCGTCGGCGCTCAAGCCAACCGTCGACGAGGCCGTCGCCCAGTGCCCCAGCATCGAGAACGTGCTGGTGGTGCGCCGCACCGGGCAGGAGGTCGCCTGGACGGACAAGGACAAGTGGTGGCACGAGACGGTCGAGCAGGCCAGCGGTGAGCACAAGGCGCAGCCGTTCGACAGCGAGCACCCGCTGTTCATCCTCTACACCTCCGGCACCACCGGTAAGCCGAAGGGCATCCTGCACACCACCGGCGGTTATCTGACCCAGACGTCGTACACGCACAACGCGGTCTTCGACCTGAAGCCGGAGAGCGACGTCTACTGGTGCACGGCCGACATCGGCTGGGTCACCGGCCACTCCTACATCGTCTACGGCCCGCTCTCCAACGGCGCCACCCAGGTGATGTACGAGGGCACGCCGGACACTCCGAGCCGCGACCGGTTCTGGCAGATCGTCGACAAGTACAAGGTGTCGATCCTCTACACCGCTCCCACCCTGATCCGCACGATGATGAAGTGGGGCGACGACATCCCGGCCGGCTTCGACCTGTCGTCGCTGCGCATCCTGGGCAGCGTCGGCGAGCCGATCAACCCGGAGGCCTGGATCTGGTACCGGAAGAACATCGGCCGGGACCGTACGCCGGTGGTCGACACCTGGTGGCAGACCGAGACCGGGGCCGTGATGATCTCGCCGCTGCCGGGCGTCACGGCGGCCAAGCCGGGTTCGGCCATGACCGCGCTGCCGGGCATCTCGGCCGACGTCGTCGACGACACCGCCGAGTCCGTACCCAATGGTGGTGGGGGTTTCCTGGTTCTTCGCGAGCCCTGGCCCTCGATGCTGCGCACCATCTGGGGTGACGACAAGCGGTTCATCGACACGTACTGGTCGCGGTTCGGCGCGGGCGCCGGCCAGGGTGACGAGTGGATCTACTTCGCCGGTGACGGTGCGAAGCGGGACGAGGACGGCTCGATCTGGCTGCTCGGCCGGGTCGACGACGTCATGCTGATCTCCGGCCACAACATCTCCACCACCGAGGTCGAGTCGGCCCTGGTGTCGCACCCGTCGGTGGCCGAGTCGGCGGTGGTGGGCGCGACCGACCCGACCACCGGCCAGGCGATCGTGGCGTTCGTGATCCCACGCGGCAATGTGGACACCGAGGGCGACGCGGGCGAGCAGCTCACCGTCGACCTGCGTAACCACGTCGCCAAGAAGCTCGGCCCGATCGCCAAGCCGCGCCAGATCATGCTGGTGGCCGAGCTGCCGAAGACCCGGTCCGGCAAGATCATGCGGCGTCTGCTGAAGGACGTGGCCGAGCATCGCTCGCTCGGCGATGTGACCACGCTGCAGGACTCCGCGGTGATGGATCTGATCTCGGCCGGGATGAAGACGACAAAGTCTGAGGACTAAGCCCATTCAGGACTGGAAGGCCGGTGACTCGCAAAGCGTCACCGGCCTTTTGCCTGTTTTGTCGATCTTGATGGTATGGCCATGCCATAACACATAACTGATCTCTATCAATTGGCCGCGACCTCTGGATACATCGTTGCGTTTGCATACGTTTACCTCTAGCCCCGAACCCCGGGGCCGTTTTTGTGCCGGACCGCACCCCCGCGTCCGGCGATATAACGGAGGTATGCGTGGTGCGCAAGGTAGTCGCAGGACTGCTCGGCGCCGCGATGGTCACCAGCGTCGGAGTTCTGCTCCCCGCGGTGGCCCAGGCGGCACCCCCCGCTGAACCGGTTCCGACATCGGTCGCACCGGGGAAGTCCAACGTCGACGATCTGCCCAGCAAGTCGGAAGAACGGCGCCGCGCCATGCGCGAGCAGGCCATCTCCGACGTTGTCAGTGGCAAGGCGAAGGTCGAGACGCGTAACGGCAGCAGAGTGGTCAACCTCGGCCGTACGTTCGGCGGCCCGGGCAAGCGCGGCAAGGACCAGTACGTCGAGCTGGACAACGAGCGCACCGACCGGATCTTCGTGATCCTGGCCGAGTTCGGCAACGAGCGGCACCCCAGTTACCCGGACGTCGACTCGGACCCGGACACGGCCGGCCCGACCACGTTCGAGGGCCCGCTGCACAACAAGATCCCGTCGCCGGACCGTGCGAAGGACAACTCGACGATCTGGCAGTCGGACTACAACGCCGACTACTACCGGAACCTGTACTTCGGCGTCGGCAAGGACACCGAGTCGGTCAAGACCTACTTCGAGTCGCAGTCCTCCGGCCGGTACAGCGTCGACGGTGAGGTCACCGACTGGGTCAAGGTCAAGTACAACGAGGCCCGCTACGGCCGTGACGTGTGCGGCGACCACGTCTGCACCAACGTCTGGAACCTCGTGCGGGACGCCTCCAACCAGTGGGTCGCCGACCAGCTGGCGGCGGGCAAGACCCAGGCTCAGGTGACCGCCGACCTCAAGTCGTTCGACCAGTACGACCGCAACGACTTCGACGGCGACGGCAACTTCAACGAGCCGGACGGCTACATCGACCACTTCCAGATCGTGCACGCCGGCGGCGACCAGGCCGACGGTGACCCGCAGCAGGGTGAGGACGCGATCTGGAGCCACCGGGCGTTCGCCTACTCGAACGGCGAGGGCACCACCGGCCCGGCGGGCAACCTGCTGGGCGGCACCGAGGTCGCGGGCACCGGCGTCTGGATCGGTGACTACACCATGCAGCCGGAGAACGGCGGCCTCAGCGTCTTCGTGCACGAGTACACGCACGACCTGGGCCTGCCGGACGACTACGACACCAGCGGCCTGGGTGACAACAACAACGAGTACTGGACGCTGATGGCGCAGAGCCGTCTCGGCGCGGCCGGTGACCTCGGCATCGGCACCCACCCCGGCGACCTGGGCGCGTGGAACAAGCTCCAGCTCGGCTGGCTGAACTACACCTCGCTCAAGGCCGGCCAGAAGAAGATCGTCAACCTCGGCCCGGAGGAGTTCAACTCCAAGAAGCCGCAGGCTGTGGTCGTCACTCTGCCGGACAAGCCCGTCACGACCGACCTGGGCGCACCGTTCGCGGGCAGCAAGCAGTTCTACTCCGGTAACAAGGACAAGAGCACCACGACGATGACCCGCGACATCGACCTGACCGGTAAGACCACGGCCAGTCTCACGCTCAAGGGTCGTTACAACATCGAAGAGAACTACGACTACCTCTACTTCGAGGCGACGGCCGACGGCGGCACCACCTGGACGCCGCTGAACGGCACCGTCAACGGCACCGCGCTGACGACCGACGGCACCAACCCGGCGCTGACCGGCGACTCCAAGGGCGCCTGGGTGGACATCGCGATCCCGCTGGACGCCTACGCGGGCCAGAAGATCTCGTTCCGCCTGCGTTACCGCACCGACCCGGCCGTCGCCAAGGGCGGTTTCTTCGGCGACGACCTGACCGTCACGGCCGACGGCGCGGTGCTCTCGGCCGACGGCGCGGAGGGTGCCACCACGTGGACGCTCGCCGGCTTCACGATCGTCGGCCCGAGCGTGACCAACTACTACCCGGGTTACTACATCGCCGGTAACCGCACCTACACCTCGTACGACAAGTATCTGAAGACCGGCCCGTACAACTTCGGCTGGACCACGGCCAAGCCGGACTGGGTGGAGCACTACAACTACCAGACCGGTCTGGTCATCTCGTACTGGGACACCTCGGAGTCCGACAACAACACCAACGAGCACCCGGGCACGGGCCGCAACCTCTACATCGACGCGCACCCGAAGCCGTTCAACAACGTCAACGGTGTTCCGTTCCGGTCCCGCATCCAGGTCTACGACGCTCCGTTCGGCCTGTACCCGACCGACGGCATGCTGCTGCACGTCGACGGCAAGCCCTCGGTGGTCTGGCCGCAGCTCCCCAGCCCGGTCTTCAACGACAAGGGCAAGTACTACTACGACACGCTGCCGAACCAGGGCGTCAAGCTGCCCGCCGTCGGCGTGAAGATCGGTGTCCTCAACCAGAGCGGCACCTCGATGACGGTCGCGGTTTCCTGATTCCGCAACCACTCAGCGACAGCGCCCGGGGAGTTCGCTCCCCGGGCGCTGCCCTTTTCGCGGAACCGCCGGCGGGATCGACGCGTCTCATCGGAACGCTTCGGGAGGTACTGATGAACGGCAGACTGGTTCTGGCGACCGCGATCACGCTCTTCGTAGCCGGGTGCAGTGCTCCGGCCGTACAACCGGAAAGCGCGCCGTCCTCTCCCCCGCCCGCGACCGAAGCGGTGGCGGCAAAGCCGACGAAGTCGGCTGAGCCCGCGAAGCCGGCCGAGCCGGCGAAGCGGACGAGCATTCCGGTCGACCCGCCGGCGAGCGATCCACCGGCCGGTGCGACCGACGTGATCAAAAAGACGGCGTGGGTGGTGGGCACGGTGACAAAGGACAGTTCCGGTCCGTGCTACAACCTGGAAACCGATGAGGGTACGCAGTACGCACTGCACTCGACCGCCGGCACCAAGCTGGTCAAGGGCACCCGAATGCGGATCAAAACCGCGCCGACCAAGCTGCGCATCGACTGCGGCCCCGGCCGGCTCCTGGAAATGGTCTCCGCCGAGCCCCTGCGCTGACGTGAATCCGGCTAACCTTTACCGCCGCAGCACGTTCACGGGGGTAGATGTCATTGCGCAGGTCAGTCTCGATCGCAGCCGTCTCGCTGTCACTGTTGGCCGGCTGTTCCCACGATAAGCCGGAAAAATCCGACATCGCCGCCGGGCCGATCGCCCAGCCCGGCGTCAGCGAGAGTGCCGCCGGCCCGCTCAGCTTCCCGGCCGGCGCGACGCCGACAACCGCGACGGCACCGGCCACAGCGGCGGCGACGCCGACCCTCGGCGCAACCGCCGGGGCGACCGCCGCGCCGGCCACCACCCGGCCCCGGGTCACCGCCGACCCGTCCCGCCCGACGGCGCTCCCCAGACCCAACGTCGGCTCGCTGCAGAACGCCTGGATCACCGCCACGGTCACCCGCGGCGGCACCGGCCCCTGCTACACCCTCACCAGCACCGACGGCGCGACCTACGCGGTCTACTCCACCCAGGGGATCAAGCTCGCCAACGGCGACAAGGTGCGCGCCCGGATCACCCCCGGAACCACCCCGGTCAACTGCGGAACGGGTCAGCCCGCACGGCTGGAACGCCTCCAACTCGCCGGGTGATTCGACGCGACGGGTCCGACTCGACCCGACCGCCTAGTCTTGGTGCATGATTGACGAGTCGTGTGTCCTGGTGGAGGGTCCCTGGACGCACCGTTTCGTCGGAGCGAACGGCAGCCGATTCCACGTCGTCGAGGCCGGCACCGGCCCGCTGGTGCTGTTCCTGCACGGTTTCCCCGAGTTCTGGTGGGCGTGGCACGACGTCATGACCAGGGTGGCCGACGCCGGCTTCCGGGCGGTCGCCATCGACCTGCGCGGCTACGGCGCCAGCGACAAGCCACCCCGCGGCTACGACGGCTACACCATGGCCGCCGACGTGACCGGCCTGATCCGCGCCCTGGGCGAACGCTCCGCGATGATCGTCGGGGCCGGCGCCGGCGGCATGATCGGCTGGGCGGCCGCCGCGTTCCACCCCAAGCTCGTCAACCGCCTGGTGGTGCTGGGCGCCGCCCACCCCCTGCGACTGCGTGCCGCCCTGTTCGCCGACCCGCGCGGCCAGTTCGCCGCGTCGTCGGCGATCCTGCGCTTCCAGGTCCCCCGCTACGAACATGTGCTCACCCGCGACAACGCGGCGCTGGTCGGCGAGCTCATGACGCAGTGGACCGGTCCTCAGTGGAGGCAGACCGCCGAATTCACCGACTACGTAGACCGATGCCGGGAAGCCATGCAGATCCCGCAGGCGGCGTTCTGCGCCCTCGAGGCCTACCGCTGGGTCGCCCGCAGCGCCCTGCGCCTGCAGGGATACCGCTTCGTCAAACTGATGCAGCACCCACTGATCACCCCGACGCTGCAACTGCACGGCGCCCTCGACACGGCCACCCTCCCCCGCACCGCGCAGGGCTCAGGCCGCTACGTGATCGCCCCCTACGAATGGCGGCTGATCCCCGACGCCGGCCATTTCCTCCACCAGGAGGCCCCCGACGTGGTCACCGGCGAAATCCTCCGCTGGCTCAAAACCTCATAAATCCGGATGTCGCAGCTCAACACCTTTCGAGGTCAGGGTCGCGAGAATCAAACCCTTTTCCGGTACGGGCAACACCGTCAACAACCGCAACCACACCCGACCGCCGCCACCCCGCGACCAGCCTGCAACACCGGCACGTGCCGCGCCTCTCGCGCAACCACACGCGGCCGCGCCTTGCCTCGCTCACCCTTACGCGCCGCTCGGCCCGGAGGGGGTTCGGTGGGTATCCGGCCCGCGGTGACGCGGTCGATGCCGTGCCGCGGCGCCCGGCATCGCAGATCTTGTGGAGTTGCTGCTCTGTCCGCACGGCAACTCCACAAGGTCGCGCCTGGTCGAGCTGTCGGCGTCGGACATAGGGGGTATGTCATGTTCGTCCGACCGCTGGGTAGCCCAGGGTGTAGAAACGCTGCTAATCAGGCGGGACCCTGCCCGGGTCGCGGGACAACTACCCGGTATCCGAGAGCGGCGACCACCCTGCGGGAGGTCGATGGCCGTCGCCCGGGACTGCTTGCCCTGGCGGGCGGGTTGCGGGCTTGGGCCGGCCCGCCCGCAGCGGGCGCGCGGAGGGTGAGTTGCACCTGCGGGACCGCGTGCCACGGGAGTGAGCCGGCGCGTACGGAAAAGGTCTTCCGCGGGAAAGCGTCCCGCCCTCCGTTTCCAGGAAGCCGGGGCTGGGGTCCCGTTCCTTCTGGAATTGGCGGGGACTCGAAAAGATCTCTAGCTGCAGATAACTGACCGTTGCTCCCGCCGAGGCCCAGCTTCGCCGGCCCTGGCCCTTCATTCTGCGTGAGTGGTTAAATCCGCTGCTCGTGGACGTCGGAGACCTCGTGAGCCGGGGCCCAGGTCTGGTAGACGCCGAAGTCGAACTCTTCCAGATTGAGCTGGCGGGCCACCGGGGCGCGGCCACCGGTGTACTCCACCCGCAGCCAGTTGTCGGCCTCGCCCAGCACCAGGAACGGCGCGCCACGCCACGTGCACGTGGTGCGCACGTAGACCAACTCGTCGTAGTCCTCGGGGGTCAGCACCCGCACGTAACGGCCGGGCTTGATCTCCTCGAAGCCGTCGGCCGGCTGGGTGGTGTAGATGCGCACGTTGTCACCGTCGGGGACCGCGTCGAACTCGCGGCCCTGCCAGGTCACCACGTAACCGTCGCGAATCACTGCTCACCCACCCGGCGCCACTGCGGACCGTCGTTGTCGAAGATCGCGATCATGTGCTCGGTGCCGTCCGCGTCGACCCGCCACAGCTGGGCGCCGTGCGGCAGCCGGACACTGTCCACCTTGAACTCGGCGATCACGTCACGGCCCTCACCGGGCGCGAAACCGTTGCCCCGGAACGGCGGCCGCTCGATCACCCAGCCGTCCATGGCCTTCAGCGCCTGCTCGTTCTGCCCGCCGTACGGAATGCGGTACAGGCTCGGGCGGTAGGCCGGCCAGCGCAGAACGTACGCCTCCTTGGCCTCCACCGAATGCGGCGAGCCCTGGTAGGTCAGTCCGAGCGCCCCGAACAGCTCACTCGGGGTGCGCAGATGCTCCACCTCGGTGGCCCGGTGCACGAACCCGGCCACCCGGTCGTAACCGCGCTCCAGGTAGTAGTCGACCTGCTCGGGCGGCAGCGTCTTCTGCATGACGGTCGCGTGCTGGGCGTCGTCGTTGACCGGCGGCGGCGCCGGGATCGGCTCGATCGGCTCGTCGTGCTCACCCGAGTCGGCGCCCAGCCCGGCCTCGGTGGCCCAGCTGGCCAGCGCGATGACCTGCGGACCCGGGTACCGCGCGCCGACCGGGGTGCGCGGGTTGACCGCGAACGACCAGGACGGGTCGGGCCAGTTGCGGATCAGCTCGTAGAACCGGACGCTCACCGTGCGGGTCGGCTCGGCGAAATGCTCGGCCAGCCGGTCCTTGCTGGTGAAGACGACCAGGAACTGCTCGCCGTCGATCTCCTCGGTGCGGAACGCGAACCCCGACTCACCCGGCGCGCTGCCCGGCCGCGAGTGGTTCGCGACCGGCACCAGCACCGTGGCGAGCAGCAGCGTGGAGAGGAAGTGGTCGGTGCCACCGGCCTCGGCCGCCTCGTAGAGGTCACGCTCGACCTCGTTGGCCGGCACGAACGGCTCGGTCGCGGGCACCTGCGACGGCATGGCGCCGGACATGGTCGGACGGGCCACCGGCGCGGCCGGCGAAGCACCACGAACCTCGAGCGGCGGCTGACCGGGACCGAAGCGGGCCGGCCGGTCGCTGCCCGGCGAACCCGGGATGACCGGCGGGATCAGGCCCGCACGGCCCCCCGGCGCGTCGGCCTGCACGTCGGCCGTGGCGGCCCGCTCGGCAGGCGTCTTGAACGCCGGGAACGACGTCATCGGGGTCGGCTCGCCACCCGAGGCGGCCTGGCGGCGCGGCAGCGGACTACCGAAGCCGGGCGCCGGCTGGTCAGGCAGACCGGTGCG
>NZ_BOQN01000030.1 GCF_018332695.1 Paractinoplanes toevensis
TGCCGGCCCGCTGTGCCGGCCGCCGCTGTGGCAGATCTTGTGGATCTGGTGCGCGGTCCGCACGGGAACTCGACAAGGTCGAGGCAAATCTGGGTGCCGCTGGCGGATATATGCGGCATGTCTGGGCGCTCGGCCAGGGGTGCCAGGTCGTCGAGGCCGGCCAGGCCGGGTTCGAACGCGCCGGGCGGCAGACCGGCCGCCGGGCGCGGCTCACGATGTGGAAGCGCCGCCCATACAGCAGGACCGGGTTGCCGCGATGTGGGACGACGACTCGGGTGATCTTCAAGGGACCCGCCCTGCCGGCGATCACTCGGGGGCGAGACGCTGCCTGGGCCACGCCCTAGCCCTCGTGATCGGCCGGGCAGGCTCCTAGGCGCGCCGGTCGGGAGTTGGGAACTGCTCGTCCGGCCCGGGCTCCGGGTAGCGGGGGAGACGTAGGCGCCAGGCGAAGATCGCCCACGTGCCGCCGGTGCAGATCAGCCAGGTGACGGTGGCGTGGATCAGGCCCCGCCAGAGGTAGTCGGGGGTGGTGGCGTCGATCGCGTAGGTTCCGATCTCGCGGACCGACCAGAACGGCATCAGTTTGGCGGCGAGGCCGGCCGGGTCGGCGAGCATCTGCACCGCGCAGATGCTGAGCAGTGCCAGGGCGCCCTCCAGCTCGCGCGGCAGGAGTGCGGCGACCAGGCCGCCCAGCGGAGCCGCCAGGACCGCGGCCAGGACCATGATCAGCGCCACCACGGCGGGACGGTCCAGGTCCTGGTCGAGTGCCGTCAGTACCCAGTAACCGAGGGCCAGCGCTACCCCGCCGCCGGTCATCGCGAGCAGGCGGCCGCCGATCACCGCGGCCGTCGAGGCGCCGCTGAGCCGCAGGCGGGGGTCGACGCCGCGGGAGGCGTTCACCACGAACAGGGTGAGCGTGGAGACGGCCCAGCCGATGCCGAGCGTCAGCATCCGCACCGATTGACCGGTCAGGTCGCGCCGGACCAGGTAGAACCAGAGCGGCAGGGTCACCACCAACACCAGCGCGGTGCGACGCCGGCTCACCTCGCGGGCGGACAGGGCGGCCACCACCAGCGCGGTCATGCCGCGGCTTCCTGTCCGGGCGCGGTGGGGTGCCGCTTGGTGTGGGCGGTCATGCCGCGCCCTCCTGTCCGGGCGCGGTCGGGTGCCGCGTTGTGGATGGTCATGCGGTGGCTCCGAGGTCGTGGACGTGGTCTACGTGCTGGAGGTCGTGCAGCAGGTGGGTTACCACCACGATTGCGCGGCCGGCGTCTCGCCAGGACTGGACCTGTTGCCAGAAGTCCAGGTAGGTGCCCTGGTCGAAGCCCTGGTAGGGCTCGTCCAGCAGGAGCAGGTCGGGGGCGTGCAGCTCGCCTAGGACCAGGTTGAGTTTCTGCCGGGTGCCGCCGGACAGGTGCTGGGTCAGCTGCGATTTCGCCGGGCGCCAAGCCAGCTTGGCGGCCAGGTGCTCGCCGGTTGAGCGGGAGCGGCGGGGTGCCATCCCGGCGGCCGCGCCGAACAGGGTGAAGTGTTCGTCGGCGGTCAGCCAGCCGGCCGTGCCGGCGTCCTGCGGGACGAAGCCGACCCGGCGGGTTCGTTGCACGCTGCCGCTGGTCGGGCGGGTCAGGCCGGCGCAGATGCGGAGCAGGGTCGACTTGCCGCAGCCGTTGGCGCCGACGATGGCCGCTACCTCGCCGGCCCGGACGGTCAGGTTCACGCCGGCGAACACCGTGCGGCGGCGGTAACGCTTGCCGACTCCGGTGAGCCGTAGCCGCACCGGGCCCTTCGTGCCGCTGAGCGGCAGGGTCGCGGTGTTGAGTTCGGTGAGCAGGTGCCGGGCGTAGAGGTGGGCCGGGCCGAACAGGCTGTCCGGCGCGGCCGCGCACTCGGCGGCCTGCTGGGTGGTCTCGTCGGCGAGCTGCCGCGCCCGGCCGGGCTGCACGCCGAGCCGCAACAGTTCGGCCTCGAACCGGGAGTCCCAGCCGGTCACCGCGGCTCCTCCGAACCCGCCGCGCGGCCCGTCCCGGCGACGGCGTCGGCCGGGAGGGGGTGGTTGGCGCCGGCTGCGATCAAGGTGTCTATGCCGGTGCGGAACTGCTGCCACTCCGTTGCCTGGGCGTCCAGTTCGGCTCGGCCGGCCGGGGTCACGGCGTAGTACTTGCGGCGTGGGCCTGACTCGGAGGGGTGCCAGTTCGGCGCGGCCAGGCCCTGCTGTTCCAGGCGGAGCAGGGCGGGGTAGAGCGTGCCGCCGGGCACGTCGGCGACGCCGGCCGCGGCCAGGCGCTGGGCCAGGCCGTAGCCGTAGTCGGGCTTCTCGCGCAGCATCGCCAGCAGGCACAGATCTAGGAACCCGTGCAGCCACGGGCGGGATACCACCATGGTAGGTAGGCTAGCTGCTAAGCAGGCTGCCTTACTAGTCGCCCAGCTCGCGGAGGGCGCGCAGGTGCACGGCGGCCCAGGTGCGGAACGGCTGCAGGCCGGGGAGACCTGGTCGAGGGTGGTGCCGGGGCCGTAGCGGGCGGTGATCTCGGACTTCAGGCGGGTCTCGTGCTGCGGGACGGCGTCGGGGTGGTTGGCGCCGCGCAGGATGACCAGCTCCGCGCCGAACGGGCCCAGGCCTTTCACCTGTTGCACCTCGGCCATCGCGGTGGGTGCGTCCAGCGCTCGTAGCCGGGCGCCGTCCAGGACTCCCGCCAGGGCGGCCTCGGCTATCGACCGCAGGTACTCGGCCTTGGGGCCGGGCAGGTCCAGCTCGAGGGCTCGGAGCCGGTCGGGGGCCGGGAAGGCGCCGTCCGGGCCGAGCAGGGTCTCGCGCAGGCGGGCCGCCTCGGGGATGCGCACGCGCTGGGACAGGACGGCCCAGGCCGCGGCCTCGTAGGGGGAGTGGAAGCCACACGGCCGCAACCCGGGCAGGCGCTGCTGGGCCGCGCCGATGACCCGGTCCCGGGTGCCGACGGCGGGCCAGTCGCGGGCGTCCACGTCGAGGGCCAGGAAACGGGCGGTCTGTTCGGCGGCCGCGTCCAGGTCGCCGGGGCCGGCCACGGTCAGGTGGGCGGTGCTGCCGTCCTGCCGCACGGTCGCGGTGGCGGCCGACCAGTCGCGCTCGACCCGGAAGACGGTTCGTAACGCCTCGTCGCGGGGCTGGTCGCGCAGGGCCGCCGGGGTGAAGCCTTCCCAGAACCGGCGGGAGGTGGCCAGCGACCAGGGGCCGGCCACCTCCCGGGTGGTTGTCTGCTGTCGCATGGGGTTGATCCTGCCGGACCGCCCCACGCGAAAGGCGCGCTCCGGCCCCGGCGCCGCGCCTGGCCGGCGCCGGTGGATCCGGGACTCGGGCCGGCCCGTACTTATGAAAAACGCAGCTTGCTCGGGTCGCCTATGCGGAGCGTTCGGCCGCCTGGATCGCGTTGCGGAAGAGCATGGCGACCGTGGTCGGGCCTACCCCGCCGACCCGCGGGGTGATCGCGCCGGCGACCTCGGCGCAGCTCTCGTCGACGTCGGGGAGCAGGCGGCGACCCTCGTAGCGGACGCCGGCGCCGATCACGACGGCGCCGGGCCGGACGTGTTCGGGCTGGATGATGCCGGGGACGCCGGCCGCGGCGATCAGGATCTCGGCGCGGCGGGTGTAGCGCGGCCAGTCCTCGACGCCGGTGTGCACGACGGTGACCGCGGCGTTCGCGGTGGGGCGCTTCTGGGCCAGCAGCATCGCGAGCGGGCGGCCGAGCGTGGCGCCGCGGCCCAGGATGACCACCTCGCGGCCGGCCACCGGGATCTCGTGGTGGGCCAGCAGCGCCTCGATGCCCGCGGGAGTGCAGGGGAGCGGGCCGGGCAGGCCGACCGCGAGCCGGCCCATGTTGAGCGGGTGCATGCCGTCGACGTCCTTGTCGGGGTCGAGGGTCTGCAGCGCGGCGTCGTAGTCGAGGTGGCCGGGGATCGGGTATTGGATCAGCACGCCGTGCACGGTCTTGTCGGTGTTGAAACCGGCGATCACCTCGTGCAGTTCCGCCTGCGTGGTGTCGGCCGGCAGGTGCCGGTGCGGCGACTCGAAGCCCAGCTCGGCGGCCTGGCGCTGCTTGATCCGGATGTAGCCGGCGCTGGCGTCGTCGTCGCCGACCAGGATGGTGGCGAGGCTCGGCACGATGCCGGCCTCGCGGAGACGGGCGGCGCGGGTGGTCACGTCGGCGAGCACGGCCTCGGCGACCGGAGCGCCGGGAAGAAGACGGGCGGTCATGCCCGCAAGCTTGCCTTACGATCCGGTCTCAGCCTTGTGCAGGTTGTGTGTAGGAGGTCGCACTGTCCGTTCGCGTGGCGTGCGGGGCGGCGCGCCGCCGATAGACTTCACGCTCATGAGCGAAGCCCTGCTGGCGTCCATCACCTGTCCCGGTGACCTCAAGCGCCTCACCACCGAGCAGCTGACGCAGCTGGCCGCCGAGATCCGTGACTTCCTCGTGGCCAAGGTTTCCCGCACCGGCGGCCACCTCGGCCCCAACCTCGGTGTGGTGGAGACCACCCTGGCGCTGCACCGGGTTTTCGATTCGCCGCGGGACCGGGTGCTGTTCGACACCGGCCACCAAGCCTACGTTCACAAGATCGTGACCGGCCGCCAGGACGGCTTCGACCTGCTCCGCCAGCGCGGCGGCCTCTCGGGGTACCCGTCGCGCGCGGAGAGCGAGCACGACCTCATCGAGAACTCGCACGCGTCCACCGCGCTGTCATATGCGGACGGTCTCTCCAAGGCGTTCGCGCTGCGCGGCGAGGACCGGCACACCGTGGCCGTGGTCGGCGACGGCGCGCTCACCGGGGGCATGTGCTGGGAGGCGCTCAACAACATCGCCGCGGCGAAGAACCGCCTGGTCATCGTCGTCAACGACAACGGCCGCTCCTATGCGCCGACGATCGGCGGGCTGGCCGACCACCTGTCCACGCTGCGGCTCAACCCGGGCTACGAGCGGGTGCTCGACCTGGTGAAAAATGCTCTCGGCTCGACCCCGGTGGTGGGCAAGCCCGCCTACGAGGTGCTGCACGCGGTCAAGAAGGGCATCAAGGACGCGGTCAGCCCGCAGCCGATGTTCGAGGACCTCGGCATCAAGTACATCGGCCCGATCGACGGCCACGACATCGTCGCGATGGAGTCGGCGCTGCGCCGGGCCAAGGGCTACAACGCGCCGGTCATCGTGCACGCGGTGACCCGCAAGGGCTTCGGCTACCGGCCGGCCGAGCAGGACGAGGCCGACCGCTTCCACGGTCCGGGCAGCTTCGACGCCGAGACCGGCAAGTTGCTGGCCAAGCCGTCGGTGAAGTGGACGCACGTCTTCGCCGAAGAGCTCGTGAAGATCGCCGACGAGCGGGTCGACGTGGTCGGCATCACCGCGGCCATGGCCGAGCCGACCGGCATCGCGGAGCTCGCCAAGAAATACCCGGAGCGCGCCTACGACGTCGGCATCGCCGAGCAGCACGCCGCCACCAGCGCGGCCGGCCTCGCGATGGGCGGCCTGCACCCGGTGGTCGCGGTCTACGCCACGTTCCTCAACCGGGCGTTCGACCAGGTGCTGCTGGACGTCGCGATGCACGAGCTGCCGGTGACGTTCGTGCTGGACCGGGCCGGCATCACCGGGCCGGACGGGCCGAGCCACTACGGCATCTGGGACATGAGCGTGTTCGGCGTGGTGCCGGGCCTGCGGATCGCCGCCCCGCGGGACGCCGCCAGCCTGCGCGAGGAGTTGCGCGAGGCGATCGCGATCGACGACGGCCCGACGATCGTGCGGTTCCCGACCGGCGCGGTCGCAGCGGCCACCCCGGCCGTGCGCCGCCTCGGCCAGGTCGACGTGCTGCGCGACGACGACCGCAAGGACGTTCTGCTGGTGGCGGTGGGCTCGTTCGCCGGGCTCGGCCTCGAGGTCGCCGAGCGGCTGGCCGGGCAGGGTTACGGCGTCACCGTGGTCGACCCGCGCTGGGTGCGCCCGGTGCCGATCGAGCTGATCGGCCTGGCCGGTCAGCATCGCCGGGTGGTCACCCTGGAGGACGGGGTGCGGGCCGGCGGGGTCGGCGACGCGGTGGCGAGCGCTCTGCGCGACGCGGCGGTGGACGTGCCGCTGCGCGATTTCGGCGTGCCGGTGGGCTTCCACCCGCACGGCAGCCGGTCGGAGATCTTGACCGCGCTCGGCCTGACCGCGCAGGACATCGCCCGGGACGTCATTGAGTGGGTGTCCCGGATGGACGATGCCTCAATAGAAGTCGCATAACGGTATGAACGGGACCGCCGGCGGGCGGTTCCGTTATCTAGTCGTTATTTTTGGTCCATGGACGTCGTCATCGATCTTGGCTACGACCGGGGCGAACCGCTGCAGTACCGGGACCGGAACCGCTCGTCGGTCCAGTCCTGGTCACCGGCCGCCCTGCTCGGGGTGCTGGTGCTGCTGCTGGCCGGTGCCTCGGCCGGGCCCGCCAAGCCGCCGATGAACCCGCTCTTCCGGCTGCAGATCGGGCCGGCCGACACGTACGCGGTGACCGGCGACGGCCAGCTGCTCGCCCAGACCTTCGGCCTGCTGACCTCCTACGACCTGGACAGCGGGAAGCTGAAGTGGCAGGCCGGGCAGTCCACCCCCGCCTACCGGCTGCGGCTGTCCGGCGGGCTGGTGCTGATGCGGCCCTGGACCACCAGCGCCACCGAACCGGCCACCACCGCCGTCTCCAGCTTCACCGGCGCCGCCCAGTGGGAGCGGCCCGGCACCGTGGTCACCGTGGCCGGCTCGACCGCGCTGCTCGCCGTCGACTCGGTGCGCAGCCTCACCGGCAGCGGCCGCCGGGTGCAGGGGCCGATCGACGCCGTCGACCCGATCACCGGCAACACGCGATGGACCGTGCGGGTGCCGTCCACCGCGGTGCTGATCGGGGTGCCCGGCCGGGCCGACGACGCCTCCCGGATGCTGCTCGTGCACGACGACCGGACGCTCGCCCTGCACGACCTGACCGACGGCCGCCGGCTGGCCTCGACCACGGTGCCGGCCGCCGACTACAACCCGGACAACCCGATCGTGGCCGGCGGGCGGATCCTGCTGCGGCACCCCGGCATCCTCGGGCCGGAGATCTCGGCGTACGACCCGGTGACGCTCAAACAGACGTGGACCGTGCCGGCCGGAAACTCCTATCAGATGTCGGCGTGCGGCGTGCTGGCCTGCCTGTCCGGTTCGGACGAGGTGCGCGCCCTCGACCCGGCCACCGGCGACCAGCTCTGGTCGCACCGCGGCTGGCAGGGCATCCAGGAGTACGGGACGACGCTCATCGCCTACGGCGAGCCCGACGGCTCCGACCCGGTCGGCGTCATCGACCCGGTCACCGGCGCCGTCCGGGTGGACCTCGACGGCTGGCGACCCGTCACCGGCACCGGCACCGACGGCCGCCTGGTGCTCATCCGCTCGGTCGACGACGGAGCCCGTAGCATGGTCGCCGTCGCTCACCCGGGCGACGCGCGACCACAACCGCTTGCCGCGCTGCCCGCCGGCACCGGCGACTGCCAGGCCGCACCCGCCCGGTTGATCTGCCGGACGATGTACGGCGAACTCGTCGTCTGGGCGTACCAGGAAGGGTGAAGCGTTGGCGCTGATCGAGCTGGACCTGACCGCCCAGCCCGACCTGACGCCCAGCACGCCGCCACCCGCCTACCGTTACCGCCTCCCCGGCCTGATCCTCGCCGTGGTGCTCGCGTTCGCCCTCGGCGGCGCGGCCCAGCCCCACCGGACCATGTGGCGATACCTCGGCGCGGTGCCACCGCCGGGCGGCGCCGAGACCCAGACCCGGCTGATCGGCGACCGGATCTACACCATCTCCGGCTCCGGCGGTGAGCGGGTGACCACCGCCTTCGAACTGAATTCGCCGCCGCGCGAACTGTGGACCGTCCGCTACCCCGGACGGGTGATCGGGCCGGACGACATCGGGTTCGGCGGGGTGGAGGCCCGGCAGGCCGGCGACGCCGTGCTGCTCAGCGACGGACCGGCCACCACCGTCGTGGACGCCGCCACCGGCCGGAGCCGCTTCCACTCGGAGGTCGGCATCTACCCGCTGGCGGGCGGGCACATCGGCGTCGTGCAGAACCAGGTGTTCCGCGAGGGCACCCTCTACGACCAGGAATCCGGCGACCCGGGCCTGCTCTACTTCTCGTCCACCGGCCAGCCGCACGTCGAACCGCCGGTCCGCACCGAGGTCCGCGGCGTCGACCTGGTCACCGGCGACACCCGCTGGACGGTCGCCCTGCCCGGCTCGATCAACGTCCTGACCAGCGGTTCCGCCGTGCTGGTGGTGGCCTCCGACCGGCTCGAACGCATCGACGGCGACACCGGGACCGTCCAGCGCACCGCCCTCCTGCCCCGGCTCGGCGTCCAGCGCCCGATCGGTGGCGCCCTGCTCCGCGGCATGATCGTCGTCTACTACGGCACGGACGGCGTGCCCGCCGAGGACGTCGTCTACGCCCCCGACACCCTCGCCCGGCTCTGGCAGTACCCCGAACCCCAGGTCCTGCTCGACCCGCCGAACTGCGGGGCGGTGCTCTGCTCCGGGCCGCGCAACGCCCTCGACGTGCTCGACCCGGCCACCGGGCGGGTGGCCTGGCGGGCGCCCGCCACCGTCGACCTGGACATGCTCGGCGACTACGTGATCGAGATCGTGACCGGCGCCGACGCCCCGCTCCGGCTCGTCGACCCGGCCACCGGTGCGCAGCGGGTCGACCTGAACGGCTGGAGCGCCGAGATCTCCGGTGGGGCCGGGGCGCCGCTCGTGTTGCGCAAATCCCTCGCCGGCGGGCGCAGCGCGTTCGGGGCGGTGCTCGGCGACCGGGTGCAGGTCCTCGGGGCCAGCACCGGACCGGTCAGCGAATGCGGCTCCAACCACGCGTACGTGATGTGCCGCGGCAACGACGGCCTGGAGATCTGGGCCTATCGGTCCTGAGGCCGCATGATGATGGAATCATGGCCGAGGCGCTGATCGATCTCAGTGTCGCCGCGCCGGCCGAGCATCCCCAGCCGGTGCCGTACCGGGCCGTGCTCGGCGTGCTCTCCCTGGTGCTGCTGGCCGTGCTGGCCGGCTCCGCCCCGCGGCTTCCACCGCGGCCGCCGGCGATCATCCCGGCCCGGCTCGGCGACGCCACCTTCGTCGACGGCGACCGGCTCTTCGTCGTCGGCACCGGCCGGCTCGAGACCTACATGAACCGGGTCATCGCCGGCTATCGGCTGCCGGCGGCCTCCCCGCTCGGCCGCACCGCCGTCACGGTGGCCGGCGCGGTCGTCGGGGTCCAGCAGGCCGGTGACGTCCTCGTGGTCGCCTACCAGTTCAACACCAGCGGCAACACCGGCGTGGTGGCGCAGGTCGTCGGCTCCGCCACGCCCTCGTGGCGCCGCAACGCCCGACTGGTCGGCACCTCCGCGGCCGACGGGATCGCGCTCCTCGACGACGACAGCGGCATGATCGCCGTCGACGTGCGGACCGGCGCGCTGCGCTGGCGGGTGCCGCGCCCGGCCGACGGGTACATCGCGCCGGCCGGCGACGGTTTTCCCCACTGGCTGGTGCTGACCACCGACTCGGGCCGGCTGGAGACCTACGACCCGCACACCGGGCGGCGTCTCGCCGCGGCCACCGTGCCCGCGCTGACCGGCCGGGCCAACGGGCTGCTCTGGCCGGTCAGCGACCTGGTCATGGCCGACACCGGGCACGGCTTCGACGGCTACCGCCTGCCCGACCTGACCCGGCTCTGGCACACCGCGGTCGACCTGTCGCAGAGCTGGATGGAAGCCGACTGCGGCCGGCTCATCTGCACGTTCCGGCAGCAGCGCGGGATGACCGCCCTCGACCCGGCCACCGGTCGCGAGTTGTGGCGGTCGCCGCGATGGGCGTGGGCCGAACCGTACGGCGGCTATCTGCTGGGCAGCGCCGGTGAGGACCAGGTCTACTGGGTGATCGACCCGGCCGACGGCGAACCGCTCGGCAACTTCGGCGGCTGGCGGGGCCTCGGCGTGGCCGGCGGCCGGCTCTACGGGATGAAGGACGACCGCTACTACGGGGTGCTCGACCCGGCCACCCGCGAGGTCGACTACCTGGGCACCGCCGCACGTGTCTCCGGTGACTGCGAGGTCGGTTCCGGCGCGCTCATCTGCCGGCTCGTCGACGCCTCCGTCGCCATCTGGCACCTTGGGTAACCTCTCTCTTACGGCGTCTTCACACCCGATTGGGAAGGCTGAGCGGCGTCGGCGACGGAGGGTCAGCGGTGCGCGTATTGGTGGTCGAAGACGAGCGGAACCTCTGCGACGCGATCGCACGGGGACTGCGGCGCAAAGGCATGGCGGTCGACGTCGCCTACGACGGTCTCCAGGGCCACGAGATGGCGTACGTGACGCGGTACGACGTGGTTGTCCTCGACCGGGACCTGCCCGGCATGCACGGTGACGAGATCTGCGCGGCCCTGGTCGAGTCGGGTGCGCTCACCCGGGTGTTGATGCTCACCGCCAGCGGCACGGTCGCCGACCGGGTCGAGGGTCTGCAGCTCGGCGCGGACGACTACCTCGCCAAGCCGTTCGCCTTCGAGGAGTTGGTGGCCCGGGTGCAGGCCCTCGGCCGCCGCGCCACCCCGGCCGCGCCGCCCGTGCTCACCGCCGGTGACCTGGTGCTCGACCAGACCCGCCGGGTCGTCACCCGCGGCGGCGTGCCGATCGAGCTCACCAACAAGGAGTTCGGGGTGCTCGAAGAGCTGCTCAAGGCGCGCGGCGGCGTGGTGTCCAGCGAAGAGTTGCTGGAACGGGTGTGGGACGCCAACACCGACCCGTTCACCACGACCGTCCGGGTGACCGTGATGACCCTGCGCAAGAAGGTCGGCGACCCGCCGCTGATCGAGACCGTGGTCGGCGCCGGTTACCGGGTGCCCGAACCGGTCGGCCTCTCGTGACCGTCTACCAGGGCCGCGGCAACCGCCTCAACCTGCGCCCGACGCTGCGCCTGCGGCTCACCCTGCTCAACGGCATCCTGCTGGTCGGGGCGGGCGCCATCCTGGTGCTGCTCGCCTGGCTGCTGGTCGGCGACGCCATGCACCCCGTCGTCGCCCTGGCCGATGGCTCGAAGGTGACCCTGCGCGACGGCACCACCCAGGACGCTCTGAGCTGGCAGGCCGGGCTGGTCGACCGGGCCTCCCGTGAAGTGCTGGTCAAAGGCCTGGTAGCGCTGTTCGCGATCGGCATCATCGGCATCGCCGGGGCCTACGCGGTGGCCGGCCGCGCCCTGCGCCCGTTGCACGCCGTCACCCAGACCGCCCGCCGCCTCGGCGAGGAAACCCTCGACCAACGCATCCGCTACTCCGGCGCGGACGACGAGGTCGCCGAGCTGGCCCGCACCTTCGACGCCATGCTCGACCGGCTGGCCGGCGCGTTCGAGTCGCAGAAGCGCTTCGTCGCGAACGCCTCGCACGAACTGCGCACCCCGCTGGCCGTCATGCGCACCGAGATCGACGTGACCCTCAGCGACGACGAGGCCGACGTGGCCGAGTACCGCCGCATGGCCAAGGTGGTCCGCAACGCCTCCGAGCGGGCCAACGGCCTGGTCGACGCCCTGCTCGTGCTGGCCCGGTCGGAAGCCCAGTCGGGCCGGCGGCTGGCCCGCAAGGTCCCCGCCGACCTGGCGATGAGCGTGACCAACGCGCTGTCCGCGGTGAAACCCGAGGCCGAACGCCTCAAGCTGGAGGTCACCACCGACCTGCAGCCGGCCCCCGTGGTGGGCGACCCGTCCCTGCTCGACCGGCTCGCCGGCAACCTCATCGAGAACGCGATCCGCTACAATCACCTGCTCGGCAAGCTCTGGCTGCGCACCTCGATGGTCGACGGGCAGGCGCGGCTGGTGGTCGGCAACACCGGTTACGAGGTCGAGCCGGCCGACGTGCCGGGCCTGTTCGAGCCGTTCCGCCGCGGCGGTTGGGAACGCACCGGCTCGCGCGGCTCCGGCCTGGGCCTGTCGATCGTCCGAGCCGTCTGCGACGCCCACGGCGGCACGGTCTCCGCGGTCGCCCAGCCCGGCGGCGGCCTCGAGGTCACCGTCTCCCTGCCCACCGCCGACGCGACCCCGGTGGTCGCCGCGACCGCATCGGTCCCGCGAGGCAAGAACCTCGGCATAGCGACTTAGGTCCGGGCCCGGCGTGCGGTCTCCGCGTGCGGTCAGGCGGCCAGGGTGTGGTCGCCGGCCTGCGTCTCTCGGCGGACCGTGCGCAGGCGCGACGTCGTGATGCCCAGCTCGGCGGCGATCTCGGCGTCGGTCAGCGTCGGCCGCTCGGCCTTCAGTCGATCGGCCAGGGCCACCGTTTCGGCCGGGCTGCGTCGGGCTCTTTCTTTCTTTTCGGTACGCGTCTGAACGGTCCCGTCGACCCGGGTGGCGCCGGCTCTCACGGTGGCCGAGCTGCGTTGCGCGGGAACGGCACGACCGGTGGCGGCCGGCGGCCGCGCCTGCCGGGTCACCGTGGGGCTGAACCCGGTGCCTTCGGCACCGGTGGCCCGGGGAAGAGCGGCAGCCGCCTCCTCCAGTGCGCGACGGCGCAACGGTGAACCGCTGGCGCGCCCACCGGCCTCGCGACCCGCGCCGCCACCGTGCGCGGCGGCGGTCGCCGTGGTTTCCGTGGCGAAGGCGGGCCCGGTCGCGTCCAGGCCGGGCGGGCTCATCGACGGTGTGGGAATCAGGCCGGGGATTACCGGGTCGGGGACGGTGGCGTCAGTGGCCGTCGCGTGCGTGGCCGGGTGGGCGGCTGTGGCGTGCGTGGCTGGGTGGCCCGCCGCCGCCTGCGTGGCCGGGTGGGCGGCTGTGGCGTGTGTGGCCAGGCGGCCGGCCGCCGCCTGCGTGGCCGGATGGGCGGCTGTCGCGTGCGTGGCCGGGTGGGCGGCTGTTGTGGGCAGGTCGGTGCCGTCGCGCTCCAGGGACGTGATGCGGCCGCCCAGCTCGACCAGGCAGATGCTGGCCACCACGATCAGGCCGTCGACCGACAGCGGCAGAAGGTAGGGGGAGGCGCCGGTCTCGCCGTAGCGGGCGGCCACGCCGGCCATGTGCCAGTAGGACACCCAGGCGGCGATGCCGGCGATCGTCGCGGTGGCGATCAGCCGGGCCGCGGCCAGCCAGCGGCGGTGCACCGGCACGCGGGAGATCAGCTCGACGGTGAGCAGCAGGGCCAGCGGTGGCCAGGCGGCGATGGCCTGGCTGATCGGGTTGTCCAGCGCGTGCAGGACGTTGGCGACGACGGACGCGGCCACACCCAGCAACAGTGTGGCGCGGACCGCCCACCGGACGCGGCGCAGGTGCTGCAGAACCACCACCGGAATCGATCTCCTCAGCCTGATCGGGAACCGCCCCATCCTGACCGCTGAGGATTACGACAGCGCTCCCGGCCCGGAACCGTGACAGGTCCGTGCCGGGAGCGTTGTCGATGCGTGATCACCGCTATCGGCGTGTCAACTTGACTCGCTCAGCTGCGCTTCTCGATCTGGGCGCGGAGCTTGGGGAACTCGGCCTTGGCCTTGCTCACCGACTTGAAATACCAGATCACCATGCCGAGGCTGCCCTCGTCGGCCCAGCTGCAGATCGCCATGTCGATGCCGGAGGTCGAGGTGCTGCCGCACTTGGCGGTGCCGCCCAGCGAGCCGGTCGGTGCCTCGGCGATGTTGGTGATCTTCAGGCCGCCGACGCCGGCACCCAGGAACGTCTGGTTCAGCTCCTTGTCGGGGTCGTCGATCGGCGCCTCGGCCGCCGCGACCACGACGATGTCCTGCTTCTCCACCGTGCCGTAGAGCGAGCCGACCGAGTTGGTGGCCGACGGGACCGCCGCGAGGCCGTCCTTCAGCTCCTTGGCGATGTCGGCGAACTGCGGGTCGGTCAGCTTCGGGCGGCCGCCCAGCGTCGCCGGCTCGACGATCTTGATGGTGGAGGCCGCCTTGGTCGGCTCGGTCGTCGGCTCGGCGGTCTGGGTGCTCTGGGTGGTCGGCAGCGTCGAGTCGGACGCCGAGTCGTTGATCTCGTCGACCTTGTTCTTGCCGATCATGTAGATCGCGGCGACGCCACCGACGCAGAGCACCAGCACGATCGCGATCGAGGTCAGCACGATCGGCAGGACCTTCGACTTCTTCGGCGGCTGCGGCGGCGGGAAGCCGGGCTGGCCGAACTGCGGCTGCTGCGGCTGGCCGTACTGCGGCGGCTGCTGACCGTACTCGGGCTGGCCGTACTCCGGCTGGCCGTACTGCGGCTGCTGCCCGTACGGCGGCGGGGGCGGGGTCGAACCGTACTCCGGCTGGCCGGACGTCGGGTACGCCGTGGTCGGCGGGTACGACGGCTGCGGCGGCACCGAGGTCGGGACGTCCGGGTTGGGCTGGCCGCCGTATGGCGGCTGGCCGTACTGCGGCGGCTGCGGCGGCTGCCCGTATTGCGGCTGACCGTACTGAGGCGGCTGCTGGCCGCCCTGGTAGGGCTGGCCGGAAGAAGGCTGACCGGAGTACGGCGGCTGCGACATCAAAAGCTCCATCGATCGGGTATCCCGCTTGCGAGACTATCGGCCCTCCGCCAGGGCGGTCGCCCCCCTATCCGGGCTACTCGATCACACCCGATCGGACAAACCCCTGGTGAATACGACAACGCCCCACACCGCGGCGGTGTGGGGCGTCGTCGATCCGACTGTCAGGCGGGCAGGCTTCCGACGCCCTTCGGCAGGAAGCGCCGGCCAGTCACCTTCTCGGAGATGCCACTGCGGTCCAGGTACGGCGTGACGCCACCGAGGTGGAACGGCCAGCCGGCGCCCAGCACCATGCACAGGTCGATGTCCTGGGCCTCGGCGACCACGCCCTCGTCGAGCATGAGCCGGATCTCCTCGGCCAGGGCTTCGAGTGCTGCCGCGCGTACCTCGTCGGCGGAAAGCGGAGCGGAACCGCCGGCCACCAGCTTGGCCACCTCGGGGTTGATCTCGTCGTCGTCCATCAGGGGCAGGCCGGCGTCGACGATCTTCTTGAGGTTGGGCGAGTCGACGAAGCGCGACGGGAACGCCGCGTGCAGCGTCTCGCCCACGTGGTAGGCGACGGCCGGCCCGACCAACTGGAGCAGCGCGATCGGCCGCATCGGCAGGCCCAGCGGGTCGAACGCCGAGTCCACCACGTCCAGCGGCGTACCGGCGTCGACCGCCTTGAAGACCTCGCTGGTGAATCGGGTCAGGACCCGGTTGACCACGAACGCGGGCGCGTCCTTGACCAGCACCGACGACTTCTTCAGCTCCCGGCCCACGGCGAACGCGGTGGCCAGCGTCACGTCGTCGGTCTTCTCACCCTTGATGATCTCGAGGAGCGGGAGGACCGCGACCGGGTTGAAGAAGTGGAAGCCGACGACCCGCTCGGGGTGCTCGAGGTCGGCGGCCATCTCGGTGACCGACAGCGACGACGTGTTGGTGGCGAGGATCGCCTCCGGGGAGACGATCTTCTCCAGCTCGGCCCAGATCTGCTTCTTCAGGTCGAGGTTCTCGAAGACCGCCTCGATCACGAAGTCGGCGTCGGCGAAGACCGACTTGTCGACCGAGCCGGAGACCAGGCCGCGCAGCTTGGCCGCGGTGCCCTCGTCCATCCGCCCCTTCGACACGGTCTTGTCGATCTGGCCGAGGACGTAGCCGACGCCCTTGTCCACCCGGGTCTGGTCGAGGTCGGTCAGTACGACCGGCACCTGCAGGCGGCGGGCAAACAGCAGCGCGAGCTGGGAGGCCATCAGGCCGGCGCCGATGATGCCGACCTTGGTGACCTTGCGGGCCAGCGACTTGTCGGGCACCCCGACCGGCCGCTTGGCCCGGCGCTGGACCAGGTCGAAGGCGTAGAGCGAAGCCCGGGACTCGTCGCCCATGATCAGGTCGGCGAGGGCCTCGGTCTCGGCCGCCGTGCCGTCGGCGAACGTGGCGTCCTTGGCCAGGGCGAGCAGTTCGAGGGCCTTGTTGGCGGACGGGACCGCGCCGTGCAGCCGCTGGTCGAGCTGCTGCTTGGCGAAGAACAGCACGCCGTCCCACATGTCCTTGTCGACCTCGGGCCGGGTCACCGTCACTTCGTTGTTCACGACGGAAGCGGCCCAGGCGAGCGACGACTCCAGGAAGTCGGCCGCCTCGAAGAGCTCGTCGGCCACGCCCAGCTCGCGGGCCTGCGTGGGGCGCAGGACCTTCTGGGTGAGCGGGTTCTGCAGGATCACCTGGGCGGCGCCGGGGGCACCGATCAGGTTGGGCAGCAGTTGGCTGCCGCCCCAGCCGGGCACCAGGCCGATCGCGACCTCGGGCAGGCCGAGCGCGGCCGCGCCGGTCGACACCGTGCGGTAGTGGCAGTGCAGCGCGACCTCGAGGCCGCCGCCGAGCGCGGCGCCGTTGATGAAGGCGAAGGTCGGGATCGTCGAGTTCTTCAGCCGCGCGAACACCCGGTGGCCGAGCTCGCCGAGCTCGAGCGCCTGTTCCCGCGAGGTGAGGAACGGAATGCCGGTGATGTCGGCGCCGACGCAGAAGATGTAGGGCTTGCCGGTGATCGCGATGAACGCGGGATCCGCTTCCGTCGCCTTGGTGATCGCCTCGTCGAGCGACGCCAGGCCGCCCGGGCCGAAGCTGTTCGGCTTCTTGTAGTCGAACCCGTTGTCCAGGGTGATCAGCGCGGCCTGCTTCGCGAGCCCCGGCACCTGGACAAACCGGACGATGGCCTTGGTGACCACCTCGTTCGGGTGCTCGATCACTTGGACGCCCCTTCCCAGTTCGGGTTCTCCCAGACAACCGTGCCGCCCATGCCGATGCCGATGCACATGGCGGTGAGGCCGTAGCGGACCTCCGGGTGCTCGGCGAAGTGCCGCGCGAGCTGGGTCATCAGCCGCACGCCCGAGGAGGCGAGCGGGTGACCGATGGCGATCGCGCCGCCCCACGGGTTGACCCGCGGGTCGTCGTCGGCGATGCCGTAGTGGTCGAGGAACGCCAGCACCTGGACGGCGAACGCCTCGTTCAGCTCGAACAGGCCGATGTCGTCGATCGTCAGGCCGGCCTTCTTGAGGGCCTTCTCGGTCGAGGGAATAGGCCCGTATCCCATGATTTCCGGCTCTACACCAACAAAGCCGAACGAAACCATGCGCATCGCGACGGGCAGCCCGAGCTCCCGAGCGGTAGCCTCGTCCGCGAGCAGAGCAGCGGTGGCACCGTCGTTCAGACCGGCGGCGTTACCGGCGGTCACCCGGCCATGCGGACGGAACGGCGTCTTGAGCGTGGCCAGCTTCTCCATCGAGGTCTCGCGCGGCGCCTCGTCGACGGTCGCGAGGCCCCAGCCCTGCTCGGCGTTGCGGAGCGCCACCGGCACCAGGTCACCCTGAAGCTTGCCATCGGCGTACGCCTTGGCGGTCTTGATCTGGGAGTTGAGACCGTAGCGGTCGACCCGCTCCTTGGTGATCTCCGGCAGGCGGTCGTGCAGGTTCTCCGCCGTCGAGCCCATCACCAGCGCGGACGGGTCGACGAGCTTCTCGGCCAGGATCCGCGGGTTGGGGTCGACGCCCTCACCCATCGGGTGCCGGCCCATGTGCTCGACACCGCCGGCGATCGCGATGTCGTAGGCGCCCATGGCGATGCCGCCGGCCACGTTGGTCACCGCGGTCATGGCACCCGCGCACATGCGGTCGATGGCGTAGCCCGGCACGGTCTTGGGCAGGCCGGAAAGCAGGGCGGCGGTGCGGCCGATCGTCAGACCTTGGTCGCCGGTCTGGGTGGTGGCCGCGATCGCCACCTCGTCCACCCGCTCGGGCGGAAGCTGGGGATTGCGCCGCATCAGCTCACGGATGCAGCGAATGACCAGGTCATCGGCGCGGGTCTCGGCATACATGCCGCCCGCCTTGCCGAACGGGGTGCGGACGCCGTCGACGAAGACGACCTCACGTACTTCACGGGGCACAGAAGCCTCCTCGCGGGCATATTTCGGTGAGGCGAATGCTACTCGTCGGTAACTAAGGAGTGCCACCGCCCCGCGGGAATGTCACAAGCGCATTAACTGACCCACCAAACCATGCCCGAACCCGGCGGCGTGCTTCGCTTGCGGTTTCCGGGGAGGAGCCGGCGTACGTACGGGCGGTGCCCGCACGTACGCCCTCTGTCAAGCGGTCGGGTCGGGCAGGGCCTCGGCCAGCTGATCGGCCAGCAGGGCAACCTGCCAGTTGCGGGCGCCGAAGCCGCGCAGGATGTCGCCCACCGTCTGCGAGGTCGCCTCGTCCGGTGGGGACCAGGCCAGGCGGCGGACGTAATCGGGGCTGATCAGGTTTTCCGGTGGCAGATTGTTGGACTCGGCCGTGGTGACCACCACCTGACGGCAGCGGGCCAGCCGGGCCGCCGCGATCGGGTCGCGCTCGGCCCAGCGGTGCGGTGGTGGCGGGCCGTCCACCGGCTGGTTCACCGGCAGGGCGTCGTCGGGCAGGGCGCGGGCCTCGTCCAGGGCGTCCAGCCAGACCCGGGCCAGGCGGCGCACCGAGCGACCGCCGAAACCGGGGATGGCCAGCAGCGCCCGTTCGTCCTTCGGGTCCTGCTCGGCGGCGGCCACTATCGCCGAGTCGGGCAGCACCCGGCCGGGGGCCGAGTCGCGGCGGGAGGCCACACCGTCCCGTGCATACCAGAGGGAGCGGACCCGGGACTGCGCCCGCGCGCCGCGAACCCGGTGGATGCCGGAGGTGCGGCGCCACGGGTCGGGGCGCACCCGGGGTGGACGGTCGGCGCTGGCGACCAGGGCGGCGAACTCCTCGGCCGCCCACGCCGACTTGCCCTGCCGGTCCAACTCGGCGGCCAGCAGGTCGCGCAGATCGGTGAGCAGTTCGACGTCGAGGGCCGCGTAGGTCAGCCACGACTCGGGCAGCGGGCGGGTCGACCAGTCGGCCGCGGAGTGGTGCTTCTCCAAGGAATAGCCCAGCAGCTGCTCGGTGAGCGCGGCCAGGCCGACCCGTTCGAAGCCGGCCAGCCGGGCCGCCAGCTCGGTGTCGAACAGCCGGCGCGGTTTCAGGCCCAGCTCCGCCAGGCAGGCGAGGTCCTGGCTGGCCGCGTGCAGCACCCATTCGCTCTCGGCCAGGGCGGCGTCGAGGGTGCGCAGATCGTCCAGCGGCATGGGGTCGATCAGCACCGTGCCCGCGCCGGCCCGGCGCAGCTGCACCAGGTAGGCGCGCTGCGTGTAGCGGTAGCCGGAAGCCCGCTCGGCGTCCACGGCAACGGGGCCGGTGCCGGCCGACATCTTGGCCACCACCTCGGCCAGTTCGGTCTCGGTTTCGACGGGGCGGGGGGTGCCCTCGCGAGGGGCAGTCAGCGGGACGGAGGCGGGAAGGGGGTCGGGACCGCCAGACGTCGGGTCGGGCGGCTCGGCGAGCGGTCGTCCGTCCCCTGCCGGCTCTGGCTCGTCCCGACGGCGCAGGGGTGCTTCGTCGGTCACTCCGTAACCGTACGGGTGCACCACCCCTGCATTGTGCAGCCGGGTACCGGCGCGCCGTTTCTCGATCGAAAGCGGGTTCATCCGCGGAGGCATTCTCTGCGTACTACCTCCCGCAGCGCCGCTACGGCGCCGAGACCCGGGAGGCCGTGCCGGATGACCACCACGTACGACCCGTTCATCCCTGCCGATGGCACCGACCAGTACCAGTACGGCGGCCGGCGTCGCGCGGAGGAGTGGACCGGCGAGCCGAGCTGGCAGTCCGGCACCGGATATCAGCAGCCGCAGTACCAGGAACCGCAGTACCCTCCGGCCTGGCAACAGGAGCCCGAGCCGCGCTGGCCGGGCCCGCCGGAGAGCGTCGCGGAACCGGAGCGTTCCCGGCCGGCCCGCCCCCGGGTGAAGCCGCTGGCGGCCGGCCTGGTCGGGGTCCTGGTGGCGGTGGCCGGTTGGCAGGCGTACCGCATCGAGTCGATGAACAGCGACAACGCCTCGCTGCACTCGGTGCTCGCGGCCGAGCAGGACCGCACCGACCGGCTGGAGAAGGAGTTGGCCGGGGTCTTCGACCCCGAGGCCGTCTCCTCGAAGGTGCTGCCGAGCGTGTTCCGGGTCCGGGCGGGCGACTTCACCGGTACGGCGTTCTCGGTCGGCACGAAGGCGCAGGGTGGCCAGTCGAACCTGTTCACCAACTATCACGTGGTCGCCGAGCTCTACACCGACGGCGGCCGGGCGGTCACCCTGGAACGCGGCAACACGAAGATCAAAGCGACCATCGTGAAGGTCAGCAAGGGCAAGGACCTCGCGCTGCTGCGGGCCGACCAGGAGATCCCGGCCCTGGCCACGGCGACCGCGCAGGTCAGGCCCGGCCAGCAGGTGGTCGTGGTGGGCGCGCCGCTCGGTCTGGACGACACCGTCACGACCGGTGTGATCAGCGCTTACCGTCCCTCCGACCCGGACGGCCCGACGATCCAGTTCGACGCGCCGATCAACCCGGGCAACTCCGGCGGCCCGGTGGTCAACTCCAGCAATCAGGTGGTCGGCCTGGCCACCGCCAAGGCCAAGGACGCCGAGGGCATCGGCCTGGCCATCCCGATCAAGACGGCCTGCACGACCTTCGCCGTCTGCTAGAGAATCGCTAACCGACCCGGTGGCGTTCCGAGAGGGACGTCACCCCGGGCGGCGGCAGTCCCGCGGTCGAGGCGAGCATCGCGCACCAGCCCAGCAGGTGCGCGGCCGTGTCGGTGGAGGTCGGCGTCCAGGACGCGCGCACCTCGAGGTCGGCGGTGGGCAGCGGCCCGGCCAGGTCACCGAACCGGGTCGACGCGGTCTGCGTGATCGTGCCGCCGATCGCGGTGTAACCGGCCTCGTGCTGCTCCAGCGCGTCGGTCAGCCACGTCCAGGCCACCGCGGGCAGCAGCGGGTCGCCCGCCATGTCCGGTTCCAGCTCCGCCGTGACCAGGGTGACCAGGCGAACGTCGCCGCGCCACGAGTCGTGTCCGGCCGGGTCGTGCAGCAGGATCAGCCGTCCGCTCGCCACCTCGTCGCCGGACCGCAGCACGGTCGCGGACAGCGCGAACGAGTGCGGCGCGAGGCGCTGCGGCGCGGCGATCTCCTCGAGCAGGATCTCCGGCCGGGGCGCGGCCGCCCGCAACCCGGCGACGGCGCGGGTGAACGCCTCGGGGGGAGCGGAGGGGGTCGCCATGCCGTGAGCCTATGCCGATCACCGTTGTCAGTCGTCGATCGCCGCGCCGGAAACAACGCATGGCACCATTGCGCGGTGACGACAGCTAGCGATTCGGCGTTCGTGCGGGCGTGCCGCGGCCAGAGCGTGCCGCACACCCCGGTCTGGTTCATGCGGCAGGCCGGGCGGTCGCTGCCCGAGTACCGCAAGATCCGCGAGGACGTCGGGATGCTCGAGTCCTGCCGCCGACCGGAACTGGTCACCGAGATCACCCTGCAGCCGGTCCGCCGGCACAACGTCGACGCGGCGATCCTGTTCAGCGACATCGTGGTGCCGCTCGCGGCGGCCGGTGTCGACCTGGACATCGTGGCCGGCACCGGCCCGGTGGTGGCCGAGCCGATCCGCACGGCCGGCGACCTGGACCGGCTGCGCCCGATCACCGCGGACGACGTCTCGTTCGTCGGCGAGTCGGTCCGCCTGCTGGTCGGCGAGCTCGGCGCCACCCCCTTGATCGGGTTCGCCGGAGCGCCGTTCACGCTGGCCAGCTACCTGATCGAGGGCGGACCGTCGAGGACCTACACCAGGACCAAGGCGATGATGTACGGCGATCCGCAGCTCTGGCACGCGCTGCTGTCCCGGCTCGCCGGGATCACGGCGGCGTTCCTGCGCACCCAGATCGACGCGGGGGTCAGCGCGGTCCAGCTGTTCGACTCCTGGGCCGGCGCCCTCAGCGAGGCCGACTACCGCGAGTTCGTCCTGCCGCACTCGGCCGAGGTGCTGGGCGGTCTGGCCGACGCCGGGGTGCCGCGCATCCACTTCGGTGTTGGCACGTCGATCCTGCTCCGGGCGATGGGCGAGGCCGGTGCCGACGTGGTCGGCGTCGACTGGCGCACCCCGCTCGACCAGGCGACGGCGCTGATCGGGCCGGAGCGGGCGGTGCAGGGCAACCTCGACCCGGCGGTGCTCTTCGCCACCTGGGACGTCGTGGAGCGGGAGGCCCGCCGGGTGCTCGCGCAGGGCCGCGCGGCCCCCGGGCACGTCTTCAACCTGGGCCACGGCGTGCTGCCGGAGACGAATCCCGACATGCTCACCCGGCTGGTCGAGCTGGTGCACACCGTCTCCGCGCGCTGACCGGGACTTTCGGCCCTCCCCGAACGAGATGGGGGTGCAGGGTGGGTTGCCGTGGGCCTCACAGCGACCGACCCCGGTGGTCACGGTGGCACGCGACCTGGGAGGGTTGACAGCGTGCGTAAGCGGGTTGCGGTCATCGGTGGCGGCATCGCCGGCCTAGCCGCCGCGGTGCGCCTGCGGGATCTGACCCCGCCGGGCACCGAGATCATCGTGTACGAGCAGGGCGGCGTCCTCGGCGGCAAACTGCGCACCGGTGAGCTGGCCGGCCGGCCGGTCGAGCGGGGCGCCGAGTCCTTCCTGAGCGCCGGCCCCGACGGCGGTGAGTCCGCGGTCGTGAGCCTGGCCCGGCATCTGGGCCTCGGTGACGCCCTGGTGCATCCGGCCACCGTGCCGGCCGCGTTGTCGATCGGCGGCCGGCTGACCCCGGTGCCCGGCGGCACGCTGATCGGCGTGCCCGGCGACCTCACCCAGCTCGGCGACGTGGCCCATGTGGCCGGCGCCGACCGCGACGAGGGCCACCCACTGCTGGCCGCGGGCGAAGACGTGGCGGTGGGTGAGCTGGTCCGCGCCCGCTACGGCGACGAGGTCGTCGACCGGCTCGTCGACCCGATGCTCGGCGGGGTCTACGCGGGGCGGGCCGACCGACTGTCCCTCGAGGTCACGATGCCGCAGCTGGCCGCGACCGCCCGGGTCGAGCACACGTTGCAGGCCGCCGTGCGGGCCGCGCAGGCCGCCCGCACCCGTGCGGCCGGTCCGGTGTTCACCGCGGTGGACGGCGGCATGACCCGGCTGGTGGCCGCGGCCGCCACCGCGAGCGGGGCGCGGATCAGCCTGGGCCTGCCGGTGCGCGACCTGTCCCGCACCGCGCACGGCTGGCGGCTGCTGCTCGGCCCGGTGCCGGCCCCGCAGACCGACGACGTCGACGCGGTGGTGCTGGCCGTGCCGGCCAAGCCCGCATCCCGCCTGCTGGCCGGCATCTCGGCCGAGGCCGCCGGGGTGATCGGCCGGCTCGACTACGCGAGCGTGGCGCTGGCCGCGCTCGCCCTGCCGCCCGGCACGCCGCTGCCGGAGCTGTCCGGTTTCCTGGTGCCGCCGAGCGAGGGCACCCTGGTGAAAGCGGCGACGTTTTTCACCCGCAAGTGGCCGCATCTCGGTGGCGAGTCCGGCGCGGTGATCGTGCGGGCGTCACTGGGCCGGCACGGCGAGGAGGACCGCCTCCAACTCGCCGACGAGGACCTGCTCGCCCGGGCCCGCCGCGAGTTGGGCGAGCTCATCGGCGGCGAGTTGCCGCCACCGGCCGCATCCTGGATCCAGCGGTGGGGCGGCGGCCTCCCGCAGTACACCCCCGGCCACCACGAGCGGGTGGCCTTCGCCCGGCAGCAGTTGCCCGCCGGCCTGGCGCTGGCCGGTGCCGCCTTCGACGGCGTGGGCATCCCGGCCTGCGTGGTCAGCGGCGAGCGGGCCGCCGAAGACGTCAGCAAGTCCCTGGAGGAATAGATGAGCGACGAGTCCCAGTCGAACGCGGCCCGGATCAACGAGCTGAACGCGACGATCCGCTACACGATGTGGTCGGTGTTCCGGGCGGCCACGCCGCTGCCGGCCCTGCGGGAGGACCTGTCGAACGAGGTCGACACCCTGTTCGACCAGCTGTCCGGCAAGGACGTGACGATCCGCGGCACGTACGACGTGTCCGGGCTGCGCGCCGACGCCGACGTGATGATCTGGTGGCACTCCAGCTCCTCGGACGCCCTGCAGGACGCGTACAGCCTCTTCCGGAAGACGGCCTTCGGCCGGCACCTTTCCCCGGTCTGGTCGCAGATGGCGCTGCACCGGCCGGCCGAGTTCAACAAGAGCCACCTGCCGGCCTTCCTGGCCGGCGAGGAGGCCAGGCCGTACATCTGCGTCTACCCGTTCGTCCGCTCCTACGAGTGGTATTTGCTGCCCGACGAGGACCGTCGGCACATGCTGGCCGAGCACGGTCGGCAGGCTCGCGGCTTCCCGGACGTGCGGGCCAACACGGTCGCGTCGTTCGCGTTGGGCGACTACGAGTGGATGCTGGCCTTCGAGGCCGACGAGCTGCACCGCATCGTCGACCTGATGCGCGAGCTGCGCGCCTCCACCGCTCGCCGGCACGTCCGCGAGGAGGTCCCGTTCTACACGGGCCGGCGCCGCTCGATCACCGAGCTCGTCGCGGCTCTGCCCTAGGGCCGACGCATCGGAATGTGCGGAATGCCGTCCTCGATGTATTCCGGGCCGGTTTGTTGGAAGCCGAACTTGGCGTAGAAATTCGCCAGGTACGCCTGCGCCTCCAGGGCGCTCGGGCGGTTGCCGATGATGGTCAGCGCCTCTTCGACCAGGCGGGCGGCCAGGCCGGTCCCGCGCGCCTTGGGGGCGGTCACCACGCGGCCGATCCGCTGCGTCTCGCCGTCCTGCAGCACCCGGAGGTACGCGCGGATCTCCCCGTCGCGTTCGAACCACACGTGCCGCGTCCCGGGCTCGGTGTCCCGGCCGTCGAGGTCGGGGTAGACGCAGTCCTGCTCGACCACGAACACGTCGCTGCGGAGCTTGAGGATCCCGTAGAGCGTCGTGGTGTCCAGGTCGGCGAACGAGGCGGAGCGAAGGTCGTCAGGCATGTGCCGAATCGTATGCGGCGCGCCGTCACCCGTATCGCGGCCAGGGGTTGTACGGATGGAGGCATGATCAAGAAGAGCAGGCTCTTCGGCAACAAGACGCGGGTGACCTTCTGCCTGCCGAGCGACGTGCCGGCCGGCCGGGTGAGTGTGGTGGGTACGTTCAACAGCTGGGAGCCGGGCGCGCACGAGCTCAAGCCGCGCCGCGACGGCACCCGCACGGTGAGCGTGCCGCTGGCACCGGGCCACTACGAGTTCCGCTACCTGGCGAGCGACGGCGTGTGGCTGGACGACGAGCAGGGCAGCGAGCTCCACCTCTAACCGCGAAAAGCCAGAAAAAGTCTCATTTATGGCTAATCTGGCTGTATGACCATGTACGAGACCTCGGAGCTGCACAAGCGTGTAGCGCGGTACGAGTCGGCGGTGGATGAGCTGCGGGCGGCACATCAGGACATTCGGACCGTCCTGGTCGATCAGGTGCTCTACGAGCGCTGGCAGCAGATCGGCGCCGAGCTCGGTTTCGCCGCCCCGGCCGCCGCGGCCGCCGCGCAGCAGCAGGAGCTGAACGCGATGAACCAGCAGATCCCGCAGATGGCCGAGGCCTGGGCAGGGTGATCAAGCCCGCCGCCGCCGTCGCCCCCCTCTGCCGCCGGGGCGACGCCGGCGGAGCTGTACTTTTGCTGGCATGTCTGTGGACACCCAGTACGAGGACCTGCTGCGCCGCGTCCTCACCACCGGAACCCCGAAGAGTGACCGCACCGGCACCGGCACGGTGAGCCTGTTCGGTGAGCGGCTGCGCTACGACCTGTCGCAGGGCTTTCCGCTGATCACCACGAAGCGGGTGCACTTCAAGTCGGTGGCCGTCGAGCTGCTCTGGTTCCTGCGCGGCGACAGCAACGTGAGCTGGCTGAAGGACCAGGGCATCTCCATCTGGGACGAGTGGGCCGACGAGCAGGGTGAGCTCGGCCCCGTCTACGGCGTGCAGTGGCGGTCGTGGCCGACTCCGGACGGTGGGCACGTCGACCAGATCACCTCGGTGCTGGAGACGCTCCGCAAGGACCCCGACTCGCGCCGCATGCTGGTCTCGGCGTGGAACGTGGCCGATCTGCCGTCGATGGCGCTCGCGCCGTGCCACGCGATGTTCCAGTTCTACGTGGCCGACGGCCGGCTGAGCTGCCAGCTCTACCAGCGCAGCGCCGACCTCTTCCTCGGCGTGCCGTTCAACATCGCCAGCTACGCACTGCTCACCCGCATGGTGGCGGCCCAGGTCGGGCTCACCCCGGGTGACTTCATCTGGGTGGGCGGCGACTGCCACATCTACTCGAACCACGTCGAGCAGGTGAACGAGCAGCTGTCCCGGAAGGCGTTCGAGTTCCCGGAGCTCGAGATCGCCCCGGCCGGCTCGCTCTTCGACTACCGGTACGAGGACTTTTCCCTGGTCAACTACCAGCACCACCCCGCGCTGCGGGCGCCGGTGGCGGTGTGACCGTCCACATGATCTGGGCCGAGGCCCGGGATCGGGTGATCGGCGCCGAGGGCGGCATCCCGTGGCATCTGCCGGGCGAGCAGGCCCTGTTCAAGGAGCGGACGATGGGCGCGGCCGTGGTCATGGGCCGCGCCACCTGGGATTCGCTGCCGGAGCGGGTGCGGCCGCTGCCGGGCCGCCGGAACGTCGTGCTGACCCGGGACCCGGACTGGACGGCGCCGGGCGCCGAAGTGGCGCACGCGGTGCACGCCGTCGATCTCAGCGGCGAGGTCTGGGTGATCGGCGGCGCGGCGGTCTACGAGGCGTTCCTGCCGATCGCGACGCATGTCGTGCGCACCCGGATCGACCTCGAGGTCGCGGGCGACACCCGGGCGCCGGCGCTGGGCGACAGCTGGGTGCTGAAGTCCGGCTCGGGATGGCAGACCGCGTCCAACGGGCTGCGCTACGTCGTCGAGGAGCTGGAACGGGCGCTCTGACGTTCGTACTCCGGCAGCCCGGCGCAATTGTCGCCGGGCTGCATCGTTCGTCAGGCCTTCGGGTCGAGCTTGATCGAGAGGCTGTTGACGCAGTGGCGGGTGTTCTTCGCGGTGAACTGCTCGCCGCGGAAGACGTGGCCCAGGTGTGAGTCGCACCGGGCGCAGCGGATCTCGACCCGCAGCATGCCGAGGGTGCGGTCCTCGATCTCCTTGACCGCGCCGGGGATGGCGTCATCGAACGACGGCCAGCCGCAGTGCGAGTCGAACTTGTAGTCGCTGGGGTACAGCTCGGCGCCGCAGGCGCGGCACGTGTACATGCCCTCGGTCTTGGTCTCTACATACTCCCCGGACCAGGGGGCCTCGGTGCCGGCCTGGCGCAGGACCCGGAACTCAGCCGGGCTGAGCCGGACCCGCCACTCGTCCTCGGTGGTGGGCAGGGTGGTCTCGTTCGGTGCCATGTGCCAACGGTACGTCCGACGCACCGCAAGTGCGGCCGGCGCCGTAACCGCATCCGTTGGACAGGCATGGAAGATGCATCGCCCGCGACGTTCCGTCCCACGTGGCAGCAGGCTCTCGGCCGCGGCCTCTATCTCGGCGCGCTGATCGGGGTGGTGGGAATCACCACCGCCCTGGCCTTCGGCCGGCCCTTTCTGGCCTTCGGCCCGGCCATCGCGGGGGCGGTGATCGGGCTGCTGTTGCGCCGGTTCACCGGTGTCGAGCTGGGCGCGCGCGGCATCCGGACCAGGGCGGGCTTCGCGCCGTGGCATCGGGTGGTGGACATGCGGGCCGAGCGCCGGGGCAAGCGGACGGTGGTCTCGGTCTATCTCGACTCCGGTGCGAGCGTGCAGCTTCAGGCCCCGTACAGCGGTGATCTGTTCGCCGCCGACCCTCGCTTCGAGTCAAAGATGTTCGCTTTGTCGCATTTGTGGCGTAGTCACCGTTTCGGTGGTCTTCCGGGATGATGACCCGCCGGGGGGTGTTTACGGGTAAATCGGGCAAATGCCGTAAGCTCGCCTCCGGACCCTGGAAACACCGCAACAGAACGGAAAACTCCTCATGAGTGCAACTCGTCGAATTCTCGCCGCCGGACTGCCCTCAGTGGCCGTCGCTGCGGCTCTGGCCTTTTCCGCCTCGCCGGCCCTGGCCGTCGCGGAGTACGCGGCCCGCCCGGCCGTCACCGCTACGCCGTGTGCCGACGACGACCGCACCAAGTGTGACTACGGCTCGGACACGGGCGAGGCGCCCGCGACCGGCGGGCCCACCCGCGGCCACGCCGGCTACGGCACCACGACGCCGAGCCACACGGTGACGCCGAGCCCGAGTGCGACCACGCCGTCCGGCAACGTCGACACCGTGCCGCCGACCACGCCGCCGGGCGTGCAGGACACCGTCACGCCCACGCCGACCAGCAGCACCGGCGGCGGCGTCAGCCCCGCCCACACCCTTCCGGTGACCGGTGCCCCGATGGGCGCGATCGTCTCGCTCGGCGCCCTGATGGTCGCCGGCGGCGTCGCCTCGGTCTGGTACACCCGGCGTCGTCGCAACGCCTGACATCCGATTTATCCGCCTAAGTCAGGCGGCTTGCGCTTCCCTCTCGGGTACGCCGTGGACAGCGCGACGGAGGCCGTCCGGCTCGAAGCCGGACGGCCTCCGGTTTTTTGTCGCACCCGCGGCATAGGGTCGAATGCATGCCGAAAGCCGCAGCGGAAGAGCACGAGATCGCCGGCCACACCGTCCGGCTGAGCAGCCCTGACAAGATCTGCTTCCCGAGCAAGGGCTACACGAAGCGCGACGTGTTCGAGTATTACCGTTCCGTCGGCGACGGCATCCTGCGCGCCCTGCGGGACCGGCCCACCACGCTGCAGCGCTTCCCCGACGGCATCGACGGCGAGATGTTCTTCCAGAAACGCATCGCCACCCGCGGGGTGCCGCCCTGGGTGCAGACCGCGACGATCAGCTTCCCGAGCGGGCGGACGGCCGACGAGCTGTGCCCGGCCGACCTCGCCCACGTGGCCTGGGCCGCGCAGATGGGCACGATCGTCTTCCACCCCTGGCCGGTGCGGGCCGCCGCCCCCGACAACCCCGACGAGCTGCGCATCGACCTCGACCCGCACGCCGGCACCGGCTTCGGCGACGTGGTCGCGGCGGCCGGGGTGATCCGCGAGGTGCTCGACGACCTGGGCTTCGTGGGTTATCCGAAGACCTCCGGCGGCCGCGGCGTGCACGTCTACGTGCGGATCGCGCCGCAGTGGTCGTTCGTGCAGGTGCGGCGGGCGGCGATCGCCCTGGCCCGGGAGGTCGAGCGGCGCAGCCCCGACCGGATCACCACCGCGTGGTGGAAGGAGGAGCGCGGCGAGAAGGTGTTCCTCGACTTCAACCAGATGGCGCGGGACCGCACGATCGCCTGCGCCTATTCTCTGCGCGCCACCGCCCGGGCCACCGTGTCCACCCCGGTGACCTGGGCCGAGCTGACCGAGGTGGAGCCGGACGACTTCGATCTGCGCACGGTGCCGGCCCGGTTCGCCAAGATCGGTGACCCGCACGCGGGCATCGACGACGTGGCGCATGACATCACCCCGCTGCTGGAGTGGGTCGAGCGGGACGAAAAGGCCGGCCAGGGCGACATGCCCTATCCGCCCGACCACCCGAAGATGCCGGGCGAGCCGCCGCGGGTGCAGCCGAGCAAGATGAACAAGGCGAACTGGACCTCCGCCGACTAGATCGACAGCTTCATGCCCTCGTGCGAGGCGGTGAAGCCGAGCTTCTCGTAGAAGCGGTGTGCCTCGGTGCGGCGCTTGTCCGTGGTGAGCTGGACGACCTTGCAGCCGCGATCACGGGCGCGCTGCACGGCGTACGCCATCAATTGGTGGCCGAAGCCGCCGCCGCGCTGATCGGCCCGCACCCGGACGGCCTCGATCGTCATCCGCCAGGATCCGCCGCGGCTCAGGCCGGGCGTGAAGGTGAGCTGGCAGGTCGCCAGCACCTCGCCGCCGTCCACCCCGACGATCAGCTCGTTGCCCGGATCGGCGTCGATCGCCTCGAAGGCCGCCCAGGTCGCGGCGTCCACCTCCTCGGGCACCGTGCCGAAACCCCGCGCCCGGCTGATCTCGTCGTCGGCGAGCAGCTCCAGGATCGCGGGCACATCTGCCCGTTCGGCCAGGCGGAACTCCATCGATCGCGTCCTCCCCGTTGAGTGCGTGGCTCAGGCACGATGTTGGCCATGCACGTGCTGCTCACACCGTTCCGGCGGGCCTACCGGGTGCTCGTCTGGCTGGCCAACTCACCGCGCACCCTCATTCTTTCCTACGCGCTGCTCATCTTCGTCTGCGCCGTCCTCTACCACTTCTTCGAGAAGGACGCCTCGGTCGGTGACGCGGTGTGGTGGGCCGTCGTGACCGCCTCCACCGTCGGTTACGGCGACATCTCGCCGTCGACCTGGCAGGGGCGGGTGGTCGCCGGGGTGCTCATCTCGGTCATGGTGCTGCTGGTGATCCCGCTGATCACCGCGCACTTCGCCAGCAAGCTGATCGTGGACACCGATGCCTTCCGGCACGACGAGCAGGAAGAGCTCAAGCACAACCTGCGCCGGGTGAAGGTGCTCCTCGAGGCCCTCGCCGAGCGGGAGGGCGTCACTTTGCCGGACAGCGCAAACCCTCCTGCGGCACCGTCAGATCGATGAGGTAACCGTCGACCGCCTGCACGATGCACTTGGTGCTCGGGTACGCCGTGTGGCCCTCCCCCTCCCAGGTGAGCACGTGCCCGACACCCAGCATGCTCGCCAGGTCGGCGGTGTTCTCGTAGGGCGTGGCCGGGTCGCCGGTGGTGCCGACCACCACGATCGGCGGGGCGCCGTTGGCCGTGCTCGCCGGGTAGGGGTCGCGCTCACCCGGCCAGAACGTGCACGGCAGCATGCCGACCGCCAGCGCCGCCCCGAACAGCGGGTACTTCTTACGCCACTCGCCCTGGAGCTTGCGGACCTCCTCCACGCTGGGCGCGTCCTTGGTGTCGGCGCAGTTCACCGCGAGGTTGGCGTCGAACAGGTTGCTGTAGCTGCCGTCCGGTTTCCGCTCCGCGTACTGGTCGGCCAGGGTGAAGATGCCCTTGGCGTTGCCCTGCTGAAGGCCCGCCACCGCCTGCGCGAGGGTGGTCCAGCCCGACTCCGAGTAGAGCGACGAGATCACCGCGACGAAGATCCAGCCGGCGGTCGCCTTGCGACCGTCCGAGTAGGCGATCGGGTTCTTCGCGGCGGCGGCCATCGCGTCGGTCACCGCCTTGCGCGCGTCCGGCGCGATCGGGCACTTCGCCGGGGTCGCCTTGCACCAGGCGGTGAAGTTGGTGAACGCCCGCTCGAAGCCCTTGGCCTGCGACTCGGAGCCCTGCACGTAGGTCTGCTTCGGGTCGACCGCGCCGTCCAGCACCATCGCCCGGATGTTGGCCGGGAACTGCTGGGCGTAGGTGGCGCCGAGCAGCGTGCCGTAGGACCAGCCCAGGTAGGACAGTTTCTCGTCGCCGACCGCGGCCCGGATCGAGTCCATGTCCTTGGCGGCCTGCTCGGTGGAGAAGTTGACCAGCTGGTCGCCGTACTTCGCGCCGCAGTCGCCGGCGATCTTCTTGTTCAGCGCCACCAGGCTGTCGAAGTCGGCCTGGCTGGCCGGGTCGGGCGGGGCCGCGAAGCTGGCGTCCTGGTCGCTGTTGTCGATGCACTTGATCGGGTCGGAGCGGCCGACCCCGCGCGGGTCGAAGCCGATGATGTCGAACTTGTCGGTGATCTCGGTGGGCAGACCGCCGAGCGCCTCGCCGTAGGAGAGGTAGACGGCGGTGTCGACGCCGGAGCCGCCCGGGCCGCCCGGGTTGATCAGTAGCGAGCCGATCCGGTTCTTCTGCGTCGCGGAGTGGATGCGGATCACCGAGATCGAATAGGTCTCGCCGCCGCTCTGCGGATCGTTCCAGTCGCGCGGGACGGCGATGTCGGCGCAGTCGTACTGCATCCCGGTGGCGCCCCGGCCGACCAGGTCGCGCGGAACGTCGTCGCAGGACCGCCAGTCGGTGCTCGAGCCGGGCGCCGCGGAGGTGCTCTTGGCGAACGGATCGTCCTCGCCCGAACCGTCCGGTGCGAACGTGGGCACGGTGCAACCCGCGAGGGTGATCACCATGGCGGCGAGGATTCCGACGACCAGACGGGTGCGACGCGGCACTGTTACGGCCTTTCGACGGCTGGGCTTGCTGGAGTCGAGGCTAGCCGGTCCTGATTTACCGGCTTGTCAAGACCTCGGCCAGGTTGAACTGGACCGGCCGTTCCAGCTGCTCGTAGGTGCAGGTGTGCGGCTCCCGGTCGGGCCGCCAGCGCTCGAACTGGGCGGTGTGCCGGAACCGGACGCCCTCCATGTAGTCGTAACGCACCTCGACCACCCGCTCCGGCCGCAACGGCGTGAACGACAGGTCCTTGCCGTTGTTCCACCGGCTGTACTCGTTCTTGCGCGGGGTGCGCTCGCCCTGCATCTGCGCGGCCCAGTCCCACGGGTGCCCCTCGAACGACGTGACCAGCGGCTGGAGCTCGCGGAACAGCTCCTCGCGCACCGCGATGGGGAACGCGCCGATCACCCCGACCGAGGCCAGCACGCCGCGCTCGTCGTACAGCCCGAGCAGCAGCGACCCGATCCGGTCCTCGGCGGACTTGTGCACCCGGTAGCCGGCTACCACACAGTCGGCCGTCCGCTTGTGCTTGATCTTCGTCATCACCCGCTTGTCGGGCTGGTAGGTGAGCTCGGGCGACTTGGCGATCAACCCGTCGAGCCCGGCCCCCTCGAACTCGGCGAACCACCGCCGCGCGGTGGGAAGATCGTCGGTGGCCGGGGTGATGTGCACCGGCGGCCGCGCATTTTTCAGTACGTCCACCAGGCGTGCCCGCCGTTCGGCGAAGGGCAGCTCGCTGAGGTCCTCATCGCCGATGGCGAGCAGGTCGAACGCGACGAAGCTGGCCGGGGTCTGCTCACTCAGCAGCTTGACCCGGCTCGCGGCCGGGTGGATGCGCTGCTGCAGCGCCTCGAAATCGAGCGTGTTGCGCTCGGTGTCGGCCACGATCACCTCGCCGTCGATCACCGCCCGCTCCGGGAAGTTGGCCAGCACGGCCTCGACGACCTCGGGAAAATACCTGGTCATCGGTTTCTCGTTGCGGCTGCCGATCTCGACCTCCGGACCGTCCCGGAAGATGATCGAGCGGAAGCCGTCCCACTTCGGCTCGTAGACCTGGCCGGGCGGAATCTCCGCCACGGGCTTGGCGAGCATCGGCTTGACCGGCGGATTGATCGGCAGCTGCATGGCCCCAGTCTGCCGCTTCCGGCGTGATCCGGAAGCCCCTCGGTTTTTTGGCCTTTACCTTCCCCCGAGGGGAAGCCCCACACTCGTCCCCATGACCTCCCGCACGCTCACCATCGGCGAGTTCGCCCGCCGGGCCGGCCTCACCGCGAAAGTCCTTCGCGCCTATGACGACTCCGGTCTGCTGCGGCCTGCTTCGGTCGATCCGCTCAACGGCTACCGCTATTACCAACCCGACCAGTTGGAGCGCGCTCGTCGCCTCAGCGTGCTCCGCCGGCTCGAGATGCCGCTGGCGGTCGCCGCCGAGATCCTCGACGCACCCGACGCGGAGGCGGTGGTTCGCCTCGATCGCTGGTGGGCGGCGGAGGAGGCGGCGATGCAGGCCCGACGGGGGAGTCTGCACTGGTTGCGCGGTCGCCTGGCCAACAGCGCCAGCTCGGTCGAGGCGAGCTTCACGGTGCGGGTCCGGGAGGTCCCGACCTTCAAGATCGCTTCAATCCGTACGGCGGTCGACCAGAACGGCCTGGTCGAGGCCATTCGCGACCTGGAGTGGGCGATCCGTTCCCACCTGCACGGCTGGGCCGAGGCCGAGTTCGCCGAGCACTGGGTGATCTTTCACGGTCCGGTCACGCCGGAGAGCGAGGCGACCATCGAGGTCTGCGTCCCGTTCACCGGTGTGGTCGAGCCGCTCGGCGAGATCGCGATCCGGCTGGAGTCGGCGCATCGCGAGGCCTACGCGACGGTGGCCCGCGATGACTGCTTCTATCCGCGCATCATGCGGGCCTACGAGGCGGTCGACGACTACCTGAGCACCGAGGGCCTGACCCGCATCGGCCCCGAGCGTGAGATCTACCTGGGCGAGTGGCACCGCATCGCCGGCACCGATCCGTTCGTGCACGTGTCGATACCCATCAAGGAGTGACAGACATGGACTACACCCGGCAGACCCGGTTCTCCGACCCCCGACGGCACGCGGCGCTGTTCGATCCGCTTCCCGCCGACCCCGACGGCATCGGCGCGGTCGTGCGCAACCTCGCCGTGCACTACCGCGCGTCCGGCATCGACTTCCCACCCGACCGGCTCACCGAGATCGACAGCCGCTGGGTCGACCGCATGCTCGACGCCGACCGCAGCCGACATTCCACCCCGCTCGCCGAGCCGCGGCCGCCTTCTGAGCGCATCGTCGGCTGCTGCCGCGACTTCACGCTGCTGACGGTGGCCGCCCTGCGGCACAAGGGCATCCCCGCCCGGAGCCGGGTCGGGTTCGGCGACTACTTCGACCCGACGTTCCACATCGACCACGTGATCACGGAGTACTGGGACGGTGCCCGCTGGATCGCCACCGACAGCCAGATGGACCTGCCCGACGTGCGCCTGAGCGAGGGCGGCCTGCGTCCCGCCGCGCAGGTGTGGGCGGCCTACCGCCGCGGCGAGATCGATGTCGACACCTTCGGCGTCGGCCCCGACCTGCCGGCCGAGCTGCGGGGCGCGGCGTTCGTGCGCAACTACGTCATCTACGAGCTGGCCCACCGCCGCGGCGACGAGCTGCTGCTCTGGGACGTGTGGGGCGACGTGAGCCTGACGCTGGGCGACAACCTGGGGCTGATCGACGAGATAGCCGACCTCCTCCAGTCCGCCGACGCGGGCGATCGAAGCGCCGAGCGCAAGCTGGCCGACCTCTACGCTTCCGAGCCCCGCCTGCACCCCGGCCGCCACATCACCTGCGCCACCCCCAACCGCCCACCCTCGGAGGCCGACCTGCACCGCCCCACCTGAACCGCCCAGCGCGTCCTCGCGTAGGTGGGTGGCTCGTCGCTCAGCGGTTGTCGCCGCTGCCGCCCAGGACGCCGCGGTTCTGGCGACTGGCCAGCTTGGTCAAGTTGGCCGTCGCGATGTCGTCGAGCGACAGATCGAGGTAGTCGGCGAGCACCGCTACGTACCAGAGCACGTCGCCGAGTTCCTTGGCGATGTCCGCCCGGTCGATCCGCGACTCGTCGCTGTCGAGGTCCCGCACCCACTTCTTGAACTTCTCGGCGATCTCACCCGACTCGCCGGCCAGCCCGAGCACCAGGTGAAGCAGCTCGTTCTTCGTGTCGCGTGCGGAGGCGGTGCGCAGGGCGCCGCGCTGATACTCGTCCAGGTCCATGGGCGGTCAGTGGACCAGGACGGTGAGCAGGCGGTCCAGTTCGGTGGACGGGTCGGTGGCCAGGCCCATGTGCACCGGGCCGGCGCGCAGGATCGTGCTGCGAGGGGCTACCAGCCAGCGGAAACGTTCGCCCGGCTTCATGGTGGCGGCTGCGCCGGCGCCGGTGCAGGTGGCCTCCCACGCGGCCAGGGCGGCGGCCACGGCCGGCACGTCGACCTTTGGGTCCAGGGCGCGCAGGCGGTCCTCGTGCAGGTGGGTGCGGGCGGCCAGGAAATCCTGGCGCTGGCTGTAGAGAAGCACGCCCACGTTGATCAGTTCGCCGCGTTCGATGCGGGGGACGGCCTGGATGATCGCGTACTCGTAGGGGACTCTCACGGCAGCCACGCCTCCGGCTGCTCGGCCCGCTGGGACAGGTGGTTCAGGTAGGCGTCGCGGTCCACGTCTTCCAGCCATTCGTCGGGCACCAGGGTCAGCACCTCGGCGATCAGCTCCGGGGTCAGCCGGGCGGCCAGCGTGGGGCCCTCGGTGGCCAGTGCCGTGGCATAGGGCTTGAGCACGTGGTCGTCCCATTTGTAGGGGCGGTGCACCACGGCCTCGGCTCTCGGCCAGTTGTGGTGGAAGTACAGGGTGGCGCCGTGGTCGATCAGCCATAGCGCGTTGTGCCAGATCAGCAGGTTCGGGTTGCGCCAGCTGCGGTCCACGTTCTCCACGAAGGCGTCGAACGCGAGCACCCTCGAGGCCAGCACCGGGTCGACCGGGTGTGCGACCGGGTCGTAGCCGAGAGAGCCGGGCAGGAAGTCCATGCCCAGGTTGGCGCCGGCGCTTGCCTTGATCAGCTCCTGGACTTCCTCGTCGGGCTCGGCGCGGGCCACGATCGGGTCCAGGTGCACCACGGCCAGCTCGGGGACGGGCAGGTCCAGCCGGCGGGCCAGTTCGCCCGAGATCACCTCGGCGACCAGCGCCTTCGGTCCCTGCCCGGCGCCGCGAAACTTCACGACGTACGTCCCCAGGTCGTCGGCCTCGACGACGCCGGGCAGGGAACCGCCCTCGCGTAGCGGCGTGACATAGCGGAGGGCGGTTACCTGACGTAGCACGCCGCTCATTAGATCAGGCGGTGGCCGGTCCCTGCCGCCGCAGCTCGTCGACCTTGGTCATGGCTTCACGCAGCTCGGTCAGCCACTCCTCGGTGTGCTGGCCGACCAGTTTCACGCACCAGGCCAACGCCTCCGACCGGGAGCGGGCCACGCCGGCGTCGACCAGCGTGTCCAGGATCTGCCGCTCGGGCTGGCGCAGGCGCGTCATCACCGGAGCGGACAGATGGGTGAACAGCTCATTGGTGTCGCCGCAGCGCACGCCCCAGGCGACCTTGCGCTGGTAGCGGTGCTCGACCTGACGGGCCACCCGGATCCGGTCCTCCCGGGTGTCCTCGCGGAACTGGTTGATCCGGCCGGCCTGGGCGGCTGCCCGGTCGGCGTCGGTGGCGTCGGCGCCGAGGTCCGGCGCGGCCATCCGGGCCCAAATGATGATCTCGTCGCGGTCGACCACGACCTCGGGACGCTCGGTGAACCACCCGTCCGGGATTGCCCCGGTAACCCAGGCGGCAGCGTCGTCGGCGGCCGGGGGCTCGTTGCGGGCCCCCGGCGGAGCGGGACGGTAACGCATATCCAACCTCCCCATACGAACGTGATTACAGGATTACACCGTTACAGCGCTTACTGCCATCACGTTCGCCAGGGGCGGAAGTCAGGTTCGGATTGCCGCGAGCTGGGTCGCCTGCGCCACGAGGTTGTCCTTGGCGTCCCAGACGTACGCGATCTCGTCCATCCGGCTCGCGACGATCTCGGTGGCGTGCATGGTCACCCGCAGCGGGCCGGGTGCCGGTAGCCGCCGCAGGTAGGCGGTGAGCGTGATCGTCGGCGCCCAGCCCGTCACGCCCAGCGTGAGCGAGATCGGCGGGGCCGGGTCGAGGGCGATCAGCAGGCTCAGCGGGTCCCAGTCGGCGCCGTCGGCCAGGCGCAGCCAGGCGGCGATCCGCCCGGCGGTGGAGGGCTGCCCGGCCGCGAAGCCCAGGTCGGCCGGGTCGAGCCGATGCTCGACCACGTCCAGCAGGTGCACCGGGAACTGCGCACCCGGCGGGTTCGACGGGAGCCGGAAGCAGTCCTCCTCGGCCGGCATTTCGGGCCGGCTCACCCCGCTCCACCAGGCCTCCGACTCGTCCAGCGTCCCCTGGGTGACCAGCGACTCGGCACACGGGATGCCGTCCTGCTCGAGCCGTGCCCGGAACTGGGCCTGGCTGCGCCCGGCGCGCAGCAGCTCGACCGCCACCGTCGCCCGGCCGGGCTTCGGCGGCCGGAGGAACGAGGTGGTGCCCGCGACCAGGTGCGGGTGGTCGGCGTCGGCGGCGCCGACGGCCCGGCACATGATCGCCATCAGATAGCCGCCGTGCAGCTTGTCGCCGATCGCCCACTGCGGGTCGAGGTCGGCCTCGTAGGTGCCGTTTCCGCCGCTCACGGCCGTCGCTTCCGCGAAGGTCTTCATTCGATCAAGCTGCCACGGCAAACTTGACGCCGTCAACTTCGCCGATGCCCGAGTGGCCCATGTCAAGGCGCTTCGGTGGCTCAGGCGTCGTGGCGTGCCATCTGGGCGTCGCGAAGATCGGCGTGCATCTCCCACGGGGCCTGGGGGAGGACGTGCCCGGTCTCCAGCAGTGACTTCAGGTTGGCCATGACGGCGGGCCAGCCGGCCGAGATCGCGTGCAGCTCGTCGTCGCCGGCCAGGTTCTCGTGGGTCACGGTCAGCCGGACGATGTCGTGGTAGGGCTCGACGGTGAAGGTCACCACCGAGGGGTCGTCGTCGGGCTGGGCGTTCGGGTCCTCGAACGTGATCGCCAGACGGGACGGCGGGGTGGACTCGATCACCCGGCCGACGCAGTCGACGATCTCGGAGCCGTCGACCCGGCGGTGCTCCCAGCGCGAGCCGGGCTGCCAGTCGGAGATGTTGCTGTGCCCCCAGAAATCGGCGGTCAGATCGGCGTCGGTGAGCGCGTGCCAGACCCGCTCGGGGGTGCTCTCGATGTAGGTCACGTAGACGAAGCTGGGTTTCATGTCTGGCTCCTCCGCGTTCTGCTTGATGGCGGCCAGCGCGTTCAGCCGGGGCTGGTCGAACGGCGCGAGCCAGCGCTGTTGCATGTCGTGGATCGGGACCGGGTTGAGGTAGTGCAGCTTCTCCCGGCCGTTACGGACCGTGCTGATCAGGTTGGCCTCTTGGAGAACGGCCAGATGCTGGGTGACCGACTGCCGGGCCATCGCGAGCTGCCCGCACAGCTGCCCGAGCGTCTGCCCATCGTTTTTCCGCAGGCTGTCGAGCAACCGCCGCCGGGAAGGGTCGGCGAGCGCTCTGAACACGGCGTCGCTCACCCGAGCATTATGCAGGCAGCAGACTGCATAACGTCAAGTAAGCGGGAGCAACCACTTACGCAGAATGAAGGGCCAGGGCCAGCCTTGCTGGGCCCCGGCCCGGCCTCGGCGGGAGCAGCGGTCTGTACCCACCACCCAGATGCGACAAGAAGGTCTTGAAGGTCTTAAAGCACGAAGGCGTCGGTCCAGAGCTGGCGGGAGCGGCCGGAGAGCGCGTCCATCAGGCCGACGGCCTGGCTGTCGGTCAGACCGGCGACGAAATCGACCACGGCTCGGCCGCGGGCCTGGCCCAGGCGGTCCGGGGTGCCGTCGGGGAGTTCCGTGTCGGCCAGTTCGACCAGGTCGCGCAGGCGGCGGGGGATGCGCTCCTCCTCGTCGGGGTCGGTGAGCCAGGACAGCAGGGCCTCGACCAGGGACGCGAGCAGGCGGGCCTGGCCGCGCTGGTGCAGGGCCAGGTCGGGGCGGGCCAGCACGAAGCGGTTCTGGACGAACTTGAGGATCTGGACCTCGTGCCACTGGGCGACCGAGAGCTGGACGTGCCCGGAGCGGACGGCGGGCTGGCCGATCAGCTCGATCGACTCGACCAGGCGCCGGGTCCAGTTCGCCGAGAACGCCGCCACCTGGGCCTCCGCCTCCAGCGAGCCGTCGAACGGGCGGGCCAGCAGGCCGTCGACCAACTCGGCGCGCACCAGCTCGACGGCGGCCGCGAAGGCGTCGTCGTTGGCCATCCAGCCGTCCTTGCGGTGCAGCTGGCGGCGCAGCGACTCGATCGCGCCGCCGGCCCGGGTCGGATCCGAGTCCGGTCCCCAGCGCTGCCAGGCCATCAGTTCGGCGGCGACCGCACCCTGCTGGAGCACGCCGACCCGGTGCACATCCTCCAGGTCGTGGATGGCGTAGGCGATGTCATCGGCCGTGTCCATCACCGAGGCCTCGACGGTCTGCTGCCAGTCGGCGACCCGGCCGGCGAACGGCGCCCGGGCGGCCGCCATGTCGTCGACCTCGGTGCTGTAGGCGCCGAACTTGAGCGAGCCGGCCTCGGGGTCGTCCGGGATCGGTGCCGCGCCGCGCGGCGGCGGGTCCATGTAGCGGGCGGTGCCGTGCCTGGTCCACGGGTATTTGAGGATCGCGGCGCGGACGGCGTTGGTGAGGTTGAGGCCGATCGTGGCCTGGCCGCGGATCTCGGTGCTGGTGACGATCCGGTACGACTGGGCGTTGCCCTCGAAGCCGTCCGGGATACGCAGCCGGTTGCGGGCGAGCTGGTCGAGGACGCGTTCGCCGAGGTGGCCGAAGGGTGGGTGGCCGAGGTCGTGGGCGAGGGCGGCGGCCTCGACGACATCGGGGTCGAGGCCACCCAACTTCTCCGACAGATCAGATTTGTCGGCCTTTACCAGCCGTTCCGCGATCGCGCGGGCCACCTGAGCGACCTTCAGGCTGTGCGTCATGCGGTTGTGCACGAGGAGGCCGGCACCGCCCGGGCTGATCACCTGGGTAACGCCGGCCAGCCTCGCGAAGAAGGGGGAGCTGACGATCCGGTCCCGGTCGACCCGGAACGGGCTGGCCGCGAGATCACCCGGTGCGACCAGGCTTTCTCCGAACAAACGCTGAGCCCGAGAATCGTCCATACCCCGCAACGCTACCGGGCTTGCAGAGCGTCCAGCGCAACCGCCATGGCCGCCACGAGCCGGCGGTCCAGCTGCGGGTCGTGGATCGTGACCACGTAACGGTCGCGCAGGCCCCACTTCTTGACCACCGAGAACGCCGGCCGGTCGCCGATCAGGAACTCGAAGTGGTACGGCAGCCAGGACAGCGAGTCCACGAACCGACGCAGAATCGCAACGGTCAGGTTGCTCTCCCGGCCGATCATCTCGCCGTAACCGGGCTGCTCGAGGTGCCAGGTGGAGCGCAGCAGCGACTCCTTGAAGTTCTTCCGGAACAGGCCGATCGGCGCACCGCTCGCGTCGGTGACGTCGTAGGTGGCGCCCAGGTCGATCACCTGGCGAGCCTTGAAGCCCAGCACCGGGGTGGTCTTGGTGTCGTCGGAGTACAGGGTGACCTGCTCCTTGAACGCCATCCGCTTCTGCTGGGCGAAGGCGAGGATGCCGGCTTCCTGGCCGTCGGGGGTGACGGCGTGGATCTCATATTGGTTGACCATCAGGCGGATCCGCTGACGGACGATCAACTGCTGCTGAGTTTGAAGAGTGTCGACAGTCACGGCCGCGCAGTCTAGAACCTTTCCACCTCGGTGGCGGGGACCCCCTTCAGGCCGTCAAACTGGGGTGATGACAAAGCGGGGACGAACCGGTTCATTGATCGCTCTGGCGCTGGGCGCTGCCGCCGTGTGGGTCGCGAAGGACATCCCGCGGCAGATGGGTGCCAAGGCCAAGGGTGACCGGCTGGCCCGCATGCTGGCCTCCCCGCAGTTCTCCGAGGGCAAATTCCGCAACACCGTCCCGGCCAGTCCGCTCTCCGCCGCCAGCATGCCCCGGATGGCCGCCGCCGCGATGCGCGACCGCGAGGCCCGCCGGCCGCACCAGCCGATCCCGGTCGTCGCCCCGGTGCCCGGCCTGGACGCGGAGGGCCTGCACGTCACGTGGTTCGGCCACTCCTCGGCACTGGTCGAGATCGAGGGTCGCCGGGTGCTGCTCGACCCGGTCTGGAGCGAGCGCTGCTCGCCGTCCCGGCTGTCCGGGCCGAAGCGCCTGCACGAGCCGCCGGTGGCGCTGCGTGACCTGCCGCCGATCGACGCCGTGCTGATCTCCCACGATCACTACGACCACCTCGACATGGACACCATCCAAAACCTTGTCGACCTCCAGGCCGCGCCGTTCCTGGTGCCGCTGGGCGTGGGCGCGCACCTCGAGCGCTGGGGTGTGCCCGCCACCCGCATCATCGAGCTGGACTGGAACGAGCGGGCCAAGGTCGCCGGCCTCGAGTTCATCGCCACCGCGGCCCGGCACTTCTCCGGCCGGGGCTTCAGCCGCGACGAGACCCTCTGGACCAGCTGGGTGATCAATGGGCCGACCCGCAAGGTCTTCTACTCCGGCGACACCGGTTATTTCCCCGGCTTCGCCGAGGTCGGTGCGGAACACGGTCCGTTCGACGTCACCCTGGTGCAGATCGGGGCGTACGGCGACCAGTGGCCGGACATCCACATGATCCCCGAGGACGGCGTGGCCACCCACGTCGACGTGCGCGGCGGGCTGATGATCCCGGTGCACTGGGCCACGTTCAACCTGGCTCTGCACGACTGGCCGGAGCCGGCCGACCGCGCCTGGGCCGAGGCCAAGGCCCGCGACGTCAAGCTGGCGATTCCGCGTCCCGGCGAGCGGGTCGACGTCGACAACCCGCCGCCGGTCGACGGCTGGTGGCAGCAGATCGCCTGACATTCAGCGCGCCGCGTTGAAGGCGGCGGCGAACAGCGTGGCCAAAATGATCACCGAGGCCGAGACGAACCGGACCGTCTGGGCCATGGCGTCCCGGCGGGTGCTGCGGAGTGCCTGGCGGGCGTTGTGCACGTCGCGCCAGGCGGAGTGCGTGCGACCGAGGCGATAACCGACGACGATGACGGCGGCCGCGATCAACACGGCGGCGACGCTGACTGCGATCATGTCGAACCCCCTGGAGTTGCGGAGCGGAAGGCCAGTCTGCGGTCTGGCCGGCGCCCCAATCCAGGGGATTGACAGGCAAATAAACCCATAAAAACCCCATTGCGTTTTGTCGCAAATTTGTCTTTTGTCGCGACTATCTTCGGTCGGCGGGGAACTTCGGCGGTCACCGAACGGTCCCAGCCCTAGCGTCCTTGGTCATGCCGACCATCCGCGACCGGGCCGCCCTGGCCGTTCTGACCGACCCCACCTTCGTCGTCCCACCGGTCCCGCCCGGCACCAGCGGCATCGCCTGGCTGCGCGCGTCGGTCGGCCGCTTCAGCACCGGCCCCTCGCACGACCGCCGCCGGGCACTGTCGGTCGAGATCATCTCCCGGATCCCGCCCGCTTCCCTGCGGCGAGCCGGCGACGAACACCCGGTGGCGACGCTGGCCCGCGCGATGGGTATCACCGAGCCGGTGACCGACCTGGTGCGGCAGATCGCCCAGGCCTACCGCCCCGGCACCGCCGCGAAGGACCGGCAACCGGGCATCCGGGTCGCCGGCGCCGAGCCTGCCGCTGATGGCGATGCGGTCGTCGGCGTCGAGCCTGCCGCTGGCGTCGATGCGGTCGTCGGTGTCGAGCCTGCCGCTGGCGTCGATGCGGTCGTCGGTGGCGATGCGGTCGTCGGTGGCGAGCCTCCCGTCGGGGGCGACGAGGCGCGTGCTGACGAGGTCCTCGCCGACGCGACCGTCGAGAGGCTGATCGAGGTTCTGGCCGGCGCCCACGACGAGCGGACCGCGGCCCGGATCGGCGTCCTGGTCCAGGCCTGCGACCCCACCGCCGCGCTGATCGACCGGCTGCGCGACCGCTCGCCGGCCACGGTCTTCCGCGAAGATCCGCCGGTGCCGGCCACGAAGCGCCGGGCCACCGCCGCAACCGTCCTGCCCGGCGGCCTCGCGGTGGAGGCCGGCGAGGAGGTGGTGGTCGCCCTCGACGGCGAGCTCGCTTTCGGGGCCGGCCCACGCCGCTGCCCCGGCCGCGCCCACGCGCTCGCCCTGGCCGGCATAGCCCTCACCGAGCCGGCCGACCACTCGTAAGCGCCCGGCCGTGCTGGACGCTGGGATCGAACTGGGCGACCGGCCGTGCTGGGGGAGACCATCCACGTTTGGTGGCTGGCCAAAGTTGGGGCCCTGACCAGCGGTAGGCGGAGGCGCCGGGGTCAGGCGGCCTCGGCGGACTCGCGGGGGACACAGATCTTGACCGCGCCGGGGGCGACCCTGGCGGAGAAGCTCTTGGTCTTGGTGCGGGCGCCGCCGTCGAGTTCGTACTCCATCTTGCTCTCGAGTTTCACGTCGATGCGGCGGGCCCGGGTGGTGCGCACGAACGGTGACCGGTCGGAGCGGCCCACCGCCATCGTGCCCAGCGCTCGCGCCCACTGCAGAGCACCCTGGGCGGTGGCCACGCCGACGTCGAGCCAGCCGTCGTCCGGCTTGGCGTCGTCGAACGCGTTGATGCCGCCGGTGATCATGCCGACATTGCCGATGAGAACGCAGCTGGCCTCGTCGTCGAACCATTTCACGCCGTCGACGAGGATGCGCGCGGTGGCGGCCTCGCCGTTGACGTGCCGCAGGCCGGTCCACACGTAGGCGAGCTTGCCGAGACGGTCCTTCATCTTCCGGTCCGCGTCGTGGATCATCGCGCCGTCGAAGCCGATGCCGGCCATCACGCCGAAGTACTCGCCCTCGATCTTGCCCAGGTCGATCCGGCGCCGGCGGCCGTGCAGCGCGATGTCGACCGCCTTCTCCAGGTCGGCCGGGATGCCCAGGTTGGTGGCGAGCAGGTTCCCGGTGCCGGCCGGGATGATCGCCACCGGGATCTTCGAGCCGCCCTTCTCCTGGGCCAGCACGTCGAGTGACCGCTGCACGATGCCGTCCCCGCCCCAGACGACGAGCAGGTCTACTCCGGCCGCGACGGCCTTGCGGACCTGCTTGGGCGCCTTGCGGCTCTTCGGGACCTCGGCCCAGATCAACTTGTCGACGCCGCCGTCGGTGATCCGGCGTCGCAGCTCGTCCAGCCCACCGTCGAGCTTCTTGCGCTGGTGGGCGACCACGGCGATCGTTCGGGGGGTACGCATGACCTTGCGCTACCCGATTTCCCCGCCCGGTAATCAGCGGCCGTCGATCATCGGAGCGGCCCGGTGGTGGTCAGTTCACCCGCTCGCGCATGCGCTGCTCGGCGGCGGCGCTGCGGATCACCATGAGGCGCAGTTCGAGCTCGTCGGAGACCATCGACGCCAGGTGTTCCAGGGCGCGTAGCTGGCGGGTCGTCGCCTCGCGGGGCCGGCTGTCGATGACGTTGACGGTGCCCAGGCGGTAGCCGTCGTGGGTGCGGATCGGCGCCGCCGCGTAGAAGCGCAGGCCCAGGTCGCCGCGGACCAGCGGGTGCTCGAGCGTGCGCGGGTCGACGGCCGCGTCGTTGATCACGTAGACGTCGTCCTGCGCGATCACCGAGGCGCACAGGCCGGGCTCCCGGCCCACCTCGCGCAACCCGCCCACCCCCTGGCAGGCGGCCAGCCACACCCGGTCCTGCTCGACCAGCGACACCGTCGCGATCGGAGTGTCGAAGATGGCCGCCGCCACGAACGCGATCCGGTCGTACGCGTCCTCCACCGGCTGATCGACCAGCCGGTAGCGCCGGACCGCCTCGAGCCGCGCCCGCTCCTCCGGCCCGACGTTGTCCAGGTATTCGTATGCGTTGGTCGACTCCGTCATGACAGGCCTCTCGGACGTGATCGCGGTCACAACGAGCCTATGGCGACCTCGATGCATCGGGAACGCTCCTGGTGCTGAATCGGCCCCCGACCGGCCGCTCCACACCCGAAAATCGCACCCGGGGTGCGTCGGCGCGGCCCTCTGCGACCCGCGATGATGTCGTTGATCGACGAGTCGAGCGGAGGCGACGGGGCGGATGACGGTGTGGATCGCGCTGCTGCGGGCGGTCAATCTCGGCCGGCGTAACAAGGTGCCGATGGCCGCCCTGGTCGAGCGGCTCGCCGAGGCCGGTCTGCCCGGCGCCCGCACCCACCTGCAGAGCGGCAACGTCCTCCTGCGCACCGACCAGGAGATCGGCCCGATCATCCAGACGGTGCTGCGCACCGACTTCGGCCTGAGCGAGCCGGTCATGATTCGCAGTCACGCCCGCCTGCGCGAGATCCTCGCCGCCAACCCCTTTCCCGAGGCGGCCGCCGAGCGCCCCACCCTCGTACGCGTCATCTTCCTGGCCGAACGCCCGGCCGCCGAGCGGGTCGAACGGCTGGAGGAGCACGACGACATCCGGGTGCGGGACCGTGAGGTCTACCTCGATTACCGCACCGGGGTGCACGGCAACCCGGTGAACTCGGCGATGGTCGCCCGCCGTCTCGCCGTGCACGGCACCGAACGCAACTGGGCGACCCTCACCAAACTCGCCGAGCTGGCCGAGGCGATGTAGTCGGGCCGGCCGCCCGCCACCGGAGTCTGTGGGGTCAGTGGTGGCCTTCGCCGGTTTCCTCGGCCCACACGCGCCAGTTGTCGATCTCGCCGTAGAGCGGCGGGGTCAGCCAGCCCGGTGCGGAACGCCGGAAGACCCCGGGGTCCATCCGGCCCGCTCCGTCGGGCAGGGCGCCGATCAGGTGCGGGACCATCTCGCTGAGGTTGGCCCAGTGGAGCAGCTCGGGTTCGGCCGGCCAGGCGCCGATCACCACGCCGGCCGGGACGCCGCGCCGGTTCAGCGCCTCCAGGGTGAGCGCGGTGTGGTTGAGCGTGCCCAGACCGGCTCGGGCCACCACGATGGTCTTCACACCGAGGGTGGTGGCCAGGTCGGCCAGGGTCCACGACGCGCCCGAGGGGCGCACGCCCATCGGCACCAGCAGGCCGCCGGCCCCCTCGACCAGCACCAGGTCGTGTTTCTCCGCCTCGGCGCGAATGGCGTCGACGACCGCGTAGAGCTCCAACGGCGGCATCGACGCGACCGTGGCGGCGGCCAGCGGTGCCATCGGCTCGGGGTACTCGGCGAGCACGCGCGTGGTCTCCGGCGCGGCCAGCCGGTTGACGACCTCGAGGTCGGTGGGTGCGCCGGTGGCGATGCCGGTCTGGCCGGGCTTGATGACGGCGACCCGCAGGCCGGACGCCTGGGCGGCGGCGGCCACGGCGGCCGTGACGATCGTCTTGCCGACGTCGGTGTCGGTGCCGGTGACCAGCACGATCCCGCGCCATTCACCGGTGTCGGCGCGGCGCGGCGCGGCCTGCGTCTCGGGCGCCTGCGCCGCCAGTTCGGCGGCGATCTCCGCACCGATCGCCTCGCCGCTGGGCAGATCTTCGGCGTCGAGGTTCGGCCCGGCGGGCGCCGGCGAGACGGGCACGCCGAGCGGTCCGGTTCCAGGCCCATCCGGTACGCCGGGGGGCGCGCTTCCAGGGTCGTCGGGCGCGGTCGACGGCGCGGGTTCGACCGGCGGAGCGGTCCCACCGAGCGAGCCCGCCGCCGACTGCTCGAGACTCCGGTCGGCAAGCGCGCTGTGCCAGCCGTCGGCGAGAGCGCTGAGCGAGGTGTCGCCGTGCACGCCCGCGGAAGCATCCGTGGCCGCACCGAGCGCCCCACCGTCAGGCGTGCCCGCGGCGGGTCCGCGCGGGCCGTCGGTGTACGTGCCGAGGTCGCCGTCGGCAAGCGCGCCGATCGGGCCGCCGGTCGGCGCCCCGAGGCCGTCGCCGAATCCACTGTGCGTGGCCGGCGTGCTGGACCCGGCGTCGGTGGGTGCGCCGTCGGCATGCGTGTCGAGGTCGCCGCCGTCAGCGCCGTGCGGGTCGCCGGCGGGCGGCACGGGTGCGCCGAGCGGGCCGTCGGTAAGCGTGTCGAGGTCGCTGCCGTTGGCCGTGCCGCGCTGCTCGTCATCGGGCGAGATGGGGGCGCCCAGCGGGCCGTCGAGGAAGGCGTCCGGGTCGGATCGGGCGGCGGGAACGGCTCGGGTCGGGCCGCCGGTGGTGCTCGGCGTGAGCGTGGTGGCGGTGGCCGTGAAGTCGAGGGTGGCGGTGGGGAACGGGAACGGCGGGAGGGTGAAGCCGGCCGGGCCCGGGGTGAAGACGGCGTTGGCCTGGGGGAGGCGGGTGGTCACCGCGGTCACGTCGGGGGAGTTGGGGGCGGTCACGGTGCGCACTCCACGATCACGTCCAGGGCATGGGCGAAAGCCTCGTCGGGGACGCCGGCGTTCAGGGTCAGGCGCAGGCGTGAGGTGCCGTCGGGGGTGGACGGCGGGCGGAAGCAGCCGACCGCCACGCCGCGGTCGCGGCAGTCGGCGGCCCAGGCGACCGCCGCCTCGGGGCCGGGGGCCAGCACCGACAGCACGGCTCCGGCCGGGTGGCCGACCGGGAAGCCGGCCTCGGTGAGGCGGGCCACCACCTGGGCGGCCCGGGTGGTGAGCACGGCGCGGCGGTCGTCGGCGTCGCGGGCGAGCCGCAGTGCCTCGTGGACGCCGGCGACCACGGCCGGCGGCAGGGCGGTGTCGTAGATGAAGGTGCGGCCGGTGTCGATCAGGTGCCGGATGAACGGCTCGGGGGCCGCGACCACGCCGCCGGCGCCGCCCAGTGACTTCGAGAGGGTGGCGGTGACGATCACGTCGGGCCGGCCGGCCAGGCCGGCGGCGGCCACGCCACCGGCGCCGGACGGGCCGAGCACACCGACCGCATGGGCGTCGTCGACCAGCAGAAGGGCGCCCCGGGACGAGGCGACCTCATGCAGCGCGGCCAGCGGGGCCAGGTCGCCGTCGACCGAGAAGACCGACTCGGTCACCACCACGGCGGGCTGGCCGGGGTGGGCGTCGAGGATCGCGGCCACCGCGGTGGGGTCGTTGTGCGGGGCCACCACCGTGCGCCGGCCGGAGATCTTGCAGCCGTCGATGAGCGAGGCGTGGTTGTAGGCGTCCGAGACGATCAGGTCGCAGACGGCCGTCGCGCCGCGGACCGCGGCCAGGTTGGCCAGGTAACCCGAGGAGAACACGAGAGCCGCCGGAAAACCCAGAAGCGACGCCAGTGAAGACTCCAACGCCTCATGTAAGGCGGTCGATCCGCGGACCAGGCGGGAACCGGTCGCTCCCAACCCGTACGCCGCAAGGGCTGAAGCGGATGCCGCGACCACCTCGGGGTGGGCGGACAGGCCGAGGTAGTCGTTGCCGGCCAGATCGACGACGAAGTCGTCGGCCGGACGCGGGCGCAACTGACGGGTGAGCCCGGCCTTGGCCCTGCTTCTCGAGAGGCGCTCCAGCGCTTCCAACCAGCCCGTCAAGGCACCCCCAACGATCACGAGAAGGGCAAACTATCACCCGCCACCGACAGTCCTACCGGCTGCGAGGGTCTGTAGGGTACGGACATGCCAGAGATCCTCGATCGGGCCCGGGCCCAGGTGCTGTCGACCGGAAGGGGCCTCGACGAGGCGGCGATCCTCGAGGTCCTGAAAACACCCGACGAAGACCTGCCCGAGCTGCTGCAACTCGCCCACGACGTGCGGATGAAGTGGTGCGGGCCGGAAGTCGAGGTCGAGGGCATCGTCTCGCTGAAGACCGGCGGCTGCCCGGAGGACTGTCACTTCTGCTCGCAGTCGGGGCTGTTCGCCTCGCCGGTGCGTTCGGTGTGGCTGGACATTCCGTCGCTGGTCGAGGCGGCCCGGCAGACCGCGGCGACCGGGGCCACCGAGTTCTGCATCGTGGCCGCGGTGCGCGGGCCGGACAAGCGGCTGATGGACCAGATGCGTGAGGGCGTCAAGGCCATCAAGGCCGCTGTCGACATCCAGGTCGCGGCCAGCCTCGGCATGCTCACCCAGGAGCAGGTCGACGAGCTGGTCGAGATGGGCGTGCACCGCTACAACCACAACCTCGAGACCTGCCGGTCCTTCTTCCCCAACGTGGTCACCACGCACTCCTGGGAGGAGCGCTGGGGCACCCTGAAGATGGTGCGCGACTCCGGCATGGAGGTCTGCTGCGGCGGCATCCTCGGCCTCGGCGAGACGATCGAGCAGCGTGCCGAGTTCGCGGCCCAGCTGGCCGAGCTCGACCCGCACGAGGTCCCGATGAACTTCCTCAACCCGCGCCCGGGCACGCCGCTCGGTGACCAGCCGGTGGTGGAGGGGAAGGACGCGCTGCGCGCCATCGCCGCCTTCCGGCTGGCGATGCCTAAAACCATCTTGCGGTACGCCGGTGGGCGCGAGATCACCTTGGGCGATCTGGGTACGCGGGACGGCCTGCTCGGTGGCATCAACGCGGTGATCGTCGGCAACTACCTGACGACGCTGGGCCGCCCCGCGACCGACGACCTCGCCCTGCTCGAAGACCTGAAGATGCCGGTCAAGGCGCTGTCGGCGACGTTGTAACGATGTTCTGCGACCGCTGCGGCGAGGACGCCGCCCAGGGTGACCACGCGGCCTGCGCGGCGGCGCGGGAGCTGGAGCCCCCGCGCTTCTGCCCGCAGTGCCGGCGCCGGATGAAGGTGCAGGTCGTGCCGACCGGCTGGACCGCCAGCTGCGTCGAGCACGGCACCCGCACCTCCTGACGTTTTAGGAGAGTGCCGGTGTCTCGTCGCCGACCGACTCGCGGCCGGGGACGGCCAGGGTCACGCTGATCATCGAGCCGTCCCGGTCGGCCGGGCCGGCGCCCAGGCGCTTCAGGGTGCGCAGCATCGCCACATTGTCGGCGCCGGTGTGTGCCACCAGGGCCGCGAAGCGGCCCCGCTCGGCGTACGCACGGAGGCGCCGGAGCAACGCCGTGCCGATGCCGCGCCGCTGCCAGCAGTCCTCCACCAGGATCGCGATCTCGCCGAGGTCGCCCTCGGCGAGCAGGCTGGCCATCGCCACCACCCGGTCGCCGGAGACGGCCACCAGGGTGCGGCCGCCGGCCGGTTCGAGCAGGCGGGACAGCCGGGCCTCGGACGGTGCGCCACCGCCCAGGTAGCGGCCGGCCAGGGTGGCCGCCGAGGAGCGCGCGTGCAACTCGCGGACGGCCTCGGCGTCTTCCGCGGCCGCGGGCCGCACGGTCAGCTCGGCACCGTCCGGCAGCAGCAGCGTGGTCTGTTCCTGGTGGCGGCGCAGCAGCGTGCCGGACAGCTCGACCAGCGCTTGCGCCCGCGCGAACTCGGCGGGCGTGAACGCCGGCCGGCTGCGCAGCACCTCGTAGGAGCCGCCGGCCGGGTCGGCCAGGGTCATCCGCGCGTCGTCGTAGCCGGGCCGGCCGGTGAGCGGCTCGGGCCGCCACCGCACCTCGGCCGCGTCGAGCAGGGCGACCAGTGCCTCACCCAGAGCGTCCTGGTCGTGCACCAGCCGGCCGGCCAGGACGAGCGCCCGGGTGGGCTGGTCGGCCAGGCCCTCGGCCTCGGCCCGGGCCACGAACGCGTCCCGGCCGCGGCCCCGGGCGATCGCCCCGAGCAGGTCGGCCTCGGTCAGTGCGTCGGGCGCGTCGACGAGGAAGTCGTCGACCGCGCCCGCCTCGGTGGTGTGCACCTGGACGGCAAGAATGTTGACCGACCGCAGAGCGAGGCTCGCGGTCAGAACGGACAGGTAACCAGGCCGGTCGTCGACCGTTGCCCGGATCCGCCACAGCGCCATGCGCGGCACTCCTTTCGGCGTCTTATCCCGCTCCCAATTCTGCCGCCCAGGTGTTGCACGGACATTGCTTGAGCTGGTATTTCGCCGAGAGTCCGATCACATGACGGCGGGCACACCGGCGGTGTCCAGCCGGTCGCCGAGGATCACCGCCGCGGCCCGGACGAGCTGCGCCACCCGGTCGACCTCGGTGATGTGGAAGCCGGCCGCCGGCAGGTCTTCGTCGTCCGAGCGGGCCACCACGAGCACGAGCCCGGCCCGGCCGAACGGGGCGACCGCGTAGCGGGTGCCCTCGGGGCCGGTGATCGGGCGGGCCCGCAGCGGGGTGATCTCGGGGAGTTGCAGCGGGGCGGGCGCACGCCAACTCGCGTAGACGACCGTGGCGTCGTCGCTGAGGCCCAGCATCGGCTCGGTCGGCAGTGGGCGGGGCGCGCCGGACCGGGCGGCCCAGTCGGCCGGCACCACGGCGGCCGCGGCCCAGTCGGCGGCCAGCAGGCCGGGCATCGCGTCGACCAGGGTGGCGAGGCCGTCGGCCGGGTTGGCCGCGACCTGGGCCAGCAACTCGGCGTCGTGGCCCCCGTTGACCGGCGCCCCGATCGCCTTCCAGACGCCGTCGACCTGGACGCCGGGGATGGCGGCGAGGCCGGCGAGAAGCCGTTCCACGCGGGATGCGCCCGGCCAGACGACGGTGAAGTCGTCGACGGCCCGGCCGCCGAGGCGTTCCAGGACGATGACCTGGACGATGTCGGCTCCGGCAACGCCGAGCGTGCGGGCCACCTGGCCGAGGGCACCGGGACGGTCCGGCAGGGTGACTCGAACCCGCAGCAACATCTAGCTCCTCCCGTCGGGTTGACGGCTCGGTGACGCCGTCTCCGTGGTGTCCAGGTTGCCAAATTGCCGTTTCGCCCCGGTTGCCGCGCCGTGTCTCCGGAGTCAAGACACAGCTATATGCCCCGCGTCACACCAGCCTAGGAGTGGTCGGGCCGGTCCGCGACGGTGTGCACAGAAGGTGCGAATCGCGGTCTGGAGATCTTCCGGGTCGGGGTCCGCCAATCCAGAAGGAACGGGACCCCGGCCCAGGCTTCTGCGAAACGGAGGGCGGGACGCTTTCGCGCTGAAGATCAAACCTTTGCCGTACGCGCCGAAGCACTCCCGTGGCACGCGGTCCCGGCAGGTGCAACTCACCCTCCGCGCGCCCGCTGCGGGCGGGCCCGCCCCAAGCTCGCCACCCCGACCCGCCGGCACGAACGATCCCTGGCGACAGCCATCGACCTCCCGCATGATGGTCGCCGCGCTCGGATACCGGGTCGTAGTCCCGCATCTCGGGCATGGTCCCGCCTGATGGGCAGCGCTTCCAAACTCCACAAGATCTGCGATGCCGGCGCCAAGACGTGGCATCGGCCCGTCACGACGGTTCGAATACGTATAAAACGCCCTCCGAGCGGAGCAGAGCGGCGTGTATGGGTGAGCAGCGCGAGGCGTTGCCGCGCCGGGGCTGCGTGCGTGGGTCGTTGCGCGAGAG